>NZ_JAKVBC010000026.1 GCF_022447245.1 Kordia sp. | reverse complement strand
TCTTTTTGAGTTCGCTTTACATAATTTGTTTTAATTACACTTAAAATTTAGTGTAACGCTATTTCAGGACGGGACATATAAAACATAAAAAAAGGGAACGTTAGTCACGTTCCCTTTTTCGTCAGTTTTTTACAAGTGTATATTTTTAAGAACCGCACATTAAGCAATCATCATCTTCACTTTCTCTAGCTCTTGATAACATTTCTTGTAATTCTTGTGGCGTCAATGGCTCTACAGCTACTGGTTTTGGCTTTGCCTCTGCTACAGCTGTAGTTACGGTTGCTGCAACTGGCGCTTGTTTCGCTGCCTTTTTCACTGTAAATTTGATGGCATCTACTGCCGATTTTGTTCGTAAGTAGTACATTCCTGTTTTTAATCCTGACTTCCATGCATAGAAGTGCATTGATGTTAATTTTGCCATCGTTGCGCCTTCCATAAATAAGTTTAACGACTGTGATTGGTCAATGAAATATCCTCTGTGACGGGACATATCGATGATATCTTTCATACTCAATTCCCAAACTGTCTTATATAAATCTTTAATGTCTTGTGGAATTTCATCAATGTGTTGGATAGAACCATTCGCACGCATTAATTCTTGCTTTAAATCTTCCGTCCATAATCCTAAATTCACTAAGTCTTCTAATAAATGCTTGTTTACTACAATGAATTCTCCAGAAAGTACTCTACGTGTATAAATGTTCGATGTATATGGCTCAAAACATTCGTTGTTTCCAAGAATTTGTGATGTAGAAGCTGTTGGCATTGGCGCTACTAATAGTGAGTTACGCACACCGTTTTCTGCTACTTGCTCACGTAATTCTGCCCAATTCCAACGTCCACTTAACTCCTCATCTTTAATTCCCCATAGGTTGTGTTGGAATTCTCCTTGTGATATTGGTGAACCTTCATAAGTTTGGTATGGACCTTCTTCTTTTGCCATTTCCATAGAAGCAGTAACTGCCGCAAAATAAAGCGTTTCAAAGATTTCTTGGTTCAATTTTTTAGCTTCATCAGACGTAAATGGCATACGCAGCTTGATAAATGTATCTGCCAACCCTTGTACACCTAATCCAATTGGACGGTGACGGAAGTTTGAATTTTCCGCTTCTTTTACAGGGTAGTAATTTCTATCAATTACCTTGTTTAAGTTCTTCGTTACACGCTTCGTAACACGGAATAACTCTTGGTGATCAAATTCTTTTCCTTTAATAAACATTGGCAATGCAATCGAAGCCAAGTTACAAACCGCTACTTCATCTGGAGATGTATACTCCATGATTTCTGTACATAAATTTGACGAACGAATAGTTCCTAAATTCTTTTGGTTTGACTTACGATTTGCCGCATCTTTATATAACATGTATGGCGTCCCTGTTTCAATTTGAGATTCTAGGATTTTCTCCCATAACTCACGCGCCTTAATTGTTTTTCTTCCTTTTCCTGCAGATTCGTATTTTAAATACAATGCTTCAAACTCGTCACTATGCACATTGAATAAGTTTGGACATTCGTTTGGACACATTAACGTCCATGGTCCGTCTTCTTCTACACGTTTCATGAATAAATCTGGAATCCACATTGCATAAAACAAGTCACGCGCACGCATTTCTTCCTTTCCGTGATTCTTCTTTAAATCTAAGAAGTCAAAAATATCGGCATGCCAAGGTTCTACATAAATAGCGAACGAACCTTTACGTTTTCCTCCACCTTGATCTACATAACGCGCTGTATCATTATATACACGAAGCATTGGCACAATTCCGTTACTCGTTCCATTGGTTCCTGCAATATATGAACCTGTAGCACGAACATTGTGAATAGATAAACCTATTCCTCCTGCTGATTGAGATATTTTCGCCGTTTGTTTAAGAGTATCGTAGATTCCGTCAATACTATCATCTTGCATTGCCAATAAGAAGCATGATGACATTTGCGGTTTTGGAGTTCCAGAGTTGAATAAGGTTGGAGTTGCATGTGTAAAGTATTTTTTAGACATTAACTCATAGGTTTCAATCGCTGCATCTAAGTCATTTAAGTGAATTCCAACAGAAACACGCATCAACATGTGCTGTGGGCGTTCTGCGATTTTTCCATTTAACTTTAATAAATATGAACGTTCTAAAGTTTTGAATCCGAAATAATCATAGCCAAAATCGCGGTTATAGATAATAGTAGAATCCAAACGATCTGCATTGTCCATGATTACCTTATATACCTCATCTGACAATAATGGTGCTTTTTTTCCTGTTCTAGGATTTACACATTCATACAAATCAACCATTGTTTCAGAAAATGACTTCTTTGTGTTTTTATGTAAGTTAGATACGGAAATACGCGCAGCCAATCGTGCATAATCAGGATGCGTCGTTGTCATTGTGGCAGCAACTTCTGCTGCTAAATTATCTAATTCTGAAGTAGTTACACCATCATACAAGCCTTCAATAACTCGCATGGCAACTTTTACAGGATCTACCAAATCGTTTAAGCCATAACATAACTTTCTCACTCGTGAAGTGATCTTGTCAAACATCATTGGCTCTTTTCTTCCGTCTCTTTTTACTACAAACATACGCTCATCTGTTTTTTATTTTTTCTGACTTTCGTTCAGAAAAGGGGTTAGTGTTTTTACCAATTTTTCGGCGAAAAAAATCAGTAGTTGGAATTTTATTAATGTGTTTTAAAATTTTGATTGCAGAACAACCAAAATCAAAGGAGTTCTCTTTTAGAAATCAGCGTCAAAGCTAAATTTGTCTTTCTCTTCTTCTTTATTCAGAACACCTGCTTTTTGATATTCTGATACTCTTTTTTCAAAGAAGTTAGTTTTACCTTGTAGCGAAATCATATCCATGAAATCAAATGGATTCGATACATTGTATTCTTTCTCACAACCTAATTCTTGTAAAAGTCTGTCTGTAACAAACTCCAAGTATTGAGTCATTAATTTTGCATTCATTCCAATAAGACTTACAGGTAAAGACTCTGTAATGAATTCGCGTTCAATATTAAGTGCATCCACTATAATAGCACGAATACGTTCTTTTGGAACTTTGTTTACCAAGTGATTATTGTGTAAATGCACTGCAAAATCACAGTGAACACCTTCATCACGAGAAATTAACTCGTTAGAGAACGTTAATCCTGGCATAATTCCTCTTTTCTTCAACCAATAAATAGAACAGAAAGCTCCTGAAAAGAAAATACCTTCAACGGCTGCAAACGCAATTAAACGTTCTGCAAAGCTTGGTGATTCAATCCATTGTAAAGCCCAATCTGCCTTCTTTTTGATGGCTGGGAAATTTTCGATTGCCTTAAACAACTTGTCTTTTTCTTTTTCATCTTTCACATACGTGTCAATTAACAACGAATATGTTTCCGAATGAATGTTTTCCATCATGATTTGGAATCCGTAGAAAAATTTAGCTTCAGAATATTGTACTTCATTTACAAAGTTCTCTGCTAAGTTTTCATTTACAATTCCATCTGATGCCGCAAAAAATGCAAGAATATGTTTTATAAAATAACGCTCGTCATCATTCAGCTTAGTAGTCCAATCTGTCAAATCTTGGTGAAGGTCAATTTCTTCAGCTGTCCAAAAACTAGCTTCAGATTTCTTATACCATTCCCAAATATCTGCATGTTTGATTGGAAAAATCACAAATCTGTCTTTGTTTTCTTGTAATATGGGTTCTGTTGCTGATGACATAAAATTATCGAGTTTTTTAATGTAAAATTGGGTAAAAGACTATTGTTTGATTTGGGAATAACAAAGATTGAAAAATGTCTTCGGAAATGAAAGTGTAACTTATTCACAAAGTTTGCGAGTTTTTAACAACAATACGGTTTTTTCCTACTTTTTAAGTGATTTCTAAAATGGCATTTTTAATTGGTTTTCATTAACTTACAAGAATCAATTCTTTGCTAGCAGCGATAAAACAAGACTTTTTAAAAAAAAATGAGAAAATGATTTTTTAAGAATTAGCGGCCCAATTTTTTTGCAGTTTTTTCTAATTCACTGTACCAATCTTCTCCAAATTTTCGCACCAAAGCTTCTTTGACAAATTTATAAATCGGCACTTGTAATTCTTTTCCTAAAGAGCATGCATCATCACAAATTGGCCATCTGTGATAATTAACCGCTGCAAAGTCACTATATGCTTCTACACGTATTGGATATAAGTGGCAAGAAATTGGTTTTTTCCAATCTATTAAACCTTTATTATAGACTTCTTCAATTCCGCACAATGCTGTATTTTTTTCATCAAAAATTACATACGCACATTCGGCTCCGTTTATTAAAGGTGTTTCCAAGTCGCCATTTTCTCTAACGATATAGGTTCCTTGTTCCTCAATAGCTTCGATGCCTTCTTTGCGTAAAAAGGGTTTTACGGTATCATAAATAGCATCTAAGGTTTTGATTTCCTCTTCTTCAAGTGGCGCACCTGCATCACCTGCTACACAACATTCTCCTTTGCATGCAGATAAATTGCACACAAAATCATTCTCAATAATATCTTCTGAAATGATGGTTTTACCTAACTGAAACATGCCGCAAATATACCTTTTTTCTGACTGTTTATTTTGACTTTACATTCAAATTTAGAAACGTTGAAATATTCACCTAAATTTAACCTAAAAAATATCACTTTTCTCTTTGATAGTTAGGCGAATAGTGTACTTTTGCCGCGAATTTAAAAATGTATCAAAATGGAATTAAATTTTAAGCACATTTTAACGGCAAGTATGGTGCTTTTTGCCGTTATTGATATTATTGGAAATATTCCTATTATCATCGATTTACGTCGTAAGACAGGACACATTCAATCGGGAAAAGCCACGATTATTGCTGGTATAATTTTAACCGTATTTTTATTTGTTGGAGAGAGTTTATTGAGTTTGATAGACATTTCTGCGAGTCAATTTGCCATTGCAGGTTCGTTTGTATTGTTCTTTTTAGCTTTAGAAATGATTTTAGGAATTACTATATTTAAGGAAGATGGCGAAGGTAGTATGAGTGATGCTTCTGTATTTCCTATTGCGTTTCCTTTGGTTGCAGGACCAGGAAGTTTGACTTCTATCCTATCACTTCGTGCAGAGTTTAGCGCCGCAAACATTGTGATTGCTATTTTAATCAATATGATTATTATGTACGCTGTGTTAAAAGCTTCTGCTAAGATTGAACGCATGTTAGGGCAAAACGGAATTCGTATTTTACGCAAAGTTTTTGGAGTAATTCTATTAGCTATTGCAGTTAAAATATTTACTACAGGTATGAAGCAAATATTTCTTTAATTTTGCAACACATAAATAAATGCGTATGCAATTTCTAAAAGAGCTTGTATACGCAAAAAGTTCACTTCTAAAAAAAAGAAAAATGAAAACATTCTCTTATATATTTATTGCACTGGCTGTAGTACTTAGCATTTACAATGTGACAAAACTCGATTTTGATAATTTATTACAAGGTGATAGTTTAGTTGCTGTAATTAGTATTGTAGCAGCTTTATGTGCTATTATGATTTTATTAATCTTCTTGACTTCTAAAAAAATTCAAGAAAAAATAGATAATCATAAGAAGTAATGTTTGACGTACTTGTAATTGGTGGCGGCGTTTCAGGAATGCAATGTGCGCTCGTGTTAGGTTCTGCCAAGGAGAAAGCTTTTGCCGCAGATAAAAAGATTGGAATTGTAATACATCAAAAATCTTCGCATTTGCAAAATGCATTGTTTAATAATGTCCTCGGTTTTCCAAAAGGAACTACTGGAGCTTCTATTATGGAAGAAGGACAAACTCAACTGTCTGAAACATATCCACATGTTGTACAAATCGAGAACGAAAAAGTAGAGGAGATCAAAGGTGAAGCTGGCAATTTTCAAATCATCACAAACAAGAACACGTACGAAAGCAAAGTAGTTGTAGTTGCGTTGAATTATGCCAAGCCGTTTACTATTGACGGCTTAGACGAATTTATTGCACCACATCCAAGAGCAGCTGCTAAAAAAGACCGCGTGTATTTAAAAAATGAAGATCATCTTATAAAAGATGGTTTATATGTATGTGGAACGATTGCAGGTTGGAGAAGTCAGTTTGCTATTGCTGCCGGAACTGGCGCGCAAGTTGCTACCGATATTTTAACCCTTTGGAATGATGGAAATCACACAAAAGTACACGATAAGGTTTGATTTTTTTGAATGGTTTAACGCGATGCTGATTAAGACATGGTTTCAAACAAACTATTCAAAGTACTTCTCAATACTACGAATCACAGATTCGACACTCGAAATGACCTTTTAAAGTAAAGACACTAATTACTATGTAATTCGATTACCTTTTCAATCATTTCGTCACCAACATTGAGTTGTTGTTGGTAACCATTGGTACCGTATAATTGCTCAACGAAGATTGCTTTAATATGCCTTTTCATTTGATCTGCATATTTTTCAATGTAGATACGTTGTCCTCTCATTTCACTTAAGAAATCTGTATATTCTATTAGCATTTCGTCTGTAATTTCAAAATCACGCATAAATTCTTGTAAAGAGATATTTTTATACTTTGCCCTGTCAGCTTCTAATTTGTAAAATACAAAGTCATCAATATACCCTACAATTTTTGCACGCAAACCACGTTCGAGTGACAATTCTTCTGGCGAGCTTAATAGTGGTACAAATACATCAGGAATAATTCCGCCACCGCCATAGACAATTTTTCCTTTTGGCGTTTCAAACTTTAACGAATCTGCCACTTTGATACTGTCCATCGACTTTAGTTCTCCTGATTTAAAGCGCTCGTAATATTCATCAAAGTAATCTTTGTTTCCTTTTTTGTAAGAACGTTGAATAGAACGTCCTGTTGGTGTGTAATAACGAGAAATTGTCAAACGCACTACCGAACCATCGCCTAATGGCATTGGTCGTTGTACCAATCCTTTTCCAAAAGATCTTCTTCCCACAATAATACCTTTGTCATTGTCTTGCAATGCACCTGCAACAATTTCGCTAGCAGAAGCTGATTTTTCATTGATTAATACATATACTTCTCCATCTTCAAAACTACCATCATCAGTTGCATAATATTTATCAATTTCTCCTTTTTTATTTTTTGTAAAAAGAATCAACTTTCCATCTTTTAAGAATTCGTCTGCAATTTCACGAGTCACATCTAAGATTCCTCCTGGATTGTCACGTAAATCTAAGGTTAAATTTCTTGCACCTTGTCGTTGTAAACTTTCAAGCGCTTCTTCAAATTCATCATATGTAGTTTCAGCAAAACGATTGATTTTTATATATCCTAAATCATCTGTTAGCATATAATGTGCAACGACACTTTTAATAGGAACTTTGGCTCTTTTGAGATCAATATCAAATTCTTCGTTCGTTTGTTTACGGTAGATTTTTAGGTTGA
The DNA here is from genome assembly GCF_022447245.1 of Kordia sp. Lineage (GTDB taxonomy): Bacteria > Bacteroidota > Bacteroidia > Flavobacteriales > Flavobacteriaceae > Kordia. Next base: position 72,661 of record NZ_JAKVBC010000026.1, on the reverse strand, counting down.
CAGAGGTCGCTTCTGTTCCTTTCAATCTAGAAATGATTTCTGTATTGCGCATATTTTTGCCATACAAAGTATCTTTATCTGCCATTAAAATACGATCGCCTGCTTTGATTCCTGCAGCAATACTTGGTCCGCCTTCTAAAGTTCGAATGACTGTTAAAGTATCATTTACCATGTCAAAGCGAATTCCGACACCGACAAAATCACCTTGCATGTTTTCGGCAACTCTTTTTTCATCATCTGAAGAAATGTACACTGAATGTGGATCAAGATTTTCTAAGATATTGTTTACGGTTACATCTACAATACTATCCACATTGACATCATCAACATATTCGTAATCAATATAGTCAATCAATCGATTTAGCTTGTCCTTGCTTGTATTTGAAGAGAATAGTGTTTCTGGCGATGCACTAAAATTTAATTTTCCACCAATAAATACACCTGCGGCAACTGCAGCTGCAATGATCGCGGGAAGTAAATATTGTGTTCTTTTATTCAAAATACGTTTATTTTATGAGGCTTCAACATTTGGAATATGTTCTACTTCAACGCCTGCTTTTTTTAAAAATTGTATCCCTGAGTCGTCTTTGTAGGCATCTAAATATACAACTCGTGTAATTCCTGATTGATGTATCAATTTGCTACATTCTCTACATGGAGATAATGTCACATACAATGTTGCTCCTTTGCAAGATTGTGTAGAAGCTGCAACTTTTAGAATAGCATTGGCTTCAGCGTGAAGCACATACCATTTTGTATATCCTTCATCATCTTCACAGAAATTTTCAAATCCAGATGGGGTTCCGTTATAACCATCGGAAATAATCATTCTATCTTTTACAATAATCGCACCAACTTGTTTACGCTTGCAATAAGAGAGTTTCCCCCATTCTTTTGCCATGCGTAAATAGGCATGGTCGTATTTAGTTTGTTTTTGTTTTGGCATCCTCAAATTTATCTTTTTAGAGCGAAAAAAAGTAACTGTAAAAGCTGCTTATTTACTTTCATAACGAAGATATCAGCTTTCTGATGGAATCACAATAACTTCGTTGTTAATTTTTTACCAAAATCTTGCTTTGATAAGTTCTGGAATTAATACACCTATTACAATGGAAGAAACAACCATTATCCAATCGCGTTTTGAAAATCTGAATATGGTCTGAAAAATAAAAGAGATAATCAGTACGACAAAAACAACTATGATTTGAGCTACTTCAATTCCTAATGTAAATTCTAATAAAGGCAATAATTTATCATCAATACCAGCAGCCACCATCGATTTGAAATCTTTTGCAAATGCTAAACCGTGAATAATCCCGAAAAATAATGCAGATATAATTAGTACAATTCCTTTTGTTTTGTTTGTATTTTTGCCTGCAGTAAAAATATTGTATAGTGCCATTATAAAAATGGTTACTAATACAAAGAACTCTACAATGCTACCATTAACTTTTACGGCACCATAGGTTGCTAAAAGTAAGGACAAAGTATGACCAAGTGTAAAAGCACTTACCAACCACAATACTCTTTTCCAATCGTTAAAAGTGTATGCAATTATTAGTACTACTAAAAAAAGAATGTGATCTAATCCTTCAATGTTAAGAATATGATGTATTCCTAGTTTAAAAAAAATCCAAAAGTCGCTCATGAGTAATTATAGGTTTTTGGTATGGGGGTTTTTGTATTAGGTTAGTTAATAAATTGTTTTTAAAATTAAAATCCGCGTTCTTTTTGTAAATGCTCATAGGCTTTTTGTACACGTTGAAATTTCTCTTCGGCTCCTTTTACGTGTTCTTCTCCTAAATGTTGTAGCTTATCTGGATGGTATTTTTTTGCCATTTTACGATATGCTTTTTTGATTTCGTTATTGGTCGCAGATTTGTCTATTTCCAGAATGATGTAAGCACTATCTGTAGCACTGTAAAACATTGCTTTGATTGATTGGTAATCGCGATCATTAATATATAAGTATCCTGCAATTTTTTCAATCAATTCCACTTCTTCTTCACTTACATGACCATCTGCTTTGGTTACTCCAAACAAATAGTGCAATAATTGCAAGCGTGAAGAATGATCCATGTGTGTTTGGATTTGCTGACATACTTGGCGTGTAGAAATATCTTCTTTTTTAAGTAAGCCATTGAAAAGTTTAAACGCATTATTAGAACGTTCTTTTCCATACATTTTTACAAAATAGTCACGTACATAATTCTTTTCAGATTCTGAGACTTCTCCATCAACTTTCATAATAATGGCAGAAAGCACTAGTAAACTTACTTCAAAATCTCCGGATTTGGTTTGTGATTGTTTTTGTGCAGTTGTAGTTCTACGTCGTCTTCTCTTTTCATACGTAGGTTCTGCTCTTCTTCTGCGTTGTCTTCGTTCTCTTTTTGGTTCTTCAAGTAATAATCCTTTTGAAGTTGCTTTATCAACGGCTGTTCCAATGGCAAAGCCAATAGCGGCTCCAATTGGACCACCTAGGGTCCAGCCTAAAGCGCCTCCAATCCAGCTTGCAAATCCACTCATATATTTGTTTTTTACCAAAGATACATTTTCCCAAGAAAAAATATACAATCAAAGTGTAATTCTGGCAAGTTTATAAGATACGAACAGTACGACCACAATGTTGATATGTAGTTTGCAATCAAATCTGCGGTATAATTGTACATATTGATAGTAGTATCAATGAAAAATCAACGACAATATTTTTAAGATGCTAGCGAGTTTTATTTTATATCTTTTAAAAACTCTTCTAAGGTAATTTTGTGAATATTGGCAATTCTGATCAAACTTGACACTTTAAAATCATAACCCGATTCCCATCGCCACATTTGTTTTGGTTGAATATTATTATCAAATGCAAATTGTTCATGACTATTATAACCAGCTTTTACCCTCAATTCTTTAACACGCATACCAATTTTTTTCAGCATCTCATCTTTCTCTAGTGCGTCCATAGACGTTAAAATTCTCTATTCAAGGCGCAATAATTTACGTCATATATGACGTTTTTGATATATATTTTCTATTTTTAAGTCATGTATGACGTAAATTTTTACCTACCATGTCTTATTAAGCTTAAAAAATATGAGGGATAAGGATCAAAGTGCGATCTCGAAAGAAAAAGAAAATAATTATGAACAGAATAATATTACAAATAAATACGAAGAAAAGCAACGAAGGATAGTTGGAAAAGAGTCGATGTTTATAACGTTTTTTGCGACGCTTTTTCTCATCGATTTAATTTTTATGATTGTCGTCGATGTTTCAATTGTAGATTTTATTCTTTGTAGTGATTTTTGTTTTTCCACAAATTTTAGTCGCAGCAATCTAGGTATTTTTACAAAAATTTTTTTGTTCGGAGGAATTATTGGCTTGCTTTTAATTTTCTTAAAAGGTGTTTTTGATTTTTTTTCTAAGAACTAATTTTACAAAATATCTTCGTCTATCAATTATATAAATCATTCTATCAATAAAAACTGTGAATATTTGGTCAGTTTCAACAAAATTTAATCCGTATCTTTGCTACATTATTAATGAATTTAATTTAAAAGATTATGTATCCACCAGAATTGGTAAAACCAATGCGTGAAGATTTGACTGCAGTTGGTTTTGAAGAATTACATACGGTAGAAGCTGTTGATACTGCACTAGCAAAAGAAGGAACAACTTTAGTAGTTGTAAATTCTGTGTGTGGTTGTGCTGCCCGCAATGCGAGACCTGGCGCAGCAATGTCTTTAGATAACGATAAGAAACCTGATAATTTAGTGACTGTTTTTGCAGGAGTTGATAGAGAAGCTACAGATAAGGCAAGAAGCTATATGATTCCTTTTCCTCCATCTTCTCCAAGCATGGCTTTGTTTAAAGATGGACAATTAGTTCATATGCTAGAGCGTCACCATATTGAAGGAAGACCAGCTGAAATGATTGCTGAAAATCTTAGAGATGCATACAACGAAAATTGTTAAGCATTTTACCATACAAGTTATAGAAACCACGCCTTGGGCGTGGTTTTATTTTTTATTTTAAATAAATATTGTGAAGTTTTTATCTTACATACTTTCTAGTATTTACATGCCAATTTTTGGATTATTATTGGTTATTTTTCATCCTATACAATGGATTTTCTTAAAAATAGGCGGAAACAAAGGACATAACCTAAGTGTAAATGCCTTGCAATATAGTCTTATGTCTTGCCATCATATTTTAGGGATTCGTTATAAACTTCGTAATGATCATAAATTGGATTTAGATAAACCGTTGATTATTGTTTCTAATCATCAAAGCATGAACGATATTCCTCCGTTGATTTGGTTGTTTCGAAAGCATTCTCCAAAGTTTATCAGTAAAAAAGAACTAGGAAAAGGTATTCCAAGTATTTCTTTTAATTTACGCAATGGTGGCGCCGCTTTGATTGATAGAAAGAATCAAAAGCAAGCGATCGCTGAAATTATACGATTTGCAAAATCAATTCATAAAAACAATTATGCTGCCGTTATTTTTCCAGAAGGAACAAGAAGCAAAACTGGCATTCCCAGAGCTTTTAAAACAAAAGGATTGGAAGTATTATTTAAGTATATACCAAATGCACAAATTGTTCCTGTAACTATTAATAATTCTTGGAAAACCACCAAATACGGAAAATTTCCTTGTGGTTTGGGAGCAGAAATTACCATAGATACACATCAGCCCATTTTATTGAGTGAATATCCTAAAGCTAAGTATGATGAATTGATTGCTCATTTGGAAAAAATTGTGACATCAAATATTATTGTTAATTAATCTTACATATCAATACTACATGCATTTATCTAAAAAAGAAGTTATACATAAAACCATTAATTTTGTTCAAAAAACATTGGCAAATGCCGAAGGTGGACACGATTGGTTTCATATTGAACGTGTGTATAAAAATGCGCTCTTGATTGCCAAAGAAGAAACCGTTGACGAGTTTATTGTAAGCTTAGGTGCATTACTACATGATATTGCCGATGCAAAATTTCATAACGGTGATGAAACCGTTGGACCGAAAGTAGCACGTGCTTTTTTAGAAAGTATTGCTGTTGCTGAAACAGATATTGTACATGTAGAACAAATTATTTCTAATATTTCGTTTAAAGGAGGAAATTTTAATCAGCAGTTTCGTTCTCCAGAGTTAGATGTAATTCAAGATGCTGATCGTTTGGATGCCATTGGCGCTATTGGTGTAGCACGTTGTTTTAATTATGGAGGCTTTAAAAATCGTAAGATATATGATCCTGCCATTAAGCCAAACCTTAACATGACCAAAGCAGAATACAAAAAGTCTACAACACCAACAATTAATCATTTTTACGAAAAGTTGTTATTGCTAAAAGACAAAATGAATACTGAAACAGGAAAGAAAATTGCCGAACAACGTCACATTTTTATGGAACAGTTTTTAGCACAATTTTATGCTGAGTGGAATGGACAGGTATAGACTTTTTAGACTTTTAGACAAACGTAGCTTTTTTAGCTATTTGGAGTTTCAAATCATCGCGTTTTGGTAAACCATCTACAGCATTCTTTCTAATTACTTCTTTGAAAGGCTACTTTCGATTCGTTATTAATTTACAAATCAAACTATTATGAAAATAACGGAATGAAAACCTTAAAACTTACTAAAAAATCAATTTCTAATTTATCTGCAATTGTTGGTGGACTTGCAGATGGAACACCTCCTGCTGGAGAAGATTGGAATGCTGCACCAAGTACTGCAGGATCAAGCTGGAATTGTGATAGTAAAAAAGTGTGCACACGCTAATTACATAAAAATCAATCTTATAGTACAAAAAAGTCTTTTTGATGGCTTTTATATTAACCTTAATCATATTTCTTCATAAAGATGGGTAATGAAAATTCATAATCAACCCTAGTCTATAGAAAATGAAAACTTGAATTATTAATCTTAACTAGTAACATTATGAAAACTAAAGCATTTCACTCATTACGATTAAACAGAATATCTATTTCTAACTTGTCTTCAATTAATGGCGGTTTAGCAAATAATAATCAACAACCTATAAAGGGTTCTCCTAGTACATCTGGACCAAGTTTAAATTGTGGTTATAGTAATGGATGCAAAACAAAAGGTTGCGGAAACGGCTAATTCTAAAATTACTTTTTTAGCACAGGAAAATTACTCACATCATACTTTAGATTGTGAGTAATTTTAATAACAGTTTAATACTGAATATTGATTACTCCGTTTACAAAACTATGTACTGGAACATACCAAGTGTCTACTAATGTAATTTTAAACGTTCCTTCCATTTTAGTATCTGTATGCATAGTAATAGAAGTCTCTCTAGGACCGCCAAGTACTCCATCGGATAGCCAATTAACGTCATCTACTTGAAAAAGAAACTGTCCTATTTGATTGGTTTCTTCAACTTCTACAAAAAATACAATCTTTTTGGTATCGTTGTCAAAAGATGCTTCTACTCTTCTATACAGACTATTTGTTGGATCAATTTCTGCGGAATAGTCCGTTAAAAAATAATCCGTTCCATTCAAATTAAAACGAATTCCATGTTCTTCAATCACTGAAGTGTTTTCATCATCTGATGAACAAGACAAAATGGCAAATGCCATAATGCATAATAGTACTTTTTTCATTGTGCTTATTTGTTAGTTATACATTTTATGCACGTTGAAAAGTGGGAATATTTTTAAATATAAAGTAATCTTTAACACAACACTCAAATTAATTTATAAGCGTCGTATTTTTTTTGTAAGCGTAGTTAAAATAGTGAATATTGCCCATATTTGTATTGCTCATGCAAATCCGTATTGAGTCTGGGCATTTTTTTGTTTTTGAAATATTTCAATCTGGCAAGTTGAATTAAATTTCGAATTTGTTTTGCAATTTTTCCTTCACCTCGCATTCGATGTCCATAACGGCTATCGTTTAAAGTGCCGCCATGACAGCTTTCTATTTGATGCAATACTTTATCTGCTTTGTCAGGCATTGTTTTGCGAATCCAATCGGTAAAAATTTCCCCAATTGCACCATTGAGTCGCACAATTGTAAACGCAATGGAGCTAGCTCCTAATTCAGATACTTTTTTTGCCAAAGGAAGAATTTCATGACTGTTGATTGATGGAATGATTGGCGCCAGCATCACATTTACAGGAATTCCACTTTCTGCTAAAACTTTCACTGTTTCCAATCGCTTTTTGATACTTGCTGTACGTGGCTCTAATACGCGACGTGTTTCTTCGGACAAAGAAGTAATAGAAATATTCACACCTATGAGATTGTCTTCTGCCAATGCTTTCAATAAGTCTAAATCACGTAATATGAGTGAATTTTTAGTAATAATAGCTACAGGATGTTTATATTGTAGGCACACTTTCAATAAACTTCTCGTGATTTTCAATTCTTTTTCCGCTGGTTGATAACAATCCGTATTTCCTGAAAGTACTATTGGATGTGCTTTCCAGCTTTTCTTTTTAATTTTTGCTTCCAATAGTTCCGCGGCATTTCGTTTGACTAATATTTTTCGTTCAAAATCTAAGCCTGCACTAAATCCCCAAAATTCATGACTGCTTCTAGCGTAGCAATAAATACAACCGTGTTCACAGCCTTGGTATGGATTGAGCGAATATTCCATCCCAACATCAGGACTTGTTACTTTATTAACAATCGTTTTAGGGAATACATTAATGTAAGTTGTTTTGTTCTTATCGGCAACTTCTCCTTCTTTTCTGCAATATTCTAAAAAGTCTGAACGTACTTCATGCGCGTCTTGTAAAAAACGATTGTGTACATTTTTTTGTGCACCTCTACCCTTTATTTTTGTTGAATTTTCCATAACCTGTCTTTCCTTTTTCAAAAATACGTTCTATTGTAAATAATCATTTAGATTGCTTTTTGTTTTTAGTGCAACTACAGAAATCAAATTTTGTCTAGCATATTACTTTCTTTACATCAGCTAAAAATTTAGTTTTTTTAAGTATAGATTCGATTCCCTTAAAGCTTCTTAAACGCAAAAAGTAATTCAAAACATCAAAATATGAATGCTTATGATAGAGGCTGTTATTATAGAAGATGAACCTAGAAGTAAAAACTTACTTCAGCATCTAATTTCTAATTATAGCGAAGGCATTCGTATGTTGGGTTCTGCAGAAAAGGTATACGATGCTATTTTTCTAATACAAACAAAAAAAACACAATTAGTTTTCTTAGATATTGAATTAACTGACGGAAAAGCATTTGAGGTTTTAAATCAATTTTCACCTAAAGATTTTATTACCATTTTCATTACAGGTTATGACAATTACGGTATTGAAGCCATGAAAAGAGAAGCTTTGGATTATATTTTAAAACCGCTTTCATTAAAAGAGTTACTGAAAGCTATTGAAAAGGCTAAAAATAAAATTAAAGAGTAATATATTCTTTACAAAGTATATCAAACTAAAGATATAGAACTCTTACAAAAAGATGTCATTGTTTTAAAAGAAGGAAAACAACGAAAAGTAGTGGATCTTCATACTATTTTCTATTTAGAAGCCTATGGAAAATTCACTAAATGGTATACTGAACAAGGAATTGTGGTAACAAGAAACGCATTGTCTAATTATGCCGAACTTTTATCTAAGACCTTTTTTCAAATTCGCAGGTCTTATATTGTAAACTTAGCACAAATAGCAAGTTGGGAAGAAGATTCAACATATATTGCTACCTTAAAAAATGACAGTAAGCTTTTGGTGTCTTATAGACAAAAGGCAAACTTTCTAAAACAGATGCAAAAAATAGTACGCTTACACCAAAAATAACAACGTTTATTCCCTTTTCTCTTTCATTTTTTCATAATTGATTATCAGATGATTACTATAGCTTATGATAATTTAAAAACTCTAATCATGAAAAAAAGAAACCTTACATTATTAAAGATTAACAAACAGCGAATTTCAACTTTTAAATCACAGGAAATTAATAATATCGTTGGAGGATGGATTTTTTACACACACCATTTTCCTGGCGACGGTAATAATTGTCCTGCATCTATGTTAGTTGACGATTGTGACATTATGTAATTTAAAAAGCTTTCTGAAAGTTTGAATTTTCAGAAAGCTTTCTCTTTCCAAATAGCTGTAAATTTTTATCAAATCCCAAACAAAAATCACTGTAAAACAGTTAATTATCAAAAACTAATAATGGAACTAGCTACTATCTTCAAAAAAGCTAAAAGATACTGAGTTGCATTAACATTTTTCTATTGCAATTTTAATATCTTTAGCCCTCAAAAAAATCAAAACATGAAGAAAGCTTTTCTATTTATGATTGTATGCATTTTTATGATGCCTACATCTAATGCCAATGAAGGTATGTGGTTTTTAATGCATATAGAGCGTTTAAATCACAGAGATATGCAAAAAATGGGGTTACAATTAACCGCCGAAGAAATTTACAGCATTAATAACAACAGTTTAAAAGACGCTATTGTGCAATTTAATGGTGGTTGTACGGCAAGTATAATTTCTGACCAAGGTTTGGTATTAACAAATCACCATTGCGGATATGACGCCATTGCTGAATTATCTACAGAAGAAAAAAATCATTTAAAAAATGGATTTTGGGCAAAAAGCCTTGATGAAGAACTAAAGCCTCAGAGTTTATCTGTTCGTTTTTTCGTGCGAATGGATGATGTAAGCAAACGAATTTTAGCAAAAGTGAATGATAGCATGACAGAAAAGGAAAGACAAGCTGCTATCAACAAGGAAATTGCTCTTATTGAACAAGAAAATAATGAAGGTGGAAAGTATACTGTTTCTGTACGTTCCTTTTTTCAAGGAAATGAATTCTATTATTTTGTGTACGAAGATTATGATGATGTTCGTTTGGTAGGAACACCAACAGAAAGCATTGGGAAATTTGGTGGAGACACTGATAACTGGGAATGGCCACGTCATACAGGAGATTTTTCATTATTTAGAGTATATACTGACAAAGACGGAAATGCTGCAAAATATTCAGAAGATAACATTCCTATGAAACCTAAAAGACACTTAGCTGTAAATTTAGGCGGTGTAAAAGAAGATGATTTTGCTATGATTTTAGGGTATCCAGGACGTACAAACCGTTGGATGCCAGCAGAAGGAATTGCTCAAAATGTAAACTACGCGTATCCTGCTTGGGTAGAAGCTTCAAAAACAAGTATGGATGCTATGAAAAAGCACATGGACAAAAGCGAAGACATCAATTTAAAATATGCTTCTAAATATGCTGGAATTGCAAATTATTGGAAAAATAGACAAGGAATGATTGATGCCTTAACCAAGCATAAAACTGCTGAGAAAAAACGTGACTTGGAAAAGAAATTTAATCGTTGGGCAAATAAAAAACGTAACAAAGCAACCTATGGAAATGTCGTTAATGATATTAATAACTATTATGCTTTAACAAATGACAAAGCACGTCATAACAATTATTTAATTGGTGTATTACGTGGAAGCACTTTCGCTGCATCACCAGCAAGATTGGGAAGAAATTTAGAATATTATTTAGATCAGAATAAAGCAAAACGTGACGAATTACGTCCACGACTACAAGGACTTATTGATAATATGTTTAAAAATGCATACATGCCTTTAGAAAAGGATGTTATGGCTGCACAGTTGAAATTGTATGTTGAAAAATCTGGGTACGAATTACCGCCATTAGTGAAACAAATTAGTGCTGAAATAAATAATGACTTCAAAGGCTATGTAGATGCTATATTTGAACTAAGTATTTTTACTTCTAAAAAGCGTTTGGAAGCTTTCTTAATGTTCCCAAATAAAGCGTTGCTTGAAAATGATCCTTTATATTTATTATCAAAAGATTTATTGACGCAATATAGAAGTCAACCTGAAAACATTGCTGCTGCTAAAGAAAGTTATGATAAAGCGTATAGAAAGTTTGTTCAAGGATTGCGCGAATCAAAATTAAGTAAGGTAAAATATCCTGATGCAAACTCAACTTTACGTTTATCCTATGGGAAGGTAGTTGCATTACCAAAAGATACTCGTAATGATGCAAAAATTAACAATTATACTACGATGAAAGGTATGATTGCGAAATACAAGCCAAACGATCAAGAATTTGATCTTCCTGCTGATGTATTGGATTTATACAAAAAGAAAGATTACGGACAGTATGCTGATAAAAACGGATACATGCCAGTAAATTTCTTGACAAATAATGATATTACTGGTGGAAATTCAGGTTCTCCTGTATTAAATGGAAAAGGAGAATTAATTGGATTGGCGTTTGATGGAAATATTGAAGCTATGGCTGGTGATGTTATTTTTGACGATAAATTACAACGTACCATTAATGTAGATATCAGATATGTATTTTGGTTGGTTGATAAGTTATCTGGTGCTGACAATATTATTAAAGAATTGACGATTAAAAAATAATCTACAATACAGACTTAAAATAAAAATCCTGTTCGTAATGAACAGGATTTTTTTATGTGATTAATTCACTTTTTTACTGTTTGATGAATTTCTTAATCACAGTACGATTTTTATCATCTATGACTCTCAAGAAGTACACTCCATTTTCTAGGCACTTACATCAATACGGGTAAAATCATTTATTGAAATAGAAAGTTGTTTTCCTAAAATTGAATGTAGCTCCACAGCTTTGATATTTTCAATTCCTTCAATATTCAATACATCTGAGGTTGGATTTGGATAGATTTTCACACCTGTTAATTCATTTTCTGATGCAGATAATATTCTTAAAAAATTAACTGTACTACAATCATTAGAAACCATAACAAAACGCGTTTGCGTATTTGGCATGCTAAATATACAGGCGTCTTTTAAGACAAAAGACATAACTATTTGCCGGATTTTTAAATACATCACAAGCTACTACAGGAGCTTGTTGTGGAGGCAGTTCGGAGGTTTCAATAGTGTAAGTAATTCCATCATAGCTACAAATATTATCATTGTAAAAAGCTAAATCGTAATTCAAATCTTCTGTGATTGCATTCTGCAAATCGTCACATAATGCATAAGTGTTTATAAAATCAAAGGTCGACTCTAATTCGAAAATAGTTTTTCCTGCATAAGGAGGAATTGTCCAATCATTAAAAGATGAAACAGAAAATTGATATTGAGATAAGATGTTGTCAAAATCTGTAATTCCAGCAGTTCCTGTGTCCTTCAATGTTTAAACCCAACTGGCATTTGTATCTACATTTAACAAAGTATTATGGTATTGTAGGGTCATTGGATCCACATGAAATTGAAATTCATTAAATAAAGAATCAATATCCGCAGAGTTTTGCGGATTGTTATACATTGCTGAAAGTTGCTCTAAATAATAATTGATACGAGGTTGTGATAATTCAGGATTATCATAATCTGGATCGCTGGGATTGTTTTGAATTTAGCGTCAAATTCATAATTGGATGAATGCCGCATTGCGCACTTACCCCAAGAATATATATGCAAAATGCACAGCTTAGTAGTAGTTTTTTCATGTTGGTTGTTTTAGTAAATTGGCTTAGGTAGATATTATAATAACATCAAAAAAAATACTTTTCCCTACTGTAAATTATTATTTTTCTACAATAAACACCAAAAAATCGTACATGTTCATAAAAAACACGAAGAAATACTTGTATGTATCTCAAGGTGTAAATGCTTCTTATTTACTTCATTTTGAAACAAAAAAAAGCCATGATTAAAAAAACCATGACTTTTTATATATTATTTTTTCTTGTCTATTTTCCTGGAAAATCTGCTTTTCTTTTTTCTAAGAATGCCGTTGTTCCTTCTTTAAAATCTTCTGTTCCAAAACAATTTCCAAATTCTGAAATTTCTGTTTCATAACCATTTACACCATCAGTATAATTTGCATTAATGGCTTTGATAGCGCCGCGAATCGCTACTAAAGAATTTCGCATGATTTTACTAGCCAATTTATATGCAAGTGGTAATAATTCTTCTTGTGTAGTTACATGATTTACCAATCCGCATTGTTTTGCTTCTTCAGCACCAATCATTCCAGCAGTCATGACCATTTCCATGGCTTTTCCTTTTCCTACCAACTGTGGCAAACGCTGAGTTCCACCATATCCAGGAATTACTCCTAAAGATACTTCAGGCAAGCCCATTTTAGCATTATCACTAGCTACTCTAAAGTGTGCTGCCATTGCTAATTCCAATCCGCCACCTAGTGCAAATCCATTTACAGCAGCAATAACAGGCGTGCTTAAGTTTTGTACAAAATCAAACAATAATTCTTGTCCTTTTGCCGCTAATTTTCCTCCTTCTTCTACAGAGAAATGTGCAAATTCACTAATATCAGCGCCAGCAACAAAAGCTTTTTCTCCACTTCCTGTCAGGACAATTACTTTTGCATCTACCGAAGCATCCAAAGCTTCAAAAGCATTGTGCAATTCTTGAATCGTATCTCTGTTAAGTGCATTTAGTTTTTTTGGACGATTAATAGTAATCGTTGCAATTCCGTTGTCTTCTTGTACTAATATGTTTTCGTAGCTCATGGTTTTATTTAGTTTTTTGGAAATGACACCCTAAATGTTGTGCCTTCATTTTCTTCAGATGTAAAAGTAATACTTCCATCGTAAGTTTCTACAATATTTTTTACCATTCCGAGTCCTAATCCCATTCCGCTTGTTTTCGTGGTAAACTTTGGCTCAAATATTTTTGGTTCGTTTTCCTTTGTAATACCAATTCCATTGTCTTTTACAGTGATGATAACCATATTGTTTTCTTCAAAGACACGAACATCAATACGTGGCGGACGATCATCTGAAATGGCTTGAATGGCATTTTTTACCAAATTAGTGATAACTCGTATAAGTTGCGTACGATCAAATTTGGCAATAATTTCTTCTTCATCGTACGAATAGTTAATATAACTTTCATTAAAAAGTTCCATCGCCAAACGCGTAATTTCAACCACATTCAACATTTCATTTTGCTGTGCTGGCATTTTTGCAAAGTTAGAAAACGCTGACGCAATGTTACTCATAGTATCTATTTGCTGAATAATTGTCTTGCTATATTCATCTACTTTTTGATGAATTCCAGAATCATTTGGATCAAACTTACGTTGAAAACTTTGTACAGTCAAGCGCATAGGTGTCAACGGATTTTTAATTTCATGCGCAACCTGTTTTGCCATTTCGCGCCAAGCTTGTTCACGCTCGCTTTTTGCCAGTTTTACGGCACTTTCTTCCAACTCATCAATCATACTATTATATGCCGTAATTAGGTTGAATATTTCTTCTCCTGCATTTTCAACAATAATTTTTTCATTGCGTTTATTGAAGCGAGTTTGATCTAGTTTTTCCCCAATTTTCTTCAAGGACTTGGTAATATATCGCGATACATAATAGGCAAATGCAATGGCAATGATAAACATGATGAGATATGCAAAAGCTAAACGTGCTAAAAACTCATTTAATTCATTTTCGAAAGAATCGTCTACCTCAAATTGCAGATTGATAATCCCTAATGGTTTTGATTTTGCATCAGTAATGATATTGTAAGAAGATTGGTATTCTATTTCATTTACAAAAATACTTTCATCTTTAAATTTTTTCTCCTCGCTATCTTGTAAACCATTCAACACTTTGGCAGGCAAACATTCTACAATATTTTCACTTCGTATGGAAGTATCGGACGTAATGATAAAATCGCCTTCAAGACTATATAAGTTGATATTTAATTTAAGAATATCCGCAATTTTGTAGATAGCATCTCTATCTTGGAAAATATATCCTAAGTTTTCAGCATTTACAACATAGGTTGTTTCTTTATTGATTAAATGCTCTACATGCGATTGTACCTGCTCTTGTTTTCTATCTAGTCTTCTATCGTGATATTCACGTGATTGTTCTCTATATTGTTTAATAGTAACGATCGCTATTAAAATAGATGCTACAAGAATCAGAAGAATCATATAAGCAAATATTCGAGAACGTAAAGAAAGTCTAGCTGGTTTCATGAGTGCGGGTTTATCTTCCTTGCTTTCGCGCAATAATCAAGCCAAAAATAAGAATTTTAACATTCACAAAAAATCGTTGAAAATTGAGTCTCCTAAGCTTCTGGATTTTTCTCGCGTATGCGCTTGTAAAGCTTAAATCCTAGCATTAATAGAATTCCTAATACAAAGATTCCAATCACACCAAAAATCCAATTGATGGAGCTTTTTAAAATCACTAAGAAAATTACCGCAAATAAAATTAATGTAGCTCCTTCATTCCACAAGCGCATAAAAGTAGAACTATATCGAACGTCATCGAGTTGCAGCTGCTTATACATTTGATGTGATTTTAAATGATAAATCCATAAGAGTACTATAAATGCCAGCTTAACATGCATCCAACCTAATTGCAATAATGATGAATTGGCCACAAGTAGCAACACTCCAAAAAAAGTTGCCAATATTGACGAAGGCCATCCAATAATAAACCACAAGCGTTTTGCCATGATTTTGAGTTGTTTGCCCAAAATTTCCTTTTCTGGCGATGGTTTGTGAAAAGCTTCAATTTGATATACAAACAAACGCGGAAGGTAAAATAATGCCGCAAACCATGAAACTACAAATATTAAATGTAGTGCTTTTATGTAACCGTAATATTCTAACAACATTTAGTCTTCTATAAATAAGTAATTTAATTTTTTTGCATTAAAGGCGTCGTTAAAAGCTTTGATTTCTGTGTCTACCAACTCATTGAAAGTATTCAATTCTTTATTGATTTTTTGTGTCAATTCATTTTTTACCGCAATGTCTTGTGCCGTTGGCGCAAAATCACCCATGCTTACCAGTGAATTTAAGTGTCCTAATTTGTTCGTTAAACGAATTGGGAAATTCAACGGATCTTGTCCACTACGATTTTTTGTTTGATACAAAGCTTCTTCAATAGTTGTGAATTGTTTTTTCAATTCTTTCGCTTTTTTCACCAAATCTTTTACATTCTCATCATCTTTATATTGCGTTGCAAAAGAACTCAATTTTGCATTAATTTTTCTAATTTTTTTGATGGATTTGTGTGCGTTGTCCATCGTTGCATTGACATCTTTGATAAAATCAAATTGCTTTTGCATATCGGCAAGTGTACTTTCTGCTCTAGGATCTGCCAAAATTGTAAATGGTTTTGTGATTTCTACAGCGTCTTGCCCTTCTTTTTTAACCGTAAGCTTCACTTTGTATTCGCCTGGCACTGCTCTTGGGCCTTGTAAACTTGCCCACCATAAAATCATCCCTTTTAAGCGTTCTGTTCCTTTATAAATGGTATTCCAAACGAACAAATTTGCTCCTTTTTCGACGGTAAGCTTGTCTTTCTTTTTATTTTTTGTGCTGAATTTTTTGATCACATCACCATTTGCTTCCATGTAAGTTAATGAAACCTCATCTGTTGCATCATAATCATTTAGATAAAAATATGTCATCACACCATTTGGATGATTTGTTCCTTCAGTTTTACTACCTTTTCTTGAACCACCTCGCATTCTGTACGTATCTTTTGGTTTGTATAGAATGTTTTCGTTTTTAGTGATATTGTATTGTTGATGAATCACGGTTAAATCGTCAATAACCCAAACACTTCTTCCTTGTGTTGCTACAACTAAATTGTTGTCTTTTACGGTTAAATCTGTAATGGGAACTATAGGAAGGTTCAATTGGAACGATTGCCAGTTTTTTCCATCGTTGAACGAAATGTACATTCCTGTTTCCGTTCCAGCATATAATAATCCTTTGCGTTTTGGATCTTCACGAACCACACGCGTAAAGTGTTCCGAATTGATTCCGTTTGTAATCTTTGCCCACGTTTTTCCGTAATCGGTTGTTTTGTATATGTATGGTTTAAAATCTCCTGTTTTGTATTTTGTTCCTGCTACATAACAGGTTCCAGCATCAAACGCACTTGGCTCAATACTATTGATCATCATCCATTCAGGCATTCCTTTTGGTGTTACATTTTCCCAGTTTTGTCCACCGTCTTGTGTAATGTGAATCAATCCATCATCACTTCCAACCCATAATAATCCTTCTTTTAAAGGTGATTCTTGTGCAGCAAATATGGTACAGTAATATTCTACGGAAGTGTTATCCTGTGTAATCGGTCCACCAGAAGATTTAAGTTTTTCTGGATCGTTTCGCGTTAAATCAGGACTGATAATTTCCCATGATTGCCCTTCATTTTCCGTAACATGTACATGATTGGAAAATGTATATAAGCGATTTGGATTGTGCTTTGAGAAAATAATTGGGAAATTCCATTGAAAACGATATTTCATGCCTTCTGCGCCATGTCCCATTGGATTATCTGGCCACACATTGATAGCGCGTACTGTTCCTGTTTTGTGATTGACTCTGGTTAAGAAACCATCATAACTTCCACCATATACAATGTCATTGTTTTTCGGGTCTACTGCAATATGTGCTGATTCGCCTCCTGCAGTACTTTCCCAATCTTCATCCGAAATAGAATATCCATCCGTTCTATGTGGAATTCGTATGGTAGAATTGTCTTGTTGTGCTACATAAATTCGATATGGAAAGCTATTGTCAGTCGTTACACGGTAAAATTGTGATGTCGGTTGATTATGATACGTGCTCCATGTTTCACCACCATCATATGTAACTTGTGCTCCACCATCATCTCCAATAATCATACGTTTTGGATTTTCTGGTGCAATCCATAAATCATGATGATCTCCATGCGGAGCGTTATACGTATTGAATGTTCTTCCTCCATCCGTACTTTTATGATAACGAACGTTTAGTACGTATACTACATCTTCGTTTTCTGTATCTGCATATACACGCGTGTAATACCAAGCACGCTGACGTAATTTACGTTCGCTATTTACTTGCGTCCATGTTTCGCCACCATCTTCACTTCTGTATAATCCACCTTTGTCTTTGTTTTCTACAATTGCCCAAACACGTTGATTGTTTAGTGGAGACACCGTAACTCCTATAATTCCTAACGTTCCCGTTGGAAATCCTTTTTTGGTGGAGATTTCCGTCCATGTTTCACCACTATCAGTACTTTTCCACAAGGCAGAACCATCACCTCCAGAACTCAAACTGTACGGAGTTCTTCGAACACGCCATGTAGATGCGTATAGAATTCTTGGATTTGTTGGATCAATTAACAGATCAACAACACCTGCATCCGCATTGGCAAAGAGTGTTTTTTTCCAAGTTTTTCCGCCATCTATACTTTTATATACGCCTCTATCATTGGACGACTTATAGATATTTCCCATCACACCAGCGTATACAATATCTGAATTCGTTGGATGAACTGCCATTCTTGGAATGTGTCTTGAGTTTTTTAATCCAGAAGCTTTCCATGTTTTTCCTGCATCTACACTTTTCCATACTCCGTAACCAGAAGATACATTACCACGCACGGTTTTTTCTCCACCGCCAACATACATTACATTTGGATCACTTTTAGAAACTGTAATTGCTCCAATACTTCCTCCAAAATATCCGTCAGAAATATTTTCCCAAGAACGCCCTCCATTGGTAGTTTTCCAAATTCCTCCACCTGTAGAACCAAAATAATAAAGATTTGGCTTGTTAGGGACTCCAGTTACAGCAGCACTTCGCCCACCACGAAATGGACCGACAAGTCTGTATTCTAGATTTTTGTAATAAGTTTCGTCAAAATTTTGCGCTTGTGCTTCAAATTGGCTCGCTATGGTAAGAAATAGCGCCATTGCAATGGTAAAGATTCGCATTTTTTAGGTTGGTTTGGTTTAGCTACTAAAAATACGGATTATTCTTTTTTTGATTATAGGCTTTACCATTTTTTTAAGATTCTCTTAACTATTGATTTGCTTCTTGAAGGATTTGATATGCTGTTTATCGTTGATTTGATTTTTTGTCAATTTACGGTACTCATAACTCACATCTTGCTAGTAGTTTGACGAATTCACGAATGATTTTATACGTACTCATTTGGTGATTGTACTAATTTTCAATGGTTTCCCTAGTCACTCTAAAATATCACTGAATATCACTTAAGTGTGCGTCGTACTTCTCTATTCAGATACCAACCTGTAACAATCGTAGAGAGTAAATCCGCAATTGGGAAAGCAACCCAAACACCAAAGATTCCATAGTATTTTGGCAATATTAAAATTAAAGGAATCAGGAAGAATCCTTGTTTTGTAAGTGTGAGTAATAATGCAGGAATAGCTTTTCCAATGGCTTGAAAGTATCCAGAACCAATCATTTGTACGGCAATTAGTGGTGTGACTAAAAATACCCATCGCAACGCATTTGGAGTATCGCGAATGACCGTTTCGTCATTGGTGAAAATTGCAGTGATTTGTTCTGGAAAAACCATGATGATTGCAAAAATAATCAAGGCTAAACCTGTTCCGTATTTTATTGAAATGTTGATACTTTCTTTGACCCGCACTAGTTTTTTTGCTCCATAATTAAATCCTGCAATTGGCAGAAATCCTTGCGAGATTCCCATCACAGGAAATAACGCAAACATCAACATTCGACTTATAATTCCATAAATGGTTACTGAAGTTTCTCCTCCGTATTGAAATAATGTATGATTCAAAATGATAGAAAGAATACTCACAGTTCCTTGTCGCGCCAAGGTTACGCCGCCTAACTCTGTTATTTCTTTAACAATAGTCTGTTTTAGTTTGAAACATTTGAGTCGGATTTTAAGCTCGCTGTGTTTTGAAAGGAAAAACCAATAGATAAATAGAAAACAGATAAAATATGAAATAGACGTTGCCCAAGCCGCACCAGCCATACCCATATCTAACACATTGATAAATAAGTAATCAAAGAATATGTTTCCGATAGAAGGAAGTATCAACGCTACCATCGCAAATTTTGGTTTGCCTTCTGCGCGCACCACAGGATTTCCTGTCATACATAACGACAAAAACGGAATTCCGTACATGACAATGACATAGTAAATTTCCGCTGGAGCGAGAATTTTACCATTCGCACCAAAGAGCGCTAAAGCTTCTTCTTTAAAAATCAACCCGATGATCACAAAGAAAACCGCCAAACCAAACGACATAACTATTTGATTTCCAAATGTATCCTGTGCTTTGTCATGATCTTCTGCGCCTAAAGCTCTGGAAATAATGGATGCACCACCAACTCCTATCGCCATTCCGATAGAAGCAATTAAAAAAGTTAACGGCACCACTACCGTAATTGCAGCAATTGCCATAGCTCCAATCCATTGTCCTACAAAAATGGTATCGACAACCATATTTAAAGACATGACTAAGATTCCTATCGATGCAGGTAAGGCTTGCGCTATGAGAAGTTTTCCTATGGGCGCAATGCCAAGTTCGGCAGATTTTTTGATTGCCATTAAGCGGTTGCTTCTTCTTTAGAAGCTACACTCCATTCATTGATCCAGCGTGTCATTACTTTTACCCATGCGTCATCATCATTTAAACAAGGAACATGCTGATACTGTTCTCCACCAGCTTCTTTGAATTCTTCTTCACCTTCCATCGCAATTTCCTCTAGTGTTTCTAAACAATCGGCTACAAATGCTGGTGTGATGACTACTAAATTCTTTTTTCCTTCTTCAGGGAAACGTTCAAATTCTTTATCAGTATAAGGTTTTAACCAAGGGTCGCCTCCTAAACGAGATTGGAATGAGTTACTATATTTTCCTTCTGGTAAGTCTAAATATTCGCCCACTAATTTTGTGGTTTCAAAGCATTGATGTCTGTAGCAAAACTCATGTGCTTTTGATGGTGTATTGCAACAACTTCCATCCATTTTGCAATGCGATTTTGTGGGATCTGTTTTACGAATATGTCGTTCTGGAATTCCGTGATACGAAAACAAAATATGATCGTAATCAATGTCTTTGATGTGTGATTTTATTTTTTCAGATAATACTTTGATATAATCTGGATGATTGTAAAACGCTGGCACAAATGTCAACTGCATGTTTGGAAAATGCTTTTGTTGTTCCTCTTTGGTTTTTACAATTACAGTTTCCGAAGATGACATTGCATAATGTGGATACAAAGGTATTGCTAACACTTCATCTACACCTTGGTCGTGTAATTCTTGCAATCCTTTTTGAATACTCATAGATCCATAACGCATTCCTAACGCAACAGGAACTTTGGCACGCGCTTGTACTTTTTCTTGAAAACGCTCTGAAATGATGATTAGCGGAGAACCTTCTTCCCACCAAATTTTTTGATATGCTGCTGCTGATTTTTTGGGGCGCGTATTTAAAATAATTCCTTTTACTAAAAATGTACGCAACCATTTTGGAACGTCAATGACACGTTCATCCATTAAAAATTCAGCTAAATATTTTTTTACGTCTTTAGGGTTTGGAGTATCTGGCGAACCAAGATTAATGAGTAATACACCTTTCATCTGCTTGTTTTAGTTTTCAATCTTTTTCTTAAACACAAAAATACGACTCTATCTTCAATAAATAAACAGACAAGTATAGGAAATCTTTATACACTCATTAAAAAGCCTTTTTTACGCATTATGATTCTGTTAACATGATAGAATTTTTATCTTTAGTACATTAGTTGACATTTTACCGATGACACTTTACCATTAAATTTTCTACTTATTTTATGAAAATATATATTTCACTCTTATTTCTGTATTGCACATCCTTTTTAATTGCTCAAGAAGAAAGGCAAAGTCTTCTCTGGGAAGTTTCAGGAAATGGTATGGAAAAACCTTCTAATTTGTACGGAACGATGCATGTAAGTAAGAAAGTTGCTTTTCGATTGGACGATGTTTTTTTTAAGGCACTCGCTGAAGCGGAAACGATTGCTTTAGAATCTGATCCAACAACATGGCTTGCGTATAATTATGAACAAATGTCAGATACGGATGCATCTTCGATAACTTATGGTGGTGAGAATTTTTACAACCGAAATTTTAATCCGCGCTTTTCAAAGAAAGAAGCCGTACGACGCATTATCCGATTTGACAATAGAATTATTAATGGCTATTTGTACCGAAAACAAGCTGGTGCAGATGATTTTGAAGAAGAAACATACTTAGATATGTTTATTTATCAGGCAGGAAAGAAGCACAACAAACCTATTATCAGTCTGGAAGACATCAAAGAATCTAGATATCTTACTTCGCGCGCTGCCTATAATATTTTAAAGAAAAAACCAGACGAATGGGTTCAAAAAATGTTCAAGAATCAAAACAGATATACAGTCCAAGAAGATGTGTATAGAGACCGAAATATTGAGTTGCTCGATTCTATTGGCGCGGCTGTAAACACCTATTTTTATCGCGAACACATGCTGTACAAGCGTAATGAAAATATGGTCATTGTGATGGATTCATTAATGCAGCATAAAACTGTTTTTGCAGGAGTTGGCGCGGCACATTTAGCCGGAGAAAAAGGTATGCTTCAAATGTTAGAAGATCGTGGTTATACGATAAGACCATTAACCTCTGAACAAACCGATTTTGCACTGAAAGCCAAAGTAAACTTAGAAGATTTACATGTACAACCGTATTTGAATACCTATAGCACACCCGATGGTTTTATTACCATTAAAACCTTTGATGAGCTCAGAGAATTTGTATATAAAGAACAAAAGTTCTACTTAGCGCCCGATATGACAAATGGTGCTTATTTGACTATTACACGCTTAAATACCTACGATCAATTCCCGAATGAGGAAAAAATTACCTTGGAAGAAATTGATCCATTATTATACGAAGATATTCCAGGTGATATTATTTCAAAAGAAGCAATCACAAGTCCATTTCCAGGATTTAGTATTGTCAATAAAACCAAAAAAGGCGACTATCAAAAGTATCATATATACAAAACTCCTTTAGAAATCATCATCATAAAGTTTGGCGGGAAAAAGGATTTTGTATTGCAATATGAAAAGGAAATTTTCGATTCTATCAAGTTTCGAAAACCTTCTGATGCGCTGAAAACATATACTTCTGAATACAATAAATATGAGTTTATATTTCCAGTAAATTATATTTCAGACAATACCAAAAATATTGGAAATAAGTTGCTACAAGCTGCCGTAAATGATGAGTATTATTTCTTTAAAGAAGTATTCAATAATGATACTCGTTATATTGAAGAAGATGCTTTTGAAGCGGAGTACATTCATGATAATTTTTATAAAAAGTTAAACATAAAAAAGCTTGATGGTGCATTTAAAAATTACAACTATAAAAGCTATGAATCGTCTGGAATTATAGATACTATTTCGAAGAAAAAAATCTACCTCAAAACTGTCATAAAAGACGAAAGTTATTATTTACTAGGAATGATTAGTGATGATGCAAAAAAGGCAGAAACGTATTTTAATTCGTTCAGAATTAAAACTCCAAAGTACAAACGATTCAAAACTGTGATTGATACTTCATTATATTTTTCTGTACTTACAAACACCAAACAACCTACTGTGAGACCAGCGTATGATTCACAATACAATTTGGATAAAAAAGCATACGATCAAGAGAAAAAATACATTTCATACACTTCCAAAAGCAATGAAAAAATACTAGTCCGAAGAATAAAATATCACGACTTACAAATGTTTCACAATATTGATAGTTTGTGGGCTGGCATGGAACGTTTTTATGAGTATAATTTTGTGATTGAAAATAAAAAAAGTGCACAAAAAGACGATATGTACTACAGCACATATATACTCAAAGATACTGCTAGTGCAAAGCGTATATATCACAAGAACATTTTGAAAAAAGGTGTTTTATACAGTCTTTCTACACTCGAAGATTCTATTTCGGATCGTTCTGAATTTGTAAAAAACTTCTACGAAACGTTTACGCCGCTTGACACCTTGCTAGGAAAAGATGTGTTTGTTGACAAAACCAATATTTTCTTTAATGGTATTAAAGAAAATGACAGTATTGTTCTTAAATCGTATGCAAAAATTAAATTCAAGGATAAACACGCGGATCCAATTATTTCTTTGCTAAAAAAACATGATTTTCCAGACGATCGTGAAAACATCAAAAACTATTTAATCTTTTCTTTAGGAAAGCTTAAAAATCCACGAATCTATCCTTTTTTAAAAGAATTGTACGTAGAAGCGTATGATAAGCCAAAAACGCAAACAGCCATATTGAGAACTTTGCTAAAACACAAGGAAAAAGATTCCTATGAAATGATTCTGGAGTTATTAGAAAAAGATTTTCCTCTAGATTCAAGAGCAACAAACAGATTGTTTAAGACAGGGAAAGACAATTTGGAATTGAAAAAAGAATTGTTTCCCGAGTTGCTAAAGTATTCAAGTATACAAGAGTATAAAACTCCTATTTATGAACTGTTAACGCAATTAAGCGATAGTAGTCTCATTAAACCAAAAATCTATAAAAAATATAAAAACCAATTGTTGAATGACGCCAAAATTGAAGTGAAGCGTAACTTAGGAAAATCGTCATACAATTATAAAAGTGGTTTGGCTTTAGAACGATATGTAAAATTGTTATTTCCGTTTAGAAAAGACAAAAACATTAAAGATTTTTACCAAAAATTGATCAAAACAGAAGCAAGATCGGCATTGACAACTTATGTTGCTTTATTAGCCGAAAACAATGAGCATATTCCGCAAAAACTCAAAGAAAAAACATTTTTTAATGACAAAGCTTTAGCTTCGACTTTATGGAAATTGGCTGAAAAAGACTTGCTTGCTATTGTACCTGATTCACTGAAAACACAGCAACGCTATGCAAAAGCAGGATTGGTTAGTCGTATTGGGCTCGATAAAGAGAAAGACACTATTTCGTTTGTAAAAACGATTAAAGTGCAGAACCAAGATGGAGATATCACCATTTATTTCTTTAAAGTAAAAGAAGAAAATCGCTACCGTGAAACAAATAAACTGTATCATGTTGCGTTCCTAGACAAACCAACATTGAATACAGAACCGTATTTGGTCACCAAAACAAGAGGTGAGCGTATTTATGGCGAAGAAATTGATGAAGAAATGTTTGAAGATGCTATAGAACAGGTGAAATATAAAAGACGAAAACGCATTAGTGCAAGCGGAAGGTATTGATTTTATTGGACGAATTTAAAGCTTTATATCTCTTAAAGCAAAAGCTTTTCAATCCGAACTTTATTCAGTATTTATTTTGTTATTGAATAATTCAAAACGCTCACTGTTGAATGGCAAATATATTCTCGCATATAAATTTTTGTAATGGAAAATTGTCTGCCACGAAGGCAGTATTATTACTGTATGTTCCTTTGGAAGATCAAAAACATAATTTATTCGAAGATATTTTACAAGTAAGTTATACAAGCAAAGACTTAATTTATGTGCTTGATATCGGCTGGCATTCTGAGGATTTTGAAGTCTCTAAAGACAGCTTTTTTGCGGTAAAAGTTATTGTAAATGAAGACTGGTCTAATTTACTATATTATAAAAAAGCTAGCAGTGTAATCGAGTTGAAAAACTTAATGGAAACAGCAATTAGTTTAATAACAAAGCAGCTAGCGCAAGTTTAAAACTTGCACTAAACTTAATATTTTAGTTTAACAATCATACTCTTCCACTGATATAGCATTCAACTCTTCCATAGTCATGTCATGATCTTTGATAATAAAAGTGGCAATCTTATGTACGACTGCGGAAATTTGAGCTGGTAAATTCATAATATGTAGACAAATTCGAAGCGCTTCTGGATGTGGATTGTCTCCTTTTCTTTCTGGAATAAAACCTACTGCGAAACGATTTGCCTCTCCTTTTTTACCATATAAACAGTCATATAAATCTTTATGGTTAATGGTGTTTCTTGGGGTGACAATTGTAAAAACAGTAACACCATTGGAAAATTTACTAGACATTGGTGTTGTATGTACAATTCTGACACCTAATCTTTGTGCCATAACCACTAATTTTCTTCGCAAATCATTTTGAAGAAACTTAATTCTAGCTTCAATTCTTTTGGATCATTTCCATCGATTTTATTATGTTTTGCAATGGTTTGTCCAAATGCGTAAATATTTGCTTCATCTCGTTGTCCAAGCAATTCAAATCGAGATGTGTCTTCTGGCAATTTATCTTCAAAGTCAATTTTGCCATCATAGGCATGAATACTAATATCAAAATTTTTAGTACGTTCAGGTTTCATATAAAAAATACCTGTTTCAAAAGGTCCCATTAACCATTTATGTGAGCTAGAAGTAAAGCTATCACAGTCTACTCCTTGTATTCCGTTTTTCTCTTTCAAATTAATTTCCAAACCGCCCCAACTCACCGCTCCATCTATATGTATATGAATATCTGGATATACTGCACGTAGTCTTTGTACAATTTCTTTGGAAGGCATGCAAATCCCTGAAATATTGGATACTTCCGAAAAACTTAACAATACAGTTTTTCCTTCTGTCTTTCTGATAGTATTTATAATAATATTGCAAATTTCAGTTACAATCCTTTCATCAGTCCAATTAAAACAGTCTATTTCTTTAAGTGAAAACATTTTGACTTTTTTTGTACGAGTAGCTCTCAATTTCCAGACATTATTATTTGTAGGATGATTTTCGTCCCATAAAAGCACAGTATTCCCTTCCCAAAGTTTAAATCCTTTCGAAAGTTGATTATTTCCTTCGCTTGTATTTCGCACCAATGCAATATTTTTAACATTTGGTTCAGATACGGCGCCAACATGTTGCCCAATTACTTTTCGGATTGCTTCCATAATAATTCCGTAACGTTCTTGTCTTGACTGCATAGAAAAATCTGCATTAAATTGAGAATACAGTTGACGAATTCTATTTAGTACTGGAACAAACCTAGGACATAAATTTGCAGAGTTCATTGGCTCTACTTCAAACTTAGGATCGACTCCGCTGTTAAAAATATCTTTCTAACCTCTAATCAATCAACAAAGCTTTCTTCGTATAAATGCGCTTTAAAATCTTCCTTTAATGCATTATATTGTTCTTGAGGGATTAATGATTTTTGCTCCATCTTCTTTAGAAGTTTAAGCATTTCGTATTGAATCATACTGGTTTCCATATTTTTTTATGTATTTGTGTTTCTTACTCGTTTAAGATTTTTCAGATTTCACCTTTGTAATCAAACACAAATTTGAATGGAAATTCATCAATAAAACAGACCGAAAATACGGAAAATGCCATTGCGGCTTATACTTATACAATACCGTATTTATACTTAAAATGTTATGAAAGAATTGAAAGCTGACTTTAAATAATAAGCCTAGATAAAATACTTCTCGATACAAAAGAAGAGACTACTAACCTACCAAAAGGCGAGGTCAATAACAAAGTGCGCTCAAGGAGCTTGTCGAAGTGAAGCGTATCTAACAATCTAACTAGCAGACAAAATATACTTCTTAGGTGTAGTGCCGTATTTCTTCTTAAACGCAGCAATAAAATGACTTGCAGTACTGTACCCAACTTTAAGCCCGACTTCATTGACATTATAACTACCAGATTCTAACAATTTACGCGCGTATTCCATTTTATAATCAAACAAAAAACTGAACACAGAATCTCCGTAAATTTGTTTAAAACCTTCTTTAAGTTTTTTAATATTCAAACCGACTTCATTTGCCAATTCTTGTAAACTTGGCGGTTCTGCCATATTTGCAATCACAATATCTTTTGCACGACGAATTTTCAAAACATTATCTTCATCCACTAAAAACGGACATTGTTCTATATCAGCATCTTCACTTCTATTAAAATATAAGCTCAATAACTCGTATGCCTTTCCTTTTAGGTAGAGCTTTTTAATAGATTCGTGCATGTTGTTATTTAACATTTGATTCAGCACAACAGCCATCATTGGCGTTATTTTTTTATTATCGTAATACTTTTTATCTTTCTTATCGGCGTCTAAAAAGTGAATATAATTGGCTTCTGTAGAAAATAATGAATGGAACTTTTTAATAGGAATCAACACAGAAATCAACCAGGTTTTGGGCTTTATATCTACATTAATGGGCAAATCGGTTTGTGGATTGTACAGCAATAACGCATGTTCATCCAACACATTAAAAGAATACCTTCCATTATTAAAATTAAACTTGCATTCTCCTTTTACACAAAAATGAAACTGTATAAAACTACTGTCAATTTCACGTATAAGTTGTTGAGTATCATTACCATCATTTTGAAGCTTTAAAATATAAAAGCCATCTTCAACCTGAGTCTCTTTCAAAGTACCTTGAGCGTTATTTTTTAGTTCCATAAGTAGAATTACCTGTTTTTATCTTATTTAGAATGATTCTATGTTAAACAGCTTAAAAAGCCTTATTTTGCAGTAAAATTACAACATTCCGCAGGTTTTTAATAAGAAATGCATCTAAAAAACTTATAGCGATATAAAAAGTCCTTTGAGCGTTATTTTTATTTCGTGTTGAATGATACTTTTGTTAACGATTTTGAATCCCTATGAAGCAATACAATATTTCAAAACATAATTCTTTCTACTGTGTTGGATTAAGTTACCAAAAAGCGGAAGCACACATCCGTGGAAAGTTTAGTTTGTCTGATAAAGCTCAAGCTTCTATCCTTGAAACTACAAAGGTGGAAAATATTGGAGATGGTGCATTGATTATATCTACTTGTAACCGAACAGAAATCTATGGCTTTGCTCCGCATCCTTGCGAGTTTATCAAATTACTTTGCGATTATTCTAATGGAAGTGCAGAAGAATTTCGCGATGTTGCTTATATCCACAAAAATAAAGATGCCATCAATCACTTATTTAGAGTTGGTACCGGATTAGACAGTCAAATTCTAGGAGATTTTGAAATCATCTCACAATTAAAGAAAGGATTCAAAGCTTCTCAAAAAGTAGGCCTGATCAACGGATTCATGGAGCGTTTGTTAAATGCAGTGATTACGGCAAGCAAGCGTATCAAAAACGAAACAGAAATATCTTCAGGAGCTACTTCGGTAGCATTTGCTTCGGTTCAATACATCTTAAAGAATGTAGATAACATCTCTGAAAAGAATATTTTATTATTCGGAACTGGTAAAATTGGAAGAAACACTTGTGAAAACTTGGTAAAACATACCAAAAACAATCACATTACACTGATCAATAGAACCAAAGACAAAGCGGAGAAAATTGCTGGAAAGTTTAACTTAACAGTGAAAGATTACGCAGCACTTTCTGAAGAAATTCAAAAGACAGATGTGTTAATCGTAGCCACAGGTGCAGAACGCCCAACAGTTTCTAAAGACGACATTCTTACCGATAAGGAATTATTGATTTTAGACTTATCAATTCCTGAGAATGTATCAAGTAATGTGACGGAATTAGAAAATACAACCTTAGTTCATTTAGATGCTTTATCGCAAATAACCGATGAAACTTTAGAACGTAGAAAAGCAGATGTTCCAAAAGCTGAAGAAATTATTGATGAAGTAAAAGCTGAATTTACAGCTTGGTTAGAAACCAGAAAGTTTGCACCAACAATCAAAGCGTTAAAGCAAAAACTAACAGCCATCAAAAATGCTGAATTGGACTTTCAACGTAAAAAAATTAGTGATTTCGACGAATCTCAAGCAGAAATCATCAGCAATAGAATCATTCAAAAAATAACCACACAATTCGCAAATCATCTCAAAGATGAAAACACAACTTCGGAAGAAAGTGTAGCATTAATACAAAAAGTATTTCAATTGGAAAATAACTCGTTATGAGTAAACTTATCAGAATCGGGACTAGAGATAGTGATCTCGCATTGTGGCAAGCCAAAGTTGTACAAGAACAACTCGAATTTTTAGGTCACAAAACCGAATTAGTTCCCGTAAAATCTACAGGCGACTTAGTCTTAGACAAACCATTATACGAACTCGGAATTACAGGAATCTTTACACGAACGCTCGATATTGCGATGCTCAATAATGATATCGATATTGCCGTGCATTCTCTTAAAGATGTTCCAACAGTATTACCGAAAGGAATTGTACAAGCAGCCGTTTTAAAACGTGGAAATGTACGTGATACCTTAGTTTTTAAGAAGAACGAAGAGTTTTTATCGCAACGTGATGCAGTGATTGCTACGGGAAGCTTACGCCGAAAAGCACAATGGCTCAACCGATATCCAACACATTCTATTGAAGATTTACGTGGAAACGTAAATACGCGTTTGCAAAAATTAAAAGACAACGAGCATTGGAATGGAGCAATTTTCGCCGCTGCCGGGTTGGGTCGTATTGGTTTACGACCAGAAGAATCTATCAATTTAGATTGGATGATTCCTGCGCCAGCTCAAGGAGCTATTATGATTACTGCTTTGGAAGCCGATGAAGAAGTAAGAGCAATTTGTGCAGAAATCAATCATGAAGAAACAGAAATTTGCACTTCCATTGAACGTAAATTTCTAAACTTATTAGAAGGCGGTTGTACAGCACCAATTGGAGCAATTGCCTATGTAAAAGATGAAGTAGTAACGCTTGAAGGTGTTTTGTTAAGTACTGACGGAACAAAACGAATTTATACAAAACGTTATGAAAAACTAGGCGAACATCACGAGTTGGCAGAATACTGTTCAAACTACATCATAGAAAGGGGCGGAAAACGCTTGATGGATGAAATCAAAAATTCTGGAAAGCAAATCAATGTGTATTCTACCAAGTTATTGACAGAAGCACAACGCCAACTATTTACGGAAGGAATTGTTTCTGAAAGTAGCGATTTCATTAAAATCAGCTTAAACAGAATGAAGCCACAAGTAGTTCGTGAGCCAATTAAAAATGTAATCATTACCAGTAAAAATGCAGTAGAAGCTTTAGCAAATAATTTCTCTTCTGACGAATTACAATTTGAAAATATTTACTGTGTAGGACGAAGAACCAAAAAACTCATTGAGCAGAAAATTGGTCCTGTGGTAAAATCGGCACGAAATTCAAAACTATTAGCAGAATATTTACTTGAGTATATTGAAGGTACTACGGCAACGTATTTTTGTAGTGACATTCGTCTGGACGCTTTACCAAGTATTTTGGAAGAAAATCATATAGAAGTTACCGAAGTACATGCCTATAAAACCATGTTAGATGCTGAAAAATTACAAGACGGAATTGAAGGCGTTATGTTTTACAGTCCATCAACAGTACAAAGTTATATCTCAGCAAACAAAGCCAAAGGAATTGCTTTTTGCATAGGAGAAACAACTGCTAAAGAAGCAAGACAACATTTTGAAGATGTTCGTATTGCTAAAGTTCCAACGGTAGAAAGTGTCATAGAATTGGTGAATGAGCATTATGTGTAATAGGTATTAGTTTCTAGCCTTTAGCTATTGGCTCAGTTGTGATTTTCTGAATATATTTATGAATAAAATAATAAGAAGCTGGAAAATCAACTAAAATTAAAAAATAGCTATAAAAGCAGATAATGAGGGACTTTAAAAAACTTGAGATTTGGAAACAGGGAATCGAACTTGTAAAACAAGTATACAAACTATCTGAAGATTTACCTTCAAGTGAAAAATAGGGTTTTAAAAGTCAAACAACTCGTGCCGCTGTCTCTATTCCTTCAAATAAAGCTGAAGGTTGCAGTAGAAATAGCGAAATAGAATTCAAAAGATTCTTCGAGATTGCCATGGGCTCTTTGTTTGAACTAGAAACACAAATGATTATCATTATTGGACTTAATTTGATTGAAACCGCTAAAGTTGAAAAGGTTTTAGTGTTGATTCAAAAAGAAGGGAAAATGATTAATGGATTAGTCAACAGAATTAAAAATAGCTAAAGGCTAGAAGCTAATAGTCAAAAGCTTATTAAAATGAACGGAATAACCTTTATAGAGAATTTCATCAAACAACCAGAAATATTGTTTGAATTTCTAAAAAACAATGTCTCTTGGGATGTACGCATGGCTGCACGAAAAACAGCAAGTTTTGGTAAAGCTTACAATTATTCTCAAATTAGTTATCCGTACCAAGTATTTACAAATGAAATACAAGAAGTTGTAGGTCTTATTGAGAAAGAACTCAGCTTTGCGCCAAATAACTGTTTGATTAATTATTATTTAGATGGAAAATCACACATGGGTTTTCATTCGGATCAAACAGATATATTAGTTGAAGACACAGGAGTCGGAATTGTTTCAATTGGAGAAACACGTACATTACGATTTCGCCATATTGAAAATAAAGACATTATAAAAGATTTTGAATTACCTTCAGGTTCTTTTTTGTATATGACCAAAGAAGTACAAGACGAATGGCAACACGCAATTCCTAAATCGAACACCGAAAACGGAAGAATGAGTTTGACGTTTCGTAAAATGAAATGAAAAACACAAATGATCATTATTACTAAACTATATCTAATTGAAGCTTCTAAAATAAGTTCAATTTTAGAATTGATTCAAAAAGAAGGTAAAATGATTAACGGATTAATAAAAAAATTAAAAACGGCTAACAGCTAAAAGCAAAGAGCCAAAAGCTACATCTATGCTAAAAAACGATTTATTTTTAAGAGCGTTAAAAGGAGAAACGGTAGAACGTCCACCTGTTTGGATGATGCGCCAAGCAGGAAGATATTTACCAGAATTCATGGAAATTAAAAAGAAGTACGACTTCTTTACACGTTGTCAAACACCTGAATTGGCTAGTGAAATTACCGTACAACCAATTCGTCGTTACGGAATGGATGCAGCCATTTTATTCTCAGACATTTTGGTGATTCCGCAAGCAATGAATATTGAAGTGCAAATGAAACCAAATTTTGGTCCATATTTGCCAAATCCTGTGCGTTCTCAACAAGATGTAGATAATGTAATTGTTCCTGATCCTGAAATTTTAGATTACGTTTATAAAGCAATCAAAGCAACAAAAGAGTTGTTAAATGATGAAATTCCATTGATTGGTTTTGCGGGTTCGCCTTGGACAATTCTTTGTTACTGTGTACAAGGACAAGGAAGTAAAAACTTTGATAAAGCCAAAAAATTCTGCTTTACAAATCCAGTAGCAGCACATCAATTATTACAAAAAATAACCGATACTACGATTGCTTATTTAAAAGAAAAAGTAAAAGCTGGTGTCAATGCTTTACAAGTATTTGATTCTTGGGGCGGCATGTTATCACCAACGGATTATCAAGAATTTTCTTGGCAATACATTAACCAAATTATTGAAGCGCTAAAAGATGATGCTCCCGTAATTGCTTATGGAAAAGGTTGTTGGTTTGCCTTCCAAGAAATGGCAAAATCGAATGCAGCTGCTTTAGGTGTGGATTGGACCTGTTCTGCACGAAATGCACGTTATTTAACAGGCGGAAACATTACGCTACAAGGAAATTTTGATCCAACACGTTTATATTCGCCACCTGCAGAAATCAAAAAAATGGTGCATCAAATGATTAATGAATTCGGAAAGGATAAGTACATTGTCAACTTAGGTCACGGAATTTTGCCTGACATTCCAATAGACAATGCCAAAGCTTTCATTGACGCTGTAAAAGAGTATCAAGCATAAAAGAGTTACTTTTCATAAATCAAATCCGTTATTTACATGAGTAAGCAACGGATTTTTTTATTTTGGGCGTTCCCTCAAAGTACGTTTCCACTTCTTTCAACGTCCTTTTGAGGTCAGGCTCTCGGCTATATCTTTTTAATTCAGTCATTGCGAGACAAATTTCTAATTTGTTATGGCAACCTGTTTGTTATGTAACAGATTACTTCGTCATGCTTCCTCGTAATGACGTTGCAAAGCCAAAAAGGATAACACCTCCATCCTTAACGCAAAGTTTCAAAAAATCTCTATACATACTACAACTTATCCTCTAAAGTCGCGTTACTATTTATACTTATGAAAAAGTATATCATTCTCATAATAACAATTCTATTTGCAACACAAGTTCATTCTCAGTATCACTCAGTTACTTTCAAAACTGATAGTACAGAGGTAGAATTAGTTAAAAACTCTGAATACAGAATATGGGAAGAAACGTATAACAACAAAGATTCCATATTCTACAGCGTTCGATATATAAAAGATACGACAGAGATTCATACAGAAGGTTGGTTTCGAAAAAACGAACAATACATTGGAAAATGGTCTAAATATAAAATTGACGGGACTTGGTTGTACACCATTAATTATAATAATCACACCTGGAAGTACAACAAAGAAGAGTTCAAGTATCAACCCCTAAAAGACTCTATGAAAACCAAAGCAGATAAAATACTGCAAGGTATATTTGGAAAAGATTTTTTTGACAACAACATCGTTTTCAACTTTGATGGCTGCACATCTGTGAAAAAATGGCAAACCAATACAACAGGAACGTATTGGATGCAAAACCCGTATCTGGGAAGTTGGATTGAACCTGTATATCAAAAACCAAATTCATTCGTGATTGCGTATGACATTAAATTGTCAGATAATGAATTATATAATGATCTATTACATATAGAATTAGATTCTGTTGGCAATGTATATAGTAAATCGCTTATTTTAGAAAATATTGATAAAATTCCCAAGAAAAAATTTACCATTACAAAGGAAAAAGCAATACAAACATGCAGACAAAACAAATTAAAAGTATCAAATGCAGATTACAAAACATACCTAAAGTTTGGATATAGAGAAAACACACCTTATTCAGGAAAATTCTATTATGAAGTTGCTCAAGAATATGATGAAATAAAGGATGAAAACTGTAAAGATGATTGTGAAATTATAAAGCTTTTCAATATTTGGAGGTTTGATCCTTGGTCTTCCGAATTACTTTTTAAAAAATCTATGAAAAAGGTATTTACATTGCATCGTGGATGCCTAAGAGGTAGTGATTTTATGGAAATAAAAGAGTAAAATTATTTTTATTAGAATTTGTACTACATTTACAAGAATGCAAATACAATTTTCCATAGCTCTTTTAGAACAAAAAGACAGCAAAGCACTTTTTGAATTGGTTCAAGCAAATGCCAAACGCTTACATCAATACTTTCCTATCACTGTTAGAAGTGTATGTTCTCTAACAGCAACTGAAGATTATATCCATAAAAAAATACGTGAGGTAGCAGCAAAAGAAAACTTTACGTTCAAAGTTATTGCGAATGATTCTCAAAGTTTGATTGGTTTATTAATTATTAAAAAAATTGATTGGCAAACGAAAGAATGTGAATTCGCTTATTTTATCGACAATGCGTATGAAGGAAAAGGCATTACCTCAGCAGGAATTTTAAAACTCATCAACTATGCTAAAGAAGAACTAGCATTACAAAAAGCAATTATTAGGATTGGAGAAGACAACCCTGGAAGCCTACGTATTGCCGAAAAACACAATTTTATTCTTACCAAACGTGTCAAAGATGGACATGAGGATTTTCACGGGAATATTATGGATGTATTACATTTTGAGCGACTTTTGTAAATCAAAATCTACATGTAGAGTTTATGCCAATTGATACGATCGCAAACATAAAATTTGATAAAGAAATCATCAGTTATTTATCGGTGTTAAAACCTGCTGCTGTTATGATTTTGTTAGCACCTTCCGAAACGGATTTAAAAGATATCATCCGACTTACTGTGCTAGATTTAACTTTAAAAAAAGTACTTTCTATTCAACGTAAAGAAGTGCAATTACATCCTAGCGATCCGTATAAAAGACTCCGTACTTTTGTAGAAACAGACACAAATTTTAATACATATCGAAAAAGTGTTTACGAAACGTACTTTACAGGAATTATTGATGAATACAGCTACTTTCACTTATATTCATATGTATTTCGCGTGTATGATGAACTTCCTGTAGACAATACAGTGAAAAAAAGCATCATAAAAGAGCAAAAAATCCGTAATTTATTTTCTATAGTTTTTGTATTTGACACTTTAAGTGTATTTCGTTTGAATAGGAATGGAGTCAAAATTAGAAATGAAATCATACGCTATATTGTAACAATTGAACAGAATTTAGAACAAATCATAGAAGATTCACCAAAACAAGCATTGCGTCTAGTCTCTTTTTTAAAAGGAAACTTTTTCTTGCTGAGAAATATTCCTGCTGAAGTACTAGAAAAATTAAACAACCTGATTCAACTTCATAAAAAAGAACTAAAAGATGAATACTTTGATTTGTTTGATATCTTTGAGTTTTCGGACATCTTTTTTTCAGACATTTCCGAAGAAATAAAAGAACTATTAGAAAAAATAGAGAGCTCATATTCTAGTATTGAAAGAGGATCTAGTGATATTAACCCAAGAGATTTATATATTTAAACCATGGTAAAAGAAGTATTCAACGGAATTCAAGACTACTTTACAGCGTACAGACTGCTGAATGAACTCAACTTATGGAAATATTTCAAAATTCCTATTGTCATTAGTTTTCTATTAGGAATTACCGTCATTTTGCTTCCTGGAGTTTTTCGGATGATATCGGTAGCGTCCTCTCAAGCGCTTGGGGATTTTCCTGGGGAAAACAAACCATCATTGCTATCAGTAATTTTATTGGTGGTTTAATAGTTTTTGCCATTGGAATTGTCATATTTAAACACGCACTCATGATTATTGCTGCGCCATTTATGAGTCCGATTTCAGAGAAAATTGAACGCCATATTTACGGAATTGTAAAACGCCCAGGATCAAGTTTAAAAGCAAAAGCTTCTGCATTCTCAAGAAGTATTCAATTAGGTATTCGAAATTTTGTTGTAGAACTCTTGTGGATTACTCCGTTTTTCATCTTTAGTTTTATTCCAGTAATTGGTTCCGTTTTTCTACTAATGATCTTCTTAGTACAAGCCTATTATGCAGGATTTGGAAATATGGACTATACATTAGAACGGTATTTTCCATATAATAGAAGTGTTGAATACGTACGCAATCACCGCGGGATTGCTATTGGTAACGGAATTGTATTTATGTTAATCTTAATGATACCAATAGTGGGAATTCTTGTCGTATTGCCTTTATCTGCTGTAGCGGGAACCATTACTACTTTACGAGAATTGCATACAAAAAAGTAAAAAATTTATTTTTTAAACTTAAGTGTAGAATATTTCCTATATCTTTTCGGTACATTTCATACTTATCTTTAAAACATAGATACTATGAAAAAAAGCAAAAAAAAATTAGAAATCAGCAAAAAAACAGTTGCTAATTTAGAAAACATCAAGGGAGGACGCTCTGTAACTTCCTATAGTTGTCCAGGTGATCAATGTCCTACTGAAAAAGGAAAAAGTTGTGAAAATGGACCATGTGAAAAAACTATTCAAGATCAGTAAGACACAATTTTGAGAAGTTTTTGAGGAACTTAACTAAAAACTTCAGCAAAAATGTATCTAAAAAAAGAAGAAGTCAGCAATGGCTTCTTTTTAATTACCAACAAAAATTCAAAAACAATGAAAAAAAGTAAAACAACATTAAGTCTAGGAAAAAGCACAATTGTTTCTCTAGAGAAAAAAGCACAACAAATGATTGTTGGTGGCTTTGACTCTCCACAAGCACCAACGGATAGTTGCCCTGGTGGAGGCGGAAATTGTGCAAGTGAAAGAAATAGCTGTAACTTATCATGTAATGGCTATCCAAAATGTTTTAACTAAAAACATATTTCAACATACAATTAATAAAAGAGAAGTCAGCAATGGCTTCTTTTTTGTTTTATGCAATGGTCTATTTCTAATATAAAAAGTACCTTTGTATCACTTACTAAGCAATCGATGCTAAATCAAAAATAATGAAAGACCTTTTTCTAAACTACATTCATCAATTACAAGACACGATTACTTCAACCATAGAAAAAATTGATGGAAAAGCTACATTTCAAGAAGATTTATGGAAACGTCCAGAAGGTGGCGGCGGACGTACACGCGTAATTGAAAATGGAAATATATTTGAAAAAGGCGGTGTAAATATTTCAGCGGTTCATGGTGAACTTCCAGAAGCATTACGCAAAAATTTTAAGGTAGAGCAAGGTGATTTTTTTGCCTGCGGATTGAGCTTGGTACTACACCCGAAAAATCCATTCATCCCAACAGTACATGCCAATTGGCGTTATTTTGAAATGTATGATGAGCAAGGAAATGTAGTGACACAATGGTTTGGTGGCGGACAAGATTTAACACCCTATTATTTGTATGATGAAGATGCCATTCACTTCCATACAATTTGTAAAGAAGCTTGCGACAAACATCATCCTGAATTCTATCCAAAATACAAAGAAATCTGCGACAACTATTTTTGGAATGCGCATCGCAATGAAGCGCGTGGTGTTGGAGGATTGTTCTTTGATTATTTGAAAGAAACGGACGAGTTCTCCATGCAAGATCGTTACAATTTTGTAACAGAAGTCGGAAATAGCTTCCTAAACAGTTATGTTCCTATCGTAGAACGTCGCAAGGAAATGGAATACACACAAGCACATAAAGATTGGCAAGAAGTACGTCGTGGACGTTATGTAGAATTCAATTTAGTGCATGATCGCGGGACTTTATTCGGACTCAAAACCAACGG
The DNA here is from genome assembly GCF_022447245.1 of Kordia sp. Classification (GTDB taxonomy): domain Bacteria; phylum Bacteroidota; class Bacteroidia; order Flavobacteriales; family Flavobacteriaceae; genus Kordia. The sequence continues at coordinate 34,197 of NZ_JAKVBC010000026.1, read as the reverse complement.
GCGAATTGAAAGCATTTTGATGAGTTTACCACCTACAGTTCAGTGGAAATACAATCATCATCCAGAAGAAGGAAGTCACGAAGCAAAATTATTGGAAGTCTTAAAAACACCAAAAGCATGGATTTAAACACAGCTGCTATTTACTTCGGAATTTCTGCTGCTGTTGTCATCTTTTTGTTTAACATATTTCACTGCATTATAGCTAAGACTTTTTAACGTACGTATTGAAAAGTTCGGTTTATTAATAGCACTTAGGAATAAGTATATTTTAAAATTTAAACGTCATCATACTGAATATTCTTTAGGTGTTATTCCAACAGGCAGTTTTGTCAAAATTTCAGGAATGATTGACGAAAGATTAGATACAAGCGAGCCGTTTGAGATAGAAGATTATATGCTTCTTTTTAAGCCTCCAATAGTACGTTTCATCTGTACTTTTGGCGCTCCAATTTTATTATTAATTCCTTTTTTAATTAGCACGAGCTTTGTTGCGATAAGTGGCTCATTTAGTGAAAGCTTTCAAACAATAATTGATGTATTCCACAATATATACCAATACATTTCGGGAACTATTGATACTACTCAAACAGAAAACAGTTGGAATACGATTACCCAAAATGCGAATCTATTTCCAGTCATTTTTTCAATATTAACACTGGTAATTGCCATTAGCTCTGCAATCTCAATGATGGTTGCTATCATGGGATAAAAAGTAGAAAAAGCGTTGATATTTTTATACATGGTGATACTTATATGCTACATATACATACTGTAAAAATTAGGAGCGCTTTATTTCTCAATGTATAGTTTTTCAGATTTACTAGTAAGTCTGCTAAAATTTATGACTCCTGTATATATTTTTAGCCTTATAATTATAGCATGTGTTAAGATTTTACCTATGAATAAGTATATTTAACACCATTATGAAATGGTTTCTTTGTAAATGTCTGTGTTTAGGTATGCTATTCAGTATGAAAGCACAAACACCTAACGTACCTGAAACAAAAGATACAATTGTTTCAGAAAATGAATACTTTGATAAGTTGAAGGAAAAAATTAGCATTCGTACCAATTTCAGTGGTGATGTACGATCCTACAAAATACAAGATTCTGAATCCTCGATAGAGTTTTCACCGAATAGTGAATATAGACTTTCCCTAACAGTTGATTATCGTTTTTGTGGTATCACGCTTGGTTTTAGTCCTCAATTTTTACCTGGAAATGATGATGAAAATCTAAAAGGAAAAACCGAATTGAACAATTTTGGTCTTCAATTTTACTTTAATAAATGGTTGCAGCGCATAAGTTATGAACGCATCAAAGGATTTTATATAAATAACACAGGTGATTTTATCGAAAATTGGCGCGAAGGAATTGATCCATAAATACAATTTTCAGGATTGCGCACAACTACATATTCAGGAAATACAGCTTATAAATTTAACGATAACTTCTCACTACCAGCGATCAATGGATATATTCATTGGCAAAAAAAATCTGCTGGAAGCTTTATTCCTTCTTTAGATTACAACTATATAAGTGCAGAATTAAAACATACGGACGAAATTTCGGAAATAGAATCAAAAGAAGTAAACATAACACTCAAACCTTCATACTTATACACATTTGTATACCAAAATAATTGGTTTTTATCTGTAGAAGAAGCTCCTGGGATTGGAATAAATTTTACAAAAGATACCGAAATCAATATCTTAGACAATACAAGCGGCACTAGTAATAGTAACGAATTACATTACACCTACAATGCTACACTAATTTTAGGCTACAATTCAAATTCGTTGTACGGAGGTGCAAGATACAATGTTAAAAATCTTTCGAATTTTGATAAATCAGAAGAAAACTCTCTTCAAACTGAAAACTTTTTTGAATTCTTAATCGGATATCGTTTTGATGCACCAAAATTTATCAAAAAACCTTTTGATTGGATTGAAAAAAATACGGGACTTTAATCTCACACGATTTTATTAATTTTAAAACATGGAACACTATCGAAAGTTAGAGCGTATGTATTTGTCTGCAAATATGAATACGCACATTTATCAAACTACTGAAATTACGATTGAAGATGAAACTGCCATCATTTCAATGACCATTGACCCAAAGTATTTTCATGCCCTAGGCGCCATTCATGGTTCTGTATATTTTAAATTATTGGATGATGCTGCATTTTTTGCCGTAAACTCTATTGTAAAAGATGCTTTTGTCTTAACGACTTCTTTTAATATCAATATTACACGACCTATCAGCGAAGGAAAAATTACAGCGACAGGAAAACTCAAATTCAAATCGCGAAATTTATTTGTTGCAGAAAGCACTTTGGTCGATGAAAAAGGCAGAGAAATTGCTTTTGGAACAGGGAATTTTGCCAAAAGTAGAGTTGCATTGACAGAAGAAATTGGATACATTTGAAAATAAGCTCAAAGAAAATAATACTTTTATTCATCTTCGGTCCACTAACCAATAGTTTAATTTCTCAAGAAATCCATAAGACATATCTACAAAAAAAAGAAACACGACACAGTAATCAATGGGACATTACTAGTCTAGACAGTTTGGTTTTATATAAAAATGGCACTTTTCATCGAACTCGTTCGTATAAATTTCATGAAATTATCAATGTAGAAATAAAAGGAGATTGGAAAATTAAGAACGATACTTTACACTTAAATGTGCAGCAAATAAAAGAAAATAAATCAGATACTGAGTGGACAAAAATTAACTCTAAACTACGTTATTTGAAAAAAAGACGAAAACTCAAACCCATAGATAGATCAGAGTTTTTTGCTACAGAACATTTAAATCTCGTAAAAAAATAAGCGCTTTAAGCACATACATAGCATCGTATTTTTTAAAAAACTATCGTATTTTTAGATAATTTTTAAAAGATTACCGAAAAGATTTAACGAATGTTAGAAAGTTTATTAGAAGCCTTACAATTTTCCCCAAATAATATTCCGCTCAAACTCCAAATTGCAAAACTGTATGTGCAACAAGGAAGTTTTGAAGAAGCCGAACAACAGTTCATTGAAATTATTGATTTAGACGAAAGTCATTTGGAAGCCAAATACGAATTGGCAAGTTGCTTCTACAAGCAGCAAAAAATTACAGCTGCCGAAGTGTTGTTGGAAGAAATCATAAAAATAAATCCCGATCAGAAATATTTAGAATTATTGTGCTACTGTCAAATCAATCAAGAAAATTATAGTGACGCACAAGAGACATATAAAGAGTTACTGGCATTAGACAGAAATTATGTAAATGAAGATTTTGACAATGCGCTAAAAGTAACTACCACACGCGAACCTGATTTTATCGATGAAGATGGCTTGTCTTTTTTGAAAAAACCAACAACCAATTTTGCAAGTATTGGTGGTATGGAAGACATCAAAAAGGAAATTGACATGAAAATTATCAAGCCTTTAGAACACCGTGATTTGTACAAAGCCTATGGCAAAAAAATTGGTGGCGGAATTCTATTATACGGTCCGCCTGGTTGTGGAAAAACACATATTGCGCGTGCTACGGCTGGAGAAATTAATGCGAATTTTATCAGTGTTGGCATCAATGATATTTTGGACATGTGGATTGGGAATTCGGAGAAAAACTTGCACGAAATCTTTGAAACCGCTCGAAAAAATACACCGTGTGTCATTTTTATAGATGAAATTGATGCACTTGGCGCGAATAGAAACGATGTCAATAAAACTTCGGGAAGAACTGTAATTAATCAATTTTTGGCAGAATTGGACGGAATTGACGCAGATAATGATGGAATTTTAGTGTTAGGTGCTACAAATGCACCATGGCATTTAGATCCTGCTTTTCGTCGTCCTGGACGTTTTGATCGTATCATTTTTGTATCACCGCCAGATGTAGAAGCCAAAGCAGCTATTTTTAATATTCACCTCAAAGAAAAGCCAACAGAAACCATTGATTATATGGCATTGGCAAAAGCAGCCAAAGAATTTTCGGGAGCAGATATTCAATCTGCTATTGATGTTGCCATCGAAAGAAAATTAGAAGCTTCTTTCAAAGATGGCATTCCAAAGCCATTGAGTACAAAAGATATCTTAAAAGCCATTAAAAAGATAAAACCAAGCACCAAAGAATGGTTTGTTTCTTCTAAAAATTACGCCTTGTACGCAAACGACAGCGGATTGTATGACGATATTTTGGCCTATTTAAACATTAAGAAATAATGGAGTCAAAAAATCATTTACGAGGTGTTCAATTATTTGAACTAGGACGTTTTCAAGAAGCTATTAGCTATTTGAGTGATGCTGTTTCAGAAGACGTTTATAACTATCCAAGTAAATATTATTTGGCACTGTGTTTTTTCAACGTAGAAGACTACGGAAAATCATCTCAAATGATTGACGATTTACTCCGTGAAACACCAAATGAAGGAAATTTATTCTTTTTAAAAGCACAAATCGCTTCCCGTTTAGACAAACTTCAAGATGCCATTGATTTAGTAGAAAAAAGCATACAACTCGATCCGTACCAAGCCGATTATTTTGGTTTTAAAGGCGCCTTGTTAATGGATAAAAAGAAGTTTGAAGAAGCCTTGCACTTTGTCAACGAAGGTTTACGATTAGATCCTAAAAATGTAGCTTGTTTAAATATTCGCGCACGCTTGTTGACCAAACTCAATCGCAAGGAAGAAGCCAATCAAACAGTAGAACATATTTTGTTTGATAATGCTGAAGATGATTATGCACATGCTAATGTTGGATGGGTTTCATTGGAAAATGGCGATACTAAAAAAGCCTTACATCATTTCAAACAAGCACTGCAACTCAACCCAAATATGCAGTATGCACGTGAAGGCATGGCAACGGCTATAAAATCGAAGAATTTATTGTACAAATGGTATCTAAAATATGCCTTTTGGATCAGCAAGCAATCGTCTCGAAATCAATGGATTTTTATTATTGGATTGTATGTTGCGTACCGTTTAGGCGTGAAAGTATTAGAAGCCTCTGATTTAACGTTTTTAATCATTCCATTAATCATCATCTACTTAGTTTTTGTCCTTGGCGGATGGATTATGGAAGCCTTGTCGAACACTATTTTATTAGGCGATTCGTATGGAAAATATTTATTGACTGAAAATGAAAAATATAGTGGATATGCTTTTGGCGGGTTGACCATTACAGGAATTTTAGGAGTTATTGCCTTTTTTGTTTTCAACAATCCTCTGTATATGTTGTTTGGATTTACCAGTTTTTGCGCCTTGCTCCCATTACCTGGGTCATTTTTACGAAACTCCAAAAAAAGTAGAATGCTAGGACTTTTCTACGGAATTGCGATACTTTGCGTAGGTTTCTTAGGCATGCTTTTTACCAACGATATTATACTCGTTGGTGGAATTGTTTTAGGAATGATGGTTGTGTATACTTGGGTATTTAATTTTATTTCTTAGACTTATCTACCAAAATAAATAGACCGCTTTCTGCTTCTTTTCCATAAATAGCAACTGCTGCTTCCGATTCGAAAAATAAAAACTCTTTGTTTTCTACATTACAACTGCTTTTCTTTCCAAGTCGCGCTTTTCTGAATTCCTCATAATCAACTCTTTTCTGATTTTGAATAATTACCGGATCCTTTTTTCTGACATGACCAATTCCTCCCAAAACTAAAACTAATGGTTCCGCTTTTATAGCATATTCAGAACTCATTTCTTCTTTGGATAAAATATAGTCTTTATCTCCATATCCAAATCTGTTTGTTTCATCGCTTTTCGTTTCAACTTCATCGTAAGAAACTCGAATCACATTGTCGTCATCAATTAATTCTGAAGGAATTTTTAACGAAAATGTGCCATCTGATAAACTATGTGTACTGAGTATTTTTTGAACTGTTACCAATGTAATTTTAGCGTTCTCAATTGGCACTCCCTTTTCATTAATTTTTACAATTCCTTTAAAAGTGACAAAACTATCTGATGCAGTTGGCGTCGGTTTTGTTTTGTTTCGTTTGATATTTGATTTTGAAGACAGGTTTGAGGCTGTCTCTACATATTCGGTTGGTGCTTTTTCATTTTGAGTACACGAAGTAGTACTTACAGCTAGTGTAGAGGCCAATAGTACGCTTGCCGCAATATTTGAATACGGTAATTTGTATGTTTTTTGAACTTCTAAATCGATTAAAGGTGTTGCCAGTTGTTTTTGGGTCAACCGTGCGCAGATTTCACCTTTTGAGTTTTTGATCTTTTCTGAAATTTCTCGTGTACTTAACTGTGTAAAATCGATGACATTTTTGGAACATACATCACAAAAACTACCTTTTTCATTTGGTGTCATATTTTCCCATTGTTCACTACAGGCTTTGTTAAGTTTTAGAAATTTACTTTTCATGATCGGTTGTTTTTAATGTTATTGTTTGAAGCTACTCATTTCTTCATTCAAATCAAAAGGTATTAAGAAAGCTTTCACTATTTATATCTTAAAAATCTGGTTTTATATTATAATCAATCGCCTCAAAAACAATACCATTGCTTTCAAATCATTTCCAAATCACTTCTTTTTTGGAGGTATTTTTAAAAACATTTGTCACATGGAACAAACGCGCTTTTATGAGTAGTTTTCTTCCTTCCACAGTGCGTGTATAATGCAATCGTACGCCGCCTACATAAGTTCTCCAATTTCCGAGAAAAATCTCGACATCTTTCTTTTTTCCTCCAAAAATTGCGGGTACTGCAAAGTAATTTTGCAATTCTGTAATCTCCTTAAACAGGCTTGATTTTTCTAGCAAATAGCGAGGGTTTTCTATAGGATTCAATATTTCCTGTAATGCTTTTACAAACAGAGCACTTTCCACACGCGTGGCACCATCAATATTACAAATAGTTCCACTTAAAAATATTTCTTCTGACCTAATTTTAATTTCATCTAATGGCGTTGTAATATATCCTAAATCATGAAGCGAATACAGTACTGCTTTTCCAATATTCTCAATATTTTTATAGACAAATTGCGACTGCGAATAAATACTGATTTTTTTAAACAGCTGATATCCTAAAACCATTCCCAGGATTCCAATAATACTGTATAGAGAGTATAAAAATCCAGAAGAAAGCGTTGCCAAAACATTGTGTATGTATATCTCAGATACAGCAACTAAACCTACCATAATAACCTCAGCAGCAATGTAACTCGACATTTCTCGTTGGTAAACTTTCTTGCGTCTCAATGCTAATTTTGGCTGCTCTGTAAAGTATTGTATTTCTGTAGTCAACGAATTTCCTTTTTCAATAGCAGTTTCCCATCTCCTTTTGATAGTTTGGCGATTTGCAGCACTTTCAAAAGTTCGTATGTTTATATTATGAATAATGTCATTATCATACGCCATTGGCAGCTATAAACGACCAATTCCGGTGGTAATATAAACTGGATCGTCATATGAAACACCTACAAAAGCATGAAAACGTCGCTGCAATTTTGCCAAATCGTCTCCTCCATCTTCCGCAGTTGGATCAATACATGCCAAGTGCCATATATTGCTGATCTTATCAGGATTTCCTTGTTGCTTACGAATGGCTCGTCCGCGCATTTGATTGGAAGATACATACGAACCTACAAACGAAGCTAAAATCAAACTATTGATAGCTGGTGAATCCCAACCTTCGCCGAGTAACGATTTTGTCCCAATCAACACATGGATATGTCCTAGTTCAAAAAGTCTGGTGATGTCTGCAACCAAACCTGACTTTACTTTGGCACTAATTGATATTTTTAAAAATTCATCATCGTAATCTAACGATGAATAATTATAACTTTTATCTGGATGAAATGTATTTAAAATTGACAAGCAAGATTTTGGAATAATCACCATCGTTCCTGAAAGTACTCCGATAGATCGCACATGCTTCAAAGAAGTCCGCAAGTGTTGAAAAATTGGCAATACACCTAATTGATTTACGGATTGAATATCTGTAAATTTCAAAAATTCTTTCCGAATGTAATCCGTCAAAATTACCGCGCGCAATTCTGTATCTAAGTTTCTATATTCCTGCTGAACAATATCAACTATACTTTGCAATTTACTCGGACTATTTGCCAAGGTTTTATACAATTGATCGTCTCCAAAAAAACGCACACGCTTCTTTTGAAGCATTCCGTTGCGACGCAAACGATTTTCTAATTTCTGCAATAATTCTTCATGCTGAACCAGTTGTTCACGATCGGCAAATAGTATATTTTGCAGTAAAACTTCAATCCAATCATAATTCAGTTTAGGCAAACTCACATCTTTATCAACATCAAAACCTAAGACTTCAAACAAATACGGATTAACAGCTTCGTCAACTGCTTCCAAAAAGATTAAAATACTCGAAAGGTAAGTTGGTTCTTTATAAATTTCCTCTAAATGATCATCTGTGTCTGTTAAAAAACGATGGGTTTCTAACAAAAAAAGAAACTGTTTATCTTCTTCCAAATTATCTACAAAATCTGCTACTTTCTCGCGATATTCCACAATAGATGCTGTCTGTTCTTCTGTTGGTGAAGAAAAGTGAATATAATCTTGATGCGCACACAAATCGCCTTCTTTTACCAAATCTGGCACGGCAATTTCTTCATCAATTGGACCACACAATTCAAAATAACGAGATAATTCTTGATCTGTACTATCAATTGGTGGCGTAGCTGTTAAAGCAATGGTTGTTAACTTTCGATCATCTTTCAAAGCAAACAAACACTTCCACCATTCATTTTTTAAATGATGTGCTTCATCTAACACAATGGCTTCAATTCCGAAATTTTCAAAATGCTGTAAAAAGGCTTCTTTGGTCTCAAACGATTTGTAAAACGAATGAAGCGATTGATAGGTTGTAAAGGTGAGTAATGCAGGTTGTTTTAAATCAAATGAAAATGCTGTAAAAGAAGCATCTTTCGTAAAAAAAGATTGCAATCTATCTTTCCACTGATTCCGAATGGTTAGGGTTGGTGCAAATACAATGGTTTTCTTTTGCACTCGGCGCAGCATTTCCAAACCTAAAATTGTTTTTCCAGAACCTGGTGGCGCAACCACATGTAAATGATTGTCATTTAAATGCAAATCAAAAAACGCTAAAAACTTTTCCTGATAATTACGCCATGTCAATTGAAATTGTAAGGATTCAAAAGGCGTTTTTGGTATGAGTTTCGGCGTTTTATTCATTATCTTTGTAATTTATAAAAATATAAAAGATATTTTAGAGGTTACCTTTTATTTTTAAATAAGAATTTATGTTTCCACTTCGACGCAATAGACGTTTACGTACCAATGCAGCCATTCGCGGTTTGGTTAGAGAAAATATCATTACAGCCAACGATTTTTTAGTGCCACTTTTTGTGGTAGAAGGCAAAGGTGTGAAGGAAGAAATTCCGTCCATGCCAAATTATTACAGACATAGCTTAGACACACTTGTTGACGAATTAAAATTGTTGTGGAGTTTAGGTTTGCGTTCTGTATTGTTGTTTGTAAAAGTGCCCGATAACTTAAAAGATAACAAAGGAACAGAAGCGTTAAATCCAGATGGTTTGATGCAACGTGCCATCAAAGTGATTAAGAATACCTGTCCAGATATGATTGTGATGACCGATGTTGCGTTAGATCCGTATTCTTCTTTTGGTCATGATGGTATTGTAGAAAAAGGAAAAATTATCAACGATGAAACCGTAGAAGTTTTGGCAGAAATGAGCGTTTCTCATGCAGAAGCTGGCGCTGATTTTGTAGCACCAAGTGATATGATGGACGGACGTATTTTGAGTATTCGTGAAGCTTTGGAAGATGAAAATTTTACCGATGTGGGTATTATGAGTTATAGTGCCAAATATGCTTCTGCTTTTTACGGACCTTTCCGTGATGCGTTGGATTCTGCTCCAGGATTTGGCGATAAAAAAACCTATCAAATGGATCCTGCTAACCGTCATGAAGCTATGCGTGAAACCGAAATGGATATTGATGAAGGTGCGGATATTGTGATGGTAAAACCTGGTATGCCGTATTTGGACATCGTACGTGAAGTTAAAAATGAATTTGATGTTCCAGTTGCAGTATATCAAGTAAGTGGTGAGTATGCTATGTTAAAAGCTGCTGCTGCCAAAGGTTGGCTAGATCACGATCAGGTAATGTTAGAATCCATTATGGCATTTAAACGTGCTGGAGCTGATATGATTGCGAGCTATTTTGCTAAAGATGTGATAAAATTATTATCTTAAAGGGAAAAAATGAAAGCTGCTATTTCCATATTTGTATTTTTAATTTCTGCGGGAATGGCGGTTTTATATCTTGTTCATGTTAAAGAGCAACAATATGCCACTGCCTTAGCAATTGAGGAAAGTCCACGATTTTTCTGTGGTACAGTTTCTCCTTTAGATGAAAGTACCAAATTTGGAAAACAATTGTTCAATGCTAATTGCGTAGCTTGTCATAAGTTAGATTCTAAATCTACAGGACCAGCTTTACGCGGTATTGTAATACGCTACGAAGAGGAGAGAAGTTCAAGTTTAGATTCTTTTTTCTACAAAAGAAGGTTTCAAAGAGAAAACAACACAAACAAATCCTGTTTTATAACTCCCGAAATCACTGATACAGATATTCAAAACATATTACATTATACACAATAAAAATCATGAATAAATACCTTCCATAACTTACATTATTTGCAGCGTTTATTGCAAATGCACAAGACACACCAATTTCTGCTTTTTTAGAGAAATGAGAGAATTCTAAAAATTACTTGGTGGAAATGGCGGAAGCTATGCCAGAAGATAAGTATAGTTTTAAAACTACTGAACGTCAAAAAATATTTCAGGAGCAACTGATGCACATCAAACAAAATATGGATTGGTTGAGCACAACTTATTTTTCAAAAGATGGAAAGAAAACTCCAAAAGCAACCTACACTACCAAAGCAGAGGTCATTACTGCTATCAAAGAAGCATTTGATAATACAGCAGCGATTATCAAAAATGCATCTCCAGAAGAATTGAAAGAAGTGGTTGCGTTTTTTGCAGGTCCAAAAACCAAACTTCAAATTTTAAATTTATTACAAGATCACGTTACGCATCACAGAGGACAAATTATAGTCTATTTGAATTTAAACGACTTAAAACCAACGATATATCGCGGTTGGCAAACTAAAAAAGGCCGCTTTGAATTTACTAACATTGCCATTTTTCAAAGCAGCCTTTTGTTTTTAAAATCCTATGGCCACCAGTCTAAAATACAAGAAACTTGCGGACGTGATATACATCTTTCTTCTTCTACTGGTTCTGCTGGCTTGTATGGAGGTCTTCCTCCTTGTGTAGCAGCAATTGTTGATTTTTTAATGCTCAACTTATCTAAGCTTACTTTCTTTTTTTTCATAATATAATATGTTTTGATTATAACGCTAACTTATTATGCAACAAATTATTAACCAAATAAGTATGGTGATGCTTTATAAAATGTCACTTCTTTTTTTATAAAAAAGAGTCTACAAAAACATAGACTCTTTTCATTTATATAACCTTCACTAACTATTCTTTTACTAGTTGTTTTACTGTTGATTGGTTATCATTCGTTGTAATTTTACAAAAATAGATTCCTGTATTCTATCGTTGAATATTAATCTTGTACACACCATCTTTTATTTGTGCTTTATAATATGGAAGTCCTCTTACATCTGTAATTTCTTAATCTAGTGTTTTAAAATCTTTGTAGTTTTCTACCTTAATTTCTACATCAGATTTCCCAGGGTTTGGTGACATTTTAAAACGTACTGGATCTACAGGAGCTTCTTAAGGTTTTACATTAAATGGATGCCTTCCTGACACTGTTGAATCGCCATTTTTACAAATAGCTGCTACAGAAAAACTATAATCTCCTGGCGCTAGATATTAGGTATAAGTTGTATTTGTTGTACTCACCGTATGTAATAATACACCTGCTTGTCCATCCCATGATAAATGTGCTGGTCGCGTATTTGGTCCTATATTTATTCCTGTTGCACGTGCGCTTAATCCTGTAACTGACTCTATTCCAAAAACATCACATTGATCTGACTGATACAGATGTCCAATTCCTTGAGTAGTATTAACATTTCCATCACCATTAGTATCTGATAAATTATCCCAAGGTCCCCATAATGTTTAGTATGCTGAAATTGTATTTTGCAATCCTGTGGAACCTTGTGCTCCTAAAGATCCTGAAACCCATTTTCCATATTTTTCCATACAACATTCAGGATTTGAATCATCAAAAGGTAATACTGCAGATATTAGGTATGCACTTGTATGCTCTGAGTCACTTACAAATTTCCCTTTTACTTTTCCATAAATATATCCTTTAGAAATCATTGACACCGTTAAAATATGATTCGGTTCTAAAGTAACTCCGCCATCATAACTCATGGAAAAACTTCCATTTTCAGAACCATTTTGTTCTTCTTGATAGTGGATATCTATTGGTGTTTCAAAAACAGTAATAATTTGATTTCCTACTTCAGTAATAGTATCACTCCAGTCAATTCCATTATCAAAATCTTCTACAACTCCTGCAATCGAAGACGCTAAATCCACAATATTCATCCAAAATTGAGGATTCCAAGCATCATCTTGTGCTCTTGATAATTGGTATTGTCTTCCATCTAGTACTGTAACATTTGTATCTCTTAAATATTGATCAATTGTAAATAAAGCTACATCATCTTCTACAGCTGCAAAACAAGCATGGTTTCCAAAATTACCATCTGCCGAAGTAGATACCCATGATGCTCCATAATACTTAGCTTTTAAATAGATATTTTTAGAACATCCACAATCTTCTGAAAATAAAACTCCATTTGTACAGATATAGTTAAATGACATACGCGCATAACTATTTAAAGAAACCCCATCTCCATTTATAGATTTTCCATACTCACAATCATTGTTATGTGAAGGCGAATTCAATCTCAATCGTTGGCGTGTTCTGCTCCTCTAATAGATTCTGCATACCATATTGTTAATCCTCCTTGATTTTCTGGTGGTGAAAATTGATTGTAAAATCTGGCGCTACATGGTATGAAGAATTTACCGTTAGCATAGCGCAATTACAATCGGTTTCTCTCGATCCTCCGCGCAACTGTTTCATAAGCTTTACTACTTTTGGCTGCATTTCTCGTGAAATATTTTTAGTAGCAAGAAACTTATCTAAAGGAAGTTGTCCGTCCCTTTTATTTTGCCAATTTTTTATTTGATCAAATAATTCTTGAGAGATTTCAATATGATTACCTTCAATTTTAACTTCTTGGTTTTCCTGTGTTTTTAGTTTAAATGTGGAAAGATTTACCACCGTTAAAACAAAAAGCATTACGTAGCACTTTTGTAATAGTGAACGATTAAAAATACTTTTTTCATAATTAAATGTTTTATTGATTTGAAACAAACTTAGAGACAGAAACCACTGAAAAAAAGTGTATGTAATGATGTTTTATAAAGGAGTAACTTACATTTTTTAAAACGCCACCGCTATTTTTTTTTTACACTAAACAAGAGCACTTAACGGTAAAAACCTCCCAAAAAACAGAAACTTTTCAGATTAGAGCTGCATATCTAAAAAATTGAGAAAAATATTATCTAAATTCGCTATATACAATTTTAAATAGCTTATGACACTATTAATACTATATGGAGTACTCTCCATTTTCTTTTCATTCTTATGTTCTATTTTAGAAGCCGTTTTACTGAGTGTTACACCTACTTTTGTAAACATTCAGAAAAAAGAAGGAAAATCGTATGCGGATAATCTAAAAGCGCTAAAACAAGATGTTGACAAGCCTTTGATTGCTATTTTGACATTGAATACCATTGCACATACTGTTGGTGCAATTATGGTAGGAACGGAAGCAAAAAAATTATATGGTGACGAAGATAGTTATGGTGTATTTATCATTTCTGTTGTGATGACAATTTTAATTTTAGTGGCTTCAGAAATTATCCCAAAAACTATTGGAGCAATGTACTGGAAACAGCTTGCAGGGTTTTCTACTAGAACACTAGATTTCATGGTATTGATTTTAAAATACACAGGTATTTTGTGGATTTTACAATTGTTTACCAAAATTATTGGAAGCAAAGGTCATGGCGAAAGTGTATTGAGCCGTGAAGATTTTAGTGCGATGGCAGAAATTGCTACTGATAAAGGTGTTTTTCAGGAATCGGAAAGTAAAGTGATTCGCAACTTATTAGGTTTTAAAGATATTTTAGTAAAAGATATTATGACGCCGCGTTCTGTAATGAAAATTGATACTGTTTCAAAGACCATTCAGGAATTTTTTGATGAAAATCCTAATTTGAAGTTTTCTAGAATTCCAATTCATGGAGAACAAACAGATGATATTACAGGATATATTTTAAAAGATAAGTTGATGGAAGCTATTATTCATGGAAAAGGTTCTGAACCGCTTTCATCTATCAAACGTGAAATCTTAGTTACAAATAGAAATTTACCAATTCCAGAATTATTTGAAGAACTTATTGAACATCGAGAGCACATTGCATTGGTGGTAGATGAATATGGTTCGGTTAGTGGATTGGTTAGTCAGGAAGATGTAATTGAAACCTTACTTGGCTTAGAAATTATGGACGAAAGTGATAATGTAGCAGACTTACAACAGCTTGCCAGAAAGAGCTGGGAAAGGAGAGCAAAAAAGTTAGGCTTGATAGAAAAAAATAACCCAGAAGAATAAATTCAAATGGGTATATTTAACATTGGTAAATTCTTTAATAAAATAACCAACTAATAACAACTTTCTTTTTTTGTGCATTAATATATTATAAAATTACAATTTTTTTTGTAAAATATTGTTAATATATCAATTATTCATGCATAACAAATCTATAAAAAAAATGCATTTCATCTATACTTTTGGTCATTTTATCGATGAATTATGCGTTTAAGTTCGATGAATAAACATACAGCACATATTCAAACTCCTTTAGGGATTGCTAAAGTCGTTTCTGACGAAGTTGGTATCCAAGAAATTTCTGTATTGGATGAAAAAATCAATATTGAAAATTCCGCAGATATTCCCCAAGTTCTTAAAGATTGTATTTGTCAATTAGAAGAATATTTTGAAGGAAAACGAACAGAATTCAACTTAAATCTAACTCCAAAAGGAACAGATTTTCAACAAAAAGTTTGGCATGAGTTGAACAAAATTCCATTTGGAAAAACGTGTTCATATTTAGAACTCTCCAAAAAATTAGGAGATGTAAAAGCAATTCGCGCTGTAGCCTCTGCTAACGGAAAAAACCCATTATGGATTGTAGCACCTTGCCACAGAGTTATTGGAAGTGACGGATCGCTTACGGGTTATGCTGGTGGATTGTGGCGCAAAAAATGGTTATTAGAGCATGAAAATCCTGTAAAACAGCAATCTCTTTTTTAAAATTTATAATGATAGCATCGCTTAAAAAACTTCCTTTTCTTTTATTAGGAATCTTTTTATTTTTTTCTGTTAAAATCAACTCTCAAAATATAGGATCTCGCATTGAGTTTAGATACGATTTCAACATCAAATTTAAAAAATATCATTGTTGATCATATTGAAAAAATGCTGCAACCATAGAAGCGCATGCCTTAGAATATTTACATAGAATACTCCCGCAAAAAACGCCTTTGAAATAGCTGAAGCATATAAACATTTAGAAAATCAATTACCATCTTAAGAAGTATACAAAAGCGCATCAATACTACAACAAAGCTATGAAGGCAATACAAAAACAGCCTCAAGAATATACAATAGCATACGCAACAGAAATTGTATTCCTCCTGAAACAAAAGGAACAAAATTTTTCATGCGCGCAGCAAATTTATTCTTAGTATCATTGTTTTTCGAGAGCTTTAGACACCATACATAAATATCATTTAAATGACTCAAGAGTATCTATTCAGGCCAATATAGCTTTGATAAAATCTGAAGTTTCTGACTTTAAAGAAGCTTTACGATTACATCAAAATAATTTACAAATCCTAAAAAAAATAGATCCTAAAAATTATAATTCGTATAATTAATACGATGTAGAATACATAGCCACCTTATTGAATATTGCTACAGCACATAGAAGACTAAAAAACCTTGATAATGCTCATATTTATGATGTGTAAGGGTTAAAACGCAACCAGCAAATATTAGATCACAAACAATTAAGTCCTAGAGACAAAAGTATTCACCGAAGACTAAAAGGACATTTATTCACAAATCAAGGAATTATTGCTTTTCATCAAAAAGCATTTGACGAATCTTTACAACATTTTAGTTCTGCAAAAGCCTTACAAGACTCTTTAAAAATTCATAGTTTTTCTTTAGAGTGTGATCTTTACAAAGGGAAAAATTATTTGATGAAAAAAGAATATGATACTGCTATCTATTTTGGAAAAAAAGGCCATTAAAGGCTTTGAAAAAAAGTATCAATTTTCTTCTACCAGAAATTTATTGGATGCCTATTTATTGTTGAGTAATTGTTATGAAAAAATAGAGGGTTATAAAAACGCTAATTTTTATTACGAGAAATATGGTCAATGCTATGAGCAAGTGTTAGATCCACAAAAAATACATGTACTCAATAGTATAAATAATGAATATAAGTCTTGTTTTTTACAAAAAAGCAATAAGTTACTTGAAAAAAATCAATTTAAAAAAGTTAACTATTGCTAAAATTGACACCGAAAAAACGGCGTACATTAATGGAGGACTTTTATCCTTTTTCCGAATTAATTGTGAAAGTGTTCATACCAGATGTGGAACGCAATGTCACAGACCAAATGAGAATTAATTTTCTTTGGCTTTAATTATCAACGAAACCGTCTCTAAATTAGGAACGGTTTTTTTTATCTTTAACGCTCAAAGCTAAATGTATGTATAGAACAGCTACCAACTTCTTGAAAAAATTTATGTCCACTGCGGCAATTTTTAAATATGGTTTCAATTTATCACCGATGTATCGCCGAACCACCGCAAGAGTTATTGAAATTAGTGACGATCTGAAACATGTAAAAATCAAAGTTCCATTAAGCTATAAAAACAAAAATTATGTAGGCGCCATTTTTGGTGGAAGTATGTTTTCGGCCACTGATCCTATTTATATGATTCAGTTGGTGCAAATTTTAGGTGAGAATTATGTAGTATGGGATAAGTCTGCTACCATCAATTACAAACGTCCTGCAAAAGAACATCTATATTGTACATTTACCTTTACTGATGAAGAAATTGTAGCTATCAAAAAACAGGTGGTAGAAACACATGAAATGACAATTAAAAAAACAACCTATCTCACCAACACGAAAGAGCAGGTTTTTGCAGAAGTCATTAAAACCCTTTATATTGCCGAAAAGGCTTTTTATAAGAAGAAGCTACAAAAACGTAAGCAAGCAAAGTCTTCCTAGTACAATTTTTTCCTCATGAACGTACTAAATAAAGACGTATGTTACAGAAAATAAACTTAGAAAATGTTTTGTTTCTAGACATAGAAACAGTTCCTGAGTATCCATATTATGACGATTTGGATGCAGAAGAAAAAACACTTTGGGAACAAAAAACTACCTATCAACGTAAAGATGAATTTACTGCGGACGAGTTTTATGATCGCGCAGGAATTTGGGCAGAGTTTGGTAAAATTATTTGTATTTCAGTCGGATATTTTGCCAATAAAGGTGATCTTAGGCAATTTCGCACGACTTCTTTTCATGGAGAAGAAGAACAATTATTACGCGAATTTAAAGCCTTGCTCGAATCGCATTTTAACCGACCTCATCATTTGCTTTGTGCGCACAATGGAAAGGAATTTGACTTTCCATACATTGCACGTCGTATGATTATCAATCGAATTACCTTGCCGTTTAAATTGAATTTGTTTGGTAAGAAACCTTGGGAAATTCCGCATTTAGACACAATGGAATTGTGGAAATTTGGTGATTATAAGCATTATACTTCGTTGCGTTTAATGACCAAAGTATTAGGAATTCCTTCTCCAAAAGATGATATTGATGGTAGCCAAGTGCGTGATGTTTTTTATAAAGAAGGTGATATTGATCGTATCATTACCTATTGTGAAAAAGATGTCATTGCTGTAGCGCAAATTTTACTTAGACTCCGCAATGAAGGATTGTTAGAAGATGATGAAGTGTTGCATGTTTAAGTCAGGTGTTGGGTTTTTGGGTGCTTCGCTTTTAGATTCTTAACTAAACTCAAATAATTCAATAAGAATATATTCTACGAAAGGATTTTATTCTTATTTAACCTGTCTATTTTTAGCATCTATTCTTACAATTCTAGCTTGTATAAACTAACGACTATAAGTACTGCAATTCCATTTATCCAATAGTAATAGTAATACGCGTCTATTCCTCTAAAATAAAAGGTGCCGTAATAAATACTGTTCCGACTTCGAAGTCTAACAAGAAATGATACGAAACACACCAAAAAGGTGATTTGTCAACAAAAATGTTAAAACAAACGCTTCTACACCTGTTGCTATTGATAAATAAAATACGATTGCAAAGAGCTTCCCAAGTTTAGAACAAAAGGTAAAATTAGTGAAGTAATTGCTACTGGATAGTCTAAGACTGCGTGAATTCTTTTTATTACGAATTATATGATTTGTGATTTGTGCGATTATTAGATTATAAAGATCACAGGGAATGCAAGTTTTTACGCTACAAAAAAAAGAACTAAGAATTGTACTTTTTGAAGTTTGAAGAATTTCCTCAAAAAAGAACATATAAAAAAGCCCAAACACGAATGTTTGGACCTTTAAAGCACTCTAAATTTATTTATTAGTTATTTATTGTTTAATAAATTTCTTAGTTACGGTTTGTGATCCAGCATTAATTTGAATCATATATACACCTGCTTTTAATTTTTGAACATTGATAGCTCCTGAGTTTATATTTCCTTTTGCTACTTGTTGTCCAACCATATTAGTGATCGTGTAACTTGCATTATCTTGTGCAGTAATTACATTTAGTGTAGCTCCTTTTACAGGATTTGGATAGATACGAACTTCAAGAGAAGAGTCAAATCTATTGTCACTTGTTGTAGTCACATAATTGTTTGTCGAAGTTGAACCAGAAGCTGATAAACAGAAGTTAGTCGTATCTGATGTTGTAAATGATCCTCCAGAAGCTAATGTAGCACCAGTATCACTATTTGTCAGCGTGAATGAACCATTACCATATGCACAGCAAATTCCATCTCCGTACGAATCTCTGATTGTAAAGTCATAACATCCATCATCTAAACATCCAGCATCAATAGTTAATGTTGATCCGTCTGGTTGAGAAGCATACGTTCCTCCAGAAGCTACTACTGTTCCTGAGCTATTCGTAATTTCCCAGCTTGTTTCTTCTGGGTAGTTATCAAATGTGATTGATAATGATACATTAGAACAAGATGGACCACCGCCGCCACTAGTAGAGAGACTTACGCCATCAATAGCGATATCTGCTTGCCAAGTACCACCTGTAATTCTGTTGAAACGTAATTGAACAGTTCCCCCGACATATGCAGCTAAATCTACACTAGCAGTTTGCCAAGAGTTACCTTGATTTCCAGTTTCACTCCACAACGATGTTCAAGTTGCTCCATCGTCATCACTAGCTTCTAAAGAGATACTTCCCATGTCAGATGATCCAAACATGTGGTAACTAAAAGCAAAAGTAGCTTGTGTTTCTCCACCTAAATCGAAACAAGGAGAATTCAAAATTGCTTGTTTGTTTGGGTATCCTGTGCCATTTCCAGAAGCCTCAACAAATGTATAGTATGATCCTTCTGTTGCTGAACTAGGTCCTGTATTATTTGAAGGTGTTCCTCCTGATGTTATACTCCAGTTAATATCGTCTGCTGTTGATTGTGTCCATGCTCCAAATGTATTTTCAAAACTTTCACTGTAAGGGTATGATGAAACTTCACCTGCACAACTTCCTGGGTCAGGATCTCCTCCACCGCCTGATGCTGTCAATGATAAGTCATCAATAGCGATATCACTAGACCAACCGTTTCCAGTAGTACCCACGATTCTCAATTTAAATTGTTGTCCCAAATAAGCACTTAAGTTAATAGAAACGGAATTCCATTGATTTCCTTGACTTCCAGAATCTGTCCATAAATTTGACCATGAAGCACCATCGGTAGATGCTTGCACTGTTAATGTGCCTACGGCAGTTCCATACATATGATTTTGGAAACTAAACGAAGCTGATGTTTTTCCAGAAAGATCAAAACAATCACTTTCTAAAATTGCTGTTGCATTGTTTCCAATTTGTCCTGCGCTTCCGTTTGTAGATGCTTCCAAAAATAAGTAATTAGAACCTTGTACTGCTCCTGAAGGTCCTGTGTTACTTGATGGTGTGCTTCCACTTCCGCGGTACCAATCACCATCATCTCCACCAACTTGTGTCCAACCGTCATTTGCTTCAAATCCTTCACTATATGGAAATGTTGAAATACCACCAGAACAAAATACAGGTGCTGCTGCAGTTGTAAATGTAGTGGATGAACTATATGAAGAGTTACCACTTGGACACACGCTACGTACTTGTACTTGATAGGAAGTACTCGCAGCCAATCCTGTTAAACTTGTTGAGTTTGAAGTTTCTGAGCTTGTAGTCCATGCTGATGTTCCCGAGACTCTATATCGGACATCATATGTGGCAGCAGTTACTGTATTCCAGTCTATATCAGCACTAGATGTAGTAATATTAGAAGCAGCAACTCCAGTTGGTGTCGTTGCATTACAAACTACAGGTGTTCCTGTTAATCCAGTTACAATTAAAGAAAAGTCTTGACTTCCGCCAACTAAAGAGCCTTTGTGTGTTACTGTAATTGTATAAGTTCCTGAAGCTCCTGAAACATCTACTCTTTCATAAGGATCTACAGAATTGTCTCCTGTTCCATTTGAATTAACACCTGTTAATCTCCAAGGATTGTAAGATGTTCCTCCTTTAGTTACTCTAATATCTAAATCATTCACTAACACAGGCGTTGATGAGTTTGTCGCTGTTGTAGCAGTTCCAGGACGGTCAGTCCAAGAAATAGATGCTAACAATGGACTTGTTCCATCTGAATCAACTGTAATCGTATACGATTGACCAGAAGTCAACGTCAATTGTTCAACTCTAGATTCATTTCCGTTATCAGAAATGGCTTCTGCAGCACGCTTAGCGTTCATCAATCCCCATCCGTAAACAGCATCTGGCCCTGAAGGTCCAGCATCATCTGCTGTGTGTAAAACAAGTCCTTTTACCGTAGCAGCCCTTGCAAATGAACCGTTGGTGTTATTATAATGTTGTTGTAACAATAATACAGATCCTGCTACATTAGGTGATGCCATTGACGTTCCTGTGATTGAGTTGTATGCAGTGTCACTATTTTGATACGTTGAATATACTCCTGTACCATTTCCAGTGATATCAGGTTTTATACGGTAATCATCTGTTGGTCCTTCACTACTTGAGCTATTGATTGAAACAGAAATCAAATTCCCACTTCCATCGATATTTGCATCTTGTGCGTTTGCAACAACTAAGTTATTTTTAGCAGTAGAATGCCCTGTTAACTTATCATAAGAACTATTTCCTGCTAATGGATTCCCGTTATAACTGTTCTGATTTCCATCATTTCCAGCAGCAACAACCATTAAATAATTGGGTGCATTGAAAAGTATTTGATCCCAATCTCTTGATTCTGTGATATAAGCTCCGAAGTAATAGTCAGGAACTAAATCACCTCTAAATCCGTAAGAGTGATTAGAAACAAGCATTCCACCAGCTGCTTCAGCTGTAGCTTCAGATTTGTCACTGTTCCAGTCATAACCAACAGCCCTTGTATGTGGTGCCATTCCTTTAGCAGCAGGTTGTACTCCTGAAGCCATGATAGTTCCCGTTACGTGTGCAGCATGAAAATTTAATGATCCAGAATCACCTGTAGAAAAACGATTGTTTCCTCCAGGACCGTCGTATTCTTGGTGAGATGCCCTAGCAACTCCACCATCCCATATATGAGCTGTCATGTTTTGTCCCATTAGGTTGAGTCCTAATGATCCGCCAGAATTTAAGTGATTCGTCCTTGTAGATCTTGCTGCATCTACATTGAAAGTGGTGTAATATATAGGTTGCCCATCTACTACTTTTTGTAGTTCTAAAAATCTTCCGTCTGGTGTTTGAATTTTTACTTCCCAGCCTTGCTGAATCGCAATCCTGTAAGCCTCTTCTTTTTCTGTTTGTGCTTTGTTTTGAAATGAAACTTCAATAGCACTTAATTTTCCTTGATCATACGATTGGATAATTTTTTGCTTTTCTGCATCTGTCTGTGCAATGGAAGACTGAGCAAAAAATACCCAAAAGGCTAGAAAGCCTAGCGATAGGTACTTGTTTTTCATGTGTGATTTTGGTTGTTATTAGGTTAATAATTGCGTCTCAAAAAAGTAAACCTATGGACTGAATATACTATGCGGTGACTATAGTATAGATAATGTATTTTTAAATGACAATCTTTGACTTATCTTCATTAAAACGTTGCAAAAGTGTTAATTTTTTGTGAATTATGTAAGCATTTAAATAATTTTTCGACGAAATACAGCTTTTATTAAGAAATTCTTACAAATCACACATTTTAAAGTTAAAAACTACATTAAAACCTTACTTATTTTACTTAAAAAGAGGACTTAAAGTACTTTTTAAATACTATTTTAGCAGGTTAAATTGTTTCCGTATTTTTGAGAAATGCATACTTTATTAGACATACAAAATCTCAGCATTGCTTTTAAAGGTAATGAATTGATACATGGAATTTCATATACCGTTACCTCTAACGAAATTTTAGGAATCGTTGGCGAATCTGGTAGTGGGAAATCGGTTTCTTCTTTGGCAGTTTTAGGTTTATTACCTTCAAAAAATACTACGATTACTGGTGAAATTGTATATAACAATGAAAATTTAATTTCTCTTTCTCATAAAGCCTTTCAACGTTTACGCGGGAATG
The DNA here is from genome assembly GCF_022447245.1 of Kordia sp. GTDB lineage: Bacteria > Bacteroidota > Bacteroidia > Flavobacteriales > Flavobacteriaceae > Kordia. The sequence continues at coordinate 11,186 of NZ_JAKVBC010000026.1, read as the reverse complement.
AAATTTCTATGATTTTTCAAGAACCTATGAGTTCGTTAAATCCATCTATGACCTGTGGAAAACAAGTAGAGGAAGTATTACTACAACATAAATTCTGCACAAAAAAAGAGGTCAAAGCAACAGTTTTATCACTTTTTGAAAAAGTGAAGTTGCCACGTGTTGATCAAATGTATCGATCGTATCCGCATCAATTGAGCGGTGGGCAAAAACAACGTGTTATGATTGCTATGGCCATTGCTTGCAAACCAAAATTACTAATTGCTGATGAACCTACGACTGCCTTAGATGTAACGGTTCAGAAGGAAATCATTTTGTTGTTGAAAGAGTTGCAGCAAGAAACAGAAATGGGCATTATTTTTATTTCGCACGATTTGTCATTGGTCAGCGAAATCGCCGATAGAATAGTGGTCATGTATAAAGGAGATATTGTAGAGCATGGAGATACTAAAACTATTTTTTCCAATCCTACACATAAATATACTAAAGCTTTATTGCAGTCCAAACCTTCTTTGGACGTTCGTTTACAAAAGCTTCCAACAATTCAAGATGTATTAGCTGGTACGGTTTCAAATGTAATCGTTTCTTCAGCAGCACGAAAACTTCGTCATGAGTCTATTTACGAAAAAGCGCCCATTTTAAAGGTGAAAAATGTATCGAAGTCGTTTTTTAGTAAAGCAGGTATTTTTGGAAAATCTACGGAAGTGAAAGCCGTAAACGATGTTAGCTTTTCTTTATATGAAGGCGAAACGCTTGGCTTGGTAGGCGAATCTGGTTGCGGGAAATCTACCTTAGGAAATACTATCTTGCAATTGCACACGGCTACCGAAGGTGAAATTCTATATAAGGGACAAGATATTACCAAGTTGTCTAAAAGCGAAATTCGTAGTTTGCGAAAAGAGATTCAAATTATTTTTCAAGATCCTTTTGCTTCGCTAAATCCTAGAATTCCTGTCGGAACTGCCATTTTGGAACCTATGAAAGTGCACGGTTTGTACGCCAATGATGCCGAACGTAAGGAGAAAGTTATTGAGTTGCTTGAGCGTGTCGGTTTAGATGCTTCCCATTACGGAAGATATCCACATGAGTTTTCGGGCGGACAACGTCAACGTATTGGAATTGCTAGAACTATTGCATTACAACCAAAGTTGATTATTTGTGACGAATCGGTTTCAGCTTTGGATATTTCGGTGCAAGCACAAGTATTGAATCTTTTAAATGAGCTGAAAGATAATTTTGGCTTTACATATATTTTTATTTCTCACGATTTGGCAGTTGTTAAATACATTTCTGATCAGTTATTGGTCATGAATGCTGGAAAAATTGAAGAATTGGGCGAAGCAGATGCTATTTATGCCAATCCAAAATCTTCCTACACACAAAAATTAATTGACGCTATTCCAAAGGGAATTTAAGCACAATTCTACTCAGAAAGTATTTTTTTATACTTTGGAAACTTTTCTATAGTTCGTCCGATTATGCACATCGTTTTATGGTATAATCGAAACATTAATTACAATCATGAAAAAACAAACATTAAAAAATTTAGTCTTATGTAAAAACACAATTTCTAAGTTAGAAAACAGTCAAACATTCACGGAGGATTAGCAATTTCAGCATTTTGTATGTCAACAACTCCAGATTGTATTACAAAATCTCACATCTTCGTTTGCTGCTCAGTTAAACCAGCAGATCCTACACCAGCATCAGATCCAGCAATATGTTCTGGAGGTTGGGGAAATTGCCCAATTAATTAAAACTGAGTATTGCAAAAACAGGAGGGATTTAATTTTCTTCTGTTTTTTTACAAATCGTATAGAAAATCAATATTCTATATTACAGAATATTTTACACCTATACTACCCTTTTCAGGTGTTTTAACTTATCTAAAAGGGGAAAATTATATAGTCAATTCCCTATTCTATTTTCAGTTGTTTCACGTTAACACAATTATTTCTATTGATGAATCTTTGCATCGAACAAAAAATAGATATATCATGAAGAAACAAACTTTAAAAAATTTAGCTTTACGAAAAAATACTATTTCTTAGTTAGACAAACAAGCAAGTATCCAAGGAGGTGCAGCCTTCTCTATGCTATGTCCATCTGGAGGTCCAAATTGTATTACTAAATCACACATCTTTGTATGCTGTCCACAGGAACCTTTACCCGCATCTAATCCTGAAATTTGCACAGGACCTTACGGAAATTGTCCTATCAATATATAGAGATTTAACTCTTATTAGAAAGCTATTTTATTACGATAATAATTTAGCTTTCTTTTAACTACTTTTCTTCTCAGCTACATTTGAAAATTCTGTATCTTTAGAAGATATGAGTTTAACTAGAGAACAAAAACGCGCATTTCGATCTTTGTTGTTTAAACATCAGGATGGACTTGCCATTACTGCAACAATAGCCGTATTAGAAAAACATTCTGTCTTTGATTTTTTGGCTGCAGAACATGGTACTTCAATCACAGCAATTCTTAAAAAGTTTCCACAATTTCATTCAGGTTATTTGAATGTTTCTTTACGAAGTTTGGCTTCACAAGGAATTTTAAAATATACCGTTACTACAGAAGAAATTCAGATTGAAACTACCGAAAAATTTAACAACTTTCTACCTCACATTTCGCATTATGAAAACTTGAATACGTTGTTTTCTTATTATTATGAGTTGTTAAAACAGCCGTATCAATTTCCATTACCAAAAATTGATATCTTAATTTCAATGGCTACCTATTGGTCAATAACCAAACAAGCTTTGAAAGCAGATACGTATTTTCAAGAAGAAGTAGCGCTTCATTTAGAAGGTGTGTTACTAGCGCCTTTGCTTGTGTATTTGGGATATCATGCAGATTTGGAAACCATAGAAACGGCTACTTTTTTAAAAGATGCTTCGCTTTTAAAAGTATTGCAATTGTTAGAGTTACATGATGGTTCTTCATTGACTACAAAAGGTTCGTTTTTGTTTGCCAAGAGCTATGCTTATGGAGTTACTGCTTCCTATATGCCGATTATGTGTCATATAGAAAGCTATTTGACAGGTGATTTTTTATCATTTTTCCAGCAAGATCGTTTAGGAAATGAGCAACATGTGTTTAGAGGCATTAATGTTTGGGGAAGTGGTGGAAGTCATGCCACCTATTTTAATAAGTTTGATGCCGTTTTGGTTGATATTTTTAACAAACCACTTTCTGAACAACCCAAAGGAATTATCGATGTCGGTTGTGGAAATGGTGCTTTGTTAGAGCATATCTTTGATTTGATTTGGGACAAAACCCAACGCAAAGACGACTTGAGTGCCAATAAATTGATCTTGATTGGTGCCGATTATAATAAAGAAGCTTTGTTGAGTACCAAACGAAATTTAAAAAAAGCCAATGTATGGGCAGAAGTTGTTTGGGGCGATATTGGTAATCCTGCAGAGATTGATCAGAAGTTACAAGAGTTATATAATGTGAAGTTAGATGAGTTGCTCAATGTTCGTTCGTTTTTAGATCATAATAGACCTTTTAATGAACCTTCTGGAGTTTATACTGGCAATTTACTGTCTTCAGGAGCTTTTGCGCATCGTGGAAAACAATTGCACAATTCGGCTGTTGCTCAAAGTTTGATAGAGCATTTTCAAAAGTGGAAACCTTATATTTCAACACACGGTTTGCTGTTTATTGAATTACATACGGTTGCGCCTAATACGGTTGCTTTAAATTTAGGCAAAACGCCTTGTACTGCGTATGATGTGACGCATGGCTTTTCAGATCAGTATATTGTGGAATTGGATGTATTTTTAGATGCTATTAACAAAGCGGGAATTACGATTGACCCAATGCATTCTTATCGTTTTCCAAGTGAAGAAATTTCAACTATTAGCATTAATTTGATACAATAGTTCGTTATTCTTTGGACTCATTTACCTTTTTAATAACGTGAATATCTTAGGATCAAAAAACAACAGTTAGTCCAGATTCTTGAATTTACACCTCTATTTTCGCAAAAAGACACACCATAAAAAAAGCCTTGAGAATTTCTCAAGGCTTTTGATTTTCATAAGTTAGGTTTAGGTTATTATTCTCGAACGAGCTTTTTCGTTGTTCTAACATCTCCATTACTTATCTCGAGTAAGTAGATTCCTTTAGGTAAATTCGCAACGTTTATTGTTTTGCTTTCAATAACACCTTCTTTTACGCCTCTACCGACTAAGTCACGGATTACATACGTACTTTGCTGAACACCTTGATCTTTTAAAATTAATTTAACTTCATCTCCTCTTACTGGGTTCGGGTAGATAGTAACATTAAACACAATTGGATCATTTGTATCATCTGCGGTAGCACTTATAGGACTGTCTCCTCTACTTGTTGCACCACCAATACAGAAATTGCTTGTTTCACTACTTCCAAAAGAAGCTCCAGAGGCTAATACTGTTGCTCCTTCATTTAATGAATACGAACCTATTCCCCATGAGCAGCACATTCCATCTCCATAACTATCTCTTATAATTAAGCTGTAGCATCCTGCAGGTAAGTTTTGGTTAATTACTAGCGTAGAACCATCTGGTTGTGATCCGTATGTTCCTCCAGAAGCCACTACTTGATTGCTACTATTTCTAATTTGCCAACTTGTTTCTTCTGGATAGTTATCAAAATTAAGTGTTAAGGTTATGCCTATATTTGAAGACAATGTGGTTACATTTAAAGCTGCACTTGAAGATGAAACATTTCCTGCTGCATCTTGTGCTTGCACTGTAAATGCATAGGTTGTGCCTTCTGTAAGTCCCGTTACATTTAATGACGTTCCTAAGCTAGCTCCTATACTTGTTCCATCTTGAAATACTTCATAACTAGTAACTCCCACATTATCTGTAGAAGCTGTCCAGCTTAACGTTGTCGTTGTTTGTGTTGTTCCAGAAGCAGTCAATCCTGTTGGAATGCTTGGTGGTTGTGTATCTGGTCCTGCAGCTCCAATAACTACTGTATAGTCTTCTACTTCTCCATATGTAAATGTTTCACATGGAGTTGGTATTCGATTATATTTCATAGATACACGCATTCTTGTAGCTCCATTTGTTGCTGTGTTTGGAACGGTAAATGTTCCACTTACTGGTGTAGTTGTAGTGGCGTTTCTAGACCAAACTTGTTCTCCTGCATCGGTAAAATCTCCATCTTGATTGTAATCAATCCAAACCGAGTAACCTTCACTATATACCGTTCCAGTCCATGTTGGTGTTACTGTAATTGTATACGCTTGCGATTTTGACAAATCTGTTGAAATAGAGGTAAAATCAGTATAGAACTGACCTCCTGATGAATTGTCGATCGTATTCAGTTGTACACGACCAATATATTCGTCATTGATATTCGTACTTTGAGAATCGCAATAGTTCAATTGAACATTTGTCGTTGTAAAGTTTGTAGAACTAGAATATGCTGAGTTTCCACTAGTACACTTGCTACGTACTTGCACTTCATATTCGGTTTCTGCCGTTAATCCTGAAAGTGCTGTAGAAGTTCCTGTTACGGCATTTGTTGTCCAAGAAGTAGTTCCTGTCGCACGGTAACGTAGATCATAAGAAGCTCCTTGTACAACATCCCAACTTACAGATGCTGCTGAAGATGTAATACTTGCATCTGATACACGTGTCGGTACGGTAGCATTACACGCTACTTGTCCTGCAATGGTAAAATTCGCATTTGAAATATCGAAAAAAATATGATTTGCTCCTTTTACCATAATTCTGTTTTGATTTCCTTGATTGTTTGGCACAATAATGTCATACGATCCATCATTTGCAACATTAGAAGCTAAGGTAATTGGATAGGTATCTCCACCATCTGTAGACAATAAAATGTCAACATTTGCTGCATTTACACCATTTCCTGTTGTTCCTGCTACATCCCAAGTTACTGTTTGTGTTGTTCCTGCATTCCAAGTTACTGCAGTATTTGGAGCGTTTACTACAAATGGCCCTGCGGTTCCATTTACGGTAACTACCATATCGTCACTATTGTTTGATGCTCCACCAGCTCTGTTATCTCTTACTGTTAATCTAAAGTTTAAGCTTCTAGCAACATTTGGAACTGCTTCCCATTGCCATGAAGTTGCGCCACTCTTTATGGTTGATAATCTTGGGAAATATCTACTTGAAGATGTTGTTGGATTGAACGAACGAAACGCTACTCCACTAGTTCCTGTAACACTTGGATAGGTAGTTGCTGCATTGTTTTCATCTGCTTGTTCCCAACAGTATGTTAAGCTATCTCCATCTGCGTCTGTTCCTGAACCTGTAAGCACAAATGGTGTTCCTTTAGGAATTGTATAATCTGATCCTGCATCTACTGTTGGAGTTGCATTTCCTATAGCCGTATTTGTTTGGCAAGAAGTACTTTTTACATAGTTAGTTACCTGCTGAATAGAAAACCAGTGGAAATATGGATCACTGTTTGACTGTACATCGGTAGCTCCTGTAATTCCTGCATATCCCATGATAGTAGTACCACTTCCTGGTTCAAAATGTGCGTTGGTTCCTTCATTTCTGAAGCTAAATGTATGGTTTGCTCCAAATTGATGCCCAAGTTCATGCGCTACATAATCAATATCAAACGGATCTCCTACTGGTGTGCTTCTTGACGTAAAAGCACTTCCTTTTCGCCCATTTACGCAAATACATCCTATGCATCCTGCATTTCCATTATCGGAAGCTCTTGCAAATAAATGACCAACATCATAGTTTGCCTCTCCAATAACACTAGTCAATGTATTTTGTACTTGACTGTTAAAGCCTCCATTAGAATATGGGTCACTACCAGCATTTGTGTAAATAACATCATCATTATTAGCAATGACAACCATGGTTACATTAAAATCATTTTCAAATACACCATTTACACGTGTCATGGTTGTATTGATGGCTGCTAATGCACCTGCTTTTGTTCCTCCATGAAATGCTGTGTACTCTCCTGTAGTAGAAACTGCCAATCTGTAGGTTCTTAATATACCATCATCTGCGTTTGGTCGTGCGGTAGCTGAAAGCTCAAAATTACTAGAAGCATCACTGATGACTTGGCATTCAAAGTCTGATAACGAAGCAGATCTATCTGCTCTTTCATACACTGTGTAGGTTGTTCTATCGTCAGTAATCGGTTCAATAAATACCGCTTTTTCTGAGGCAGACAAACGCATCGTTTGTATTCCTAAAGGCGATACACTAAAGCGTATTACGGCTACTGGATCGTCAATTCCTTGCCCTGCATACGATTTTATTCCTGGATATCGTGCTGCTAAGTCTGGATGTAATACAGGCGCTTCAAAAATTTGAAAACGCTCCATTTCACCTTTCGCATTTGGAAACGAAAGTACAATGTTTGAACTACTGTTGGTTTCATTTCTCTGCGGGGCATTTTGCAAAGCATTTTTGAAACCATCAATGTTTAGGTCAAACACTTTTATTCTGGGTAAATCCTTATTGTGTTCAACAATGTTATTGTTGGTTAATGACTTTTGGGAGGTTGACCAAAAGTTTTGTCGTCCTTGTGCTTCTGCCATAGAAAAATGTAGCATCGCCAAAAGGACCATGAAAAGTAGGTTCTTTTTCATAATGTAAGATTTAGGTTAAGTATCTATAATTACCACAAAATCTAATAAGTTGATATTAAATTGATTAGCCATTATCAGTTTTCTGTAGTCCTTATTTTACATATAAAATTGTTAAAAATTTGACAAATCAACGACGAAAAGCGTATTTTTTCGATGAAATACATAAAATTTATACATTTTATTAAAAAATGTACAACAATTGTCATTCTTATTTACTTACATATTGAGACATAAAAAAACTCCCAAGCTTGTAAGCTTGCGAGTTTTGTATTTAGTTTTTTCTTTTCTTCTTTTTAGAGACTTCTTCAGCTGTAAATAATCTATTATTTATTTAATTTATAATCCGGATGATCTGTTTGCCATAGCGCAAAGGCATATATATTGGCATAATCTATGTAAAGCTTATTTTCACTAGAATTCATTCCACCATGACCAGACTCTGTATTTACTTGAAATAATACAGGATCATTTGATGTACTATAATCTAAGAGTTTAGCTATAAATTTTGCAGGATCCCAAGCAACTACTCTCCCATCTTTTAATCCTGCTAAAATCAATACTGCAGGATATTTTTCATTTTTTTTGATTGAATGATAAGCATCCATTTCTAATAACCCTCTAAACTCTAAGGAATCTTTTAAAGTCCCAAACTCCTTTATGCTATTTAGTCCCATAGGTTGATGTTCTGATCTCATCGTATTCATTGATGGAGATATTCCTATCATTACCTTAAATAAGTCTGGACGTTCTGTAATAGCTCTTCCAGCCATAATTCCTCCAGCGCTGGTTCCCCAAACAACAGTTTTTTTAGGATTAGTATATCTTTTAGCAATCATATATTCTACTGTGGCAATCAAGTCTTTCCAGGTATTAGATTTTGTAGTTTTCATACCTGCTTTATGCCAAGCATCTCCTTTTTCTCCTCCACCTCGAACATGCGGCATAACAATTATTCCTCCCTCTTTCACCCATAATAGAAAGCTTGTTGAGTAAAAGGGTGATAAAGGTGTTCCATAAGCTCCATAACCATAAAAAAGCACCCTATTTTGCCCATCTTTTTTCAGCCCTTTTTTATAAATTAAAGATACTGGAAGCTTAATTCCATCATGTGAAGTTATTTCAATCTCCTCAGCTACCATATTTTCAAATCCTGAAGGAACTTTGTTTCTATTTAATTCTATTTTAGAAAAAGAATTACTCCTTAGCTTATATTTGTATGTTAATGAGGGCTGAATCCATCCTCTAGTTGTTACCCATAGGTCTGTATATCTTGCTCCAAGTGAGCCCAGAAAAATTCTACCTGAAGTATTGGGTAGCATAATCTCTTTCTCTTGATTACCTTCTTCCTTATGGAATAGTCTTGCTTGAATTCCATTCTTAACTTTTACATAAAAGAGTCCATCTTTAGTGATTTCAAAATCTGTAATAACCGATTCAGGTGAAGAAGCTACTACTAATTCTGCATTTTTAAAATTTGGATTTTTAATAGTTGTTTTCCTTATCTCAAGACTTAAAGTGTCCTTTGACGTAAGATAATATATACATTCACCATCAATTTTATACTGTGTAATTTTTTCTTCTTCAGAACATAATTGATTCCATCGTATGTTGTCTTTTTTAATTTCAGATTCATTTACATAATATATATTCATAAAACTTGATTTACCCAAAAACTGACCAAACAAATATCCATCTGTTTCTGAAAGATTATAGACCATTGGAAAATCTTCAATATTAATATTTATTTCAGGGTTATTGTCTTTTGAAAAAATATCTTTCCCTTCCTTTTTTCCTAAAGTATACAAATAAGATTTGGTGTTCAACCAAAATTTTTCATCATTTGGATCAATATATGGTAAATAAGAACTTATAAACCCTGAATCATCAGAAAGCCAATCAATCCCACCAATACTTGCAGGAGCCACATTTGAATAGGTATTAGTAAGAATTGTTTTTTTTTCAAGATCAAGAACAATAATTTCGGATACTTCATTTCCTTTTTTCGAAATACTAATTGCTATTTTGCTTCCTTTCCAATTAGGTTTAATATAGTTAATAAGATAGTCTTTTTTACCTGTTTTTTTGATATAGTTAGTTATATCAAATATCTTTTGTTCTCCTCCTTCTAAGCTGTCACGATAATATAAATTAAATACATCTTCCCCAGCAAATTTTTTTAGATAAAAGTATTTTCCAGAAGCTAATGATCGTATTTGTCTTACAGTATGTTTCTTATTATTTTCAATTTCTTTTTGAACTTCGACAAGTTGATCTCTTCCTTCAATTTGAGTTAAGATATTTTCTGCATAAGCATTTTGTGCTTTCAACCAATCCAATACAGTCGAATCCTTTAAATTTTCTAAGTTTCTATATGAATCCGTAATCGAAACGCCATGATAGATATCTACAATACTTTTGCCCTTAAAACTTTTTCCTTTATAACTTCTTACCATTTTATTAGAGCAAGAAGTAATAAAAAGTATACCAAGGAAAATATATATTAATTTTTTATCCATTACATTTTAGCAATTTACTCCATCTTCTGTTAGGTCAGGGACACACATTGGACCAGCCTTCTTACTTCTTTGAGGATCTCCATTACCTCCTGTACCTCCTATAATTTTGGAAGAAAATTGTAGCTTAGCTACTTGCGATTTAATTAACTTAAGGTTTTTGATTTTTTTCATCTCCATAAGGCGATATTGCAATAGGCATAATTTTTACTCGATTTATAATTCCTTTTATTCCTGTTTCATTATTTCTGCTTGCAGCAATGATTCCAGCTACTTTTATTGCATGTATATGTGTCCCTTCAGAATTATCAGAGGTTATTTTATTATTACCATAAGGAACATCATTTATATCATCAACATCATCTCCAATAATTTCTCTTTCTTTATAGCCTTCATTCAAGTAAATATTAAGATAGCGTTTTTCCAATGCAAAATTATTTGCATTTCGTAAACTATCTTTTTTAAGTTTTATAAGATCCTTTACGTATTGAGAAACTTTTTTATCAGCAGTTTCAATATTTTGTAATGTTTCTACAGATACTTTTTGTTCTGGATATATTTTTGCTAATTCCCGTTCAAGAAAATTCTTCTTTACTTTTTTATAATGTAAAGAACTCAGTTTTTTTCTCACATATTTTAATTCGTCATTGTAGGCTTTTTTAGCTTTAAGATATAAATCGTAATCGTTGATAAATTCACTACCTATTTCTTCTCTTTTTTTACCTTCAAATCTCTCCTTAAACTTTCTGATAATCCTAACATATTCAAAATTTGCTCTGTAAGCCTGTTCTCCTTTTTCATTACCTAGAAAATTCCAACCGTGTATATCATCAATATATCCATTGTTATCATCATCTAACCTATTATTGGGAATCTCATCCTCATTCGTCCAAATATAATCTCTTATTTCTTCGTGATTTACGTCTAATCGTGTATCAATCACAGCTATAATAACTGTATCCCGTTTTTTATTAGTCAAAAGTTCTCTGTAAGCTTTATCTAAACTAACGCCTGGGATGGAATCTTCTAAAATATCTTTATGTTGCCAATTTTGCTTCTCTTCTTTAGTTAATGGGTG
>NZ_JAKVBC010000025.1 GCF_022447245.1 Kordia sp. | reverse complement strand
AAGTCATATTTAGTCAAGATGTCTGAAGTCAAAGAAATCAGTGTCGCTTCTGGTAGTAAATATATGGCTGAACTAAAGAATGGCGCACGTATTCCTATTGGGCGGACTCGATATAAGGATGTTAAGGGGAAGTGGGTTTGAATACGTGTTATTGGCTTCCAAGGATTCTTGTAAACTATTAAGATACTCCTAATTTATAAATAGTATTTATTAAAATTTTTATACCATTCTTCATCAATTGTTATCTCTTCTTTAAATTCAACAGAAACTCCAATGTCTTAGTTCTTTAAGTTTTTCAACCAACAAATCTCCATCTATTAAGTAAATAACTGGAGCTCCATCGCTAGATGCTTCTATTGTAGCCTCTCTAGTAAATGCCCTAGAGCCTCCTAATTCATTCAGAGCCTTAATAGTATAATTAAAAAAATATTCTCTTTTCGGAAATGATTTCATATTTTACAATATACAAATTTAAAAAAATGTTAGTTGAAGATCTGAACCATCTTAAATTGCTTTCAACAAATATAAATGGTGATTTTGAAGATTTTTATGTATTAATAGCTAATGGATTAGCTAGGATTCGAAAAAGAATACTATATGATCCCATATATGATGAATTTTCTTTAATAAATGAAATTAATGAATCTTTTCAACAATTTCATTCTTCAAAAATTGATATTGAATCTAACTTAATTTCAGCAATTAAAGCTAAGGCATTATTTAAGCTCAAATAATTTTTCTTTTTTCATTAAAAAATTAAATATTAATAACTAAAATAACTTTGCCTACACCAAAAAAAACCTAACTCCCTAACCCTAAACTTACTACAAAATTCAACTAAAAATTGTGAATATTTATTTTAGTTTTTGCAATTTTTAGCTTAGTAGAAATCCTATATTTGGCGTCCAAAAAACAATATAGATTATGAGTGCAACTTGGTATGAATGCAAGATAAAATATAGAAAATTAGAAGAGGAAACTGGTGAGTATAAGCTAAAAACAGAACCATTTTTAGTAGATGCTATTTCGTATACGGAAGCAGAAAGTAGAATTACCCAAGAAATGGCTGCGTATTTACGAGAAGGCGAAGAAATTAAGATAACGAATATCAAAGTAGCGAATTATGCAGAAATCCATCCGTTTGAGAATTCGGATCGTTGGTTTAAGTGCAAAGTAAGTTTGATTGCCTTTGATGAAGAAAGCGGAAAAGAACGCAAAACGAATCAGTATTTGTTGATTCAAGGAAATGATGTGAAAGAAGCGTATGAAAATACCATGACTGCTATGAAAGATACGATGGCAGAATTTACGATTCCTGCCATTGCTGAATCTCCAATTATGGACGTTTTTCCTTATTTTTCTGGAGAAGAAAGTGAAACCAAAGAGTTAGAAAAGTTTATGGCTTTGAAAGATTCTGTCCCTACGACTAATGAAATCGATGAAGATTTAGCCTTAGTGGATAGCTTAACTGCTGACACAGAATAATATTTATTAGTTTATATACTAAATACAAAAGGGAACTTTGGTTTTAATGGACAAAGTTCCCTTTTTGTATTATATACGCTTTCCTTAGCGCTGATCGTACAGTACTTATTGAAAAGATTGTTCATTAATCCAATGAAACTTGCGATTGGTAAGGGTAAAATCTTCTCGTGTCATTTTTTTAAAAGAAATGGTGAGTGTGTCTCCATAAAAAACGCCTTTAAATTCTAAATGATTAGCATTTAACTTTTTGTATGAAATCATTAGCTTGTCACTATTTTTTTCTGAAGAAAATGTTAGTTGATGTTTTACAGTATCTACGGTTACCTCAAACCTGTCTATTTCTCCCGTCATTCTTTTTATAACAGCTTTGTTTTTTTCTTCAAAGATAAAGTATTCCCAACGGTATGTATCGTTAGTTAAGGGTTGTAAAATCTGACTGTTTTTTTGAAATGAATCAGCTTTCCACAATCCATACAGTGCTGATTTTTCTTTTAACTGATCTCTTATTTTGAATTGTACTAGCAATTGAATTGAAACAGTAGCTAAAATGAGTACTAAAACTAGTTTCTTAATAGAAGATACAGCTGTTTGTGTTTTTGGATTCTTAAACGCTGGCTCATAGTTACTTTGTGGTACATTCTTGTTTTTGAAAAAGAAATGAAGCAGTCGATCTTTATCTGTATAAAGCAATACCAATGCTAACAAAATGATATGAAAAGACACTAGTTTTACAGGAATATCATAGGTCATATTCATCATAAACACATTCGTCATTACTCCTAAAATAATGATACTTCCCAATGTTTTTGTTCGTTTAGATAGCAACAACACACCACCTATTATTTCTGAAAGCGCAATAAATATATTGTACGCAAAAGAATGTCCCATAAACGTCCATGCCAATCCCATAGGAGAAAGTTCGCCAACTGTTTGAACTAGTTTTTCAAAACTATGATCCGCAAATTGTCCTTTGAATAGTTTTCCAAAACCATAAAGCAACATGGCTAATAATAAAATCACTCTGATAATTCGGGTCAATAAATTAAAATGTTGTTGGTAGTTTTTTCTTTTAGTATCCAGTAATGACCAAAGTCCCGTAATAATGAATGTTAACAATAGACTAAAAACCAATCGAACATAATCAAAGCTTCGATCACCGCTTCCAGTACTTTCTAACTTTATTTCATTCGTATAACCAAGAATATTTGTTCCAAACCAACGTAGTGTTGATTCTAATAATGGAGATAATAACAAGGTTAAAACATATAAAATAATATAAGTAAAAAGTAGTCTAAAAGTTATTTTTTGCAATGGACTCCAAGACTTTTGTTGGAATTCTTCTGTATTCATCTGTTGAATTATTTATAGAAATGGGTATTGGTTTTGCGCAAAACGTAACAACCAAATCGTTTTATTTTTGAATTGAGTTTTTAAGAGCGGTTTTTAATCTGTTAGTTTTCCTTAAATCCAATGTTGTTCTACCTATTTTCTGATAATATGTAATAGTTCTATACAGATGTATCTTCTTTATTAATTAATACCTGTAAAGATAGTTCGAGACAGAAATGTTGGTTTCCTTTTTAAGACAAAAAAATTAAAAACTTTAAAAGAATCTTTGGCTAATTCTAAAGTAAACCTCATTTACATAAAGAATGAACTTTAATGCTTGATTTGTTGTAGGGTAAACAATGATATGGTTGTTATATACATAATTAAGTTGATTTTTTAGCTTAGTTAGTTGAATATGACCCAAGCCTTCCTTGTGAAGGCTTTTTTTATTCCATACTTCTTTTCCATCATAGGATTCTATTTATTTTTTAAAAATTTTAAAGTCATTAATATTTTATATATTTGCTAACGCAACATAGTTGCATTAAAGTGATTTTTATGCGAGTTATATTAGCTATTTTGATACTAAGCAGCCTAACACTAACGTTTACCTCCTGTAAGGGTTTTCCAGAAGAAGAAAGAATGCTTGTGGTTGGTGATACAGATGCTGTATTGGTATTACCTGTTTCTAACGCTGGTTGTAAAAATTGTCAACAAATCATGGAAGATAATTTGCTGAAGGAAAAAGGTGTAAAACAAGCTATATTAAACTTACATACTAAAAAAGTTTCTGTTGTATACAACCCAACAACAACTTCTGAAATGTTAAAGAACAAAGTCAAGAGTTTAAAAGCAATACTTCCTTGTAAATAATTTAATCTTTTTAATAATGACATTCAGATTACAAATAATTTATTTATTGCTCAGTACATTATTTTTTTCATCTCCTGTAAAGCATTCAAAAGAACATCCTTTAAAACTTACTTCATCGGAAATTAAGTATGATGCTAAGACGAAAACTATGAAAATGGAATGTAAAGTTTTTATTGATGATTTTGCCCCTGTCATAAATTCAAGTTTATTTTTAAGGGTTCGTAACTCAGAAATAACAGACAATGATAAAATAGAAAATCAAAGTTATTTTAGGGAGAAATACAGAATTTTTGTAAATAATAGAAAGCTTCCCTTACACTTTAAAAATTATAAAGTACATGCTCAAGAAAATGTACTCTCGATAGAGTTTTCTGAAAATCGTGTTAGCCTAAAAAAAGGAGATGAAATTTATATTGAAAACGAGTTGCTTTTCGATGAATTTTATTACCAACAATCAAACTGGGTCACATTACGAATACCTCCTTTTTTACCTCAATATAGTTTTGAAAGTAAAATTGAAAAATTCGCCTATTCACATAAGCTATAAATCTTTTATATATGAATAATTACAGTGCTTTTTTTACAAATGGTTGGGAACATATTGTTGATATAAATGCCTACGACCATTTATTATTTGTCATGACTTTGTGTGCCGCCTTTAAATTAACTCAATGGAAACAAGTGTTGATAATTATTACAGCATTTACTATAGGTCACAGCGTTACTCTCATCCTTAGTTCATTAGACATCATTCCAACCAATCCGACTATCATAGAATTACTAATTCCTTTTACCATCATGATTACTGCAATTGCTAATATTGTGAACTATGATAAAAGAGCTAAATTTTCTGATGCTAAATTTAAATATCTAATTGCGCTTATTTTTGGGTTGATTCATGGTTTGGCCTTTGCCAGTAACTTTAAGTTTATGTTATTTGGTGATGATATAATTACACCATTATTTTTGTTTAACGTTGGCATTGAAGTAGGGCAATTGTTTATCGTTTTTCTTTTTATGATTGCTTTGTGGCTGTATACAAAAGTCATCAAAGGAGAACATTTAAAATGGAATATTTTCATCTCTGGTGCTGGATTTGGTATTGCAGCAACCATCTTCTTAAATGTTCTAAACGGTTAGTCTTTTAAAAGCAATATACCCATATTTTAAAAATAAGATTGTTACTATGAGCTGTAAGCTTTAAAAAAACAGAAACTTATTTTTAGTTCCTGCTATGTTCATGATATGAGATGATCGCTATATTACAATAAATAGCAATAGTATTGAAAAAGCCTTAAAGGAATGATTTTTAATTACTTTTTTATAAAAAGACTGTATAAAAAACCAACTATCAATGCTATAAGTGCTGGAATCTTAATTACAGAAATTATTTCAATACCATTTTCAAACGGAATCAAAAATAAACTTGGAATGGTCAAAAATACCACAACAATTGCTCTGATAATAAGTAATCCAAATGATCTAGATATATCAATTGCCCAATCCCATGCATACATTCCGGCAAGTCCAATGTAAATCAAAATAGAGACAACAAAAGCAAAAATGACTCCTGTTAATATAGCATTTGATAGTTTTTTCATGATGACCAATTTAAATTATATAGTAAAAGTACATTACAAGTTGAGAACAAAACATACCTACGTATAGCTAATATGATAATTTGGTAAAATCCAAAAGCTTTTACATACACAAGAAAATTCTTTCAAATATAAAAATCATATTTTAGATTCGTTTTATATTCAAGAATTACATTAAGAATTTTGTTTTTTCCTAGTAGTAATAAAATACACACCAACCAACAAGATACTAGCTGCAATCAAAGACTGAGTGGTTAATTCTTCATCCAAAATCCACCAACCTAGCAATAAAGCTACCACTGGATTTACATACGAAGAGGTGGCAACTTTTTCAGTAGATACTTCTTTTAATAAATAATTGAATGCAGTAAATGCTACCAAGCTTCCAAAAACAATTAATAAGAACATGGACCATTGCACATCATAATTCCATGTCAATGGTGAAGTCCATTGTTCTCCTAAAGAAAAGCTTACAATCGCCAACATCACAGAAGCAATAATCATTTGATAGCCTGTACTTACAAGATGATTTTTAGGTAAATCAGCTTTAGAAACAAATACACTAGCATAACTCCAACCAATCACACAAGTAAAAATGAGTAAGATCCCTAAGAGCGTATCATCATCCGTGACCAATTCATGCTGACTCACCAATAAATACATTCCTAAAATCCCGAAAACGACACCAATAATAGACTTGAGTTGCATCTTTTTGTTATCAATCAAACGCATCAATAACAACACAAATAGAGGTTGTGTAGATGCCAATAAGGCTGCAAAACCACTATCAACATATTTTAATGCCCAAACAAAGAGTCCATTTCCAGAAACCATGAATAGAAAGGCGACAAATATTGAGTTTTTAAGTTGTTTTTTAGTGATCCCAAGTTTTTTACCAGAGACCTTCGCAATCAAAAATATCAATATACTCGCGCATAGAAATCGAAAGAACGCTAAGAAGAATGCTGGCAATGCCGTTACTGCTATTTTATTCCATAAATACGTACTTCCCCAAATGATGTAAATGGCAAAAAATGCCAAGATGATGAGAACTTTAGTTGAGAGTAATTTCATGTAGAATTTTCAAATAACAAAAATACAATCTTGTTTTCACTTCTAAGAGAATTTTTTAATCACTTCTCTTCTTTTTTGATTTTATCACAAATCTATTCAGATTCTACCGAAATTTAAAGATTTAGCTTTTGACACCAACATCCGTATACAAAACTTTGAAAATGATCTCTTTTCCTTATTTATGCTTGATTATTCTTTAAAACGAATTGTTAATATTATAATTTGGGTACAACTTATAACGTACATCTATTACAATTAAACTCACTCAATATGATTCATGATTATCATATTGAAACTTATTGGAGCCCTATAAAATAAGGAAGTCAAAAAAGATTTACTTCTTTAGCTATTCATAGGATAGCTACAAAAATGGAACAAACTGTGTATGATTTTCTCAATGTTGACAAAAGTCCATTAGAACAACCTTCGATCATTTTTGAAACACATTTTGATATTAATCATTAAAAAACAATTACCTAATAGATTTGATTGGTCATAGACATCATTCTGTATAAATATGAAACACTTATGAGGATTTAAGCATCTTAATAACCGCTAAAAAAATCATCAAACCCATTATAGTTGATCATTTTAATATATATATTTATTATTTTAGGCGACATTATTTACGATGTGTTTTTTAGAAGTTTAGAAATCAAATCGTTTGTTCATTTTAAAAGCAATTCCCCAATTTTTTGGAGTGATATTTTGTGTAAAATTATCTGAAACTACAAAGTAGAGATATGATAAAGGTTTGTATTCCCATTGCAAGCGACTGTTGATGTTAAAGTTGTCTAATTGCGTATTGTATTGTACATAAGTTGTCCAATTTAAACGATTGGAAAAGAAAATTTCACTAGTCAAACGCGCTAAATGAAAGGTTTCGTTCCCTAATTCATTTAAATTTATATGATTAAGGTCATAATTAAATTTTAAATTAGCAAACGGTAATAATTGATAATTCAAATATGCACCAGCCGTTGTTCGTTTTCCACTGTAATACGTTCCTTTTTGAACATTGAAACGATAACGAAACTTTTGATTGTTGGCTGAATTATAGCCAATTTTTAAGATTCCGAAACGATAACGATCTGGCTGTAATGAATTTCCATTTCTTAAAGGATCAAAACCATATTTTAAATCTACATCATCATAATTGATCACATAATATATCGCGGATAAATCTTTGAAAAATACCGCAGAATTCAAAAAGTGAGAAGATTGGTTAAAGTTTCCCGTTTCATCAAAATACGTATTATTGCTATAGTTGAGATAGCGAACCGAATTTAATGTATTTGAGTTTTCATAAAATTTCTGATATTCTATCCCTGCATTTGCTTGTGTATATCCTTCACGAATCACAACATCATTTATAGCATCATAATTGAATAATCTCGGTGTAAAGCCAACATCTGTCAAATAATTTTGTTCTACTTTTTTAACACCTGCATTCCACCTTAATCCGCGTTGGTTGTACCAAATCCCAAGGTTATAAAAATTGTTTTTGTATTCAATTCCATCATTAAAACTTTTACCAAAGTTGGCAATTCCAATCCATTTGTTGTTATTGGATTTGTAATTAATATTGATTCCTGCAACACGATTGTAATCGTCTACAAATTCAAAATCATTGGTTTCTTGGCGATTGATAAGATATGCCGTTGCTGCAAAATTTTTAGATACTTGCTGTTCTCCTACCAAGGCTGTAAAATTCTGTGAAGCAATTTCGTTTTCGTCATCTGTTTGTACATTTAGTAGTCCAATTCGTGTTTTTGGTGCAATGTTTCCGGAGAGTTTTATACCAAATTGAATATCACTCTGTGCTCCTATTCTTCTGGAATAAAAAGGATTGACGCCATTTACACCTAAATTCGAAAATAGATCTGCATTTTCAAGAAAAAAGTTTCTACGTTCAGGAAAAAATATCGCAAAACGCGTCAAATTGGTCACTTGCTGATCTACATCAATCTGGGAAAAATCGGGATTAATGGTCGCATCTAATTTTAAAGAAGACGTCAAGTTATATTGTACATCTACGCTTGGTACAAAAGTCGTTTCGTTTGTATCGTTACTTATATCTTCTTGATAATTTGTCGTGATTGATGGTGTTACCATAAACCGCGATGCTGCGATATCTGGAAGATTTTCTACAGTAAACTTTTCCGTAAAACGCAAATCGAGTGTTGGATAGTTTCGCTTTACATTTTTAAAGATTGTCCATGAGTTGTTTTTAATATCTCGTACATACAATTGAATTCCAAATACTGGATTTTCTTTGTTAAAATTGAGCGCCTTAAGCGGAATTGCTAATTCATATTGTTTCTTCTTTCCATTTAACACTGCTTTTGATTGCCAAATGGCGTTCCAACTAAAATTCAGATTGTATCCATCATTCACACGACCAACCAAACCATCTGTTTGATTTCCCAATGAATTTACTGCGAATAAATATCCATTCTGTTCCTGATTTTGGGTATCTATCACAATAATAAAAGCGTCACTAAATGCTATAGAAACATCTCTTTTCAAGGTATTTACACGAGTTTCTTCAGTGGAATCATTGTATATTGCTTGTACATATAAGAATTCTCCATTATGGAAGAGTTTTACTTCTGTTTGATTTTCTGATTGTCCAATATCTGTTGGTAAGTAATTGTAAAAATTTGTAAGCGTTGGTGATTGTTGCCAAACAGCTTCATTGAACTGTCCGTCAACCGTTATTTCTGTATTGATAAAGGGAATTGAACTTTTTTGTGCGAAACTCTTCAAGAAACCGCACCAACAAAGGAATGCAAGTATATACTTCATCTGTTTATTTTGATATTTTTTAATTGGTTAGAGGAACTATTTCTTGGAATTATCTTCGGTTCGTGTAGCAGTTTTACTGATGATTTTCCATTCGTTTTCTATCTTTTTCAACAGAAACAAATCGATATAAACCCACGCACGTTTAGGGCCTGCAATTTCTACTTTTGCCATGGCAATATCATTAATAATTTCTATTGCCAATACTTTTCCATCGCGTCCATTGAATTTTCCTTTTTCTCTGTTTTTAAAAAAGCCAGTATATTCTTTTGGTGTGTAACGTTTAAAGAGACTATCTCTTCCTGTAAGATATAAAGTGGCATTTTCTGTAAATGCTTTTTCAAGCATTTCTAATTTGTTATACGAACTTCCTTCAATATAATTTTGAAGTGTTTTTTCTACAGCGGCATGTTCTGATTGCGCTGTTGAAAGTTGAATTGTGCAAAGTAAAATAATGGTAAAAATGTACTGTTTCATTTGTTTGATTTTTTGATTTGATCAAACTTCTAAAAACAGCTTTCAAATGAAGTGATTGTTTATAATTCAAGTGTCCAGAATTATAAAATTGGACAAATTCAAACTATTGAAGTTCTTTTTTAAAGGCTGCAGGCGTTTTTCCGACTAGCTTTTTAAAGGTTGAGTAAAATGTTGATTTTGAACTAAAACCCGCTTCAAAGCCTATAGACTCTAGGGTAAATTGATTGTTTTCTTGTAATAATTGTTTCGCTTCTGCTACTCGATACTCATTTATAAACAAAGCGAAGTTTTTTCCAAGGTTATCATTCAACAATTGTGATAATTTGTGCGAAGAAATCTGTAAAACCTTGGCAATATCGTTCAGTTTTACATTGGTGTTTTTATGAAACTGATGTGTTGTCATCGCTTCTTTTAATGCCAATATTAACTCTTGTTCTTCTGTTTTTTCTATCTTTTTCGCTTGATACTTTTCTGGAATATCTTGAAAAATTGTATCACGATTCTTTTTAGATATTAGAAAAATTAATAAGGCATAGAAAACCACCGAAAAGGTAATTGTTCCTATATAATACAAATAGAAATAACCAATCATATACGCCGTAAAAATGAGCACATTTGCGAGTACTAAAATGAGTAACCAAATTTCTGAAGTTGTACAACGAATGTTTTTCTGAAAATACTTTTTAATAATATCTTTTAAAAGGTAAATAGACAACGCCAAATAAATTCCCCAAATGGCATAAATAAATTGTACTATAAAATTTCTCCAGAGTTCTTGCTCATAAGGATAAGGTTTTACGATTCCTATGACCAGGATGATTAATACAAGTAATCCGCCATGAATTTTCCATGCTCTCGGAATGCTTTTTTTATTCTCTACAGAAGATTTTACATAGAAAAAAACTGCAGCTCCAATGAGAAAACAAGCAGACAAACCTATTTGTAATATCCATAGATTTCGTTGTTCTCGTGATGTAAATATGGTGTAAACAGACTTTCCGATTCGAACACATAAAAACAACAATAACAATCCAAAAAAGAAGTTTTGCACACGTTTCTGTTTATTAAAAAATAGAAAGTAAATGCTTGCTATAAATCCATTAAATACGCCTATAGAGCATATAAAGAATAGCAATGAATTGTTCATGTGTTTTTAGGAATTGATGAGATTCAAATATATAAATATTATACTATTTTCAATTTAGATATTTCCCAAAATAAATACTTTTTTTTTGTAGTACGTATTGAATCTTTTTTCAATATGTGTGAGTGAATATTTTAGAAAGCAAATTCATATGTCATTGCACGAATACATTATCAAAGCAAAACTAAAACTTGTAGAAATTCGTTTATTGAATTCTAATTTTACCATTTCTGAGATTGCAGATGATTTAGGCTTTACAGATGCAAGTCACTTGTCAAAAACCTTTAAGCGCTATGTAGGTTCATCTAATAGAGATTTTTAGAATAAAGGTGAATATGTATTGTTAAAGCGCGCTGATTGTGCTAGTTGATTTTTACTGAGAATTCTTAAAGGTATCTTCAAAATATTTTGTCCACGTACCATTAACAAGTCGTTCTCCATATTCTCTAAATCCACCATCAGAAGTTCGACTAAAAATGAATCTTTTTTTATCTGAACTCCATACAATCAACTGCCCATTATTATACTCTGCTGGATATTTAGACACACCTCTTTTAGAAAATGGATAGTAGTAGTATTTACCATCTTTTTCATCATAATAAATTATAGTATGTAATTGAAGAAATTCGGTGTTTAGCTCAATTACCAAAATACTTTTATCCAAATCATAGCTAATTTTTTGATATGCAGATCCTTCTTTGGTAACAATTCCGTTTTCATACACTTTTGATGTTCCAATCCATTCGCCAATCATAAAGTGTAACTATTCCATCTTTTCCTGCTTTTAATTTTGACTAAAAACAAGATTAAATAGTAAAAAAAAGGCAATTAGATAATGGTATTTTGTAATAAAGTATGTGTTTGTTTGATGTTAAATTATAAGTTTAAATAGCTGTAAAACAAAAAGTTTAGCTAATTTCTACCTTCGGGTAATCTATATAACCCTTTTCTCCAATGGTATAAAAAGTTTCTGTATCCCAAGCAGTCAACGGAATTCCATGTTCAAATCGTTCTACCAAATCTGGATTGGAAATGTATGGCTTTCCATAGGCAACCAAATCAGCTTCGTTTGCATTTAAAACTTCATTTCCTTTGTCAAACGTAAATTCAGTATTAATCATGAGTGTACCATTGTATAATGGTCTAAAATGTTTGGCGATTTCTGTCACTGCATGCGGAACATTGGAAACATCCGAAAATGGTTCCGATAAGTGTACATAAGCCAAGTCATAATCATTTAACTTTTGTATGATATATTCAAAAGTTGGAATGGTTTGCTCATCTATTGTAATTCCTGCCATTGCCGAATGTAATGATGGATTGAAACGTACGCCAATTTTTTGTTCTGGCATTTCCTTTTTCATTGCGTCCAGCGTTTCAAAGAAAAATCGTGCATTATTTTCAATACTTCCTCCGTACTTGTCTGCACGTGTATTGGAACAATTTGTAAAAAACTGATGAAATAAATATCCATTAGAAGAATGTATTTCTACTCCATCAAATCCTGCTTCCATAGCGTTCTTACCTGCATTCACAAAATCTTGAATGGTTCTGTCAATATCTTCTTGTGTCATTTCACGCGGTGTAACGGTATCTTTAAAACCATCTGGTGTAAAGGATTTTCGATTCGGATTGATTGCCGATGGAGCTAATGGCAATGCGCCATTGTGAAAATCGGGATGTGAAATTCGTCCAACGTGCCACAACTGAATAAAGATTTTTCCACCTTTGTCATGCACACGTTTTGTTACTTTTTTCCAAGCTTCAATTTGTGCTTTTGAGTAAATTCCCGGTGTATGAATATAACCTACTGCTTCTTTGGAGACTTGTGCGCCTTCTGTAATGATCAATCCAGCAGAAGCTCTTTGTTCATAATACATTCCGTGTAACTCATCTGTTGGTACATTTCCTTCAGTATTGGCTCTACTGCGTGTCATGGGCGCCATAATCACACGATTTCTAAGTTGTAGGTTTTTAGAATTATATGGTTGTAAC
Source organism: Kordia sp. (assembly GCF_022447245.1). Taxonomy (GTDB): domain Bacteria; phylum Bacteroidota; class Bacteroidia; order Flavobacteriales; family Flavobacteriaceae; genus Kordia. The sequence goes on along the minus strand of NZ_JAKVBC010000025.1, from coordinate 67,874 downwards.
AATGGTATTTTAGTCATCTAGCTTCTTTTTTGTAAAAATACGGTTTATAACGAAATTTATCTTTTCTTAAAATCCTTTTTTAAATGTCATAAAATATTTTCTCACTTGTTAGAAACAATAAGCTTTTAATAAAATCTTCTTGATTTATGAATTCATCTTTTAAAGATAAGGCTCCAAAAGATTTAAAAATTGTCAACTTTGGAGATTATTTGTATCATTATGCACATGTTATTTCAAATACATTTTTTGGTAAAATGCCAGCATCTATAGCCTATTGTAAAAATACAGAACACGTGCAGTATTGTGTCAACTATTGTAGAGATAATGATGTTAAGTTTAGAGCAAGTTCTGGTGGACACCAACATGAAGGCATGTGTTCCGCTGATAATGTCATGATCATAGATTTGTCAGAAATGAACAAACTTCCAAAGTTTGACGAGCATCCAGAAACACTATGGATTCTAGCCGAAAAAGAATTGGGACATGTATATACTGAGTTGACAACAAAAGGAGAAACTATTCCTGTTTGTGACTGTTAATCTGTAAATGTTGGAGGACTCACACAAGGTGGCGGTTGGTGAGTTTCTATTCGAAAACATGGACTCAGTTACGATTCGGTCACTAAAATTGAAATTGTACTAGCAAATGGGGTTATTATTCATGCTTCAGAAAATGATTAACCTGACCTGTTTTGGGCACTTAAAGGTAGCGGCGGCGGTAATTGGTCGTACTTCGCTTCGAATTCAAACTAACCTCTATTCTTCCTGTAACTACCAATTTTGGACTAAGATTGGAAAATACTTATGAAATAAAAGATGTTATTACAAAATGGGCTGAATTACACGCCACAAAAGGCGGAATAAACGAAGTGCTTTCTGCTACTTGAACTATGCTAATTGTAAAATCAGCTGATTGAAAAAAATCTGAAGTTCATGGACGTATGGGCGGAAAGTTTTATGGCTCTAAAGTTGAATTGATAAAGTTATTGGTAAATTATTTTGGAGTATTGGTCATGGACAAAATCACCAATGCTAGTTTTACAGAAACGCCTGAAGGATATTCTGAATCTTTAAAACAAGAGAGTTATCAGGCAAAACCTTTATTAGCAGCTCCTAATGTTTCATTAACATCATATGCGGCGAATCAGCGTATGTTAATCGATTTTTAAACCCAATAGGAAATATTAAGTATACCGAGAGTACTACTACAGAATGTGAAAAGTTAGTTTTAACCGTATTGCCTGATACTAGAGCAAGTACTAGCTGTGATATGCCACATCCACATAAAGTATCTTCAAGTTTTCCAAAAGACAATGTCAACCATATTGTCTAAAATTATAATTTCACTTGTTGAGATTTGATGAATACTAGTTTTCATTCGTTCTGACAAAGTCCAATATTTTAGAACAGCTGCTATTCCAGCAATAATGAAACCTCTTTGCGAAAATGTTTATGAATCTTTTGTGTACGAAGCAGCAATTATTTTATTGCTAGATGTATTGACGTGACTAGAAAAGTTTTTTATGTTTTGTAGAATTTGATCAATATTTTTTAGTTTCCTGTATACGTTTTGACTGATACTAAATTGTATCAAAAATGCTATGTTATATCAGTATGAATGCTTTCATGGTATTTATATTTGGTGTTGATAAACTAAATGTAGGAGGAATTTTGAAATTACTTGAAACAATTTATTATTTCAAAATTTCACATAACTTTACAAAACAAAACTCACTGTATGCCTTTAGACGTCGCGCTTATTTTTATGTTGTCTTTGTTGACATTTCGTTTGTTAACAACTGTGATTCACGAGTTGGGACATGCGATTCCTGCATTGTTACTGACAAAAGAGAAAGTTACGGTGTATATGGGGTCGTTGGGAAATCCTGAGAAATCATTACAGTTTCAATTTGGACGTTTGGAATGTTTTTTTAAGTTCAATTTGTTTTATTGGAAAGGCGGATTGTGTGTGATGCATGAAAAAGAAGTTTCCGTCAGTACAAGTTTTATTGTCACTATTTTTGGTCCACTACTCTCATTAATTGTCGCAGGAATTGGAATTTTGATACTGTCCTTAAATGAATTTGAAGATGTCACAAAACTGGTCATTTTTGCTTTAATATTTTCTTGTTCGCTTGATTTTTTAAATAATATTTTCCCAAATAGAGATGCCATCAAACTTCATGATGGAACATTTACCTCTAATGATGGCATGCAATTGTTGACATTATTGAAATTTAGAAAGTCATACCAAAAATTTCAAACTGGAAACTATTATTTAGAAAATTCAGAATATGAAGAAGCTGCCGATATTTTTGAAGAAGCATTGAAATATAAAAACAACCAAGAAACATTTTATCGTTTAGCCATTTACGCAAATATGATGTGTGAAAATTTTGAAAAGGCTCAAACACTTAATACTGTTTTTATGGATAAATACAAAGACTCACTAACTTCTGGCGATCTTATGAACTACGGAATCATTTTATCGTATTATGACGAACATGAGAAATGTATTTCAGTATATTCAGAGATTATTGAAGAAAATCCTAGCGAACCTAAAGCATTAAACAATCGTGGTTACGCATACGGAATGCTTGACAGGCATGAAGAAGCTATTGTTGATTTATGCAAAGTTATTCAAATAGAACCTGAATTTGCCATAGCTTGGAACAATCGCGGTTTTTCTAAATTAAAGCTGGGACAATTAGATGAAGGTAAAAAGGATATTCTGAAATCTTTGGAATTAGATGATAAAAATAGTTACGCATATCGAGATTTAGGCTTGTATTATTTCTACAAAAAAGATTACCAAAAAGCGTTGAATCTATACCAAAAAGCAAAAGAAAAAGATCCCAAAACTAAACTTTTACAAGAATATATCGACGAAACCAAACTTAAACTATTGAATTAAATAAAATTCACAAATTCTTCACTAAGAATGTTTTACAATTTTATTTTTCAGTTTAAAAAATTCAACAATGACTATAAATATAGTTTTATGACTATTTTTGTAGTTATAAAATCAATTATTATACTATCTTTGTCGCATGAACGAGTTAACCAAAGCCGAAGAACAAGTCATGCAATATGTCTGGAAATTAGACAAAGCTTTCTTAAAAGATATTGTAGAACAGTTTCCTGAACCAAAACCAGCTTATACTACAATTTCAACTGTAGTTCGTGTGTTGGTACGCAAGCAATTTTTGAATTTTGAAACCTATGGGAAAATCCGTCAATATTCACCTGCGATTTCTAAGGAACGTTATTTTTCACAACATATTAAACAAGTGATTGGAAACTTTTTCAACGGTTCTACCAGCACGTTCGCCTCCTTTTTTGCCGAAAGCGATACGTTGAATTTGACCGAAATGGAACAAATGAAAGCCATTTTAGAAGAAAAGATTAAAAACTTAAAAGCAAACGATGAATAGCATTTTAATATATCTTTTTCAAGTCAGCTTGGTATTTGGAAGTTTTTATTTATTGTACAAATGGCTTTTTAGCCGATTTACGTTTCATACATTCAACCGAATTATTTTAGTATCGTTAGTGCCTTTATCACTTGTATTGCCATTAAGCAATAAGTTGTTTCCAAAGATTACGTATTTTACTTTTGAAATTCCGCTAATTAAAGATTTTGCTGCATTTTCTAGCTTTGATTATCTCTTTACAGAAGAAACTATCATCACACAAACCGAAAGTATACATTGGAGTTTTTGGCTTTTATGTGTTTATGGTATCGGTGTTTTGTGCTATTTGGTAAAGTTTGCTTTCACTACGTACCGCATCGTTCAACTTAAAAGAAATGCTCAAAAAGCAATTGTCAACGGATCAACAGTTTATATGGGCGATACTACGAGTATATTCTCATATTTTCATTGGATTTTTATTCCAAAATCTACTAAAGAATCTTGTGATGCGTTAATTATTACCCATGAAAAAGCGCATATACATCAATGGCATTCCGTTGATGTCATTTTGGTAGAATTATTCATTGCCTTTTACTGGTTTCATCCACTCGCCTATTTGTATCGAAAATCATTAAAATCGATTCATGAATTTCAGGCTGATGCATTTGTATTACAGCAAAAAGTAAAGAAATCGACGTACCTGGAGTTGCTCTTACAAAGTTTAGAACCAACTCAAACCAATCCGGTGTACAATTATTTTTCGCATCCAACACTCAAAAAACGAATAGAGATGATCACAAAATCACAATCAAAAAGCAAGTTAAAGTATTTGTATTTGCTTTTAATTCCTACTGTAGCCTTTGTTTTTATGGCATTTAGAACTACAGAGACCACTTTAGAAAAGATTCCTGTGTTGACTTCAACACAAACTTTAGAAAATGATTTAACCGCAATACCTTCTATCTCTCCAATTCACAAACAAAATAGGCAACGTTTTTCCGCAATGTTTGGCGTAAAACGAAAGCATCCTAAGTTAAAACATGTACATAAACACGGTGGAATTGATATTGTTGCCAAAGTTGGTGCTCCTGTAATTGCAACGGCTCAAGGAGTTATTGCCAAAGCAAAGAATGAAGGCAATTGGGGAAATTTAGTCGTTATCACACATGCCGATGGTTTTGAAACTTGGTATGCACACTTGCAAGGTTTTGCTGTTGAGAAACATGCAGTCGTAAAAAAAGGTGATACTATAGGCTATGTTGGAAATACGGGATTATCTACAGGTCCGCATTTGCACTATGAAGTGCATCAGGATGGAAAACGCCTTGATCCAATGAAATATATTACAGAATAACTGTTAAAAGGAACTCTTCTAGCTGAAAAAAATGAAGTCGAAATAAAGAATTTACAACAAAAAACAAGCATAAAAACAATTAAATATCGATTATCGAGTTAGCCCACAATTTATCCCTCAGGAACACGTTATTATTTCAGTTTCCTGGAAATCTAACTTAATGAAACTAAATTAAAAATTACTCATGAAAACATTTTATTTGTTCGTTTGTACGTGCCTTACAGCTACCATCTCGTACAGTCAGACAAAAGATACATTAGCTATTAAAACTGAATCTGAAAAAGAAATTGAAGTTGAACCTGAAAATTTTCAAATAAATACAGCTTTTCCTGCGACTTCTATCATTCTTCAAAACATACAAAATACAGAAGCTTCTAAAAAAGATTGGATTGCAGAAAATTGGAATACTAAAGTATTCAATCCGTATAAAAAGCTTGCCAAAGAATATCCGCTACAAATTAAATTTGACGATAGTACGTATGCTTCTCCTATTCCACGTAAAAAAGTAATTACATCTCGTTATGGATGGCGAAATCGTAGAGCGCACAACGGAATTGATATCGATTTGATTACTGGCGATCGTGTCATGTCTATGTTTGATGGCGTTGTTCGTTATGTAAATTACCATTCTGGACACGGAAAAACAGTTGTGGTACGTCATTTTAACGGCATTGAGACTGTCTATGCGCATTTATCAAAATATTTGGTAAAAGTAAACGACACTGTCCAAAAAGGACAAGTAATTGGTGCTGGTGGGACTTCAGGAAATGCACGTGGAAGTCATTTACATTTAGAAGTACTATTTCAAGGAATTCCAATTCATCCAGAATATGTCTTTGATTTTTCGAATGAAGATAACTCAGTTCGCAGTAATGAAGTTTGGGTAACGCGTCGTTGGACTAGCGCCTACAGACACAATTCCAAACGAAAGTCTAAAATTGAATTGTGCACTACGGAAGAAGAAGCAATGGCTAGTATAGAGGATGAAACAAAGATTTACACTGTTCGTCGTGGCGATACTTTATCACGTATTTCTAATAAATATAATGTTTCTATTTCGCGATTGTGTAAAGACAATTCCATTCGAAGAACATCTACCTTACGTGTTGGACAAAAGTTAATTGTAAAACAATAAAGTTGACTTTCTTTCGATAACTTAATATTTTAATCAACTAAATTAACCAATACTAGTATTATTAGAAATTTATTGTATGTACTGCTATTTTTGGCAGTAACATCCTAGAGAATTTCAATTGAAACGAGACAAAATGAATTGAACAAAGCCATTTTGTTTACTATTGACGAAATTGGACAACGTATCAATACATTTCTTTTTAAAAATAATACATGAAAAACATCACTTTTCTATTCTTCTTTTGTTCAATATTTGTTGTTGGACAAGAGAAGAATCAAACCTTATCAAAATTAGAAGAACTAATTCCGTGGACACATGTCATGGATATGAGAATAAAAGATTCTAAAACTAAACATTTCGATTTTTCACCTATTAGTCATAGAATCGCAGAAGGATCATTAGCATTAATCGATTCAATTAATGGAACACAGGTTGAAATAGGTTCTGGAGCATTCACAATAGATACATATAGAGATAAAAGTAGGAATCATATCATAAAATCGACTCACAGTTATGTTACACATTATAATGATAATGCAGAAAGTGATTTGAAAGGAAAATCTAAAAGATCAAAAATTGATATTTATTATGGAGATGAAAAGCCAATATTTGCTACCTATGAAAAATTTTTTCAGCTCACTAATAAAAAGTGCAATCGCCACTACTATTTTGTGCAATTTGAAATCGATAATCCTTCGCAAAAAGAGGTCAGAGATTATATTTTACGACTAGCGAAAGATCAAATAGCAAATAAGAAATAGTTGTATTTTCTAAATTCCAATTAAATTAGCGCTTCAATTTTTGAACTTTGATTGCACGAATTTTAAAATACCTACGCGAACCGTATCCATACATTTACAATAACAAAAAGCAATTGTTGCTTATTTTGGGAATCATCACTTTGCTAAGTTTTGTGTTTTCGTATGCGTTTGAACCGTTTGAAATTAATCCTGCAGAACATAAAATGGATCATATTTGGATTATTTGTTTTCATGCGTTTTTACCACTTCCAATTGTGTTTTTGTATTTCACCGTTGTAAATTGGTTTATAAAAGATGATGCTCGCTGGACGATTGGAAAGGAAATGCTGCATTTATGTATTGCCTTAATTTTGATTGGAATTGGAAGTTTTTTGATTCGTGATTTAATTTATGAAAATCCAAACAATTGGTCGTTTCGATATTTTTATGAAGAAGTCCGCAATTCTTTCTTTGTTGGCGTTTTGTTATTGAGCATTGTATTACCCTTGAATCTACAACGTTTGATTCAGAAACATTCTAAAAGTTTAAAAAAGCTAACACTTCCTTCTACTACTGAAAACACGCAATTGCAAACTATCGAGATTACTTCTGGAAACGAAAAGCTTCAATTTGAAATACACAACTTTCTATTCGCCAAAGTAGAAAGTAATTACACCGAAATCTTTCTGAAAAACAATACCGAAGTATCAAAATACTGGTTCGCATTACACTAAAAGAATTGGAAATACGCTTACAGGAGTTTTCAAATATTTACAAAACACATCGCTCCTACTTGGTGAATTTGGATAAAATAATTTCATGTAGTGGAAATGCGCAAGGTTATCAATTGTCTTTAGAAAATTATACAAACACTGTTCCTGTTTCACGATCTAAGTTGAAAGCGTTTAACATGCTTTTTGAGAATAGCTAGTTACATCATTTTAAAAGTTTTGAAAAACTTGTAGCAATCTATTTCTTCAACAAACAGATTGCTTCGTCATACTTTCTCACAATGACGAATCAAACTAAACAAAAAAAAATACAATAAGCATTCACATTGAGAAAAGTCAAATGTTTGCTAAAAACAGCCCTGAAGTGTTTACACTGAGCGAAGTCGAAGTGTATTTCGTCACAATATCTTGCTAATAGTCACATTTTAAAGCATTGTATTACTTTCTGTCATACGTTTGTCTCATCAAAAAACGAACGATTTATGACCTCAAAAACTCGCAGATACGATTTGGATTGGCTTCGCGTAATTGCCATTTTAGCTGTATATTTTCATCATATTGGTATGCCTTTTAATGGCGATGATTTTCATATCATGAACCGAGAATCTAGCAAATTTTTAGATGATATTATGGTGTTCTTTGAGCAATTCCGATTGCCGTTGCTTTTTTTAATTTCTGGCACAGGAACCATTTTCGCTTTTTCCAAACGCACATGGATTCAATTTGCAAAAGAGCGTTTCATTCGCTTATTGATTCCGTTGTTTTTTGGTGTTCTGTTTATTGTACCACCACAAACATTCTTTGAGAATAGAGCTGCATATACTTCCTATTGGGAAATTTATACAAATGCTGATTTTGGTGAAAACCATTTGTGGTTTATTGGCAATCTCTTTTGGATGTCTATTTGTATCATTCCATTCATTTTGTTCTTAAAATCTTCAAAATCCAACCGTTTTTTGGAACTTTTTGAACGTTTTACCGCAAAACGCTTCGGATTATTTGCTTTGGTAATTCCGTTAAGCTTGGTATTTATTATCCTAAAACAATACTATCCGAGTTATGATAAAGATTTGTTCAATTTCTCCTCGACTTTCTTTTACGGTTTTTTCTTTGTGTTGGGAATGCTGTTCGCTTCCGCAGAATTGACTTGGATACACTTGAAGCAGTATCGCAAACTAAACTTCCTTTTATTTCTGATAAGTTCGATCGTATTTTATGTGTATTATTTTGTTCCCGGAGCATGGATTTCGCCATATTTAAGCAGCACACAAGGTTGGATGCTTTGGTATTTAGTATGTTGCTTAGTCGGCTGGAGTTTTGTAATTACACTTTTGGGTTACGGACAAATTTGGTTGAATAAGAAAAGTACTTTGGTTAAAAAACTCAACGAAGCTATTTATCCGTTTTACATTTTACATCAAACAGTAATTGTAGTGTTTGCATATTATATAGTGCAATTGGATATTGCGATTCTTTGGAAACTACTTTTAGTACTAATCACGACGTTTCCTGTGATTGTGCTGATCTATCGATTTCTCATTTATCCGTTTAAAATTGTGCGTTTTCTTTTTGGAATGAAGAAGAAATAGAAACCTAGATTACTCTTGAACCTTCTGATATGCATTTAAAATTGCTGTACTATTTACATTGTTGGCGTAATTTAAGAATTCGGTTTCTCTATTAGGCATATATCCCATTTCTAAAAGGGAAACCACAATTTTTTCTTCAAACTTTTTGATCTTTTTTCTGTTTTTCAACTAATCGATAAAAGAATCTAACATTTCATAATTGGTAATCTCATAACCTTCTTCACGAAGAAATTGTAATTTTTGAAAAGCAGTTTCTTTAACACCTTTTGAAAATCCTTTGTCTCGCAATCGCAAATCGAGTCTGTACAAAATGTTATGCAAATATGTTTTACTTCTGCACCAAGTTTTACAAGTGCTTCAAACATTAGTGCTGAACCATATTATGCACAATCAAAAATGCATGGATATTCACCTTAATCCAATGCATTCACTTCTACACCTAAGGAAACTAAGTATTTTAAAATATCAATTCTTTTGCTTCTAACAACTTGATTTAAAATTGTTTTTCTATTGTAAAATGCAAACAGTTCATTTTTGTCTGCTCCATGGTCTAATAAATATTGTAGTGTTCTACCGTACTTCTATTATATTGAATAGCCAATATAAGCGCACTGTTGCCTCTTTTCGTTTTACAGTTGATATCGTGTCCTTTTTCTAGAAGATGCTTTAAAAGCGTTAATTTACCATTGACAGCAGCCGATTGTTGTAAAGATTCCTTCTTTCTACTTCGTAAACTATCTACATCAACTTCATTCGCCAATAACTGTTGAATCATTTCATCTGCAGACGACTCTTTTCTTCTGTAACACTCTTGATCACTTGATGGATTATAGGACGAAAAATCATCTAAGTTTGGAGTTGTACCATATTCTAATAGCAAAGTAAATATTTCAAAATGTTCGTTTTCCAATGTTTCATAGGTATCTAGTATTCTAAAAAAATAATCACCATTTTCATTTTTCAAACTATTAGGATGTATTCCTTTTCTCAAAATAGCTTTCAGTGCTTCAACATCTTTATTTTCAAATGCTTCAAACGCTTCTTCGCTATAAACTGATTTGTTCTCCAAAGCTAGTTAACTTTTGAGTTCTTTTTATGGTTCTTCTTGTAAATAATGTGTAGTATTATAGTTTTTGTATCCTAACTGACACTCTACTTTTATTTATTTATTAAAGCTACGCTCACAAAATAATCTCCTGAATATTAGAAATGTGCTACAAAATTCAAGTTTTTTCAATCCATATATCTGTTTTTGACACTATTTTTTTATTTGTAAAGAAGCTACTGGATTGTTTCATGGTATCAAAACTTGTGAAACGTTATTTAATAAAGATGATTTGAAAAGTTCTACTAACTTCTCAATGAGGTACAAATACCCATATCATCTCTTATGTAGAATAGATTGTAAAAATCTACATTAAACAAATAATATGGGTATTCGCGAGTGCTTATACAAATCATCCTATTAAACAAAATTAGGAAGAAGTGCTGCAGTTATCGTTGTTGCAACTTGTTTTTGATTTCATTTCTAAAAAGAATGATTCCAAAAGCAATAAAAGTGAAAGAATACCCAAAAAGTAATCTATGAGGTGTTGGAATGACATGCCATAAAATCAATGTAGCAATACATAAAACTCCTATTCCGATTTTTTCAGTCTTAAGATAATTGAAACTTAAAATAAGTAAGCCCAAATTAAATACCTTTGAACTTGGTCCTATTGTCATAAACGTTTTCCAAACCGATGGCACTTGTACTAGATGTTTGGCAAATTCGTTACGTAGCTCATCATTTGGGTAACTCCAAAAAATGAAGTCAATTACACACATTCCGATCATACAGGTGATTCCTATCATAGTAATCGGTATTCCGATAAAACCCATTGGTTTTTTAGGGAAAGAAATTACTTGTGGAATTAAAAGAACAACTCCAACCAGCAAACACCAATGAGCAAAATCAATTGGTTGTAAATTGTAGACAAATTCATTCCCTTTTGATAGAATAATTTGCCCTATTAGGATAAAGCCAATACCAGTTTGAAATAAAATTTTGTTAGTCATATTTTTTTTCGTTTTTCAGTTTAAAGACATACACACTACAGATTTTACTGAGTGCTTACGGTGATGATATATTGATTCCTATGATTTTAATCGCTCAATTTCTTCTCCCAATTCTTTGTTCCAAGGATTTACCTTGAACGACCTTTCCATCCATGGCAATACTTCATCTTCTCTTTCAAGTGCTCGTAAACTTCTTATATAATTGTCATACGCACGATGTGTATAATAACCTTCTGGAAACAACGCTATAACTAATTCATAAAATTGAATCGCTTCTTTATGCCTTCCTTGTTCAGCTAGCGATTCACTATATCTATTGATTAAGCCTTCAGAAATATTATATCCTGAATCATTTTTGTATTCAGCCTTAATAAATGCAATAACTTCGTCCGTCGACTTATCTTTTGCCAATTCAGCAATCGATTTTCCATTCAACATCAACTTTTGTAAAATCCACCAATAACGCCAAGCTGGAGTTGATGTTCTATTCGAAAAACCTAATAGTGTATAAACATCTGGAGTTGTTTTGTGCACTACTACAACATTTCGTTTTGGAATCACTGTAATGTATTGTCCAAATGCACCTCTGGCAGTATATGCACCTTCAAAACTAGGGTTGTCATAAAATCGATCAAATACCCACCACATATATCCATACGAAAATTGAACTGGTGACGAAACATCTTCATTGTAACGTTTGTTTACAGTGTCTTTCGGAGTAATGAGAGTCGTGATCTTTTTAACCCAATCTTTAGAAACTAATTGTTTGCCTTTCCACTTTCCTTCTTGCAACATTAATTGACCAATTTTTGCCATATCACGTGTTGAAAGGTGCATGTGATAAGCGGAATAACGTGACTTTTCAGGATTTACAGTTCGATCTTGATTCTGGATATTCCAATCTTGAAAACCCAATGGAATTGCTAATTGTTCTTGCAGTTCTTGATAGACTGTTTTCCCTATTTTATCTTCTAGAATAAATCCTGCTACATTAAAATCCCAATTGTTGTATAAAAAATATGCTCCGGGTTTTACACTTCCTCGTTTCTTTAGATTTTGAGTGTCATAACCTCCATTTACTGGTTGATGAAATACACCTGATCGCGCAGTAATAATATGATCAATGGTGGCTTGTTTTTCAATAGGAAGCAATCCGTCATCTTCGTCAATTCCCATATTACCTATAGTTTGATTCAAATCGATAGTTCCATCTTCAACATATTTTCCATACAATATTGCCAGAATACTTTTTCGCACTGAGGCATTGTAACTTATTTCAGAAACATCTCCGTATTCATATACGACTTTTCCATGTTCTAACACAATCATGCTTGTCGTTTGCGATTCTTCCTTAAGATAGGTTTCAATTTTCTCAAACTTTTCTTTTGTAAAGAACGAATTGGTCAAAAAAGATTGTTTTTTAAGGGCTTCTCCTTTAAACGCAGCAGCTTTATACAACCATGTTTGTGGACTCATATAAGAAACTAGTAGCATAGTTCCCACTAGTAAAAACATACCAATTAAAACTTGCTTGATTCTGTATTTTTCATAAATCGAAACTAGTAAATCCTTTTTGTGAATCCATAAATACGCAATTCCAAAATTTGGCAACCAACTTGCCCATACAGAAATACTATAGGCAAACGCAAAATCTCCCGTGATATTAATTAGCGGATAAAGGATAAAACGCAGCATTACGGCAGCAAAACTTCCTACATAACTATAAATCATATATTCTCTATGTTTTGCAACGTTTCCTTTTCGAATGGCATTGTACGCTATATAAGTAACTACAAACCATATAAATGCTCCAAACGTGAATCCAACTTGTGTGACAATACCACCACTAGCAAAAAATCCAATATAAAAACCAACAGGCGCACTTATCAATACAGAAAGCACATATATTTTTCCAATAATTCGATGTGCTTTTCTGAATTTATCACGAAACTTTTTAATGAATTGTACCCAACCAACGAGTAACGCAATTCCGCCAAAAGTGATGTGAATGTAAAACGTTGTCATATATACAACACTATTTAATACTTCATCGGGTTTGTTAGCGAGTAAATCAATTGGTCCATCTGCTAAGAAATATTTGAATGGACGAAAACTAATGTAGAGACATAAATAGGCAAAGATTAGCCAAGCTATTTTTTTCATTTTTAATATTCATTTTGATTGATGAATTCAAAAATAATATCAAAAACAGCCTTTTAAAATAGGTAAAGGCTACAAAGGTATAAAGTCAGTGATTTTGGTTGAAAACATGGGTTTTAGGTATAAAATATGTGATTTTAGGTATAAAATTACAGTGCCAAAACCTTTTCTTTATAATTTTTAGATACAGGAAGTTCCATTTGTGTCAATAGAATGGTAGAAGAATCTTTCCACGATTTAAAATGTGTTGGGTTTATTAAATGTGATCGATGGATTTGTAATAGAAATTCGAAATCGTTTTGCAGTTTTTTCAATGAACTTCTAATTAGTTTTGATTTCAATTCTCCATGTTCTACATAGAAAATTTCCACGTAATTTTGAGCATTCGAAATTGAGATTAAATCTGCCTGTTTGATTTTCAAAATATCAAGCTTGTTCTCTCCTTTTATGGTAATGCTATCATCTTTTACAGGAATCAACTTGATAGTATATGTTCGTATTAAAATTAAAATTGGTGTTATAATCAGTGCAGAGTTTAAAATAATTTCTCTTGAAAAAGTTGTAAAACTGTACACTCCTTTTATTATTGGGCTTCTATAAAAAATATACGTGACAATGGTATAGAGCATAAAGAAGAGTAACAATGTAATGACTTCAAGTAATATACTCCATTTTGATTGTTGTTGATATACTATTTTTTGAAAAATAATGATAACTCCATAGCATACAAAAGCTAAAATACTAAAACCTAAACTCACCTTAGTCCAAACTAACAAATCCATTGTTCCATGCTCAAAAGGACGAATAAAAAAAGCAAATAAAAATATCCATACACTCAAAAGTACTCCGATAACTATATGCAATTTTATAGATGGGTTTAGTTGTTTCATGCTACAAAAATAAAAATGTTCTAAAAATAGACACCCATTTTTATACTTTGTTACAGTTGATTTACCAATTTTCAATAAAAAAAGAGATTACACAAAATCCATTTTATATAATCCTTATTAAGTAGCTAATCAATATTGTTTACAAAGCCACCAAAATATCTTGCGGGTCAGCTCTTATTTTGTAATCTTCTTCTAAAAAATGATATGAAATTGTACCATCTTTCTTTACGACATAAGTAGCTGCAATTGGCAATTCTTTATTTTGATTTCCTTGACTTGAATCTAAATCAATTCCGAATTTCTTATATAGTTCTCGCAAGTCTGAAGGTAATTTGTATTCTAAATTTAGACTGCGAGCAACATGCATGTCAATGTCTGATAATACTTCAAAAGTCAATTCATTCTTCTCTTTTGTTGTCAATGAATTATCAGGTATTTCTGGACCAATCAATACCAACTTTGCTCCTTTTACTTCAAATGCTGGAATTACTACTTGAAATGCTCTTAATTAAATATTGCAATACGGACACCAATTTCCACGATAAAAGGCAATAATTACTTTGTGCTCTTTCAAAATATCTTGTACTCGTACTTGTGCTCCTATGGCATTTCCTAAAACAATTTCAGGAAGGATATCTCCAGTTTTATAGGCTTTACTAATCATATAGGAAGCTATCAAATCGTCAATAGCTTTTTTCATAATAACTTGTGCTTCTCCTTGATGACGTTGTGCACTTGCGTCTGCATATTTCTGTAATTCAATAGTTAAACTCATTTTGATCTTTTTTTAGCTTTGGACATAAAAAAACTATAAAAATTACAGGATTCGCAAAATATTTCACAATTAACTAAACATCAACATTGTAAATTTTATGTTTCAAAATCATTCTTAATTATTTATTGTTAAAAAGTAGGGTGTTTTAGAAATAGACTGTTTTACTTCAAAATTGTTAACTAACGCTAAACTAAACAAACGCTTACTTTATGAAAAGGAAACTCTACCTTGCCTTAGCAGGAATTACTATTTTTGGTTTTTCTGTAGAAACTCAAGCACAAAATTATCGAGCTTCTGTTCTCGATGAAGACAGTAACTTTTTTGAAATTGTTGAACAAGAAAATCAAATTTTAGCTCCAATTAGAAGTAACCAAGATCGAAAAAGTAAAAAGCAAATCAAACAATTTGAACGCTGGAAAGCATTTTGGAAAGATCGTATATTGCCTAATGGACATTTTATGTCTGCAGCACATACTGCAAATCTATGGGCTTCCGAACAAGCACGTCATGCAAATGCTATTGCTAATGGCAGAAGTGTAGCTTCTGTAGCTTGGAGCTTATTAGGTCCAACCACATTTCCTGTTTCTAATATTGGATTTTACCCTGGTATGGGACGATTAAATGCCGTAGCTTTTGCTGGAAATGATACAAACACCATGTATGTTGGCGCGCCAGGCGGAGGTGTTTGGAAAACTACGGATGCAGGAACAACTTGGACACCGCAAGGTGACGAATTTCCTAATATGGGAATTTCTGATATTGTTATCAATCCTACGAATACTAATGTTGTATATGCTGCTACTGGTGACGCAGACGGATTTCAAAACAGATCTATTGGCGTATTAAAAACAACAGATGGTGGCGCAAACTGGAATATTACAGGGTTAGCATTTACTTTAGGTCAAAATAATATTATCACTAAATTATTGATAGACCCTAATAACCCTGATACCGTTTTTGCAACTACTCGAAATAACATTAAAAGAACTACGGATGGCGGAGTAACTTGGACTGATGTTTTTACACAAGCTAATGCTCGTTTTAATGATATAGAATATAAGGCGGGTAGCAATACTACGTTATTTGCTACGTCAAGAGCTGGACGTTTTTATAGATCTACTGACAATGGTACTACTTGGGTACAAGTTTCTGCTCCTACATTTAATAGATTAGACATGGCAATTACAGCTGCAAATTCTAATTTAATTTTAACATTAGATTCTAATGGAAGAATTCGAAGATCAACAAATGATGGAGATACTTGGACATTAGTTTCAAATATTCCAGGATTTAATTCTCAAGGTGGATACAATATAACATTGGCAATTTCTCCATTAAATGAAAATCTAATACTAGCAGGCGGTGTTGATGGATGGCGTTCTACTGATGGAGGTCAAAACTGGGAAAAATATCTTGATGGTTATTGGACAGCAGGAAATCCTTATTTCTATGTTCACTCTGATCATCACGATATGAAATTTGTACCAGGAACTAATATGGCAATTTCCGTAAATGATGGTGGAATTTTTATAGGTAATGCACAGTTTGATAATGCTTGGGCAGATTTGTCTTCAGGAATTGCTATTACACAATACTATAATGTATCTGGAACTCCACAAAATGCAAACTTATTAATTGCTGGAGCACAAGATAACGACATAGGACAATATGATGGAACAGATTGGATAGGAAGAAATCCTGGAAGTGATGGTGTAGAAGGTTTATGGGATTACTCAAATAGTGATATTGCATGGACATGTAGTCAAGCAGGATCTATGTTAAGAACTACCAATGGTTTTACTACTTCTCAATTTATAAGCACACCTAATGGCGCACCATTTGTATGGGAATTGGAAATTCACCCAACAACTCCAACGACAATATATGGAGGATTCGGTGATATTTACAGATCCACAGATCGTGGAAACACATGGACAAACTTAAACTCAAATGTAGGTCCAGTTGAATTCATATCAATTGCTCCTTCTAACCCTTTTGTTATTTATGTTTCTGGAAACGGTACTGTAAGAAGAACAGATGATGGCGGTACTTTTTGGACAACACTTCCGCTTCCACAAGGTGGAAATGTAAAAAGTATTGAAGTTAATGCTACCAATCCTGCCGAAGTGTACATTGCGTATTCCGGATATCAAGCTGGAAAAGTATATAAATCTAATGATAGTGGTGCTACATGGACAAATATTACAGGAAGTTTACCAAATATTCCTACACATAAAATTTTATACAAAACAGGAACTACAGACGAAGAATTATTCTTAGCTACCGATTTAGGTGTATACTATAGAACTGCTTCTGTTGGTGACTGGGTTAAATTAGGACAAGGATTACCAAATGTGATTGTAAATGATATTGAAATCCACTATGCTACAGAGAAATTACGAGCAGCAACTTTCGGACGTGGTGTTTGGGAAGTAGCTATTGATCAAAATTCTCTTTCTGTTGAAGACAATCAATTAGCATCAAATGCAGTACAGGTATACCCAAATCCAACTGTAGATAAAAGCTTTACCATCAAACTTAATGGCTTATCAGGTGATACAGACGTATTAGTATACAACTTGATTGGCTCAGTAGTAAAACAAATGAAAACGACTTCTTTAGAAGAAAAAATTGATTTGGCAGGTTTTGCTGGTGGTTTATACTTTGTAAAAATTACAAATGATGGAAAAAGTCTAACAAAGAAAATTGTTGTTAATTAATGAAGCGGTTTCTGATTTTATTGATTCTAAGCACTATTACACTCAATATAATGGCTTGTAATGAAGGTATTAAGCTGATAACTTCTAAAAAACAAACCATTATACAAGGGATCAAAAAATCAGCTCCGTATACTAAGTATCTTTTTGAGATAGCACTTGATAACACTGTCGATATTAACGTCGACAGTGTTATTGTATTTGATTCAAATCGCTGTTTAAAAGTTAATCATTACTTATCAAAAAGTACAACAGGAAAGAAACTCACCCTACAAGCTTCTGTGAAAGAAGGAAATTTTACAGTATTAAAAGACTGCAAAGGTTCTTCTGAAAAAGTTTTGATTCATTACAAAGTCAACAACAAAAGCGGAAAATTAAAAGTATCCTCTTTTCAAAAGGAAACTGTGACAAGAAGATAATTCTTAAGCACTCTATTCACTACTACTAAATATGCAAAAATCCCGATACGCTTCATTAACGTTCGGGATTTTTTATGCTTTAATTTCTGTCTACATCTCGACTCCGGTAGTATATAGAAATGAGAAGAGTCTATATTTCTAAAAAAACCTAACAATCTAGCTAATCTAGTAGTCTAAGACTTCTTTCAATGCAGCTTCAAATTCATTTTTAGGCAAATATTGTTGTTCCAATCCTTGATCAAAAGGAATTGGCGTTTCCATACTAGCAATACGCTTTACAGGTCCGTCTAAATACTCAAAGCAGTTTTCCATAATCATGGCAGAAATATCACTTGAAATACTTCCAAAAAGAGAGTCTTCTTGCAGTATAATAGCTTTTCCTGTTTTCTTAACTGATGCGTAAATTGCTTCTGTATCTATAGGTTGTAAGGAACGTAAATCGATCAAATCAGCAGAAACTTCAGGATTATTTTCTAAAGTATTTAACGCCCAATGCACTGCCGAACCGTATGTTATTATAGTAATATCATTTCCTTCCTTCAACAAAGAAGCTTTTCCTAATGGTAAAGTATAATAATCAGTCGGCACATCTTGATACACACTTCTATACAATGCTTTATGCTCAAAAAACAATACCGGATTTGGATCGTTCACAGCAGTAGCTAGCAAACCTTTTGCATCATACGGAAATGCAGGATATACCACTTTTAAACCTGGTGTTTTGGTAAACCAAGCCTCATTGGTTTGTGAATGAAAAGGTCCAGCTCCAACACCTGCTCCACATGGCATACGCACAACAACATCTGCATTCTGATTCCAACGATAGTGTGATTTTGCTAATAAATTTACGATCGGATTAAAACCACTTGATACAAAATCTGCAAATTGCATTTCCATCACTGCTTTCATTCCGTTTACCGAAAGTCCGTAAGATGCTGATACAATTGCCGATTCACAAATTGGCGTATTTCGCACACGTTCTTTTCCAAACTGATTGATAAAATTGTTTGTGATTTTAAAAACACCTCCATATTCCGCCACATCTTGCCCCATAATGATTAAATCATCATGTTTTTCCATCGATTGTTTCAATCCTTCAGATACTGCATCTACAAAACGAATATTCTTTGTTTCAGTATTTGGTGTTACTTCTTCGTATGCAGTGTCTCTATATACATCGTTTAATTCAGCTTCTTTAGTAGATGTAATTTTTTCTTCATCAAAAGCTAGCTTAAGATTTTCATTAATTTCAGTAGAAATTTCTGCTCTAAACGCTTGCTCTATTTCATCTGTTAATACACCTTCTAGCAATAAATAATTACGGTAATTATCAATTGGATCTTTCGCAGCCCAAGCATTCATCAATTCTTTTGGAACATACTTTGTTCCACTAGCTTCTTCATGTCCACGCATACGGAAGGTTTTGAACTCTAATAAGATTGGTCTTGGATTTTCACGAATACTATCCGCTAATTCAGAAACTTTTGTATAAACTTCCAAGATATTATTTCCATCAATAATATGCGATTCCATACCGTACCCTTTTCCTCTATAGGCCAAGTGCTCGCAATTATATTGTTCTGCTGTTGGTGTTGAAAGTCCATAACCATTATTTTCAATACAGAATAGCACAGGTAAACTCCACACAGAAGCTACGTTTAAAGCTTCATGAAAATCTCCTTCACTCGTTCCTCCTTCTCCTGTAAATACGGCACAAGCATGTTTGCTATCTTTCAATTTATTTGCTAATGCAATTCCACTTGCCACGCCTAATTGCGGACCTAAATGTGAAATCATTCCCACAATATTATAATCCTGTGTTCCAAAGTGAAAACTACGATCACGTCCTTTGGTAAAACCGTTTGCTTTTCCTTGCCATTGAGAAAACAAGCGATACAATGGAATTTCACGTGTTGTAAATACACCTAAATTTCGGTGCATTGGTAGAATATATTCATCCTTTGTCAGTGCAGAAGTCACACCGACTGCAATGGCTTCTTGCCCAATTCCGCCAAACCATTTTGAGATTTTACCTTGACGCAGAAGAATCAACATCTTCTCCTCTATCATTCTCGGTTTTAGCATTTTTTTATATAAACTGATCAACGCTTCGTTGGTCAAATTTCCTTTTTCGTATACCATTGATTCTTTTGTGGTTGGCATGAGTTGTCTTTCTTTATAATAGATATTCAAAAATCAAGAAAAAAAACGGTTCATCAAAGCACAAAGAGATAATTTTTTCAATTGTTAATAACTCTCTTTTTTCAACCGTATATTTTTAGCTACATTTGTAAAAACAAGCCTTTAACGGTTATAAAGTTATTAACAATTGGTTTTTACGAACGACACCTAATTTTACATAATACCAAAAGTTTCGTTAAAAATTAAACTTGAATTACATGAACCGAGCATGCAGAAAAGTAAATCATTTAACAATGGTGATGATTCGTTAACTATATGTGACCGTTGAAACAATAAATATAAACACATGAAAAATATTCCAAGCGTAGATCTTACCGATTTCTTGTCTGATGATCCAACTAGAAAACAAAAATTTATTGATGAAATAGGAAAAGCCTATGAAGATATTGGTTTTGTTGCTCTGAAAGGACATTTTTTAAGTAATACATTGGTAGAAAATCTATATGAAGAAATTAAGAAGTTCTTCTCAATGCCTGTTGAAGCGAAGAGCAAATATGAAATAGAAGGTATTGGAGGACAACGTGGATATGTTTCTTTTGGAAAAGAAAGTGCCAAAGGAAGAAAAGTTGGAGATTTAAAAGAGTTTTGGCATTTTGGTCAATATGTAGAAGATAATGACGCGCTAAAAGCTGAATATCCAGACAATGTAACAGTTACAGAATTACCTGAATTTAATGCTGTTGGAAAGGAAACCTATAAAATGCTTGAAAAAACAGGTGTATTTGTATTAAGAGCATTGTCTTTATATTTAGGATTAGATGAATTTTATTTTGATAATTTTATTAAAAATGGAAATAGTATTTTACGTCCAATTCACTATCCACCAATTACAAGTGAACCAAAAGATGCAGTTCGTGCAGCAGCACATGGAGACATCAACCTGATTACCTTATTAATGGGTGCACATGGAAAAGGATTGCAAGTGCAACGTCATGATGGTGAATGGTTAGATGCAATTGCCGAACCAGATGAATTGGTAATTAATGTAGGTGATATGTTATCACGTCACAGTAATAATAAGCTAAAATCAACAATACACCGAGTAGTAAACCCACCAAAAGAACTTTGGGGAACTTCTCGTTACTCTATTCCTTTCTTTATGCATCCAATTAGTGAAATGCCATTGGATTGTTTAGACAATTGTATTGACGAAAATAATCCGAAACAATTTGATGATATTACAGCTGGTGAGTTTTTAAATCAGCGTTTAATTGAATTAGGATTAATCAAAAAGTAATAAAATTACAATTCTTAGATAGTTTATATAACACTGATAGCGGCTGCTATTGGTGTTATTTTTTGAAGATAAATCGGTGATTTTTTATACATTCACTATATAAAATTAAAGTATGGCAAAGAAAAAACTCAATAGTTTGGAAGATTTGGGAGGATTTGTATTCTCTACAAATGATGATTTTGAATTGGAAAACGAAACTGTTGAAGATACCCTAGTTCCAAAAGAACAACACTTAGAAGCTCATTTTAGCAATAAAGGTCGTGGCGGAAAAGTTGTCACGGTTGTCAAAGGTTTTGTAGGAACAGAAGATGATTTGAAAGCCTTAGGAAAATTATTGAAAGTAAAATGCGGTGTTGGAGGAAGCGCAAAAGATGGAGAAATCATCATTCAAGGAAACTATAGAGATAAAATTGTACAAATTCTTGAAAAAGAAGGATACAATGTAAAACGTGTTGGCGGATAAATGCAGCAACGGACACTACATATGTTAAATGGAGATAGCTTAACACCTAGACTCGCAGCAATAAATATCAAAGATGATCAATTGGTTTGGCGTGAAATGCTTTGTGAAGGAAAAACAAGTTATGACTTAAGGTCTGAAACATTCAAGCAAGAACGAATTTCATTCTTAACTCCGTTTGGAGCTGATGGAAAAACCTATACGGAATCATTTTTAAACCCATTACTTACTACAAATTTCTCAAAATATACTTCTATTGTACTGTGGTTTGAATACGATTTATTCTGTCATATTAATATGATAGCCGCATTGAGTTATTTACAACAATCAAACGTTTCAGCGGAAATCTATTTGGTATGTAGCGGATGGATTGAAAATGACCCGAATTTAAAAGGACTTGGAGAACTATCACATAAGCAACTTATATCACATTACCAACAAAAAATCAAGTTGACTACTTCAGATATAGAATTGGCAGATAGATTGTGGCGATTGTATTGCACAGACAATCATGTAACGTTTAAAAATTATGTTACACTTAGCTCTTCATTTCCATACCTTTCCAACTGCATCAATGCACATTTAAAACGATTTCCATCGGTTACTAACGGATTGAACGTTTTAGAGACACATATTTTAAAGATCATTCACAAAGAAGAAATAAAAAATACACGACAACTTACAGGATATATATTACAGTATCAAGGGTATTATGGTTTTGGTGATTTACAAATCGCAAAAATCATAAAAAAATTAGCTGATTTTTACGAATTAAAATCCAAAAGATTATCTCTTAACAGAGATGGTTTGTTAGCCATTGGCGGTTTACAAAATTCCTATGACAAGTTATCAGATGATACCGTTTTTGGCAATTGCAACAAATATGAATATTGCTATCATCCTGAACAACAAATATTGACAAAACATGAATAGAATAGCAGAATCTGAATTAATTATAAACCCTGACGGGAGTATTTATCATTTAAATCTACTTCCTGAAGATATTGCAACTACCATTATTACGGTTGGTGATCCTGACCGAGTTGGTTCCGTAAGTAAATATTTTGATACTATTGAACTGAAAAAAGCAAAACGTGAATTTGTAACGCATACAGGAACACTTCGCGGAAAGCGCATTTCAGTCATTTCTACCGGAATCGGAACTGATAATATTGATATCGTATTTAATGAGTTAGATGCATTGGTAAATGTAGATTTCAGCTCACGAACAGTAAAAGAAAAATTTACAGCTTTAGATATTGTTAGAATCGGAACATCAGGTTCTATTCAATCTGACATTCCTGTAGATAGTTTCTTAATTAGTGAATATGCTATAGGTTTTGATAGCTTATTACATTTTTATGAAAGTGATCATGTTCTACAAACAGAATACTCTGATGCTTTTTTACAACAAACAAATTGGTCTTCTCGAAAGTCAGAACCATATGTAGTGAAAGGAGATCAAAAGTTAATCGACCAACTAGCGTCCGAAAGAACTGTATTAGGCTTTACAGCCACAAATGTTGGTTTTTACGGTCCACAAAGTCGAAAAATACGATTAAATGTACAAGATGAACAATTAAATGACAAACTTGCTACCTTTAGTCACAACAACAAAAAGATAACAAATCTAGAAATGGAAACGGCTGGTATCTATGGATTAGCAAATCTATTAGGACATCGTTCCGCTTCTATGAATGCCATCATTGCTAATAGACCTCTTGGTGAATTTATCAAAACTCCTAAAGAAACGGTAGATGAATTGATTCAGTATACTTTAGGTAAATTAGTATAAAAAAGTCCCGAATGAAGAAAATTAATATTGGAGGTGTTCCTGAACATTTCAACTTATCTTGGTATTTAACATTAAAAGAACGTGCTTATGAAAAAGAAGGCATCAGTCTACGCTGGAAAGATTATCCTGGTGGAACTGGCGCTATGTGTAAAGCACTTCGAAATGAAAAAATTGATATTGCTGTCATTCTAACAGAAGGAATCATTAAAGATATCATTGCTGGAAATCCTGCTAAAATTGTACAAACTTTTGTGCAATCACCTCTAATATGGGGAATTCACGTTGCTGCAGATGCTTCCTATGACACGATAGGAGATTTAGAAGGAACCAAAGCCGCTATAAGTCGTTATGGATCTGGTTCACACTTAATGGCGTATATAAATGCAGAAAACAATGGTTGGGACACTGACAATTTGGGTTTTGAAGTCATCAACAACTTAGAAGGTGCTATTGATGGATTGAATAAAGGAAAAGGAGATTATTTTATGTGGGAACATTTTACCACGAAACCTTTAGTAGATCAAGGAATCTTTAAACGTGTTGCTGATTGTCCTACACCTTGGCCATGTTTTGTTATTGCCGTTCGCACAGAATTGTTAGAAGAAGATGAAGAAACCGTAAGGACCATTTTAAATATTATCAATGAAATGACGGCGAAATTCAAAAGTCTTCCCAATATCGACGAAACGATTGCAGCGCGTTACGAACAACAATTAGAAGATGTTCAAAAATGGTTGTCATTGACCGAATGGAGTCAAGAATTAATTGATGAAGAAACCATTGAAAAAGTTCAAAAAAAGCTACTCAGCTTGGATATTATATCTGAAAAATGGGATTACAACGATTTGACACACAAAATGTAATAAAAAATTAAGTGGATTTTGTAAGTCGCTAAGTAATTTTACAACAGATTGAACAAATTTTCATAATCCTGCAACTTGTAAACCACGTAGAAATACCTGAATTCTCAGGGGATTTTCCCCCTTTTAAACAGGGGCTTTTTGTCGACGAATGGATCATTTCACCCTTTGAATCGACAAAAAAGAACGTTTTTATGTCATTTAACGAGAATTTAAACAGGTAATCGAGAAAATGTTTCGATTAATAGTCGGCACACTAAATTTGGCATCAGAAAGTAATAAGGGCAAAACGTTACTTTCAAAAAAAATCAAATTTATCAGATTATTAACATTACAAGTACTATCATTATGAAAAAATCAATCTTATTATTAGCTGCAGCAGGTTTATTATTAGCGTCATGTGGATCAAATTGTATGGGTAAAGGAGTTAACTTTGCTGATACAGACGACGCAAAGGAAATTTACATTATGACTGCAGACACAGCAGATAACTGTGTAGAAGTATACTAGTAAAACACTTTCCAATTACATATAAAAGGTTACAATATTTTATTGTAGCCTTTTTTTTAACTTAATTCAACAAAGAAAACCTCTTGCTAATAAACATATGTACTTAGTATAGAAAGTTACTCTAACCCTACAGAGAAAAATATTTTTATCTAGTACGCTCCTAAAAAACCTAGAATTAGTAAGTATAATTACCAACGAACACCTTCAATACGTTGGCTAACTAAATAATCATTGCAACGACTAAAATGCTTATTGTCAAACCAATATCCACGATTTGCACTTAAAGGAGATGGATGTCCAGATGTTAAAACGTAATGCTTACTTTTATCAACCTTTGCTCCTTTTTTCTTGGCATAACCGCCCCAAAGCAAGAAAACAACATTTTCTTTTTTCTCTGAAATCACTTTAATTACCGCATCTGTAAAAGTTTCCCATCCTTTTCCTTGATGACTTCCTGCTTGGTGTGCTCGTACAGTCAACGTTGCATTCAACAATAAAACACCTTGTTTTGCCCAACGTTCTAAATTTCCGCTAACGGGTGTATCAACACCAATATCACGTTTAATTTCTTTAAAAATATTAATCAACGATGGAGGATGCGGAACACCATCATTTACGGAAAAGCACAAACCATTCGCCTGTCCTACTCCATGATAAGGATCTTGACCAATAATGACAACTTTTAATCGATGAAACGGACAATGATCAAATGCTGCAAAAATATCTTTCCCCTTAGGAAAACATTGTTGTTGCGTATATTCTGATTTTACAAAATTTGTCAATTGTTTAAAATACGGTTGTTCAAATTCGTTCTCTAAATGAAATTTCCAACTTTCTTCAATTTTTACGTTCATGGATTTCGTTTTTCGTCATGTTGAAATTCATTTCAAATTCAACATATAAATAAGTACCTTTGCCATCGGCTAAAAATCTGTGCTACTATGCCGATTAAAATTAGCTCAAATTTACAATGATTAAAATACATTCCAAAACATTAGATGATTTAGAGTTTGAAACGGTTTTACAACAAGTTTCAGAACATGCCGTTACGACTTACGGAAAGCAAAAAATTAACAACACACAGCCTTTTGCAGATAAAGATGTGTTGTTAACAAACTTGTCGTACGTTAATGAGTATCTAGCATCTTTCGAAAATGAAAACGTGATTCCGAATCACGGTTTTGAAGGAATTTCACTGGAAATTAAGATGTTAGCGATTGAAAATAGCTTCTTGGAAGTTCAAGGTTTTCGTAAAATTTCTGCAATTTCAAGCGCAGTGAATTTACTGATCAAGTTTTTTAAAAAATTTCAAGAATACTATCCAACATTACAATCACGAGCTGAACAAATTGAACTTACTAAAGTTCTGATTACTGAAATAGACAGTGTTATCAATCGTTTTGGAGAAGTAAAAGATACTGCTTCACCAGAATTGGCTCGTATTCGTCGTGGAATTTTAAGTATACGCGGAAAAATCAATCAAAGTTTTTCTTCAGCATTGAGCAGATACAGTCAAGCAGAATATTTAGATGAAATTCGTGAAACTGTGGTTGATAACCGTAGGGTTTTGGCAGTAAAAGCCATGCATAGACGGAAAGTCAAAGGTGCAATCATGGGCAGTTCTAAAACAGGAAGTATTGTGTATATTGAACCAGAGATTACACTGCAATACTCAAGAGAATTGACCAATTTAGAATATGAAGAAAAAGAAGAAGTTACGCGTATTTTAAAAGAATTGACTGACTTTACACGTCCATTTACGCCATTATTAGAAGAATATCAGGATTTTCTAAGTGATTTAGACGTAAGTTACGCAAAAGCAAAATATGCGACTTCTATGAATGCTATTCTTCCTGAAATTTCAGAAAATCGTGAATTATTCCTAAAAGATGCATACCATCCACTACTCTTTTTAACCAACAAAGAGCGAAATGAAACTACCTATCCACAGACAATTGAGTTAAGTAGCGATAATAGGATTATCGTGATTTCTGGACCCAATGCTGGAGGAAAAAGTATTACCCTGAAAACCATTGGTTTATTACAAGTAATGCTACAAAGCGCAATGTTAGTTCCTGTACACGAACGTAGTAAAATGTGCTTATTTGATCGTATTTTAACAGATATTGGCGATGGACAATCTATTGAAAATCATTTAAGCACCTATAGTTATCGCTTAAAGCAGATGAATTACTTTTTAAAGAAATGTAACAATAAAACACTGTTTTTAATTGATGAATTTGGTACAGGAAGTGATCCAGAATTAGGAGGTTCTTTGGCAGAAACTTTCTTGGAAGTTTTTTATGAACGTGAAGCATTTGGAATCATTACAACGCATTATTCTAACTTGAAGCTATTGGCAAACGAATTACCACATGCAACCAATGCTAATATGATGTTTGATCGTAAAACTTTGCAGCCAATTTATCAGTTAGCACTAGGACAAGCGGGAAGTTCGTTTACGTTTGAAGTCGCGCAGAAAAATGGTATTCCATATAGTTTGATCAACAAAGCAAAGAAAAAAATTGAACGTGGAAAAGTACGTTTTGATGCCACTATTGCCAAGTTGCAGAAAGAACGTAGTGCCATGGAAAAGACTTCAAAGTTGCTTCGTGAAGAAGAAATCAAAGCACGCGAAGAAAACGATCGATTGGAAACGTTAAATACCAAGATTAAGTCAAAGTTAGAAAGCTACCAACAATTGTACGATCATGATAAACGCATGATTCATTTGGGAAATAAAATCAATGAAATTGCAGAACGTTATTTTGACAATAAAAAGAAGCGTCCGTTGATTTCTGAGTTTTTACGCATTGTAGAAACTGAAAATTCCAAACGTAAAAAACAATCTGTCAAAGAAAAGAAAGCACAAAAAGCCAAACAACAAGCCGCTAAAAAAGAAGTCATTCAAAAAGTAGCTGTAATTCGCGAAGAAAAGAAAATCGAAAAGAAAAAAGCAGCTAAAAAAGAAGCACAAAAACCAAAGCCTATTTTAAAAATTGGGGATCGTGTCCGCATGCCAGATGGAAAAGCTGTGGGAACTATTGACAGTCTTGAAAAAGGCAAAGCTGTTGTAAACTACGGACTTTTCACTACTACTATTTCTGTAGATCAACTGGAATTGGTACAGGCTAAGAAGTAAATCTTAGGCAGGAAAAGTTTGGTGTTTGGTGAAAATCATAAATCTAAGAAACCTTCAAACCATTTGGAATTTTTACAGAAGGCTGCATGAGAATCACATCATCACCATCTACAGCGCCCATAACGAGACATTCTGAGAAAAAATTTGCAATTTGTTTTTTAGGAAAGTTTACAACAGCCATAATCTGTTTACCTACCAATTCTTCTTTGGTATAACGTTTTGTAATTTGCGCTGAAGATTTACGGATTCCTATTTCAGCTCCAAAATCAATTGTAAGCTGATAAGCTGATTTTCTGGCTTTTGGAAAATCGTTCACCTCTACAATAGTACCAATGCGCATATCTACTTTTTCAAAATCGCTCCAACTTAAGTCTCCCATTGTATTTTTTTGATTAAATTTAGACTTTTAAAATTAAATTCCAAATGGCACTTACCCCATCAAACATGCTTTCTTTAGGAACAAAAGCTCCAGATTTCTCACTAATCGACACAATTTCAGACACTATTATTTCTTTGAATGAATCTAAAGGAATTAACGGAACTGTCATTATGTTTATTTGCAATCATTGTCCTTTTGTAAAACATGTAAATGAAGGAATAGTTCAATTAGCAAACGATTATATTTCGAAAGGAATTGGTTTTATTGCAATTTCTAGTAATGATGTAGAAAACTATCCTGCCGATGCACCACATTTGATGAAAGCAAATGCTGAAGAATTCAATTTTTCTTTTCCGTATTTGTATGACAAAACTCAAGAAGTTGCCAAAGCATATGATGCAGCTTGCACACCTGACTTTTATATTTTTGATGCAGAATTAGCATTGGTCTATCGTGGACAATTAGACGATTCTCGTCCAAACAATGGAATTCCAGTGACCGGAAATGACATGCGTACGGCCTTAGATGCTTTATTAAAGAATGAAAAAATCTCCGAGTTTCAAAAACCAAGTATTGGCTGCAATATAAAATGGTTTTGATTTAGCGAAGAAATTTACTAATCTAATAACATCTTGTAACTGAGCGTAGTCAAAGTCACTTCCACCCCTTACGAATCATTAGTTGGTTGATGTGCTCATAATGATGATTGCAATGCCAAGCATAAATTCCGATATTTTCTTGTAGGCTGACTTTTTCGTTTCCTTCTGGATGAATAAAAACTTGTTCTAAATCACTTTTCGAAAGTCCTTTTAAAAAGTACACCCATTTTGCATGTAAGGCTTTTATTGTATTGATTGACAATTCAATTGGAGCTGATTTACTATCAAATAATGCTGCCCAACGATCTTCATAATACGCTTTAATTACAGGTTGATTCTCTGTTAAAGTCCATTTAAAGCGTGTATAACTATTATGATGACTGTCTGAAATATGGTGAACTACTTGTCTAACTGTCCAACCTTCTGGTCGATAACAAGTATCTAACTGTACTTCCAAAAGATTTTCGACCAAACTTTTTAAACGTTCAGGAAAAACTTCTAATACTGTTATCCAATCTGAAATATGAGCATCTAAGATAACTTCAGGAATTTGTGGTTTCCCCATGGGATATTTTAATTTTTCTAAATCCATTATAATAAATAGAATAAAAAAACGCTCTGAGATTTTCAGAGCGTTTTTGTATAATTTATTTTACATCCATCAATTCAACATCGAACATTAACGTGGCATTAGGAGGAATAACACCTCCAGCGCCTCTTGCTCCGTATCCTAAATGTGGTGGAATTACAAATCGTGCCTTGTCTCCTACTTTCAACAATGCTATTCCTTCATCCCAGCCGGGAATTACATTTCCTTGTCCTAATGGGAAATCGATTGGTTCATTTCTCTTGTAAGAAGAGTCAAAAACTCCACCATCAGGGAACATTCCTTTATAATGTACAAAAACTGTTTTTCCAGCTTCTGCTTGTACTCCGTTACCTTCTTGGATAATTTTATAACGTAATCCGCTTTCTGTTTTATCAAAACCAGTTGCGATTTCTTCTAATTCTTTTTCAGCTTTTTCTTTAGCTGCCTTTTCTCTTTCAGCTTTAGCTCCATTAAATATTCTAAACGCTTCTATAGCATTAAAAGCTTCTGCTTCTGCTCCTACACGAATAATTTCAACTTTTTCGATTGAATCTCCTTGAGCAACTGCATCCACTACTTCTTGTCCGTGCGCAACATGTCCAAAAACTGTATGCTTACCATCTAACCAAGGTGTTGGAACGTGTGTGATAAAAAATTGACTTCCATTTGTTCCTGGTCCAGCGTTTGCCATAGAAAGTACTCCTGGCTCGTTGTGTTTTAATTCTGGATGAATTTCATCATCAAAATTATAACCAGGGCTTCCTGTACCTGTTCCTAAAGGACAGCCTCCTTGAATCATAAAATCTGGAATTACTCTATGAAATTTAAGTCCATTATAATATGGTGTTCCTTGTGGTTTTGCATTGTTTTCTAAATTACCTTCTGACAAAGCCACAAAGTTTCCAACTGTTCCAGGTGTTTTTTGATATGTCAAGCTAACAAGGATTTCTCCTTTGCTCGTATGAAATTTTGCGTATAATCCGTCTTCCATCTCTATATTTTTAATTTACACTGCGAAGATACGCATCCTAAAACAATTTGGAAATACATAGAACAAAATAATACTTACATCGATATTATTGTATTCCCATATTTCTTTTACTGAAAAACCATACCTAAAGATTATTTTTAGATAGTAACTTGATTTTTGAAATCAAGTTATAAAACTATCAAATTTCAATTGCTGATTTTCAGGTAGTTAAATTGATTTTAAGTTCTTAAAAACATCAAAAAACAAAATGTAAGGTGAATAAACTAGAATTTTAAGAAAAGCTTCTAGAATAATTAGGAAGTATAATTAGTTTTTTGATAATAGTGAGATTTAAAACAAGAAAATTAGTAAGGTAATAACCTAAAAATCACTTTTATAGAGCTTTACAGAGAAATAGGAAAAAATGACAAACCAAATAGAACTAGTAACTTAATTAAAATTTAAAGAGATGAGAAAAGTATTCGGATTATTCGCATTATTATTAGTAGTAAACTTAGGATTTATAGCTTGTGAGCCAAACAGCACATCAGACGCAGGTGATGATAATGTTTTTGAAAATGTAACAGGAACAGAAGATGGTGACATTGAAGATGACCAAAACCCAAATGGATAAAATATCACTTTAGGATAAGAAAAGTCTTAAACAATTGTTTAAGACTTTTTTTTTGTAAAAAATAAAAATAACTTTGTTAGAAACCTATTTTTTATGGACAAGCATTTCATTTTAATAATATTCTTTTTTTCTTTATTATGCACAGCTCAAAATAAAGAAAAAAATGAAGTGCAAATACTTATTGATAATTCTAGAAATCAAAAAATTAGCATAGCAGAAAGAATAGCAGCTATTAACAAAGCCTATATATTACTTTCAAAAAGTAAATATCAAGATTCTATAAGAAGTAAGCAATTACAAAGTATTTCAAAATCTTATTTCAATTTAAATGATACTATTAACTTCAAAAAAACTTATAGAGAGGGATTAGATTTTGCATTCAAAGTAAAAGATTCAATGTCTGCAGCTAACCATTATTGGAATATTGCATTTTATTACAGACGGAATGATATTAAAGATAGTGCCTTCTATTTTTATGATAGAGCAAAAAATATATTTCAACATATAGATCCTGAACATCAAGACATAGGAAAATTACTTCTCAATATGGCTAGGATTCAAAAAGAATTAAAAGACTACTCTGGAAGTCAATTTATGCTCACCAATGCCATAAAATTATTTGAGTTACATAACGATAGTAAAAGATTATATAGTTGCTATAATAATTTAGGTATTATTTCTATGAATCTCGAAGATTATGAAAAATCTCTAGAATATCATAATAAAGCATTAGAATATCTTCAAAAGATAAAAGAAAATGATAGATTGAAGACATACACACTGAATAACATAGGACTTGTTTATAGAGATCAAGGTAAATATAAAGACGCAATAGATAATTTTGAACAGGCACTGAGTTTTGATAGTTTACATATAAAAAATCCTAAGCATTATGCTACTCTGTTAGATAATTTAGCCTATTCAAAATTTTTGTCAAATGATACTTTAAAACTACCCAATTTATTTTATAAATCATTAAAAATAAGGGAAAGTTTAAACTATAAGTCTGGTATTGCTATCAGTAAACTACACCTTGCAGAATATTACCATAAAAAGAGAGATACCGTTTTAAGTCAAAAATATATCTCACAAGCTAGGACAGCCGCTATAGAGTCTAGCAATATGAAACAATTATTACTTTCTTTATTGGCATCTTCAAAAATTGACAGCGACAATGGTACTGCTTATTTAGAAACTTATATCCATTTAGATGATAGTTTATTAAGGCAAGAACGAACACAATTAAATAAGTTTGCAAGAATCCAATTTGAAACGGATCAATATATAACCCAAAACCAAAGACTAAGTCTCCAAAATACATGGATTGTAGCAATCTCAACCGCAATTATCTTTTTTGGATTTTTGATTTACGTGATTACGCAACAACGCACGCGTAACAAGGAGTTAGAAATGGAACAACAGCAACAACGTGCCAATGAAGAGATTTATAACTTGATGATTGATCAACAAGATAAGATCGAAGAAGGTAGAAAACGTGAAAAAGAACGTATTTCTTTAGAGTTACATGATGGAATTTTGGGAAGATTGTTTGGAACTCGTATTAGTTTGGGAAGTTTAAATGCAAAAGATGATGTTAATTCTAAAAAGGTAAGAGAGCAGTATATCAATGAACTTCAAAGTATTGAAGAAGAAGTTCGGAACATATCCCATGAGCTCGGATTGGATAATTTTGATAAAACAACGAGTTATAGTACAATGATCACAAATCTTTTGGAAGAACAATCCAAAATAACTAACTTTAAATATCAAATTGAAGAAGATGATAGAATCGTTTGGACGGACATTCCGGGGCATATAAAAATTAATATTTACCGTATTATTCAGGAGTCCATCCAAAACATAAATAAATATGCGCAAGCAGAAAACACAATACTAGATTTTAAGAAGAATGATGATCGCATTATCCTTACCATAAAAGACGATGGCGTCGGTTTTGACCAAGATAAAAGAAGTAGCGGTATTGGATTAAAGAATATGAAATCGAGAGTCACTTTACTTCATGGACAATTTACCATTAACTCCATTCCAGGTAAAGGTACTTCTATCAGTGTTGACGTTCCTTTAACATAGAACTAACCTTACCATATGAATAAAGATATAAAAGTACTGATAGTAGATGATCATCCAATGATCATTGAAGGCTATAAAAATGCCCTTTTAGGTATTAATTCTGAAGAAATGACTTTGCGAATTGATACTTCTGACAATTGCGATGGCGCTTATGCAAAAATTAAAAATGCTTCCACTGGAACTGCATACGATGTTGTATTTTTAGATATTAAATTACCTCCATCAGCAGATGGAAAAATTATTTCAGGAGAAGACTTAGGAATCAAAGTAAAAGAATTGTTACCCGATACGAAAGTTGTAATCCTTACCATGTTCAATAACAACTTTAGAATTCACAACATCTTGAAAAACATCAATCCTGATGGTTTTTTAGTAAAAAGTGATGTCACTTCAGATGAATTGATGCGTGCCTTCCAAGTAGTATTAACCGATCCGCCGTATTATAGCCATACGGTAACAAAATTATTGCGAACCCGAATTATCAACGAAGTAGTATTGGATGATATTGACAGAAATATTCTTTTTCACCTATCAAAAGGTATTAAAACTAAAAATCTAACGGAACATATTCCTTTATCGTTGGCAGCTATAGAAAAACGTAAACGACATTTGAAAGAAGTATTTGATGTTGAAAAGAAAGGAGACGAATCTCTACTAGAACAAGCAAGAAATACAGGCTTCTTATAGAAGCCCAATTACATAAAAGCAAAAAGCGGTTTGATAATTTATCAAACCGCTTTTTGTATGGGTATATTTTTGATCTAATTTGCTACATCACTAATAAATTTGATACGATAGAGTCGCAATTCTTCATCGTCATAATCACCATCAAATTCTTCCATAGCTTCAGAAATTTTATCACTTTCAGATTCTAAAAAGTATTCATGAATTTCTTCTTGTTGATCTTCATCTAAAACTTCATCGATCCAATAGGTAATATTCAACTTTGTTCCACTATATACAATCTGCTCCATTTCCTTTATAAAATCATGCATTTCGAGCCCTTTAGCAGCTGCAATATCATCTAATGGAAGTTTTCTATCAACACTTTGAATGATATATAGTTTTAGTCCAGAATTCATTCCTGTACTCTTCACTACTAAGTCATCTGGGCGAACGATATCATTTTCATCTACATACTTTTTGATGAATTCGATAAAGTCTTTACCATACTTTTTAGCTTTTCCATCACCTACTCCATGAATGTTTTTCATTTCATCGATAGATATTGGATATTTTAACGCCATATCTTCTAAAGAAGGATCTTGAAAAACCACAAATGGCGGAACACCTAAACGCTTAGAAACTTTTTTTCGTAAATCTTTCAGCATGCCCATCAATTTTTGATCGGCTACAGCACCACCACTTTTAGATGCTGTTATAATACTGGCATCATTTACTTCATCAAAATTATGATCTTCTGTCATCATAAATGAATCAGGAGCTTCCAAATATGCCAAACCTTCTGGTGTCAATTTAATAACACCATACGATTCAATATCTTTTCGCAACAATCCCGCAACCAATACTTGACGTATTAATGCCATCCAATACTTGTCATCATGAGATTTTCCAGTACCAAAGAAAGGTTGTAAATGTGTTTTATGCGATTTAATCAGAGCATTTTCATTCCCGATTAAAACATTTACCACGTTGCGCGATTTATATGTTTGTTTTGTAAGTTGTATCGTTTTTAAAAGTTCTACAACTTGGTCTTTTGCTTCAACTTTACTTTTTGGATTACGAACATTATCATCCATATCAGCTCCTTCTCCATCATCTGGGAATTCTTCTCCGAAGTAATGCAATATAAATTTTCGTCTAGAAATAGAAGTTTCTGCATAGGCGACTACTTCTTGCAGTAAGGCATGACCAATTTCTTGTTCTGCCACTGGTTTTCCAGCCATAAATTTTTCTAGCTTCTCAATATCTTTATAAGCATAAAATGCCAAGCAATGTCCTTCTCCACCATCACGTCCTGCTCTACCTGTTTCTTGGTAATAACTTTCAATACTTTTTGGTATGTCATGATGAATTACAAAGCGAACATCTGGTTTATCGATTCCCATACCAAAAGCAATTGTTGCCACAACTACGTCGCAATCTTCCATCAAAAACATATCTTGATGCTTGGCTCTCTTTTTAGGATCTAAACCTGCGTGATATGGAACTGCATTAATTCCGTTGACCTGAAGTACTTGTGCCAACTCTTCTACACGTTTACGACTCAAGCAATATACAATTCCACTTTTTCCTTGATTTTGCTTAACAAAACGAATAATATCTGCATCAACATTTTTCGTTTTTGGTCGTACTTCGTAGAATAAATTAGGTCTATTAAAAGACGCTTTAAAGGTATTAGCATCCGACATTCCTAAGTTTTTCAAGATATCTTCTTGAACTTTTGGAGTAGCAGTCGCTGTCAAACCAATAATAGGTATATTATCTCCTATCTTTTTAATAATGTTTCTTAAATTTCTGTATTCGGGACGAAAATCATGTCCCCATTCTGAAATACAATGGGCTTCATCAACCGCCATAAAAGAAATTTGAACAGTACGCAAAAACTCAACGTTCTCTTCTTTGGTTAATGATTCTGGAGCTACATACAATAATTTTGTAATTCCATTTGTAATGTCTTCTTTAACTTGTCTTGTCTCCGCTTTCGTAAGTGAGGAGTTCAACACATGTGCAATACCATCTTGGGAAGATATTCCGCGTAAGGCATCTACTTGGTTCTTCATTAAGGCAATTAGGGGAGAAACAACAATCGCTGTACCATCTTTCATTAACGCTGGCAATTGGTAACATAAAGATTTACCACCTCCAGTTGGCATGATAACAAAGGTATTATGATCACTGATAATGCTTTTAATAACTTCTTCCTGTAGTCCTTTGAATTGACCGAACCCGAAGTGCTTCTTTAGTTCCTTGTATAAGTCAATTTCTACTAAACTCATTCTATCTTTTTACTATTTTACATACATTTGCATACACTAAAGATACTATTTTCTTTAGTAATGACAATTATTAAAATTAAACATTTTGAAATATAAAGATAGTATTATTAGTGTTGCTAAGCAAACCATTGAAACAGAATATAATGCAATAAAAAATTTAATCCCATTAATCGATGATGAGTTTGCCGAGGCTGTCTCGTGTATCTACAACTCCAACGGTAGAGTTGTGGTTACTGGAATTGGAAAAAGCGCCAATATTGCTACCAAAATTGTAGCCACACTGAATTCTACAGGAACTCCTGCAATTTTTATGCATGCTGCAGATGCTATTCACGGTGATTTAGGTATTATTCAAGAACACGATACCGTAATTTGCATTTCCAAAAGCGGTAATACTCCTGAAATCAAGGTTTTAGTTCCACTAATTAAGAATAGTAAAAATAAATTGATTGCTATTACCTCCAATAGAGAATCGTTTTTGGGAACGCAAGCTGATTATGTATTGCATGCATATGTTGAAAAAGAAGCTTGTCCAAATGGTTTGGCGCCAACAACAAGCACAACTGCTCAATTAGTATTGGGTGACGCTTTAGCTGTTTGTTTGTTAGAATTACGAGGATTTTCAAGTAAAGATTTTGCTAAATATCATCCTGGTGGCGCTTTAGGTAAAAAATTATACTTACGTGTAAATGATTTGTCTTCCGTAAATCAAAAACCTAAAGTATTTGCTAAGAGTTCGGTAAAAGATGTCATTGTAGAAATTTCTAAAGGAATGTTAGGCGCTACAGCAGTTGTAAATGATGCTGATGAAATTTTGGGTGTAATTACCGATGGAGATATTCGACGTATGTTATCTGATAATGATTTTATTGGTAATTTAACCGCAGAAAATATCATGTCGTCCAATCCAAAACGAATTGAAAACGAAGCCATGGCAGTAGAAGCTTTGGAAGTCATGGAGGACAACGGAATTTCACAAATACTTGTAGAATCGCAAGGAAAATACGCAGGAATCGTACATTTGCATGATTTAGTAAAAGAAGGAATACTATAATGGGGAAAAATAAAAACGAAATGTCATTTTTAGCTCACTTAGAAGAACTAAGATGGCATTTGATTCGAAGCTTTGCTGCAATATTTATCATTGCCTGTGTCATTTTCGTATTTATTACACCAATTTATAATCACTTTTTGATTGTACATTTGGATGGTGAATTTATTACGTACAAATTCTTCTGTGAAGCCTTTCAATTGTTCAGTATTGATAGTGATTTTTGTTCATTAACTTTTGATGATAAATTGGTTAATTTGAACGTTACTGGGCAATTTACCATGGCAATTTGGACCTCTTTAATCTTAGGACTTATTTTAGCATTTCCTTATGTTTTGTATGAAGCATGGAAGTTTATTGCTCCAGGATTAAACCCAAAAGAACGTAGAAAATCGAGATGGTTTATCTTTTTAGCTTCGCTATTATTTTTAGTTGGTTTGGCATTTAGTTATTATGTAATTATGCCAATGTCATCGTATTTTTTCTATAACTTTTCTGTGACAGATTCTATTGAAAACACAATTACTGTACAATCGCACATTAGCTTACTAACAAACACATTACTAGGAGTTTCTCTAGTTTTTGAATTACCTTTAATTATATATTTCTTATCAAAATTAGGATTAATTACTCCTGCATTCTTACGTAAGTATAGAAAACACGCGCTAGTAGTTGTACTAATTCTAGCTGCTATTATTACACCGCCAGATGTTGCCAGTCAAATTGTAGTGGCAATTCCTATTTTGATCTTATATGAAGTTGGTATTATAATCTCAAAAAGAGTCGAAAAAAATTATAAAAAGAAATTTAAACATGGCTAATCCCGTAGAAGAATTTAATGAATACAGAGCTAAAATGAATGATAAAATTT
Organism: Kordia sp.; assembly: GCF_022447245.1. GTDB lineage: Bacteria > Bacteroidota > Bacteroidia > Flavobacteriales > Flavobacteriaceae > Kordia. Next base: position 29,544 of record NZ_JAKVBC010000025.1, on the reverse strand, counting down.
TAGCTGACAACAATAAAATAATCAAACGTATTTTTAATCTAGATACCAATGCATTTACTGCTGGAGCTTTAGATGTACAAACAAAGGAATTACTAGGTTTAGTAGCATCAACAGTGTTGCGTTGTGACGATTGTATAAAGTACCATTTAGAATCCTGCTACAAAGAAGGTTTGAGTAAAGAAAAAGTGGTAGAAACTTTGAGTATTGCTACGTTAATCGGTGGAACTATTGTGATTCCTCATTTACGTAGAGCTTATGAATATTGGGAAGCTTTGGAAGCACAAAATTAGTTAGAGAGCTTCGCTTTTTAGACTTATTATATGAAGTCTAATTGAATCTAAAATAATACTCGAAGTTAATTTCGTATTAAAAAAGTATTAGCGTTGTAGCGAAATTGTTATTTTTACCCTTTATAATGACCAAATTATATGATTTTAAGAGCTGATAGTATCATGAAGTCCTACAAAGGACGAAAAGTTGTAAAAGGAATTTCCTTAGAAGTAAATCAAGGAGAGATTGTAGGATTGTTAGGTCCTAATGGAGCTGGAAAAACAACTTCTTTCTACATGATCGTAGGATTGATAAAACCTAATGGCGGAAAAATCTATTTGGACAACATGGAAATTACCAAGTTTCCCATGTACAAACGTGCACAAAATGGTATTGGATATTTGGCACAAGAAGCTTCTGTTTTCCGTAAATTAAGCATTGAAGAAAACATTTTAAGCGTGTTACAATTAACGAAGCTTTCAAAGAAAGAACAACATCATAGAATGGAATCGTTGATTGAAGAGTTTGGTTTAGGACATATTCGTAAAAATCGTGGAGATTTATTGTCTGGTGGGGAACGAAGACGAACTGAAATTGCACGAGCCTTAGCTACAGATCCAAAGTTTGTATTGCTAGATGAACCTTTTGCAGGTGTCGATCCAGTTGCCGTAGAAGATATTCAGCGCATCATAGCACATTTAAAAAATAAAAACATTGGAATCCTGATCACAGATCACAACGTACAAGAAACACTTGCAATTACCGATAGAACCTACTTAATGTTTGAAGGCAACATTCTGAAAGCTGGAAAGCCAAGAGAACTCGCAGAAGATGAAATGGTTCGAAAAGTATACTTGGGACAAAATTTCGAACTACGAGAAAAGAAACTCGATTTCGAAAATGCAAAAGAATAATGAAAGAGGCGAACTTTTCGCCTCTTTTTTGTTTTTACAAATTAGTGTTTATACCATGTATTTTTTATAAAATCTCAGTATCATCAACTTCGTTAAAAATGGCTCCATGTATCTGATCCGAGCTCATATTATTAGCAACTTTTACAGCACTCGGATATAGTTTTACACCTTTTATATTCGTGTGTTTAATAACAATTCCATATTGTTGAGTCAATTTTGCTTCTGATGCTAAATGATAAAATTCATTATTTTCCAAAGTAATATTGTGACTTGCATACTCTATTCTGATGCCTCCATACGGATGATTTCTGTAGATACCATCTCTAGTTTGCTCATTACTTCCGCATTTGTTGTGTACTAATGTCAGATAGGAAGATCCCCAAACGGCAATTCCACATGAATTGTTTTCTTCTGCTCTATTATGACTTATCTCACCTTCATGACAACGTTCAAAAGCAAAACCTAAATCACCAGAACCACAGGATACATTATGTCTACATTGAAAGTGTTTTACATCTTTTACCGAAATCAAATCTGCTGAACCTCCATTAAAAAACCCCAATCTTGGCCCTTCAACATGGTTGTGAGAAATATTTACATTGAGATGAAAATTTGAATTTCCGGTATAATCTTTATCTCCACAGGTCAAATAGATTGCACTAGAACTATCAGGTCTTCCTTTTGCTTTTCCATCCTTTCCGATGACAGACTTTTTGGCTGGTACTTTTACTACATTTCTTTGTATGCTAACATCACTGCTGTATTCTTCTTTTGAAGTATCTGTATTTCCTATAATTCGAATTGCAGTATTGGTAATTGTGTTTGAAAAAGTATTGTCTAACAAGGATATCCCAGAGTTTCGTTTCCATATTCCTATTCCAATGCAACTATCTTTAAAACAACAGTTCTTTATAGTTAACCCGTTAGTTTTTTGAATTCGAACTGCACAAGCGCCTTTTGTATTAATACCTTTAAAATCACAATTTTCTATTGTAATATTCGAATTCTCTATAGCTTTTTCTTTATACCCCGTAATCAAAATAGCCGCAACAGAAGGACTTTGGTGTCGTGTATCAAACACGATATTGGAAATATTTATATTAGCAACACTGTTTCCTGTAAAAAGATGTTTGGTTTCAGTATTCTGTGCATTGTAATATTTGATTCTAGCTTTACCACTATGTGCAGTAATTTTTACGTTACTGGGTAATGAAATAGATTTAGAAATACACACAAAAGCATCTTCTGGGAATATAATAGTTCCTCCGCCTATTCTTTGAATCTCTGCAAAAGCTGCTTCTAAGGCCTTTGTATCGTCATGAGATCCATCTGCGGAAGCGTTGAAGGGCGAACTTGTAATATCTATAAGCATATAATCATTTTTTTAATAGAGAAATCAACACATACAAAATGATGATGATTGGAATAGCAACAAATTGTAAGATGACCATTAATAACATACTTAAAATAATGAAAATATATTTTACCATATTTTTTTTAAAACTCCAATCTTTAAATTTTAAAGCGAATAATGAAATTTTAGCATTAAGCAAATAACTACTTAATAGTGTCATTGTTATTAAAAACCACTTGTTTAAGATAATTGCATGTACATCAATAACCGTAATATCTTGATATGCCAGTATTAATGGAAATGATACGATTAATAAAGTGTTGGCTGGTGTTGGTAATCCAATAAAAGAAGAGGTTTGGTTTTCGTCAATATTAAATTTTGCCAAGCGGTATGCTGAAGCAAGCGTGATTAAAAGTCCTAAAAGTGGTAATATATGTACTTCATTTTGAAACCAATGCCAAGTATCTGACCAAGAATGTCCATCATTTACTTTCTCATGAATATCTAAAGCCCTGTTGAACAACTGGTACATTACAATTCCAGGGACAACTCCACTGGTAATCATATCTGCGAGCGAATCTAATTGTAAACCTAATTCGCTTTGCACCTTTAACAATCTGGCTGCTAAGCCATCAAAAAAGTCAAAAAAGATACCTAAAAACACAAAAAAAGCAGCTATTTCTAATTGGTTTTTTACTGCAAAAATTATTGCCAAACAACCGCAAAAAACATTTAATAATGTGATGAAATTTGGAATGTGTTTTTTGATATTCATGTACTTGATTTTTTGTAAAAATAAATAAACTTTACAAACTCTATAGTCCATAAGTAGATATGTTGATTATTTCCGCACAATATCTATGTGTTTTTTGAGTTTATTAGGGTAGAAAATTGCATATTTGTATAAAAATTACACTCTTGAAAAAGTTACTTGTATTCCTCTTTATAATAATTGCACATGTTGCAAACGGACAATCTGTGGCTAAATATTCTAATGAATTCATGAATATTGGTGTTGATGCTGGCGCGTTTGGGATGGGAAATGCCGTAGTGGCAAATATTGGTGATGTAAACTCTGGATATTGGAATCCTGCTGGTTTGGTTCAATTAGAAGACAAGCAAATCGCATTGATGCACTCTAGTTATTTTGCAAATATTGCACTGTATGATTATGCCGCTTTTGCAATGCCTATTGACGACAGAAGTGCTTGGGGAATTTCATTGATTCGCTTTGGAGTTGATGACATCTTAAATACTACTCAATTAATCGATAGCCAAGGAAATATTGATTTTAACCGTATCAGCCTCTTCTCTGCTGCCGATTATGGAATTACATTTTCTTATGCAAGAAGAATGCCCGTACAAGGTTTAAATTGGGGAGTTAATGCTAAAGTAATCCGAAGAATTATTGGGGATTTTGCTTCTTCTTGGGGATTTGGTTTTGACTTTGGTTTACAATTTAGACATGACGATTGGAAATTTGGTTTGATGGCGCGTGATATTACCACAACATTCAACACATGGAGCATTGACGAGGATTTATTCAACAATGTTAGTGATCAAATTCCAACACAAGATTTACCAGAAACGACAGAGATTACCATTCCAAAATTACAATTTGGTGTAGCACGTAGCTTTACATTTAATTATGATTATACACTTACAGCAGAAGTAGATTTAAATATGCGTTTTGCTGAAACTAATGATATCATTTCTACATCATTTGCAAGTGTAACGCCTGCCGTTGGTTTACAATTTGCTTATACTGATTTAGTATTTTTAAGAGCTGGCGTCGGAAATTTCCAAAACGAAAACAATTTTGGATCTGAATCATTAACGTTTCAACCAAATTTGGGAATTGGCTTTAAGTATAAAGGAATTCAGGTTGATTATGCTTTGACAGATATTGGAGATCAAAGTGCTGCTGTATATTCAAATGTATTTTCGTTAAAAATTGATTGGAGCTTGTTTAGAAGATAAATCTTGCTTTAACATAAAAATAACGAAGCCGTTGTTTCCTCTCAAAGATAAAAAGTGATATTTTTATCAGATAAAGTCACACTGATGAAAAAACTTGTATTTCTTCTATTTCTTTATGTTGGAATTGTTTTTGGGCAAGAAAAAACACAAATTAAACTTTCTCCAGAAGCCACTTTTTCTGTTATTACTTGTGGTCCTGGTTCCGAGTTGTATTCTACGTTTGGACACAATGCATTTCGACTAAAAGATCCTGTATACGGTTATGATATGGTATACAATTATGGAACTTTTGACTTTAATACACCGTTTTTTTATATAAAATTTGCACAAGGAAAACTTCCATATCAATTAGGCAGAACACAATTTAGAAACTTTGTATATAGTTATAAACGTGAAAAACGTTGGGTAAAAGAACAAGTTTTAAACTTAACGCATGACCAAACACGTTCGCTTCTCGCCTTTTTAGAAGATAACTACAAAGAAAAAAACCGATCTTATGAATACGACTTCTTTTTTAATAACTGTGCGACGAAAATTAGAGAAGTAGTCAACAAAACCTTTGGTAATGACATAGTTTTTAAGGAAGAGCATATTACTACTAGCAAAACATTTCGAGAACTTATTCATGATTATGTAGTCCATAATTCTTGGTCTAGCTTTGGAATCAATATTGCTTTAGGTGCTGTTATTGATAGAAAAGCTACCGTATTAGAATATGAGTTTTTACCAGATTATGTGTTTCAAGCTTTTGAAAATGCAACAACTCAAGATGGTTCTCCATTAGTAAAAGAAGTAAAAGTGATTTTAAAAGAACCAGAAAATGCAAAAGTAGCAGGCAATATACTTATGAGTCCGTATGTAGTATTTTCTATTTTATTATTGATCACACTTATTGTGACGTTTCTAGATTTTAAAAATAAGAAGCGTACACGTTGGCTAGATGCTTTTATAATGCTTTTTAGTGGTTTGGGTGGAATTATGATTCTATTACTTTGGTTTGCCACTGATCATTCCATGACAGTGAATAATTGGAATATTTTGTGGTTTGCACCTATAAACATATTCTTTATCCGCAAGTTTTTTGTGAAACGGAAAGAGTGTAAAGCATTGTGGAAACATTCTGCAACATTGATTGGTTTAATCGTAATTATGCTGTTTTTGTGGCTTATTAATTTTCAAGTATTTGCTCTGGCTGCTATTCCACTCATTTTAAAGTTTTTAGTTCGTTATGTATATATCACGTACTACTTTTTAAAAATAGCAAAAGATAAACTCTAAGATAAAGTCCATCTTTTGCCATATTTACGATGCATAAAAGTTATGCTTGCTGAATATCACACATAGGATCCATTCCTAGAATTGTTGGACATCTAGGACACAGAGTAAGCGCTGATTGCGTCCTTTTAACACTACTATCGTGTCTTGCTCCTTTTATTTCAAACATTAACTTCGCAATTGACTTCTTGTCTAAATTTAATTCTTTTAACTTTCTTTTTTTCATGATATATAATTTCACTACAATATATAGAAGATAAAACATCTAGTATTACTGAAGTAAAATTGTGAAACACATGAGATAATCACTTTCTAACTATTTATTTTTAATATAATTATCAATAAAAAAGCAAACTACACCTCGATTGCGCTCAGTGTAGTTTGCTTTTAAATATTTTTGTTATGTTAATTACGAATTCTGCTTCAAATATGCTTCTGTTGACTGAAATCCTGAGTTATACAAAGCCTGTTCTTGCTCGTCAGTTATATCAAAGTCTATCGCCGAAATTCCTAAATCGTCAATTTTTACAGTCACTTTATTTTCAATAGAATCTTTATCAAAGTCTATATTTTGTGCATTCATCAGTGTTTCAAACAAATCTTTTACATAATGAACAATGCTATCATAACCTAAGTCAGTTACTTTTTCATCTTTACTATGCAAAAAGAAACCTAAAGTATTCTCTATAGGCTTAAATGCGGTAATTGGATAGTTATACACAGTTCCTCCATCTACATATAAATGGTCGTCCGGATTATTGTTTGTAAACTTCCACGCTTCAAAGAAAAATGGAATTGACATGGAAGCGCGTACAGCTTCAGCTACAACAACATTTGGTGTATGTGCATTTGAAAACTCTCGAACATTTTTAGTATTCAAATCTGTAGAAAACACATGCAAATCTCTGTATCCATCAGCAACTAACTCTGCAAATGTGATGTTTTCATTTCCTGTTTTTTCTTTGATGATACCTTTTAACCAATTCAAAAAATAATCACCTTCATACAATCCGTATTTAGTAACAATTCGCAATGGGTTAAATCCATCTTCAAATTTCTTAAAATTCGTAGCTGCTACAATTTCTTTAATTTTTGGTGCCGAATACTTTAAACTGACTAAAGCAGCAACAATAGAACCTGCTGAAGTTCCTGCAACACCCTTAATTCCATTTAATATGTTGTGATTTTCTAATACTTGAAGTGCGCCTGCATAAGCAATTCCTAAAACGCCTCCACCTTTAAAGACAAGGTTTTCAATGTTTCTCATGATGATTTTTTAAAATGGTTGGTTTGTAGATTTTATTTTACCTAACCAAGGTAGTTTTTTTCTGTTAGAAAGTTAGAAAGTTTTAATCAAAAAAATCCAGAATACCCAAGAAATATAAATTATCTACCTCTATAGAATAATACAGTACTTAGGGTCTTCACAATAATATTTAAATCCAAAAAGAAGCTTCGGTGTTTTATGTAGTATAAATCATATTGCAGCTTTCGTAAACTGTCTTCTACAGAAGCGCCATAATCTGTTTTTACCTGTGCCCAACCTGTTACACCAGGTTTTACAACATGTCGAATTTCGTAAAACGTTAAATCTTCTGACAATTGCTTTACAAACGCAGGTCGTTCTGGACGTGGACCAATCATGCTCATATCTCCTTTTAAGACATTTATAAACTGTGGCACTTCATCCAAACGTGATTTGCGTAAAAAACCACCAAATTTTGTAATTCGTGAGTCATTCTGAGTTGCCCAAACAGCGCCATTTTTTTCGGCATCGACAACCATACTTCTCAATTTGTAGATTTTAAACGGCACACCATTTTTTCCAACACGTTCTTGTGTGTATAGCAACGGACCACGATTTCCAATTAAATTCCCAATCAAAACAAATGGAATAAATACAAGACTCGCCAACAATCCTACTGAAGAAAGTACAATATCAAAAAAGCGATGAAAAAATAGATATAATTTATTTTGGTTGCTTCGACTGAACGGAAAATATTTATAAAAATCCTTTCCGATGTACTGAACAGGCACACGAAATGTCAATTCTTCATATACCTGAATGTATTCTTTGATAGGCAATCCAGTCTCCAACAATCCAATTAAACTATCAAACAAAGGCTTGCTTAACTCTTCACGCTGATTACTTGCTATGATAATTTCTGAAACATATTTTTCTTCTGCCACTTTGTTCAAATCCAAACTAGTGATTTCTTCCAAATCAGCCAATACTCCATTTTTTTCTTTATCGTTTGGGTTTGAGTTGATGTATCCTACAATTTTATAATACTTTGTATTGCGTTCAATAGCATCGGACATGATTTTGATTTCTTCCGTGTTTCCAATAATGTGAATATTTTTAAAGAAACGTGGAGACGAAATAAAGAAAATATAGGCACATCGCCACAAAAATATCGTAACCGCAATCGCTAAATAAAAGTAGAGAATTTGCAAACGATTCTCAGGCAATTCTGGCGTTAAAATTGGTGTCAACAAATAGCATAACACCGTAATAGAAACTGAAAGTATAATCCCCTGAAAAGTAGAATCATAACGACTCGATTTTTGCAAATCATACAATTCTAAAATCGTAGAAAATAATACATAATATACAATTAGCACGACGCTCCATAACCAGCGTTCTTCTGTAAATTTGAAATAATCAAAATTAAAAACATTCGAACCGACATATAGCCCGAAAAGTAGTGCCACTAAATCGACAACACGTAAAAGGAGTTTACGTTCCGATATTTCGAAATGCATATTTGAGGTTGAGGCCATGACTTGCTATTAAAGATAAGAGATAAAACTTTTAGTTTTTTCTTTACCAGCTTTCTTTTTCACATTTGGGCAAATAGTGTAGTCAATATCGCTAGCAAAATAATTATGAATCTCTTGTCTTAACTTTTTTTCATTTGTATTGCTTAAGTTTTCTTCGAGGTTAAATATAAGAATTCCTTTTTCTTTTTGGATAATTTGATACGTAAGTTTTAGGTTATGCTTGTTTGCTAAGTTTTTAAAGATGTAATAGAAGTACAAACTCGGGTAAATTTCTTTCTTTCCATAGACGTTCTCTCCTATTCTTCCTGTTACTTCTTCTAAAATGCAATGAACTTTCCCACAAGCACACTTTTTTTCTTTGGAGGCCAACTCAATATAATCGCCTAATTGATAGCGAATAATTGGAAACGACTTCATCTGTAAATTGGTAACTACAATTTGATGGTCTATTTCTTCAACAATTACACCTTCCATATTGATATGCATATTGCCTTCTTTACATTCAAAAGCAATGATTCCTGTTTCTGCAGCACCATATTCACTGATGATAGGCACACCAAAAGCTTTTTGAATTTCTTCTTTATAACTGTCATAGATCTTCTCAGAAGTTCCTTTGACCATTTTAATGTGCTTAGGTTTTGGAAGATTTTGATCATTAATCAGTTTTGCAGATTGGTAAATCATGGAGGAATATCCGTGAATATATCGTGCACGTTGTAATTTTTTAACAAACTTTTTAAATGCTTTTTCTTTGTAATCAAACACACGAAAACGATTCTGAAAGGCATCTAAGAGACAGATTTTAAATCGTTTAAAAGTTGAAAAATCAAATCCCCAAAAATAGCCATTACGCTCCCAAGGTTGTACATTGTGCCATGAATACCCTCTAAAAATAGAAGCTCTGTTAAATGAATCGGCGCTTTCTTCCCGTTGATATACTAAAGGATCTCCTGAAGAGCCTGAAGTTGTAGCATTAAAAACCTTTTTAAAATTATGTTTCGTGTGAATTTCTTCTGTGTGAAGCAATACGTCCTGCTTAGATAATAGTGGTAATTGTTGAATATCTTCTAGCGTAGAAAATGATGTTGGATCAATATTAGCAAACTTTTCTTTGTAATAGTCTGAGTTTGCTTTGGCAAAAGTTACCAATTCTTTCAATTGTTGTAACTGATAGGCTTCCAAAGCTTCTATTGACCATTTTTCAGACTGTTTTAAAAATGCAAACCACTTCCGTATCGAAGGATTTCGTAAGCGTTCACCTAATTGAAAAATAAACTTGTGGAGCATAATTTTAAAACTAATCAGTGGCGAAATGTACCATAAAAATTGGGGATTTCCAATCAATTCAAAAACAACTAAGCTTTATTACAAAAATTAATTGAATACATATAAAGAGGTGAAGATAATCCGTTTTTATTTGTTATTTTGCAAGCGAATCTATTCATGATATGAATCACAAAACCAAATCTTTTATTTTTAAGTCCTTAGATATTTTACCAAATTCATTAGGATACGGGATTTATCACCAATTGCAGAAGTTTCTCAACAGAAACAGTGTCAATTTTAAGGTAAAAACAAATGGTAGATCTTTTGAAGAAGCTCTGGAAATTCTTTCGAAAGAAGCTATTAATTTGGAAAATAAAACGATTTTAGAATTAGGTTCTGGTTGGGCGCCAATTATTCCCTATTCATTCATACATTCTGCGGATGCTGCGCTTGTTGTTACTTATGACATTAACGAGCATTACGATTCAAAAACAATCAACAAATTAAACACGTATTACAAAGAACATTACAATACAGATATTGCTTCAGAAAAGGGAAAGTATGCGCTACCTAACAATGTTAAATATTATCCTAAAACGAATTTAGCAGATACTTCTATAAACATTGGCGAGCATGTTGATCTGGTTTTTTCCCGATTTGTCTTAGAGCATATTCCTCCCGAGGATTTATTAAAAATTCATCAAAACTTTGCTAAAATACTACCGAAGTCGGCGTATATTTTACACATGATTTCGCCAAGTGATCACAGAGCCTATGATGACAAGTCTCTTTCGTATTACGATTTCTTAAAATATAGTCCAGAGGAATGGAAAAAGCAACATACAAAATTTGATTACCACAATCGCTTGCGCTTGCCAAACTATCTGGAAATATTTGAAAAAGCAGGTTATGAAGTCATTTCATTAGACTATGATACTTGCGACAAAAACTCTGAAAAATACCGTAAATTCAAAGAACTCACTCTTCATAAAGATTTTCAAAACTACACCGAAGAAGAATTATTAGCAGGTAGTATCAATGTGCTGCTAAAATTGGCATAATACGATACCGATAATCAAATTCAAAATTAGTTCTTGTTTCTTCAAATCATGCAGAAGCAAATTTCATGTATTCTTATATTTCAAATTAGCTGTATACAATATTGGTATTTACAAAAACAACTACTTCGTATATGATTAAGAAAAAATAACAAGTTTTTAAATGCAACTAAGTTGCGTTTAAAATTAATTGCATATCTTTAGGACAGTTAAAGTGGAACATTTAACTAACTATTTATAACACAAAATTATCATATATGTTACAAAGAAAATTCGACACTGTCGTAAAAGATTTTTTCCCAAATGCTATGGGAGCAAAAGATACTTCTATTCATTATTTAGGAAGATTACAAAATGAATACAATCTTGATGTTTCAAAAGTATTAATGGCTACTTCTGTATGCTCTGATGATATTAATATTCCTTCCACTACATTTTTTAATGTACTATTTGGACCTTTTGTAATGGGCGGTTTAGGAGGAATTCCATTTGTTGGACAAACAGGTATGACTGCTTTTGCACATCACATTCCAGATGATGGTAGTGCATTTATCTTTTACGGTCCGCATATTGGTGTTACTCTTGATGGAGATTTAGGAAAAATGTATCGTCCACGTCAAGAAGCTACTGGAAACTCTTGTGGAGCATTAATGTTAGCATTGAGCAGATTTCAAGAAGAAGGATATACTCCAAATACCGACAATGATGATGATTATCAACAAATGAAGTTAGAAGAAAGTTTATTGCCATACAAAAAACAAATTCTAGAAAGTGACAATCAAGAAAAAGCCATTACTGAAGCTACCTATGAAATCATCAATAAAAAAATTCATGAACATTTAAAGACATGTAAAGATGAATTTCATGTAGATAAAGTAACATTGCTTGGTGGTATTATCATTAATACAGAGTATGGAATTGATGATTATTTTGATGCTAGAAATTTTGAAGTTATTGATATGAAAAGTCTCTAAGACCTTAATTTTCTCACATTGCATACATTCTCAATGAAAAAACATTTATATTTTATTTGCCCTACCGATCATTTAGAAGCAGTCATAAATGATGTTTCCAAAAGTGAAAATTATTATATAACCTCACTAGGAAACTCTATTGTTTTTGATAAGGATACTATTGATGAAATAAGTGTATTAATTGCTAGGAAAGACATTGACGAAATTACTTTTGTTTTATCAGATACAAACAAAATCATTTTAGATGCGCTAGATCATGAAAATTTCACCAATATAAGAGGATTGAATATTTTGTATGATGAAATGAAAAAGCAGAAAGAGTATAAACAAATCATATGGGGAAATCGCGACCTTAGAACTCCTATTCTCTCCTATCATCTTAACCAGAAAGTGTATGAACTAATCTCAAAATTACACCACTGGAACCTTGACATTTTAAAAGTAAATGCCAAAATTTACAACAAGCAAGATGATATTTTTAATGATGTTTTTTCTGATTTGATCTATGAAAAGCATTTTAGTTTAAATTAAAGTATATTAATTAGAATCATAAAAAAAGAGCATTGACAATTGGTTGATGCTCTTTTTTTATGCGAGCTTCTCTAAAAAATAAAAACCTAAATATATAATTAACTCACTAAAAAGACATATTTACTCAATTAGTACAGTAAGTTTTCTAAAATAAAAGTAGTTTTAATGAAAATAAAATTCAAATAATGAAATTTTTAAAGTTTTGCACTCTATTTCTACTGGTATCTTGCACATCACAAGAATCAATTGTTGGCTTATACGGTAAATGCAAAAAAAACTATTTCGCCTGTAGTCAACTTGAGTTAAAAGCCGATAAAACTTTTGAGTATTTTGTATTTATGGATGTTGGCGGCGCAAATATTATCAAAGGCAATTGGAAGCAGATAGCTGCTGACAGCATAGTCCTAAATACTTTTGAACAACCAAAAAATCTAACCACCACATACATAGGTAAAATAAACCCTGAAAGAAAAGGGAACGTAAAAATTACGATAACAGAAACTGGACTTCCACTCTCATCTGCAAATATTATCATCAATAATGATATAAACAAAGGAGAAGTTGCAAATATTAATGGAATGGTAGAATTTGAAACTCAGAGGATTCAAACAATTACATATTATTTTTTAAATGAAAGCGAAACCATCATTATTGATAATCCAAATTATAATGAAATAGAAATTAAAACTAAAAACCTGAATAACAACAACATACAAAAATACCTAACCAATGAAGTAGTAGTTATAGATGGTAAAAAGCTATTTTTTCAAAAACTAAACGCAATGAAAAAAACTAGTTTAAAAAATAAACAATGGTAATTGGTTACATAAGCAACGATTTCCATTGTTCTTTAACTATTTCCCAATCAAAACTCTCTGCTTTTTTTCGTGCATTTTGTGATAATTGTTGAGCAATTTCTGGAGTAGTAACTAGTTTTTTAATGTGAAAAATCATTTCTATGGGATTATTTGGATTGACCAATATACCATCTTTTTGATCGTTTATCAAATACGGAATTCCACCAACATTGGTTGAAACAATTGGTATTCCGAGTGCCATCGCCTCTATTAAGCTCACTGGCGTATTGTCAAATTTTGTAGTATTGATAAAGATATCGTAATCTTCAGAAAGTGAAATCCAATCTTCTTTGGAAAGTCTTCCCGTAAAGGTTACTTCAACATCTAATTCTTTGGCAAGTTGTTGTGTTTTTTCAAACGAATCATCTTTTCGTGGTCCAACCATGCACAAAGATGCATCTACTCCATTCAATTGCAAACCATGTAAAACTCTAATCGCCAATTGCGGATTATAAATCTCAGCAAACGAACGAACCCATAACAACTTCGCTTTAACAGCTTTTCGTTCTTTAAAAGGATATACTTTTAATTCTACATTATTAGGAATGTGTATTAGATTTGAATAGCCGTATTTTTCAAAAACCGTTTTCAAAAATAATGATGGAGAAATGTTGGCGTACGCATTCTTAAAAATTAGTTCGCTTTTTGCTTTGCTGCTTTTTAAACGTTCTTCTAAATTTCCACCATGCAAAATAGGAATGTACTTTATTTTAAGTGAAATACACAGTTTACTCACATAATACGCATACAGAAAATTTGTGGTGCTATAGGTATCAATTAATACATAATCCAGCTTTTTTCGGTACTTAAAAACCGCCCAAAGCATGTCTGCTAAACGTAATATTTTGTTCTGTTTGTTGGAAGTCAATTTTAGCTCAAAACCTTCTTTTTGGAGTAATTTCCCCAACGTTTCAATGGTTGTTGCCGTTTTTCCGTGACCAGAAATGATATTTCCAACATAAACAATCATCCTTTTTTATGCGCTACAAAAACATCAAATAATGGTAAAATTGGTAAAATTTTCGCCAAACTTTTTACTTCATAGGTTTCACTGACAATCTTACGAATCGATTGAATTTCAGAATCGTGATAATCACCTGTGAAATCTTGTCCCGCCAATTTTCTTCCTAGTTTATATAAGAAATTCTCCGTTGGACCAGAAATAATTACTTCTCCTCCATCTTTTAAAAGACTTCTGAATTTCCCCATGTATTTGCGTAGCTGATCATCATTCATATGCTCCAAAACGTCTAAAGCAATCACAACATCAAAGGTGTTCTCTTCTAAATTTTTATCAAACAAATCACCTTCCATAAACGTAATTGAATCTGGATAGTTGATGTTTTCTTTCAATAGATTTACAGGTCGTAAGTCTAAATCTAAACCAACGACATCATGCGAATTCGTTGCTAATTCATAAGACATCACACCAGTTCCACAACCAAAATCGATAACTTTGAGTGATTTTTTATTTTTCTTGTGAATATAATTTGCTACGACTTTTAATCGCTTCCAAAAAATATGGTCGATTACTGGATTTTTATGAGCGTACGCTGGCAAAGCTGCTTCTGACAATACTTCATCTGTTCCTTGTGCTTTGAGTCGTTTTACAATTTCAGTTTTAAAAAGCTTTTTCGTTGCCTTCATTTGTTTTAGGTTAAAAGTTGTTTGTTAGGCTAAACGTAATTTTTTCTTTCCCATATCCATACCCATCAAAAATAGCTTTAAAAGTGCCATCTGGCAATTGATGAATATCAATATGATGCATTCCGTTTTTTGCCCAAGTTTCTCCTTGATTTTTTAGAATTGGGTTATAATCTAGCTGTGTTTCTTTGTACACTGTTTTTGAGATAGAATCAATTGAAAAACCATATACGGCACGGCCGTAACCGCCAAAGTGATCTTGTGCAAAACGTATCAATTGTCCATTATGTTTTAATAGTCTTCCTGCAGAACGCGTATAGTTTCCCGTTAAAATTGGTGATTTTGGATGTTGTGTCCATTCACCTTGCAAACTATCGGCTACATATAAGCGTAAAAGTTCGTTTTCTGTAGCAAATAAATAGGAAACATTGTCTTTTTCAAAATACGTTGCATCTACCAAGCGCTTGTCTTTAATGAGTACTTTATCCACTTCCCAATCAAATGGGAAATTGGAAGTTTTATACAATCGTACTTGGCTATGACGCTTGGTTTCAGGAATCATATAGGTAACGCTATCTTTTTCAAAGACTAATGGGTATGATAGATGAACCGTTTCATCTAATGCAATTCCTAGGTATTTCCAACTACCGTTTTCTTCGACAGCAACACCAATATCTGCATGTGTTGAACCCATGATTTCAAAAAACGCGTACCATTTTCCATCTTTTTGATGCAGAAAAGGATCTGCCATGAGCAGTTTCTCTGGAATATTATTATTTTCTCTATTGAAAACTTTAGCTTCTGAGACCTTCCATTCTAGCGGATTTTTGGTAGTTCCTGTAGCAATAGAAAAGTAAGCTCCTGTAATTTTTCTACCAAAAAAAGGAACAGGTTGTTTCGTAAAATAGCAATACGCGATGTAACTCGAAAAGAGAAATCCGATAATAACTACTACTATTGCTATTTTTTTTAAAAGTTTCAAATTATGCTAGATTTTGGGTTTTGGGTTTGGGTGAATTACAACACCTAATTACCTATTTTATACAATCGCCATCTTCCTTTTTGATAGAGCAATTCAAATTCCGGTAAATCTATATAAATTAATACATATTCCACTCCATAATCACGTAAAAATTGATTGGATTCTATGCGTGACAATTTATTGTAATTTTGATAGTCCTGATACCATTGCACAAAACGCTTTGGATTTCCTTCTATCAACATATTTGCACCTTTACTATCTAACACTACCGAACGTTGTCCGCCTGAACGACCAATATCTGGCGCAAATAAAATAGCATCTTTTGGCGTATTGTTTCGTATGTATTGTAACACATCGTTTAAATCTTCACTCTCTTGACCATTTACAATATTTGCAACCGATAATGAATTTGGCAATACTCGACGCACCATATCATTAGAAACAAATGGAATTTTATCCAATTCTTGGTTCTTGGCAAACACTAATAGCAATACGTAAGATCCAAAAATATACGGAACGACTTTCTTAAAAGTTTGATCTCTGTACAAAATATCCAACCCAAATAAAATAGCAAAGTAGAACGCTAAAATCAATAGTTTTTGCATGCGAACCAATTGAAATGACATTCTAATATTTAAGTCAAACATCGAGTTTACTCCCAATTCAACAAAGGTTACTAAATTCGGGAGTAGAAACAATAATCCACTTAAAATAAGCATATATTTTACACGTATCTTGTCTTTCCTGATTCCTTTTAAATTAGCAAATATGGCAAACGCAAATACTACCGAAAAATAGCTGATATATTTTATTGACAACCATTCTTTCCAAAACGTCGTTGGTTCCGTAATAAAACTTGGATACTTTAATGCTAAAGCTTCTTTATACAATGCCAGATCGTAATCTGCTTTTACAGAAATATTTGTCAAGTAATTCACAAAAAAAGGTAACATTCCTACAAAAATAATTGCTCCTAGAATGATATTTTGAAGACTAAAAATTGCTTTGAGTTGTTTCTTTTCGAGATACGAATGCATTGCTATGTATCCAACAAAAAGTAAAATACCACTCAATCCTGTTATTGGATGAAAATTAAAAAGCAATCCAATTAAAAATGTGGCCAAATACAATTTTCGCTTGTTGGTAAAACTGATCAGTAAAAATGGTAATGGCATGATGGCGTAATACACAACACGTGGCAACAATGACCACATATCCGAAATTCCCCAATATTCAAAACCTGGAACCCAAACAATACCGCGCATGAAGACAGAAACAATCAGTGCTATCCAAAAATTACTTGTAATTCGAAACAGTAAAAAATACCATAATAATCCAAATAGAATATGACAAATAAACGTGAGTAGATTCAATGCTTGCACATAATTTCCATCGGTAAAATTGGCAAAGAAACGCAGGGTTTCTATATAAAAAGGTGTATAATATTTTACATTTCCTAAGTCATTCGCAAAGGTATCATGCGGAAACAACGTTGGATCGTCCATTTTAAGACAAACCGGAATGATGTTGTGCAAGTCAGAGCTTAAATGTGTTTCATTCGAAGACAAATTCCCCAAATAATACCCAAAAGCAATGCAAACATTCAATATGATGACAAAGATGTGCTTGCGCTTCATGACACAGATTTTGGTGCTTTTAAGATATCAAACTGTATGGCTTGTAATAGCAATTGGAAACCGAGAATCAATGAAACCGTAATCAACATGATGGTTCCTGTTGGTGTAAACTCTCCAATGTTATAATAATAAATCCAATTGTATATACCGAAAATGACACCAAAAAGAAACATTGGCAAACCAAATAACAAGTAAATGGATGCAATGTTGAAATCGTAAATAAAATAGCTTTTAAAGATGCGTTTCCAGAAGGTTTTTGTCAATTTTGGAATAAAGATAAACGGAATTTTCCACACTTTCATACTTGACTTTTCATCCCCATAATTTGCGGGCATTGGTACATCCTTTATTCTTGCATCATGAAAATACAACTCAGCAATAAGTGACGATTCAAAGTAATAATCGCGGTGAATATTTTTGAAATCTAGTTTTTCTAGCAACTCAATTTTTACTGCGAAAAAGCCATTCGTAGGATCAAAGTTATTCCAATATCCCGAAGCTGCTTTTACTAAGAAGGATAAGCCAAGATTTCCAATTTTTCGAACAAACGGCATTTGTCGTAATGCTTTAAAGTCTTTGAAACGATTTCCTTTAGCATATTCCGCTTTTTTCTCAATCAGTGGTTGCAGCAAATCTGGAATATATTTACTATCCATTTGATCATCTGCATCTACTTTAATTACATAATCTAATCGTAGTTCAATTGCTTTTTTGAATCCATTTTTTGTAGCGCCACCAACTCCAGAATTCTTTTCGTTTCGCACAATAACGATACGATTACCTGTTTCAGATTGTTGCACCAAACTTTCAGGAATTGGTTCTTTTCCACAATCATCTACAATGATGACTTTATCTATATAATCAGGCAACTTTCGCACTACATTTTCTATATGTTTTGCGGCGTTGTAATATGGAATGACGACTCCTATAATATGTTCAGCAAAGTTGGTCATGTCTTTTTGTAATATCGAGGGCTTAGTAAAACTGCAGTTGCAAATAAAAATATGCCCAATATAGCAAAAACAGGTCGGTAAACATACAATTGTTCTCCAAATAATAATGTTACCATTGTTGCTAATACAAGGCCTTTTAACACGATTCCTAATTGTTTAAATTTGGTAAACTCTATACTAAAATAGCTTGTCAACCATCGTACATAGAAAAACAAGCCTAATAAGCCAACTTCATTGATCAATGTTAAATACATATTGTGTGCCGAGTTTCCAACTAAAATAAAGTTATTAAAGCCTGAACCTAAAGGAACTACATATATATTAGTAAGCAAATAATCAACATAGAGCAGCGATAAATTTTTTCTCCCTGAACCCAAATCTTCATACAATTGATCTACATTTCCTTGTGCTAATAACGATGGATCTGATATTTTACTGAATACACGTCCGTTAATTACATTTTCAATCATGGTAAAGATTTCTGAATTGTACATAGAAACAATTAAAAACCCTGCACCCAAGATGACTGACATATATATGAATTTCCCCGTTGAGCGGAAAAAGAAATAGACTAAAAAAACCAATAAACCAACATAACTTGTTCTGGAGCCACTCAAACCTAAAGCGATCATTGCAAAAAGAATTCCCGCTAAAAGCATTAGTTTGTTGATACGTAGTTCTCTTTGTAAAAAAACACCAATAAACGTCACCAGCGAAATATACATGACCATTCCTAAAACAATCTTATTCGGTCCTAGAATCCCCGAAAGAAAACCACCATAGGCTTTTCTATCTAAATCACTCCACAAATATGGAACTGCTCCAAAATGCTGTAATAATACCACTACCGACGCAATAATGACCAAAATTATGTGCAAATACACCATTTGTTTCAGTATTTTACTACGTCGCATCAGAATTAAAAAGAAGACAAACGAAAAGTAAAATATTAAGAAATGATACATAAACAGCGTTGTCCGTAAAATCCAAGTTAAACGCCCATTTAGATAACTAATAAAAAAGGTGAAAATCATCATGAACATACACCATTTGATGAATATCCATAGGTAATACAAGTATTTTTTTTCGTTGATAAACCACAGTAAAACCACACGATTTTGATAAAACTGATACAAAACAACCACTCCAACAAAATCGTATAAACGCAATTCATTATTTCCTGAGATACTGTAATAAAAAACCGCTAAATTGTAGAAATACGAAATCAGAATTAGGTATAACGTAAACTTTAGGAAATTTGATTTCCCTAGTAGTTTTAAGCGTTTTTCCATATATTCTGTCCGTGTTGCCATTTACAATTTGTTGTAAAAACTTAGTAACTGTTGTATGATTGCTTTTTGAGCAAAATTTTCTTGTATATGTTTGGTTAGTTCTTTTGCTTTCGCAAAACATTCGTATTCATTTTCAATTAATAACGCTAATTTTTCAGAAAACTGACTTACTTCATTTGGCGGTACTAAATAACCTTTCGTTTCATCAGAAACAACTCTGCTACATTCACCTACATTGGTAACAAGAGCGGCTAGTTCGTGTAATCCATATTCCAATAATGCAATAGGTAAACCTTCAGATTTCGAAGATAGTACTCCAATATCACATTGATTCAAAATATGAGACACGTCTTCCCTACTTCCATACACAAAGACTTTTCCGCTCAAATCATGATCGTGAATATACAATTTGATTTGTCGCGAATAATCATCCTCAAAATCTTTTCCTACCAAGTGCAATGTCCATTCTTCTTTTTGCACCATTTTAAATGCCTGTAACAATAACAAATGATCTTTTTGTGGACGTAAGTTTGCCAAACATACAATTCGTTTTCCATCAACTCCTTTTAACTTAGTGTTTGCTTTTACAGTTTCACTTTTTACCGGAAAGTTTGACAAATACACAACTTTTGAAACCGCTAAATTTTGTTCTGCCCAATCTTTCAAACGCTGATTAACAGAGATCACGCCATTCATCATGTATGAAGCCATTTTGATAGCAAAGGCTTTTCTTTCTGCTAAAAACTCACTATTTCCGTAATGATCATGCCAAACCATTTTAAATTTTGGATAGATCAATTTCGTCAAAAACACAATAAAAAACGAAGTTGCATGCGCATGTACAATCTTAATATCATTTTCTTTGATAAAGGATTTCAATCGCTTAATAGCTCCAAGATCAAAGGTGCTTTTACGATTCAAAAACAAATAACCGACTTCTTTTACTACTTGATTCTTCAATACTCCTTCTTTTCGTGTCGTACATAAAAACGAGGCTTCTACTTCTGTCGCCAACGCATTGGCATACGTAACCGCCAGTTTTTCAGCGCCGCCAGTATCCAGTGTATCTATGACTTGAAGGGTTTTCATTTTTGGGTGTTAGGTTATAGTTTTTTTATTCGTTAATATTTCAATTTGTTATTTATAATTTACATCTTTCAACAAATCATGAATTCTGGTAAAAAAGCTTACTAACGTTAAGTAGTCTTCCCATAACTTTCTATTCGCCTTCTGAATTTCTTCAAATTTCTCTTGTGTCAAGTTTTGATGAAATTCCAATAATCGTTGTTCCATTTCATGTTCTTTTCCTTGTGGAATACGGATGCAATGCTGCGTCCAATCAATGATTCCTTCTAAAGGCAATAAACAATCCGTATCAATCAATACCGGAATTCGTCCCATAGCTAAGGTTTGATAGAAACGTACTGAAAAGTTTCCTGCACCACGCAAATTGAATATATAATCGGAATCGTTGATGTTTTCATAAAACTCATACGTAGTCTTATCTGCCGAACGATTTGTACGTACACCAGCACGATAACGTTCCCGATAAATGATATTCGTTTTGATGTCTTTATGTTTTTCTAAACGTTTTAAATATTTGAAACGCATAAACGGAGCAGCAAACCATTGTTGTGGTTCTAAACGCGTTTTTCCTAAGTGAAATTTTAGATTTCTATATACGATCAAACCAATGTCTTTTGCTGCTTTTAGCAAATTTGGTGTGGCTTGGCCTACAAATCCAATCACAGGTTTTGTTTCTTTTACCCGAACTTGATGATCTTCTTTATTGATGTAATGTACCAGCGGATCTTTGAAAAAAGCAGGAAATGAAATCTGATGTTCCAATTTTTTACTCTTGTATCCACTATTTCGAAACACATATACATCTTTTCTTGTTGGCGTTACACCTTGGTCTCCCGAAATATACGTTAACACTTTTAGATTCTTTTTATGACATTCATCTATGAAATGTTCTGCTTCAGCTCGCAAATTTTGATTCAGGTAATAATTCCATGAAAATGGTAAAAATGCTACAGCTGCCTCTTCAATTGAATCTACCAATTGGTAATAGTTCTTCACTTCCATAAATTCATTGCGTTCATCAAACAACAAGGCATAAATCAATGGAAACTTCTCTCCTTTCGGATGTTTCTCTATGAATTTTGTATCTGTGTAAACATTCAGCATTTAGAGCAATGATTTTAGTTCGTTTTCAAAAGTATCAAGCGTGTATGTTCTACTCCATTCGATCGCTTTTTCTACTTTTTCTTGATATGTTGAAGGTGATTTTAACACCTTTTCTATTTCTGAAACTGCATTTTCTACTGTTGGATCAATTAAAATCCCGCGATTTCCTTCATCTAACATATATGGAACACAAGAAATTTTAGTCACAATTGGCAAACTTCCCCAAAACATCGCTTCTGCAACCACTTTTGGCCAACCTTCCGATTTAGATGGCAACATCATAAAATGCGCAGTTTTGTGTACTTTTTTCACTTCGTCAGCGGTTACATTTCCATGCAACGTAATGAATGACTCCAATTGGTTTTGTTTGATGTATGTTTCTAACTCTTCTCGTTTTGCGCCATCACCAAAAACATCCAAACGTACATTATAATTACGTTGACGCAATGCTTCCACAGTTTGAATGGTTAACAACGGACGTTTTCCTGGCGATAGTGAGCCTACAAAACTGAAACGAATCGTTTCGTCAAAAGTACGTTTTACAACCGCGGCTTTATCACTATCTCGATAAGTTGCAGTAAAAAACGATTTTATATTTTTTGTTTGATTTTTCCAATCCCCATATACCAAAACGTTCATTTTTTTGGTTAGAAATGTATTGGACAGTATTCTTTTTTGCAATCTATAACTCAATGGTTGCTTACTCTTGGGATCCCAATTTCCTGCATATTTTGCAGTTTTTGTTTTCGACGGAAAGAAAATTTGAGCAATACAACCTATCAATCCAATATTTCCTGGACAGCGCAAGTGAATATGATCTGCTTTTCGCATCGCGCCAATGATTTTAAAAAAGATAATAGGCAGCACCAAAAGCGTTTGTAAGCTTGACTTGATGCTTAATAGATTAAACGCCGGAATTGATTTGAAATCGATATTGTCATGCTCATATGCGATATCAATGGGACGAATTTCTTTGTCTTCCAACAATGGTGCTACAATCGTAACTTTATCTACATATTTCAACCACAAGTTCATTTCCTTTACATACGGCGCGTATGCGAGGTATTCAGAGGCTTTTTGAGCATGTAGAACATGTGTGATAATTAGAAAATTCATATTAATTTACAACATTTTTAACCGTATCTCGTTGTATTTTAGGTTTTTGAAACCAAAGTTGAAACCAAGCGGCAAATCTACCTAAAGCTTCTGTGAATGCTGCTTTTTTTTGTGATTGGGTAAATATATTTGTTAACCTTAAAAACGCCAAGAATAATACCGTTGCATTCCATTTGAAACGTGCTTTTAAGCTTGGATTCGCATATTTTACACGCCATACATACCAACCATTTTTTACGACCATTTTACCATACTTATACTGGTTTGGTCTTCCTGCTGCATCGTGATGATGTTCTAACTTTGCAGCTGTATTGACATATAATTGTCCCAATTTTGAAACTCGCAGTGTAAAATCGGCATCTTCATACAATCCGTATCCTTCAAAATAGGTGGAAAACTTAATCTTGTCTAAAATTTCTTTTTTGAATGATGAAACGCCACCCATAAAGAGTTCCACAGGATATATTTTATCCGTTGGCGGCAAGAAACTTACAGAACGTCCATGTGCGAACGATGGTAAATAACACGGTTTCGTAGCATCGAGTAAGCCAATTTTTTTACGCAATCTAAATCGTAACGATTCACTTCTAAACCAACCATCATTTATAAACGATTTCGCAGGTGGTTTTATGGTCTCTGTAATTTTCGTCCAGTATACTTCATTCGTAATAAAACCACCAACTCCAAGCGCTTTTGGATACGTATTATACGTTTCTATGAGGTTTTTAAAATACTCTTTCTCAAGAATAGTATCATCATCTAAAAAGCATACAATTCCACTGGTATTTGCTACTTTTTTAATTCCAAAATTTCGTTGTTTTGTTAGCCCACGATCTGCATCATCAACTTTAAAATAAAGTAGATTTTTGAATGGATTTTGGGTTAATATTTCCTTCGTTTCATCGTTTCGAGAACCATCAACAATTAAAATCTCATTTGGATACAATGATTGCGCAGCCACCGATTGCAATAGTGTTTGCAAGGGTTTTGGGCGCATGTATGTACAAATGATGAGACTAAATTGCATGAATTCCTTATTCTCTTACGAGTATTGTATTAAACTTATCTGTTCGGTATGATGTTTCCACCTGTATTTTGTGCTGTTCTACATCATACGAAATTGGCTTAAAACCGAAGGATGTCACAAATTCAAAGACTTTTTCGTCAGAAATTCCGAATTTATCGCCCGAATTGTTAAACTCTAACAATATATATTTTAAAGATGATTTTTGAAGTGTTTCTGTTGCACCTTTTAAAACGAAGTATTCAAATCCTTCAACATCAATTTTCAAAAACGTTGGTTCTTCACTTATCAATACATCATCTAACCTTTGGATAGGAACCGTAATTGTGGGAACGGTTTCATTTTCAAGCGCAACTCTGTTCATGACATCAAAACCTTTGGTAAATTTTAGTTCGCCTTTTTCTTCTCCTAAACCAATGTTTAAACATTCAACATTATCTTGTAAATTGTTTACATGTACATTTTTTAACAACTTTTCGTACGTGTTTGGAATTGGTTCAATCGCAATCGTTCGTGCTTTTGCCACACCGGAAGCCAATAAGGTAAAATGTCCTACGTTTGCCCCAATATCTACAAATACATCATCTTTTTTCAAATGTTTCATCAGAAACATAGAATCCTCGTAATCAGCTAGTTTTATGTATATATTTGATACGATTCCCGCATCACCTTTTTTAGCAAAAAACTTCAATCCATGAATCCAATTGTATTTTCTGTCTTTTGGACTTATGGTTTGAATCACATTAAATTTAATATATCTAAACAAAGCACCATTTGCATTTCCTTTGATTAAAGGATGACTTTGAAACTTTTTTCGCCGTTTTTTAAGCTTTGTAGGTACTTTATTGATCATTATTGTGTTATTAATGCGTTATAAACTGTTATGTTTTGAATTGCAATTTTAGTAATATCAAATCGTTTGATGGCTTCTTGTCGTGCTTTTTTTGCCATGTTTGAAGCCAAATCCCTATCTGTCAATAACAAATTGATTTTATCTGCAAATTCCGCATGTGACTTCGGATCGACTAAAAAACCTGTTTCCCTATCATCAACAATTTCTTCTGCCCACGGATAATTGGTATTTACAAATGGTTTCTCAAGCGCCATCGCTTCTATAGTCACCATTCCGAACGATTCTGCTAACGAAGGAAACACACAAACACTGACTTCATTTATCAATTCCTTCATACGATCGTAATTCACAACTCCGAGATAGTTTACTTTTTTTGCAGCTTCCGCCGAAAGTGTTTCTTGAAAGATTTCCCAAGTGGAACGCTGTTCTTTCGCATCTTTTGCATCATTTCCAACCAATAATAACTGACAGTTACTATTTTTCTGAATTAAATCGTTAAAAATATATGCCAATTCGAGAATGCCCTTTTTACGAATTAAGGTTCCAAAGTATAGTATTGTTTCTCCTTGTCTTTTGGATATAGCTGGTTGAAAATCTTCCACATATATTCCATTCGGAATTACCGTGATATCTCTATTTGTATTGAATAATGTGTTTGTCTTTTCAGCCACAATCTGACTTACCGCAATGATTTTAGTGGCTTTTTGAAGTGCTTTTTGTTCACGATTAAAATTAGCTTGCTTGATTTCTCTTCCCTCTAAATGACAAAAAAAAGTATCGCTTCCGTGCAAACGCATTACTTGTGGAATGGAAAAGTTCATATTTGCCGTAATTCCTGTCCAATCTACCACTTCCAATACATCAATTTTGTCTTTTTTGATAATTTTATTGATGTATTTGTTGATGATTCCTTCATTCAATTTCCATGTTAATACAGGATATTTACGAAGTTTTATTTTATGAATCGTAATGTCTCCATCTTGAAAAACTTCTTGTTTGTCTTGAAAATACGTAAACACGGTAATTTTCAATCCTTTATCTACCAGTGCTTTGAGCAAATTTTTCGTACTTGTCCCTATTCCCGCAGATTTCGGGAGCTTTTCATGTGGATATTCGCGAAGTAAGAAAGCAATATGCATTAGCTCAATACGTTTTGAAAAGCATTATACATTCGAGCACGAAACTCGTTTAGCGGATGTTTAGCAATACTTTTTGCCCAGGCAGCACGTTCATCTCTATTTTGTTGCTCTAAGGTATCAAAATCTTGTAAAATTCTTGCTAAAGCTTCTGGTTTTTGCAACAAATGAATCGCTTTTGGATGCTTGTTAAATGTTTTGAAATGGACAAATTGATACAAGCGATCTATATTAAAATCTTTGTGTCCATTTGTTTGCTTGTAATGACAATAAAATGCTGGTTTCCCTAACAGTATCGCATCTAATGCCATCGTTGAACCAATATTGAATATCGCACTACTGTAGTACAATGTACTGTCTAAAACACCTAAATTTGAGTTCAGTCTGTAAGTGTCTGGCAATGGAAATTCTTCATGATTCCATGTAGGAATGACTTCCGTAATAACATCTTTATATTCGGCTAAAATTGGAATGAATCCTTGATTGTAGTCTGCTGGATTTGCACGTAAAATAACATGATATTGCTCAGAGCTTGTTTGATTATGCGCTTTTACTGCTTCCGCTAGATCTTTTAAATACAATGGATCGTCCATACCAATAGATGTGAAATTTCCTGAAAAACAGAGTAATTTTTTGTTTATTGGTAAGTTGTATGCTTTGTAGAATAATTCTTTTTCAATTAGATATTCTGGTTTTGTGTAACATACAAATTGTGGTGTTCCTGTGACTTTAATATTGTTTTCTTTGACTTCATCGGGATAATACGCAGTCATTTCTTCCTTCATATAATCGCTCCAAACCAAGTAATAATCAGCTTTGAGCATTTTATTTCCTTTTGGAAGATTGTCCCATGAATGGATAAAACTCACTACAGGAATTCCCAAATCACGTGCTGCCAATACTGGCGCTAGCGATAAACTGGAAACTTGATGCGAACAATAAATCATATCTGGCGTATTTGCTTTAAGATATGCCAAACATTGATTGTAATATGTAGAAGTTCTCGTTTGATTAAAGAAATTATCCTCTAATTTTTGAATTCCTTTTTTGGAAGCGTAGCATCTTGATAACACGCTAATCAAACCAAATTTTAGTTTTTTCTTAAAATTACTCTTTCCTGGTGCAACTCGGTATAATAAATGTTTTTTCGTTGCTTGTGTTTTATCATTGTAACGCAAGGTTGACTTCGCTTTTAGATAGCGTAAAAAGTCAGTTTTTCCTTTGTAATCAAATTCAGGAAGTTGCTGCGTTTGAATGTCTTTTGGCAATTTTCCCAATGCTGATGACTTCACGTTGTGCCAAACCAACATGTCAATGTTTTCGGGAGTTTCAAAGAAATCACTTGCGTAATGATTTTCAAAACTTTGATATCCCACAAATATGGAAATTATCTTTTTTCGCATGGGGTAATCGCGTTATTGATATTGTCCACAAATATAGCCATTGAAAGGACTCTGAAAAGAAAATAAACTCCTCTATTCGGATTTTTTTGTTGCTTTTTTGCCAAAGCCAAGACTTTATTTGTGTCAAACACTAATTTTAACGCATCAATATGTTTTTCTAATAGTTCATACAACTTCTCTCCTATTTCATTGGAAATGCGATGATTCCAGTTTTGAACAGAGATATCGGACTGTACAGGATTTCTAAAAAACGCTAATAAATCCTGATTGGAATCATAAATAATTTGCTCATGAATTTGATCGTTTTTATAATGTTCATGTGGCAAATTGTGTGTTGTTTGAATGAATTTTTCGTGTAAAAAAGGTGTTATCTTATTTCTTAAGGCTGATAATATCTTGTGTCGATTCCCAAAATTCCCTGGTAAACGTCCTTTTCGATAAAAATTGACTAATATTTCAGCATTTGAGTTTCCTTCGTAATTTTTTATGATTTCTGAGGAAATATTCTCAGGATACGATTCAATAAACACTTCATAATCAGACACAAATGATTCAGCTAAAAATTCTTTTGGTGTTAAATAGTTGTGCATAGCTTTTGAAAGATTCGAATCTTCAGGAAAAAACATACGTACACATTCACCTGCTTCACCCATGACATAACTGTAATCGTTTGGAATTCCTTGATCTACAAATTTGAGCATATCAACATAGGAAATTGTTCCTAAACCACCAGAAATATTGGCGATTTCCTTGGCATAATGTTCAAATTCACTTTCATCACACAAAGTAGTATGATCGTATGAAATATCTAATTTTACGGCAACTTCCTTTCCTTGAATGACATCTGCGGAATAGACATTTCCAAAGTTTCCCACCTTTAAATGTTCATTTCCTTCCTTGACTTGACCTAACAATGCCAAACTGTCTTTTCCTGCTGTTGCGCCAAAAAATAACTTTTCAGTAGCTTTTGTGGTATTTTGTAATGAAAATGTTGGTTTTTCGTTTGAAAAAGTGATTGCCAATTCTTTTGTTGAATGATTCAAATCAGCATCAAAAGTGTGCAATTTTCCGCCTTGAATTCTAGAAATTCCTTTGTAGGGTAATGGAAACGGTTGCACTTGGTATCCAAAAGCAAAATGTCCTTGTACGCCAAGTGGATCGAATTGTAATGAAATTTGTAATTCTTTGAAATTTTGGAAGTTTAAGAAGAAAACTAGTTGATTTTCAACATTTAAATTAAAACTCCCACTAACGCCATGTAAATCACTTAAAACAAAAAATTTATCACTTTTGTTATTGCGAATAAAAATTTCAAAAATACCTCCCAAAACATTGTATGCTTTTTCTAAAGCTTTCTCAAAATTATCATGCAATTCTTCACAAAAAGCTAATATTTTTTCTTCATCATGATCCGATGAATACCAAACAATTTCATACGATTCACTTTCAAAAGTGTACAACGTACTTCCTTGATTTTCTTTTTTGAAAAGCTGCATATCAAAACCGTCTTTTCCAAAAGAAATATGAAAATTTGTTATAGTATGTTTTACAAGTTTCAAAGTGTAATTGTTTTTGCTAATTCTGACGCTTTTTCCCAATCTTCCAACGTATCAATGTTTACATAATATTTGTCTTCGGAAACAATATATGCTAATGAATTCCCATACAATGTATTTTCCTGCATTAGTACATTAGTTTTGGTAATATATACACTTCCATCTCTATGATAAGCTTTTGGTAATTCTTGTCGTCTTGGAATGATATTTTTTTCTCCTGTCGCGATTTGCAATATTCCATCTGTATTTGGCTCAAATGTCCAATGTGGATTATATTGATGCGGAACTTCTAATACAGAAACTAACGAATCAGTTTGTTTTTCTTTGAATGTTTCTAACGCTTTATCTAAAAATCCTTTTGGTCGAAATGGACTTGTAGGTTGCAATAAACAAATCGCATCAAAGTGTTTCCCTTCTTTTTCTAAGAAAGAAACCGCATGTTGTATAACGGGCAAGGTTGGTGTTGTATCTTCTGCCAAATTTTGTGGACGTACA
>NZ_JAKVBC010000024.1 GCF_022447245.1 Kordia sp. | reverse complement strand
ATTTCATATAATGGTTGCTCATCTAAGCTGAATGCATGATTGAAAATTGCTTCGCGAATGGTTGCTACATCTTCTACTTCATAGAATGGTACAATAACTGGCGCGAATTTTTGAATCTTTTGCTTTGGTAATCCATCTTCTTCGATGAAAATGGTACGTAAAATTTCATGACGATCTACAAAGATGTTGAAAGCTTCTTCGAACATAGAATGATTCAAGTCGTCTTGCATTCTGAATGCATTGTAAATGTTGAATTCTTTCGACTTTCCTTGAATCTTTTGCAACAACCAAAAACGTGTTTGTGATGGTGATAAGTCATACGCTTCTGCTTCTGGTGCCGCGGCAATATTCTCGAATGTTTCGTCTAATAAAGACTGTGATAAGCTTTCTACCGTAGGGTTCGTGTAAAAGATCTTGAAAGGAATGCGCTTATCCATTTCTTTATGGACACGGTTGATCATTTGCGAAATCATCAAACTGTGACCTCCTAACTCAAAGAAATGATCCTTAATTCCAATTTCTTCTACACCTAAAATATCTTCCCAAATTGTAACCAACGTTTCTTCTGTTTTATTCGTTGGTGCTACATAGTTTTCTTTCACTACGGTAGAAGCATCTATTTCTGGTAATGCTTTTCTGTTTAGTTTCCCATTTGGCGTTAGTGGAATCTTAGGCAACGCTATAAAATAGCTAGGAACCATGTAACCTGGCAATTTTGAGGTAAGCGTTGCTCTCAATTCCGCTTTGTCTACACTTTCTGTAGCTGTAAAATAAGCAACTAGGACTTCTTCGTTTAAATGCGTTTTTACAATCGTTACGACTTGCTGGATAGCTTCAGACGAACGTTGTATTGCTGTTTCTATTTCTTCTAATTCGATTCTGAATCCTCTCAGTTTTACTTGATGGTCTTTTCTTCCTAAGAATGCAATGTTTCCATCAGCCATCCATTTTGCTTGATCGCCTGTGTCGTACATGCGCTGCGATGGATTGAAAGGATTTTGTATGTATTTTTCGTTTGTGAGTTCTGTTCTTCCTAAATACCCTTTCGTTACACCTAATCCAGAGAGGTATAAGCGACCTTCTACTCCAACTGGTACTAATTGACGGTTTTCATCTAAAATGTACGCCTGTGTGTTTAATAATGGTCTTCCTACTGGAATGGTACTATACTCGTTTCCTTCTGAAAGTTGATAGTAGGTACTATACGTAGTATCTTCAGACGGACCGTATAGGTTACGAACTTCTGCGTTCGTTGTTTCTAGCAATGTATTTGCAATATCAACTGGGAAAGGTTCTCCTGCTAAGTTGATTGCTACAACATTTTCTAAACTGCATTCTTTCGCTAATAAGTTACGCATGCTAGATGGCACTGTGTTGATCAAAATGTTTTGATCTTGCTCTACATAGTGTGCAATTTCCAAGGCATTTTGCATCACACGAATGTGTTTTCCTGTCGATAAGGTATAGAAGAACTCATATACAGAAAGGTCAAAACAATGTGACGTTACTGCATAGGTAACTTCATGATTGGTATTGCGGAACTCTTCAAATGCCCAATAGATCATTGCTACGGCATTTTGGTGTGTAATCATAACACCTTTTGGATTTCCTGTCGTTCCTGATGTGTAAATGATGTATGCTAAATCGTCTGCATCTTTAGCAACGTTTACATTCGTATCTGCATATTGATCATTGTTTTCATTGAAATATGCTAAGCTTTCATCAATTACTAAGCGACAGTTACTATCTTTCTCGATGTATTCTATGCGTTCTTGAGGATAATTCTTGTCAATCGGTACATACGCTGCACCCGTTTTTAATACGGCGATTAAAGAAATTACTAATCGCTCATCTCTTTCCATCTTTACTCCGATAAAATCAGAGGTAGTAATGTTATATTTTTCTATTAAAAAACGTGCTAGTTTATTGGCTTCTCTATTTACTTCATCATACGTAAAGCTTTTGTCTCCAAATATAATGGCAGTATTTTGCGGTGTACGTTCAACTTGTTGCTCAAAAAGCTCAATAATAGTTTCATCTGACGGGAAGTTAAAATTTGTATCATTAAACTCGTTTATAATACGGTTTTGTTCAGCTTCCGATACTATAGCAACCAAATCGATTCTCTCTGTGATATTTGTCTCTAAATTTTTTAACCATGATTGGACATTTTGCACAAAGTGGTTTGCTATAGTATCTTTCGTAAAGTTTTCAGAATATGAAACCCATACAGTGAAACCGTTATTTTGTCTTTCAACATGCAACATAAACGGTAAGTTATATTCCGTTTTTCCATAGTTGAATCCGAAAGCTGAATAGTTTTTAAATGTATTTTTTAATTCAAAATCATCTCCAAATTTTGTATACTTATATACTTCTTGAATTTCTGCTTTTGTTTCTTGTAATAATGTTTTAAATGCTTTTCCTTTAAATTCAGGTTGCTCGAATAACAATGGTATATTGTTTTGTCCAAGCATGGTAGAAAAGATAAAATCAGAAGTTTCGAAGTATCTTTCAATTAAAGCGCTGTAGATCACGAAGAATATTGTATACTCTGCGATAGGGTTTTGCGCGGTAATTTTTGTGAAATATGCTAGTTCTTCATTGGTCATGAAAAAACGCTCTGTATTGGCAGGTTTAAACGTTTCTTCGGCAACTGGTGAACTATTTTTCACTTTTTGTATCCAGTAATCTGCGGTAAGTTTATTTTCTAAATTTTTCATGGTTTTAAGTTTTTATGCGGTTAATGCTTCTTCCCCTAGGTAATAGGATGGTATCGTTGCAACTAAGTTTTGGTGTAATGAGTCAATTCGTACTAATATTTTACTAGTAGTATCTGCGCGAAGAACTTCACATTTTAATCCTTCTAATGCTCCACAAACAATTCTTCTCTTTTCCCCTATTGTTGGCAATGCTTCTTCTGTGGTAAGATCCAGAATTTGATCATCTCCAATTAAGAGTTTAATGTTTTCAATCTCATAATCTTGAACTACTGCATATTCTTTTCCAAATTGGATATATGCACAAGCTCCATTTACGGATAATGCTTTATAGAAGTCCATCGGAGATTTTACATTTACAAACACATACGATTTGAATAAAGGCTCTAAAAGAACTTTTTTGCGATCGCTCCAAGTTCTTACGGTTTTGGCAAGTGGTAAGAATGATTCAACTCCAGCTTCCTGAATACGATCATGAACTTTTTTTTCCCAGCGAGAGTTCACATAGAGTACATGCCATTTTGAGTTTGAAGTAGTTTTCATAAGTTAAGTGGTTTTTGAATATAGCTTCGCTTCCCTCAGTCCCATGAAGCTTATTTGTTAATGATTTATGTTTTTTGAATTCCTTAGTCTGACAATGACTTTTTAAGGTCTTCTGGTATTATTTTTTGAGTTCCTTAGTCTTAATTTGACTATGTATGGTCTTCGAGTTTGCTTTTCTGAATTCTTAGTCTTGATCAACTATATATTATGATACTCAGATATGCTTTTTAATTACAGTATAAAAGTACAAGCTAACGTGTTTACTGTCACTACACTAAAGAGTAGTTGTATTCAATATTTTCTGAAACTACACTTTCAGGTAGCTCTGTAGATACAAGGCTTGAAGCTAATGCTTCCTGTGAAACTAATGACTTGTTTTTGTTGAAGAAATCAATCAATCCATCGTATGTAAAAGCTACAGGGATTGTTTCTGATCCTAAGTATTCGATAGATTCTCCAATAACAGATGCTTTGATTCCTAATAAACGTAATACGCGTAGTAGTTTACTATCAATTTCAGCAAAAGCGATATTACCTTTGTGTGCACAAACTGGCGCAATAGCACACACCATTAATTTTTTAAATAAGTTAACGTCTTTTGATTCTTTTTGAATGGCAAATCTTCCAATGTGAAAGATTTCGTTTACATTATAATTTGTTATGGCAAGTAACGGGTTGATTCCAAAAATTTTCTGAATTGGCAATACATCAGAATAATTCCATTTTAATACTCTAATTGCTCCAGTAATTTCGTCAGTATCATTTTTTACTACAAAAATTTCTGAATTATCAATGTACTTAATTTCTTCTTCGTGAATAGCATTAATGTCATCCTCATAATTTTGTGGCAAAACATTATTTGAGTGATGCTTAAAGTTCTCTGTTACGATAAATTTTGCAAGGTCTAAAATCTGTCCTTTTCCTAAGTTTGTTGGGTAGTTTCTTTCAATATTCATGGTTAAAAATTTTGATTCAAAACTATCCCTCAGAGCAGGTGAAAGCGCTACACCAAAGTGTAGTAACTGACTGATTAGTAAAAAACTACACTTTTGTGTAGGTATTAAAACGGACACAAAAGGCACAAAAAAAACGTGCAAAAGCACGCTTTTTCCAGCATTCGTTTTTTAAATAGAATTCTTAATTTTTAACCTAAACTCAACTAAAACAAAGCGTTAAGGTTTTATGAAATATAAAATATAAAATGTTTAATTGGTCATGTAAATAGCATTAGCTATATTTGTTTGGATAGAGATTCCAAGATTGTAAGAAAAAACAACAAACTCCTCCATACTGTTTTTTTATTACTTCTTAGAAAAGTTGCGTATAATATTATGAAAAATACCATACCTGCTATCTGTTTTTCATATATAGATTACATACAAAGATTACTATTCATATAAATATTTATAGAAAAAACATGAGAAAAAGAATTGGAAATTTCTAATTCGCATTAACACCTAACAACATTAAATTAAGAAGAAATTAGGAACAACTAAAAAAGTTAAAAAAGAAACATAACCTAAAAAACAGCGGAATAAAATATAAATAAGGGTTTCCCCTTGAACAAGGGAAAAAAAGGGAAAAAAGTGAATTCTGCTAAAAGTATATCATTAAACAATATATAACAGTTGTACAATGATAAGATGTTTTTGTTGTTAATGCTCTCACCAGGCGAGACAAAACATTACTGACTTTTAGTGGACTAAATATTTTACTATGAACGATGTTAATGATTTTTTTTCATTTAGAAATACAGTAAACAGTATTTCGAATAATGAACAACAAAAAACTGCAAATTATTTGGCGCCAGTAATGGCCTTTGCAAGAACTACCTACAAAAGTATTTACATTATTGATTACCAACAAAAAGGATTCGAATACGTTTCAGACAATCCTCTATTTCTATGCGGTCACACTGCTGAAGAAGTACAGGAAATGGGATATGCTTTTTATTTTAAATATGTCATAGAAGAGGATTTAAATTTGTTGTTAAAGATTAATGAGGCTGGGTTTGAATTTTACGAACGTATTCCATTGGAAGAGCGTAAGAATTATACAATTTCTTATGACTATCACCTTAAAAATCAAGAAGGCAAAACCATCTTAATCAATCAGAAGCTGACTCCAATTTTTTTAACCAATGAAGGGAAAATATGGAAAGCTTTGTGTATTATTTCTTTGTCAGCAGAGCAACAAGCAGGAAATATTACCATTTATAAAAAAGGTGATAATAAACTGTTTAGATACGACTTAGAAGGTAACTTTTGGAGAACTTCAGAACGTATAAAGTTAACCAATAGAGAACGAGAAATTCTTTTATTCTCCACCAGAGGATATACAATCAGTGAAATTGCCCAAGCAATCTTCGTTTCTCCAGATACGGTGAAGTTTCACAGAAGAAAACTTTTCGATAAATTGGATGTAACAAATATATCTGAAGCAATCGCCTATGCTACCAACAACAAGTTGATCTAGTTGTTAGCTTAGTATTGTTGACAAATAGAACTCAGGAAACTTTTTGTATTCTTTTCCTGTAGTGATATTGTAAGCAATATGCGCGCACATAGCAGCTACAGTCCATGAAGCTACCGAAAGTTGTGGCGGCGATAATGGCTCTTTTTCAGCTTTGTATTTAGCAATAATTTCATCAATCCAAGTATGTGGAGTTCCCCAAAATTTCAAATAATTAGATGCATATTCAACTACATTCACTTCGCTAAAAGGATCTCCGCCTGGCTTTTTAATACTATCCAATAATAATCCGTCAGGAGCAATAACAGTTACCAATCCTCCCCAACCTAAATTGTACGGGTGCAATACAGGAATATTATTTTCTTGGCAAACTTTATCAAATACTAACGGTACATCTGTTGTAAAATCAAGTGCATTTATGGCAATTTTATGTCCTTTGATATATTCTTCAACATTGTCAACCGTTAAAAAGGTATTGTGTACTGTAATCTTTGCTTTAGAATTAATAGCGAGCAATCTATCTTTTATGGCTTCTGTTTTGTCTACATTAATATCGTTTTCAGTATAATTTTGTCGATTTAAATTTGACTCTTCCACGTGATCGCCATCAATGATTGTGATATTTTCAAACCCTAATCGTAATGCGCATTCGGCAATGACGCTTCCTATACCAGATCCACCCAGAATTAGGGGGGAATTTTTGATAATTTCTTGCTCTTCAGTAGTTAAGTAGATTCTGTTTCTAGAATATCTATCGCTCATATTGATGATTTTTGTTTCAAAGGTACTGTCGTTAGGAGTATGTGCCACTACACAAAAGGGTAGGTTTTTGTATTTTGATGAGTAATAATATAAAAAAATTAGCTAGAATTAAACGTAAATTCTGATTTTTTTGCAAGAAACTATTCTTTTCTAAAAAATCAAAAAATAAAGAAAGTAAAAACTCACAAAATAAAATGCGTATTCTGGAAAGCGTTGTATTTAAGGGCTTTGTTTACCTTCTCTTTGTTATGACTACATAGCATTTTTATAGATTATATTCGGCTCCAAATGCATTTTTTGTTGAAAATAAGTCAATATTACATCAAAATAATGCTGCTATTTTCATAGACTCATTTTTCTTAAAAAAGTTGGTTTTGAATCAAATTCATGGAATAAAAATGCAAATACCAGATAGTTTCAACCACACAAATTATCTTTTTCAAGAATAATTCTCACCATTCATAATCTATAATTTCACCTATTCCTTGATATATTTTTACAATAAGGAAAACCATAAAAAAAGAATAAACAATTGTTTTAAATTTGAGATAAAATAATACTGATAAATTACGTTATATATTTAGTAATCAGCCCATATTCTTTGATAAAATTAACATTAAAAACATTTTCTTATATTTAGTAAAGATTCGTATTACATGAAGAATTTAGTGCAATTTTTAAACCATCAGTATATTCAATATTTTAAATTACAAAACCTCGAAGTTTAATGTTCAACCCCTTTAGAATACTAATCTTACTTCT
Source organism: Kordia sp. (assembly GCF_022447245.1). Lineage (GTDB taxonomy): Bacteria > Bacteroidota > Bacteroidia > Flavobacteriales > Flavobacteriaceae > Kordia. Next base: position 75,235 of record NZ_JAKVBC010000024.1, on the reverse strand, counting down.
ATGGTATTGCGCATCTACTTCTGTTCTTAATGCACAGGATATTGATTCGCAAGGTAATCTGTGGATTTTCACCTTGGATAAGAGTCGGTCTATGACTGATAAAAATCTAGGATACAAAACCTATGTGTTTTCTAAGCTTTTGGGAGCTAAACTATATGCTAATATAGATTTCTCTAAAGATGAATTTGTCTTTTATGATAGTGGTGTTGTATGGATGCCCGGTTCGTCATTTAATCCAAAAAGTGTTCCCTCCTACTTAAAAAGAGAAAATAGAAGAAAGGAAAAATTCCGTGATCGATTCATTCGACAAGCAACAAAAAGCAATACTCCTTTACAATTTAATGATCCGGCAGCTTTTGAGCAGCGTTTCAAAAGGATTTACGGTATTTGGAATACCAAAAACTTCCCGTATGCAACATCATTCGTAGCATTGATTCAACCGATAACCTTGGCTTCCTTTTTAGAAGATTATAAAGAATTGAATCTGCTAAAGTATAATAAAATCATTTTATGTAGCATTACAGATGATGCCGACCAAACAGATCAGTGGTTGCAAGATTATAAAACGATTCGAAAATTTGTTCCTAATAAACAACACGAAATTGATAGTACATTAAGCGCTTTAATTTACAGTCCTTTCAATGTAAATAGTAAAGGGCGCGGTGCATTTGCTGCTGTTTTTCCTCCTATTGAAAAAAATGGCAAGCCGAAACTATTTGCTTACGAATATACTACTCGACAAGGCTTAATGCAGCCAGCAGGAGTTAATTCGTCAGTAGAAATTAACACCTCAGAACGAGACACTATTGAACTGACAATTAACTCATTGACTTCTAAAAGTCATTTAATAAAGTTAGATTCTATTCTTGTAAATAATGAATTATTGCAAATTTCATATCCTGTTATTCTTAAAAAAGATAGCATTCAAAAAATTCCAGTTTCACTAAATAGTGTGTTTGATAACACAGTTGCTTTGCGTGGTTTTGGGCAACAAATCTATACCGATGATTTACTTGGTGAACGCATTCAAAAAGTAACTATCAACGAAAATCATTCAGGAATCTTCGCGATACATTCGCCGCTACATCGTTCTTCATTATATATCAATGGAACAATTATTTTAGCAATAGTACTGTTCTTGATAGGTAGATTCATCTATAAATTACATCTTCCAAAATGTATTATCATAGGACCTTCAGGCGAAACAACGATTATTAAAAATGGTTTTAAACGTTTTGAACAAAAGAAAAAAATACAATATGCCGGATTTACGAAAGCGTTTAATATTATTTCTTCCGTTCGACTAAAAAATCATTTTGTTGACAATACACAACTAAACGTAGATACTTCCTCCTCAAAAAAATGGATTGCAGTTATTTCTAAGAAAAATCTATTGTTTGTCAATGATATTGAAGTATATCAATTTCAAAAAGGAGATAGTAAACAAATTCAAGGTGTGGAAACTGCGTATCATGCTAAAATTCGAAAAAAGTATGGAGATAAATATGCCATCTACTTTATTCCATATCCGTCAAGCGATACACAGTTAAACTTTACAATGAAAGAAGATCCTTCTCAAAATGAATACAGTATTAGTACTGCAATTATTGATCAAAATATGTTTAACTCAGCTGTTGATATACAGAATGAGCGCATGATTAGTAATCTATTTCTAAAAAATGACATCTCAACAACAACAAATTATATATTGTTGTGTAACAAAATTCAAGATGGAAATACTAGTATTTTGTATGTAAATCTGATTCAATCATACAGCTTAAAAACATTTTTACCAATTCAAATCGTAAAACAATATAAAATTAAACTGAACAAAACTGATGATTTAGAAGAACTCATCAATTATGAAGCTGCTGCTTTGGAAAAAGAATTGAAACAACAACACCAAAAAGCAAAACTGAAAGTATACTATAAAAAAGGTAGTGATACATATGCGTTGTTAGCAGTTAATTATCCGTTTTTCCCAGTGAATTTATCACTTTGCTCCAAAGAAACTAATGCGTCAAAAACACAATTAGTTCTTTATAATTCGGTAACTTACGATAAGGAAGCTGTGGAAAAAAACACCTTACGAATAAAGATCGAACGTCCAAGTGATATTACAATTGAACCGTATTCTATCCAATTGATTTGGAATCCACATGCTTCGGTGTATGGAATGCATTTGACAGATAGAACGGCATATGCTATCAATGGAGAGAATTACTTAGACATCGGAAACCCTGATACTATCACACTTGATGTGATCAAAAATAATGACCAATATACCCTAAAATGTCAAGGACATACCTTACAAACGAATGTCCAAGATTATTTTTATAAACCAATATATAATGAATAATAGATTTTTACCGATAAAAGTCGCCAATAAAGAATTGTCGATCAACTTAAGTATTGATCCAAAATCGTGGTACGATCCAGCATTTGTTGTGGTAAATAGTAATCACAAACTGCTGCTCAGTATTCCCGAAAAAACGTCTATTATTCCTAAACATACATCAAAAACGGCGTTAAATCCAAGAATTTTGAATGAAAAACTGGTAGAAGTTGATGCTGTTCCTGTTTGGGAAGTTACTATTGGTTTAGGTGATTATGGCGAAGATGTACAAGGAGAAATTGGTACTTATTTTACAGGAGAAACCAACAATTCCAAAAAGCAAGGTTTAAAACTAAACTTCACTGGAAATAGCATCCGTACTTTATCTGATTGGGGCGCAATTCACGTACATTTTCGTTACAAAGAAGAAAGTGAAGAAGTACGTTTTGGCTCTTGCTATTTAATTGTTAGTAAAGAAGAAAACAAATTTGGTAGTCTGAATATCGATTTAGGTTCAGAAGCTACACAAATGGCATACTTACCTATTGAGAAACATTCGCCGGGAATTAGTCCTGTAGCTACGAATATTTCCATCATCAACGAAATCAAAAAAGGATATGCGCAATTGCATGTAGGCGATCATAAAACCGATTATATTCAACGTGACAAAACCGATGAAGATTTATACAAAACTGGAAAAATAATCTACAAAAGAAAAGGAACTTTATCTTCGAGTTATGATGATCCGTCTTGTGTAATGGCATTATTATCTGATCGTAGTTTCTTAGATCCTACACGTATTGCCAATTACAACAAAGCCAACAATCCGATGTTGTGGGATTGGAAAACTCATGAAAGTACCTATATAGAAACGACGAACGTTTTTAATGAAAAAGAAGCGTACATAGAAAAGATTCAGGACAATTTGACCATGATTGGGAATTTAAAACTTGCCTATCTGGATCCTTCTGCCGCAACAAATATTGAGTTGGATGGAAAAGGTATGACTGGTGGAACCAAAAGTGAAGACAATTTGGTAGAACTGATCTCGTATATCTATCAAATATTGATCGGAATTGGAACACGTGAAATGAAGAAAGGAAAAAATGCTTTGTTCATGCGTTTGCTATTGTTGATGCCAAATGTGTACGACCAAGATCGTGTGAATAATATATTGAGAAGTCTCAACGAAAAATTCAATAAAGAATTCATAGCACACTTTTTCACAGATCGTGACGCAACTCGAACACTCGAAACACCCATTGTCATAGAAGCATTTGCTATTTCGGAAAGTGATGCATCTTTGATTGGCTATTTGCGAAACAACTCATTACGCGTAAACAACAAACGTGAAGATATTGACATCAACGATCGCTTTTTAATTATTGATGCTGGAAGAGGAACGATAGATTATTCAATTCTAGAATTTCAAGGAAGTGAATCTTATAGCTGTATTGATCGTGGTGGAATGGCGGGCGCAGGACAGTATTTGACAAACATTTTTCTAAAAGCCGTCGGAAGTCTATTTTCTGAAAAATATGGAAGTCCCGAAAAATATAGTGCCTTCATTCAGCGTGTAGATATGGTACAAGCGTTGGTTTTAGAAGAATTCTACGAGCGCTTGAAAATGAATTATTCTATTGAATACCATAAGAATATTGAAGAAGCACCATTTTTTCAACAGTTTTTAAAACATATAAATAATGCTGATGATCGACTTGCCATTGAAGTACTTCGAAAAAGTTTTGATCAATTAGACAAAGACAACGCATGGGTTTTTACGGTGGAAAGACCGAAAGATTTTATTGAAGCACAATCACTCAATTTGGTGGAAACGCTGGTTGACAATTTGGTCGAAGGAAATCAAGGAGCATTTATCACAGACATTAAATATATAGTACTCAGTGGTCGCGGAATGAAGTTTGACTTATTCCGATCGCAATTACAATCAACACTAGAAAAACGTGTAAAATATACACCGATTAAAAACTGGTTAGGAAAAGTAAAAGATCATAAATCGGTTATTTTTCCAGACTTTATGAGCTCCAAAGACTTAAAGAAAAAAGCGGTAAACCTAAAGCGTATTACCAACTTTTCAGTGAACTCTAACAGTAATTTATTAATTACGTTTGACAATGAATCGGAAAACAATTCGTTATTTTCTGGTGTAGACATTGAGGAAAATCAACTAAAGCGATTTAACTATCATTATTCTCCAGACAGAAGTCAAAACAGAGACCATTCTGATGATGAAATAACAAGTATCTATTACTTAGGAATGCAGTCAGACTTTGCCTTTTTACTCGGAAGTGATGCAAAAATGTATTATCCTGCACAAGCAGAACGATACAATGATTATAGAAACTTTTTAATTGACACACTCTTTGGTCCGGGACAATCCATGAAGGGAAATCCTGATATGTATAACCGATTTATCAAAGAAATATCATATTTAGGAATCAACAAAACAGTAACAAAACCTAAAGAAGAAGTTAGTATAACACCAGATATTCCGAAAAAAGAAGAAATAGAAACAACTGAAAGTTTTCTGGCTACACCGAAAAAAGAAACCACAGATACAAATAATAAGAAAAGTTCTAGTGATCTTTTAGGTGATTAAATTAACAAACAACTAAGCATAAACCGATGATGACTAAAAAAACTATAAACTCTATACTATATGCGCTAGTATTGTTCCTTTTTATTCTCTTGTTTGTATTCACTGGATCACCAAACAAAGTAGATAAACAACTAACAGCAACTGCTACGCCAACCATTACTGATGTGGATGCTGTGGATAGACTCAATTTACAACCTTACAATGAGTTACAAAATGAAATTGCTGAGGTAAAAGAAAATGTCAACGAAACCACACAAGTATTGTATTTTAAGAAGAAAGGGAAAACAGTACAGGTGCAATTGGTTGAAAGTACTGAAACGCTTGCAAAACCTATGGTATTAACCTTAGATGCAGCAGATACGTATAATTTTAACTTTTCTGAATATACGGACAATGATTTTGCAACATTGATAAAATCAAATATTGGAAATGTTGTTTTAACAGCGAATTCTAAATGGACAGAAGGGAAATATTCGTCTGCAAAATTCCCTGTTTTACTTGGTTGGAATACCGCTTTCTCTGAAAAATTTAAAACACTTCGTAGTCAAAAAGTAACGCAAAGCGACGCACAAGTTTCAGCAAATACGACGAAGTCTATTCATTTTTTCTTATGGAGTACAATTGAATACATGAAATCTGAAGGCAAAGACAAATTTCTGTATCACATTGCAAAAGATGGAGAAAACTACAGTATTACATCAACCTTTTTTGATTTTGATCATAAAGAACCAAGAGTCAATCACAGAAACGATTCAACAAAACAGATTAAAGATTACAAAGAAAAATTCGAAAACGCAACCTTAAAAAGTTTCACTTTTACCAAAAATAACGATAACCTGACGCTAACTACTGACGAAGAAATCATTGCTATTCCTATTCGAGCAGGCGATGCTATAAGTGTTGCTACCATTGGAAAAGTAGATCCTACAACCGAAGAAACTGCAAAAAAAGCCTTAACTCCTATTCTAGCGAACTTAAAAAAGGCGGATGCTTCTATTTCCAATTGGGCACAAACAAAATACAAGAAAGCTACTTTAGCACAAGCCTTAGATTTACCAATTCGTACTTCGAGATGGAAACAATTTATTACAGCTAATAAAGCGATAGACTTGTTTGATTTCTTTATTGAAACCATGACTTTTCAATTAGATGAAACTAATCAAGATACAGTTACACTTGAGGCAAACACAACTTTTTTAGAAACCACGAGTAAACTCACCTCTAGTGGAAATACTCTGAGCACAAACATATTGCTGGGTTTGGGAATTTTGACATCGCTGTTTTTATTAATTAAAGAACAATTGTCTCCTAAAACTATTGAAAGAAAGGAAGAAGAAAGTGACGAAATCGAAACTGAAATTGAAGAAGATGAAACAACAACTGTTGGGAATATAGAGCAAGTTGCAGTTCCAATAGTAAATACGAAATCTGACAAAGAAATCATTCAGAAAAAAATCAAAAGCATCAACTCGTTGCAAGAAGCTTCAAAGCTTCCGTGGAAGTCAAGCATTGAAAAAGAATTGAGGTATTTAATTCAACATAAAGATGAAGTTTCAAAATTGATTGCTGCAAAAAACAAAGATGAAGCAGCATTTCTCAACACATTAAAAGAAGTATATCCGAATCAAATAAACAAACTCGCTTCTCAAAAACAAAATGCAACGCTTTGGAGTGATTTCACAGGAATAGAAGATAAAAAAGAATTGAAAAAATTCTTGAAAACCCATAAAAATGGACTTGAAGGGCTTCCCAATTTGTTAAAAATTGGTTTAAAATATGAAGGTTTCGATAATTCTAAAACCTTTGTTGAAGCATTGAAAAATCTAGCAAAAGAGAAAAAATTCACCAAAGAATTAGATGTTTTATCCAAACTGAACGAAAAGTATCCAAATGATTCTATAGATAGTATCATCAACTTTATAACGAACACTAACGCAACATTAAGCAAAGGTGTAAAAACAGCAAATTCTGTACCCGAATTATTACCTTATGTAAACAGTTGGTATAAAGATTATACAGGAAAAAGTGCGGATTGGGAAAACCTAACAGAAAAAGTTGCTACCAAACAACGTCAAATTCAATCGGAAACGAATACAACTCAGAAACTGGCATATATTCAAGATATATACCAACTCATCACTACCAAAAAAGAGGATGTTTTAGCTGAAATATTGACACAGTTTAAAAAAGAAACTCAAAAGCTAAAAGAAGATACAGCACAACAAATTGCTACTACCGAAAAAACAGCTGCTGAAAAAATTGAAACAGCTAAAAACGTTGCCAACACTGAAATAGCAAACATCAAATCGCAAGCAAAACAAGCATATGAAGCTTTGGAAACATCTGCTAAAGCAACCGCTAATAATAATAAATTAGCCGAAAAATATTTTGCCAACTTATATGATCCATATATCAAAGAATTCCAAAACAAAGCACGCGATTTTGACAATGCAGAATTGACCAAACGTTTGGCGTTTATTGCCTTTAATGCAATGGATTTAGCCAAATTTATCAATGATAATTGGAGCGCAGACATCAAAACGGAAGGAAATATTAGACGTATCTTACGCAGAGAATCACTAGGTGAAGTTCCAAAAGAAAATTTTGATCCAAATACAGCTACTAGCTACATCAATACCATTGTAGCATTTTTACATAATAATGGTGTTAAAGAAGTTGAACACTTGATAGACGGTATTGATATCAACGAGGAATTAAAAGGTCTACACTAAAAAAACAGAAATTTCATGCTCAGTTTCTATTTACTTGCAAGTATCATAGTTCTTGTTGTAAGCTTGCTTATTTCATCATCTCAAAACAACGGAAAAAAAATTGCATTGTTCTCGCTTTCTACACTTATGGTTGTGAGTGTTTGGATATTGGCCCGCTATATTCGATCAAGCGATATTGAATTTTACAAAAATGTAGAAACGCACGCCATTGAACATTTAGGATACGATTTTTCCAATACGCACGAATTGAATTTGATGAATGATGACAAACCTGCAACAGCTTTATTTGATGAAGAACAAGGTAAATTGACCATCAAAGTAGATTCAGTCAATACGGAAACACCATTTCAAATTACCTATGAAGACTTAGGAAAACCATTGTTAGTTTCTACAAATACGGCTGGAACTGATTATAAAATTGCCAATACATCACTTCCTGTTTGGAATCCGCAACAAAAACTTGAGATTCCATTTTCTAGCAACCGAAAATTGGCCTGCTCCTATTATGCAAATGATCAAAAAGAACATTTTTTCATCTTTGAATTTGACGAAAACATCAAAGATGGAGTAAAAGTAATTGATACAATAAAGCGCAGCAAACTCAATATTGGATATCCGATTTTGGATATGGTAGAGGAATGTTTTGATATTGAATTGTCTGATACTGAAATTGAAATCTTAGAAGAAACCTATTTGGTTCGAAATAAAATTTACAGCGATCCGAGTAAACATGAAATTGCGCCATTACATCTATATCCAGGAAAATTAGCGGCAAAAGGAAATGTAACTTTAGGTTCGCAAACACTTGATCCTAGTGTAAATACTCAAAAAATTGTACTTAAAGACAACAGTTATTTTTATATCGGAATTGGACAAAATAAAAGTGCAAAGCTTCAATTAAACTATCAGGAAAATCGTTCGTTGCTCAAGCATAAATCACCTGCGCGTTATCCGTTGTATTTTAACGATTCTATCAAAACTGCAGAATTGCTAATTTCCACTTCTGTAGATGACATCATTAAAAGTTCGCGTGAATATAGCGGTGTGATTAATTTTGAAGGAAGAAGTGCATTTGACAACCGATATCACATCAATGCATCTTTAAAATATGCTATTGAAGATGGACAAACTAAGTTAAACGCTATTAAAATAGACAACAATTCAGGTGAGCTAAAACTTGAAAAAGTACTAGAAAACCAACCTTTTGTCCTTAAAACAAATACCAAAGCTGTTGATTATATTGTTCAAGTCAAAAACTACAATAAAAACATGCTTACCTGTTGGTATTGGTTGCCGTTTTTCATTCTGATTGTTGCCGCATTATTCTTTTACTTTTTAATTCACAAATGGAGAAATAACATTGGCTTTTCTGGGAAAAAAGAAGTTGCTGAAACTAAATTGCTCAACACTTTAAAAATTGAATACGCCCTCTATTGGGTAATCACCGTGTTCTTAACAGTTCGTATCTATTTATTGTGGCGAATGTATGCCTTTCCTCCTTTGGAAGATATTACTTTCTTTGAATTCCAAGAGCTTCAAAACATGGAATCCTTCAAATGGACTATTATTACGTTGATTGGATTTTTAATATTTCGTTTTGTGTATTTATTCATCAAAATACAAGAAATTCCAATTCCGTTTGCACACAAGCTGGAAGAAATCATTCATAAAATCAATTTAAAACCGTTGCTCTTTAAACTTGGAATTCTCGCTGGAATTTGGATTGCGGTTTTTGTCTTCTTATTAATTGCAGATCGATTTATTAGTTTTGCTTTTATCATCACGTGTATCCTACTTCCATTATTTGCGTTTATTTATATCGATAGTAAAATTCCCGAAGATGCTGAAGATACTATTTGGATGATGTTTGGAAAGCGTTTGCTCAACTTGGCATTTTATATTCTTATTTATTATAAGTTTGATGCAGGATTTTGTTTGATTGCGCTCGCTGTAGGTTCTTTTTACTTTTTAATTAAAAACACCTATTTCTTAGTAAAAGAAAAACAAAAAAAACGCACAAAATATTCAATTCTTACAGGTTTCTACCTTTTCGTATTTTTCTGTGTATTCTTTTCACATTATATCATTCCACAACTTCCGCTTTTAAAAGATGCGAGTAATGGACGTATTGCAGCTAGAGGAAAAATAATTTATACAACACCTGGCGAAATGCTTTTGGACGCTGATTTCAATTCTACCCAAGCAAGACGAATTTTATGGGCTTCTGAAAGTCATTGGTTTGCTAACAATCATTTATATGAACGTGTCAAAAACAAAGCAGGTTATCATTTTCCAAACATACGTACACAATACAATTCTAGAGGAGTAAGTTTAACGGTGCATACACGTGAGTTTGTGGTGTTGCGCTACCTTATTTTTGAACACAATATATGGTTACCAATATTGCTCATTGCGCATTTTCTTGCATTATTGCTTATTGTTGGTTACTATTATTATCCAAAAAAACATACCGATCCAATTGATTATTTTAAAACCTTAGGAGCCATTTCGTTGTTCCTTATTTTGAGTATTATCATGTATTTGGTATGTATCAATAGCGTGATATTTATTGGGCAAGATTTTCCATTCCTGACACTTACAGGAAAAGCTGCTATCATCATTCCTTTTATATTAATTGGTTATATCATGTATCACCTCAATTACAAAAACATAGAACATGTACAACAAAAAGCACCAGCACAAGTTCGTGTTCCTGCTTTTGCTCTGTTGGCTGTATTATTTTTAATTGTTGGAGGAAAAGTATGGAGTACGCTAAGCGCGATGGACGATCCTAATATGATTACCCATGAAGCTACACAACCTGTGGAACGTTTGAAAGGCTTTGTGGATATTATGAATTCAGATTTTAGAAGCATTCAAAAAGAATACAAACGTTCAAAACGATTGAAAGCATTAAATTACAAACACATTCCTGATATTTTAGATCGTTATTTAGGCGATACGGAAGAAGCGCGCTTTAAGAAAATTGACACGATGGTAAACAATTATGTGAAACAACCACGTGATGCAAGCTACTTGACATCTGCGTTGAAAAGCTTTGATATGAACGAAGCTAAAAACCTAGAGCATATTTTACATATTCGTAAAAAGCGCTATTCGGATCAGTTTGAATTTGTAGTAAATAGTAGTTATTACCGTATCAAACCTATTTTTGAAAGTTCTAAAGAAAATCCTGATTGGGGAGGCGACTTGTTAGCAATGGAGACTCCGAATCAGTATTATTTGCAACCTGTACAGCAGAAAAAACTAGATTCTATCTTTAAACGTGGACAATTGATAAATCGTCGCACGAAAGATTATGAATCTATTCCACTAGATCGAAAATTGTTTGGAAATTCGTTTGCCAAATCAAAAATGATCAAACTATATCGTGTGCCAAGCAAATGGTTGTTTACAGACGATGACGCGATTGTTGCAAAAATTAGTAATGAGAAAAAAGTAAAGCGTGTTACACTTTCAAACAGAACACGTATTTACAAAGAAGAAAACACCTCAAGTTTTTCAGATTTCATTCTAAATAATGGCGATATTTTCAAAATTGAAGATTACAGACCATTGCGCGTAAGTTATAATTCAGAAAACTATTTGGCTTTAAATTATAATTACAACGGAAAACAACGTTTCTTCTATCCGTTAGGGAAAGGAATGATTTGGGCATATAACTATTCAAAATTATTAGAAAAAAATTACGAAAAAACACCGCCAAAAGAAGCCAAACGCGCTACGTTTGATTATCTATTGCAACAAGATTTAAACGATTTGGCAATTAATAAGGAAATTCACGATGATTTCTTCTTAACTGTGATGGACGGTGAAGGACATGTACGTGCCATGTTTGATTACAATCGTGGGAAAGAAAACTATAAAATCAATCCGAACGATCATAGAAAATTGAATCAGATTTACGAAGAAATCTACTTTAACACACGTCAAGAAGATTTAACGCTAGGCACTCGAAACATTCGTAAAATATATGCTTCTGGAGGATTTGGTTCTACCATAAAACCAATTGTCTATGGAGCTATTACTTCGCAACAAAAGCTGGATTGGGACGCTATCAAACTGAACAATATGTACAGTGATAAAATTTATTCTGCTCCTAAAGACACTACACTCAAAGGGGAACAAGTAAAGTACTTTGGAAACAAACCTTTGGTGGCACCTTGGTTAGAAGCTACAGGCGAATTTAAAGGTGAAATTGATAACAAAACCTACATTTTAAAGTCTAAAAACGCGTATAACGGAATGATGATGCTCTTGGGAAGTTATTCTAATAAGCGATTAAAAAATTATAGAAAAGATATTTTACGCCCAGATTCAGATACGATTGAAATGCGTGAACGCTTCCCTAGATTTACTATTAATGGACGTAACTATGTACTTTCGGAAGATTTTTACGATAAGCTTCCGCAAGATTTGAATAGTACAGATTATGTATTGCGATCTGGATTGATCAACAACTTTGATTTTGATACTTCACGCTCCAAGATGAATACGAGTGTTGATTCTTCTTTTGTAGTATTTAATAGTGAAAACAAAATCAATACGTTCCTGAAAACAGAAGAATTATTCGGAAAAGCAATTCGAAATAGTAATTTTAACTATCAATGGGTTTTTCCTGAAAAGCAAGCATTCATTAAAAACTCTACCAACATTCCGGGAGAAGATTTACGAAACAATATTATCAATCCTGCCAAAGGTGGAAGTCCATTTGAATTGACACAATTGGGAATGTTGGAAAATATAGTGCGCTTGTTTAAGCTGAATTCTGATATAAAAGCGACTGTTCAAGAACAAACCGATAGTACGTACACGAAGATGAACTTTGCGGTAAACGACTGGAGTGATGCGTCTTATAAAGGTTTTGTCAAGAAAAATATTTACCAAACCATGCACAATGTTCCTAAAAAAGGAACTGCACAAGAGGTGTTTAAAGGTAAAAATACCTTTACGGCGTACAATACAAAAACGGAAGAAGATGTTACTTTTTATGTCTATGCGAAGACTGGAACACATAATGGCAAACCAAACGAAGTCAACGATAAATCGCTCGTGATAGTAATCAGTGATGTGGATTTGACCTTGCCAAACTATGAAACCGAGCCAAAATTATACACTATGTTATTGACCATAAACAGTGTTAAAAACTCAGAATATAAGAAAAAACAAAAAAAACTCTTTGACTTAATTATAAAATCAGAATCCTTTAAACTGTATTACGAACTATGAGAAAGCGTTCAAAACATACAAAACCACTGTACAAATTGCTAGGAATCGTATTTTTGGTAGCATTCGTTGTAGGTGCTTGGATTATTTGGAGTCATGGCATTAAAAAAAGTGAGATTGAACTGAATTCTGCAGTTGCTTTTGAAGCCGATAGAACCATTTTAAAACTGAAAAAAGACAGTTTGGTGACGATTTTAAACAAATGGCAAGCTGAAAAGCCAAAGAAGTTCTCTAAAGTACTAGTAGAAGACGATTGGATTATTTGGCCATATGACAAACGCTACCAAAAAGGAATCATGCAGGAAATTTTTGGTGGTGAAGCAACCTATAAGAGAGATTCTATTGTTTTTAAAAATGATACTCAGAATTTGCAATTACGCTTCAAAGCACAAGCAGATACAGCCTATGTTTATGTGCGTTTAATTACACAATATTATTCCGTTTTAGATCAATTTAAAGAAACTTCAAAAACAAAGAAGACTCGAAAGTCAGAATAACACATAAAACATTTCATATTCAACAGATTAAAAAACGAAAAATCTATACTTTCTACCCGATCTTTCCATAAAAAAACTATTTCCATATACGAGTATTTCGTATATTTAGGTAAAAATCTCCCCAAGCTCTAGTTTTAAACAATGTTACAGAGAATGATTTTTTCATTACTTCTAGAAGAATATGGAAGCCTAACCGTATTCTTTTGAACGTTGCAACATCAAAAACTACGTATAAGAAACCCAGTCTTATAGAATTAAAATACTATTATGTATCTATAAAATTGTATGAAAAAATATTACAAGTTTGTTTTTAGTGCCTTATTTTTTTGTGTGAATGTTGCGTTTGGGCAAGGTGAAGGCGTTAATTGGTATTTTGGCTCTAACGCAGGTTTAGATTTTACAACCTCGCCTCCTACTGCATTGCTAGATGGAGCTTTGGAAACCAATGAAGGTGTAGCTACCATTTCTAGTCAAACTGGGCAATTACTTTTTTACACGGACGGAAGATCGGTTTGGGATAGAAACCATCAAGTAACTCCAAATGGAACAGGATTGACTGGTGATAGTTCTAGTTCACAATCTGCCATTATTGTTCCCAAACCAGGCGATCCTAATATTTACTACATCTTTACGGTAGATAATGAAGCTGGTTTGAATGGTCTACGATATTCTGAGTTTGATCTTACGCTAAATAGCGGAAATGGCGATGTAACAAGCTTAAAAAACGTACCTCTTTGGCCTTCTACCGCAGAGAAAATTACCGCAGTTCAACATGCAAATGGCACTGACTACTGGGTATTGAGTCACGCTTGGGCTAACAATACTTTTTTGGTTTTTCAAGTGACAGCTGCGGGTGTTAATACAACTCCCATTACACAAGATATTGGAGCTATTCATTCCGGAAATACTACAGAAGCAATTGGTTATATGAAAGCTTCTTCCAATGGAGAAAAACTAGCTGTTGCACAATGGTCAAACGATAGTTTTGTTGAAATTTTTGATTTTAACGATGCCAATGGAACTATTTCCAATCCTATATTATTAGACAATATTTTTTTTGTAGGTGAACAAAATGGTTCATACGGCGTAGAGTTTTCACCAAATACTGAATTCTTGTATGTCTCTGACTTAAAGTTTAATCCTACTGTTGAAAGTAAAGTCCATCAGTTTAATATTACTTCATGGAATCAAGCAGATATTTTAGCTTCGGATGTAATCTTGTATGAAGGTCCTGATATTCTTGGAGCTATTCAATTAGCCGTTGATGAAAAACTATATGTTGCAAATGGCGGTGTTGCGTTTTTAGATGTCATTGAAAACCCAAATGTTGCAGGAACTGGTGCTGGATATTTAAATCGAGGCATCAGTTTACAAGGTCGATTAGGACGTTTTGGATTGCCTACATTTATCCAATCCTTCTTTGTGGGCAGTATTCAATTTGAAAATATTTGTTTAGGTGAAGAAACCAATTTCACTTTAAACACTTCTGAAACAGTCACTTCTGTTGCTTGGAATTTTGGTGATGGCAATTCATCAACTGACTTAAATCCTGTACATCTGTATGCAAATCCCGGAACTTATTCAGTAACTGTTTCTATCAATGTAAATGGTGAAATAAGAGATACCACAAGAGATATTACCATCTATGAAATACCAGTTGCAGGTGCAATTTCTGACTATTTATTATGTGATGATGTTTCAAACAATCAAATTGAGACATTCGATTTGTCAACTAAAATTACAGAAGCTTTGGCTGGACAATCTGATCAATTATTTAGTGTAGCTTTTTATGCTTCTCAAGAAGATGCAGATACAGATCAAAATCGACTACCATTGTCATTTGACAATACTTCTAATAATCAAGAAATTTTTGCGCGTGTTTTTAATTTAGGACAATCTGGATGTTTTGATATTACCAGTTTTACATTGATTGTAAATCCACTTCCTATGGCAAATCCTATTGATAATATTGATATTTGTGACGATCAAAGTAATAATGGTTTTGAAGTAATTAATCTTAATCAATTTGATCCTGAAGTCTTGCAGAGTCAAACGGCAAGTGACTTTGTTATTACCTATCACCTCACACAACAAGATGCAGATAATGATATAGGTGCGCTTGCTACTAATTTTCAAACTATAGACAATCCACAACAAATTGTAGTACGAATTGAAGCCGCAGGAAACGCAACTTGTTATGACACTACTAGTTTTGAAATTACCATTACGTCAGCCATTATTGCCAATGAAGTAGACGGTTTGTTTGAATGTAGTTTTTTAGATAATCCGAACACGGCAACTTTTAATTTAACAACTCAGAATGCTTTAATTCTAGATGGACTTACAGGAACTTATGGAATTTCGTATCACTTGAGCGAAACTGATGCAATGATGAATATAGCACCAATCAGTAGTATTTACACCAACACTGAAAATCCGCAGCAAATTTATGTTCGAGTTGAAGATACTACCAATTCAAGTTGTTTTGATATTGTAGATTTTGCAGTTACTGCACTAGAAAGACCAATTGTAGCGGATGATGAAACTTTGTATTTATGTACAGATGGAACCGTTGCTTTACCTGCTGGAGTTGATGCCGATTTTTATAACTGGTCCAATGGAGCAACTTCCGAAACCATTATTGTAGATACCGCAGGAACGTATACTGTGGAAATTGGCAATAGTTTTACCATTTTTGGTGAGCAACAAAATTGCAGCAATACCAGAACGTTTACGGTGATAGAATCTGGTCCTGCAACGGCTATTGATGTAACAATTACAGATTGGACAAATACTCAAAATACCATTGCTGTAGCCGTACAAGGTTTGGGTAATTACGAATATTCTTTAGATGGAATTACCTATACTAATTCAAACCTTTTTGAATTTTTATTAGCAGGCGAATATACGATGTATGTAAGAGATAAGAACAATTGCGGCATTGTGACAGAACCTGTATTTCTGCTAAATTATCCGCGTTTCTTCACACCAAATAATGATGGTTTTAATGATAATTGGCAAATTGTAGCTTCTAGTAGTGATCCTACATTACGTATTTATATTTTTGACCGTTACGGAAAGCGACTTACCACGTTGAATCCTGCATCTAAAGGTTGGGACGGAAATTATAATGGACAACGAATGCCTTCCGGAGATTACTGGTTTAGAGTAGAAAGACCTATGATTGGAACTATTTATAAAGGGCATTTTACGCTAAAACGATAAGACATTGTAAAATACGTAATTTGTCGTATTGTAATCACTCTTAAAATATTCAATTTTTGGAAGGTAGTGTAATACTAGAACCTTAACTACCTCGTATGCAAAAAACGCTTACTACATAAGATCGTAAAAAAATTAAAGTCAAAAATATGGCGAACGCTCGGTTTTGTAGTATTTGCTATTGCTGTTTTTCTGCTATTTATTTTTTTATACTTCGCGATTCTTTTCAAGACACAAACGATTTTGAATTGATTCCTACGCTCATATTTGGTGTATTTGGAGTTTTCTTTTTGGTTATACTCGGTTATATGGCTTCAATTTTAATTAAAGATTTTAACGCTGGTGCTAAGAATTGCTATGAAGGAATTGTAGAAGACAAAAAATTGAACATTAAGCAAAGTACTTTTCATTCAAGGAGTCATGATCATAGAGATTCTAGCAACAGTAAAACAAATAAAAAACGCTATTATTACATCATTGTAGAAGGAATAGAACATGAAATAGAATACAACATGTATTTGCAAGTAAAAGTGGGCGATTTAGTTTATTTTGAAGTCGCACCAAAATCACGTACAGTTTTGTTTTATGAAGTTCTTGAAAATACAGCGGTAGAAACGAAAACTGAAGCCGTACGATTTGATACTGTTGATTATCAAGATTCTTGATCATCTCCCATTTAGAGGACAGTTTATACGCTAAGTTAAGTTAATAAATCATATATCAAGCTACTTGTTTATTTTTCATCAAATACCTGTTAACAGGTATTTGATTTTCGATTCCTTGATGTCTTCTTTTGGTATTATAATAGTTAAAATATTTCTTGAGTTGTTTGTATAAATCTATGGCAGAGTCTGGCGGATTAAGATAGACACTTTCATATTTTACAGTTCTCCATAAGCGCTCAATAAATACATTGTCAATAGCACGTCCTTTTCCGTCCATACTTAATTTGATTCCACTACCAAGAACGAACTTAGTAAATACCTCTGATGTAAACTGACTTCCTTGATCGGTATTTATGATCTCTGGTTTTCCGTGAATAGCAATTGCTTCTTCTAGCGTTTCTTTACACCAACTAGCATCCATGGTATTGGAGACAGACCAGTTCAATACATATCTGCTATGCAGATCTATGATTGCCACTAAATACATAAAGCCTTTTCGCATGGGGATATAGGTAATATCAGTAGCCCATACCTGATTAGGAACTGTAACGGTTAAGTTCCTGAGCAGATATGGATATACTTTATGGGCTTTATTTCGCCTAGAAGTATGTTTTCCTGGCATGACAGCTCTAAGTCCCATAACTTTATAATAGAGACGTTCTATACGCTTATGATTGACGCTATATCCTTTATCCATAGTTAGCCACGTATGGATTCGTCTAGCGCCCTTAAAACAATGATCCATATAGTGAGCATCTATTAATTTCATTAGTTCCAAATTCAGCTTACTTTCTCCTTTGGGTTTGTAATACAGACCTGAACGATGGAGCTTTAGCAATTTGCATTGTCTGCTAAGACTCAAGATAGAATGATCCTTGCTTATCATTAGTCTTCGTTTGGTTAGTGGTGTTATCGCAAGGCGTTCTTTAAAAAATCAAGTTCGACTTTCTGCTGACCGATTACTTTTAATAAATGTTCTTCTTTTTCTTCTGCTGCACTTTTGACAGATTTTGTGCCTTTATCAAAAACCGTTTCCGCATTGGCTAGAAATTCCCGTTTCCATGTGTAGATTTGTTGCACACTAATTTCAAATTTCTGTGCAAGCTCTTGAACGGTTGAACGTTCTTTTAATACTTCCAAAACAACTTTGGTCTTGAATTTTGAAGTGAATTTTCTTCGTGTCATATCAGTAAATTTAAGTGTTTTTTTCTAACTTAAACTACTGTCCTAATTTCGGGGGAATGATCAGCATGCTTTTTTACAAACCCATGGAGTTGCAAATTAATTACGAACACTATTCTTTTTTACGTTTCTTTTTCTTACCCAATGAAATTTTATAATCATCTACGGTTCCTCGGACCTTTATGTTAAGATATCGTGTTCTTTTGTTGGTATTTACTTCTACAATCTCATCTTCTTGATCTTCAGCAATAGTACGATTCTTGCGTTTAAATAATTTATACCAAGCAGCTTTCCGAACAGTTTTCCAGGGAATACGTAAATAATAATCGATATTTTGATTGCTATCATGTGTGCCAGATAGTTCCATGTGACCTAAAGTAGATTCGATGGTCATAGAAGGAATATGAATCTTTCCTTTTTCCACATTCAAGCTGTTTTGTAAAGTATCAAACCGAATGTTTCGCAGGTTTTTATCTCCCATATAATCTGAAAGTGCCAACATGGGATCGTAATTTTTTAACCTACCGTTTGATACTTTTACATCCATTTCTAGCGTAGATTGATCCAAATCAGGAACCATATCTGGATATACTCTAATCTTACCTTTAATTCTGGAAGTGAGTTTTCCTTGTAAATTTTCAGAAATGAGATGATCTTGCCCAAAATTTTCAAATTTGAAAAGCAGTTTATCCAAATCAACATGAGTCATTACCAAATCAGGTTGCAGATAAATATGTTTTGGATCGCTACCATTAAAATAGCCATTTAATTGAATCTTTCCTCCTGCAGCATTCATCTGTAATGTATCTATATAAATGTAATGATTGGGCGTTGTTCTGAATTCTGCTTTGATCTTTTGAAGGTCTATCCTATGGTAGATAAAGTGCTCTATATCTGCCTTAAACTGCATGTCTGTAAAAGGCAGTTCATATATATTAAAAGCATTGGCATGTTCTGCTACATCAGCAGTTTTTGATGCAACAACTTCTGTTGGTTTTGGTGGCTGTAAATCAAACTTAAAAAGAGCATCATAATCGATGTAATTTGCTTTTACCGCTAGGTAATTATCTCTTTTCTTTATTTCTTGATTTTTTCCTAAATAATAATTTAAATCGAAATTAAAATTAGTGGTTCCTATTTCTCCATGAAAATCTTTTATAACAATATGCTCGTCCTCATAATGAATATTTCCTCTAAAATCATGAAAACGAAGCGGATGCAATTTCATTTTTGTATTTAATTTGTCTAAAGCCAGATCGATGGAATGCAAAGCAGAATCTTTATAATGCATACTAGAGTCAAAATGCAATGCCAAATCATCAAATTCTTCATGTCTATATTCTTCAGGAACATAATTTTCACCTCCATACGAAAAAACATCTTCCAATCTTAACTTGTTGGAAGTGATGTTGATATCTAAGTCTACATCTCCGTTAAGTTCGGGTTGCATCCAAAATGTATAATCGTGTATGAGTCCATCAAAGTGAAAATCACTATCATCAATATATCCAGTGAAATCTACTATTTTTAAATCCGTACTGTCGATTAATACATCAGCATGAAAATCATGTAGCTTATGTGGATAATGTTTTAAGCCAGCATGTAAGCTATCAATAAAAAACTCACCTTTTGGTAAATACTTAGATTCTGTAAAGTCTTTAGCAGAAGCCTTAAAAGAAAATCCTAAACTAAGATTTTGTATTTGCTCATCAATACCTTTTTGGATAGAATCTAACTCAGAATATCCTGTCAATTGTGCAATATCCAGATGCTCAGAAGTAATATCAAAATGAGCTTCTACTGGAATATTCGTATGATGCACTATAGCGGGTAAGTCAGACAGAAAACCACTAATGGATAGATCTGTATTACCTATTGACATATCAAATTGTTTCAATGTTGCTTCTTTACCATTCATGACCAAATCTACATTCAATGAATCTAAAGGAGCGGGAAGGTTTTTGGCGTTTAAACTTAAGTCTTTTACACGCAACTGTGCAAAGTATGCTTGATTGAGTTTTTGTAAAGCTTTTTCGGGTCTGTCAATATCTATAATATCGTGAAAATTCATTTTTAACGAAACTTCTCCAGAGGCACCTTGTACTTGCTCCAAATCAAAAAAGTCGGCAATAAAATTTAGATTAAAGTAAGAGTCGACTTGCATGTCTACTTCTGGCGATTCAAAATTCTTAACCAGAATAGCACCTTTAAACTCTCCCTTTTCTAATGAAGCGGTCATGTCTGTGAGTGAGAATTCCATAGTACTTGTATCTCTATTTTCGCCATTTGTAAAATGACCACTAAAGCCCATGTTATCTATCTTTTTTCCTTTTTTAGTATTTTCTAAAAAGGCTTTTTTAGCTCCAAAATCAGCATTTATAAATGGTCTATTTCCTTTATTGGCAGCACCTTGAATACTAGCGTTAAAATAAATTTCACCAGCGTTTTTGTATTTTTCCAAAACTGGAATCACATCTGCCGGAGCGAAAGCTATAAACATATCAAAATTGGGCTTTTTCCCTTTTATGGAAAGGTCAAGGTCTACATCATTTTTTACATCTATAGAGCCTTTTAATTCAAAATCGCCATTTTCCATAACAATACCCGAAGGTTGTATGTCAAGAATACCAGTATGCTCATTGAATACAACGTCTGTGTGGACTTCTAAATGTTTTTTATGGAAAAAAGTGGTATCTCCATTTTTTATAACATTTAATTCAAGATCGGCATCTACATGCCCTGAGATAATGCTATCTTTTTGATTAAAACTACCTGTGCCTGCATATACAAATTTTTCAACATCTGTATTCGTAGCTTCATCCAATGTATGAATATCAAGGTTTTTAAATTTAATTTTCTTTAGATGAATGTTCGTAGATGGAGTTTCTGTATCAGAGGTGCTAGCGATAGAGTTTTGAATATTAGTAGTATTATTTTCGTGAATAACGATATTAAAAACACCATCTTCAACTATCAAAGATTGAATATCATAATTTCCATTTACAATGTCCCATAGGTTAAAGCCAACATAGATGTCTTTTACATCCATTATAACTGGTGCATTGTCTTCTTTTGTTTCAAAAATTTTGAAATCATAAACTTTTACAGCGATGTATGGGAAATTACCAAAAAGAGATAATTCACTATCACCAATACTAATAAGACCTTTGTGTCCTTTATTTAATTTTTCAATTTCTCCTTTAATAATTTCAGATTGGTTGACCTGAACATATAGTATGAGTCCACCTACTACTAAAGTAGGAACTATGATGAGTCCTAATAAAATTCGTTTCCATAATTTTTTAATCTTCAAAGTAGATGTCTTTTAGTGTTTGACTTTAAAAATAACGAATTCGTATGAAAAAAACTTATTTTAGGATATGATTTAGTTTTTGAAATATATGTGTTTGTTAATTAGGTAGTTGGAGTAGGAAAGAGTTTCTTTAGAATTATGTTTAAAATTAGGATACCAAGAAAATAGATTGTAACCCTAGAAAATCAATTACGATATTTAAGCTACTTCAAATACATATAGCCAAATGCTACAATAAATACAATAGCACTTATGATATACGTGACAAAAGAATCATAAGATTTGAAATAGTGAACGGTATAAAGAATCAACAAGTAGAGAAGTATAATGATCACAATTATTTTCCGTTTGAACACTCTAGTTTCAGCACCATATTTAATTTTATTATCGGCTAAGGTAACAACCGTTGACCAAGGCCGTAATACAATGTCTATAAATGCATGTGATTTCCATATATCTGATCCTTTTGAAAATTTCCGAATCCATAAAACAGGATTTTATTGGTAAAGAATGTCAGTAAATTGTAATGTACACATTGTTTTTTGAATATAATATACTTGTAGTATAAAATACCTACAAGTGCAAAAAATAAATAGTATTGAATAGTAGGCATAAGAAAATAAGATAAGTGCCAGTATACAAATGAGGCTAGTAGGAAGTACTACAAACAATGAAAACTTAAATAGTTGTATCCACTTGTCATAAATTTCAACGTACTTATAAGTATTAATAATTTGTTAATTTACTACTTTGTTAGCAATATTAAAAGTAAGTTTTTTCTTTAAATAGTTGCTGTTTTAAAACAAAAAAGCCTTCGCAATGCAGAATTAGAAAACATACTTAAGAAACTGTTTAATACATTTTGAATGATAGAATTGTAGTGTTTTTTTGCTACTCGAAATTAAATAAATACGATATCAATTACTTTCTATAACTACTATTG
Source organism: Kordia sp. (assembly GCF_022447245.1). Lineage (GTDB taxonomy): Bacteria > Bacteroidota > Bacteroidia > Flavobacteriales > Flavobacteriaceae > Kordia. The sequence continues at coordinate 52,479 of NZ_JAKVBC010000024.1, read as the reverse complement.
ATTAATAAATTTAGACTGTTTTTACCTCAAAAAATCATTATTAAATTTTTAGAGATAAGCATATCAATAATATGATTTTATAAATACTTAGCAACTCCTTTTTTGCTTTGAATCTCAGGTAGTAAAAGTTATAATTTCAAGTAAATCTGGAGTTGCGTGTTTGTAAAGGTATAGTGTTGTGATCAACGATCTTTAAAGTCTTTCAAACCTTGACGCCTGCCTCTATCATAACCATCTTGATAAGTATCTGCACCAATTTTTGCGATAGGACATATTGGTGTAATGAAAATGGGCTTACTTTTTTTATTCGTCACATTATAGTAGGTATAACCAGCTTCAAAACTAGCTTCCCAACCGTCACAAAATGAGCGTTCATCATCATTTTCAATGACAGGAATCGCTAATGGATGACTGTTATCATCTTCAATATTAGGATTGCGCTTTTTGAAATCTTTTTTGCCTTCTATCAATCCACAATTATAACCATCTTGATATGAGTCTAGTCCAGCTTTTGCAATTGGGCAAATAGGCGTAATAAAAACGGGTTTCGGTTTGTGATTTGTAATATTGTAATAACTATAGCCAGCTTCGTAACCATCTTTCCAACCATCACAAAACGTTGCTTCCATAGCGATTTTCGAAATATTCTTTTTGTTGGCTGCGTGTACAGTAGCTGTTAAACTTGTTAAGAACAAACACAGAAGTAGAATTCTTTTCATAAAATGATTAGAGGTTAAAATGTTTATACAATACGATGTGAATCATCACAATAATTATTCCGTAAATGCTGATATTTAATTAGATATAGATAAGATCTCAAAAACATTTGACAGAATATTTAAAAATATGTTTTAGTTTGAATCTGTAAAATGTTATATTTGTAAAACTGTAATCTGTTTGTATTTACAATCCTTAAAAAATTATTTTTATGTCGTTTGAACGAATTAAAGAAAAACTAAACCTATTGGCAGATGCCGCAAAATATGATGTTTCTTGCGCGTCAAGCGGAAGTGATCGTGCCAATAAAAATAAAGGTTTAGGAGATGCAAAAGGCATGGGGATTTGTCATACCTATACAGAAGATGGTCGCTGTGTTTCTTTATTGAAAATTTTATTGACCAATTATTGTATTTTTGATTGTGCTTATTGCGTGACACGAAAAAGTAATGATATCAAACGCGCAGCCTTCAAAGTACAAGAAGTAGTTGATTTGACAATTAATTTTTATAGAAGAAATTACATCGAAGGCTTATTTTTAAGTTCTGGGATTTTCAAAAACGCAGATTATACCATGGAACGTTTGGTCGCTGTTGCAAAGAAATTACGCTTAGAGGAAAACTTTAACGGATACATTCACCTAAAATCAATTCCAGGTGCTTCAGATGAATTAATGCGTGAAGCAGGTTTGTACGCTGACAGATTGAGTGTGAATATCGAAATTCCAACACGTGAAGGCTTGAAACGACTTGCTCCAGATAAAAATCGTGAAGATTTCATCAAACCCATGAAAAAAGTCAAAAATGAAATCATTCAATACAAAGCCGAGAAAAAAATCATCAAAAGCACACCAAAATATGCGCCTGCAGGACAAAGTACTCAGATGATTATTGGCGCTAGTGGAGAAAATGATTATCAAATCATGACAGCTTCCAATTTTTTCTACAGAAAGTTCAATTTGAAACGTGTGTATTATTCAGGATATGTACCGATAAGTTATGATAGTCGTTTGCCACAAATAGGAAGTGAAGTCCCAATGTTACGTGAAAATAGATTATATCAAACCGACTGGCTCATGCGCTTTTATGGTTTTCATATTCATGAAATTGTCAACGAAACACATCAGCATTTAGATTTAGATATTGATCCAAAACTATCGTGGGCATTGCGCAATATTCATGAGTTTCCTGTAGATGTAAATCGTGCAGATAAACGTATGCTTGCCCGTGTACCAGGTTTGGGAATGACTTCTGTATACAAAATATTGAACGCTCGTAAATTCCGCCAACTCAATTGGGAACATTTAAAACGTTTGGGAGTTGCACTAAACAGAGCAAAATATTTCTTAATCTGTAATTCTAATGATTTTGAACGTCGCGATTTAGAACCAAATAAAATCAAAGGATTCATCCTTCAAAATTCCAAAAGTAAGTTCAGACAAGCTACCAGTAATCAGTTAAATCTATTTGGCTAATGCAAAAAGTGTTGATATATGATAGTTCGTTTGAAGGTTTTTTAAGTGCTGTTTTTAAAGTATATGAAGAAAAACTCATAGAGGTTGATATTCAACGAGAGGGCAATGTACAACGTTCTTTTTTTGGTGAAACAGAGGAAATAATTACCAATAAGTTACAAGCAGATCGTGTATGGAATGGTTTAAAAAAGAAACTAACTTCCTACGGGCGAAATCAAGTGTATTATTCGTTTCTAAGCGAGATGAATTCTGTTGAAAATATACTACTAGATTACATTCAACAAGTATTTAAGGCATCAGAAAATATAGAAAAAGACTTTTCAAATGCTACGGTTTTAAAACTCTCAAAAATTACGAGAAGTGTTGGGCGAGAAAAACATCGTATGGAAGCTTTTGTACGTTTTAAATTGACCAAAGACGGTTTGTATTTTGCAAATTTAGAACCAGATTTTAATGTATTGCCATTATTAGCTAAGCATTTTAAATCGCGTTATGCAGATCAAAAATGGGTTATTTATGATATCAAACGAAACTACGGATTGCACTACAATTTAGAGCATGTAGAAACCATTGTGATGGACTTTCCAAAGGAATTTGATTTTACCAAAACTTCTGAAGATTTCTTTGCTGAAGAAGAATTGGCTTTTCAAGAATTGTGGCAAAACTATTTCAAAAGTACCAATATTGAATCTAGAAAAAATATGTTGTTACATGTACGACATGTTCCCAAGCGCTATTGGAAATATTTAAGCGAAAAACAACCACTCTAGAAACAAATTGAATACATCTTTTTAAAATTTGGGTAATGAAATAACAATTCAAACCCTAGTTAGTATTAACTTAAATTTTTAAAAGATGAAAAGAAAAAATCTTAAATCACTAAAACTAAACAAGCAAAAAGTTTCTCAATTTGAAGTACGACAAATTACTGGTGGAATGGTTTCTGAAAATGAAAAATGTAAAACATACATGAAAGAATCTGTTGGCGATTGGTGTTTGTACAGTGTATATGCTTCCTGTTATGGCCCATGTGATGGAGTACATGCAAGTTATGCTTGTAATGGAAATTAAAAAAATAGAGCGAACTTTGGTTCGCTTTTTTTTTAAATCTTAAACTTAATTCCTGTTCTCAAATAAATTTTAGCTTCGTTATCTAGGGAAAAAATCATGTTTCGATTTTTGTTTCTAAGCTCAGTATCAATCGAAAAAATATAGGCTGCTCGTAAATATAATTGCAATCGTTTTGTAAAATTATATTCGTATTGCAATCCCGACAAAATTAGCGACATATTAATACTTCTAGCTTCTTTTCCACCAATAAGAGCAACTTCACGTTGCAAATTTGATGTAAAACCATCTAATTGTGCGTATGCTTTTAATTTATGTTTTTGTGAAAAATAATATTGTAAATTGGTTTTTGGAATTCCCAAATTAAACGACCAATCCGGGTGAAACTTCTTGAAATAACTAACAAAAGGTAACGGAAAATTGAATCCTGAATTTCCAGCATACGAAACTCCTAAAATTAATGTTTGATGTTTTCCATTATATTTTTTTCCTTGTTTTATAAAAATAACGGTTCCTGAAAGAACGATATCTTTTATGCTCAGTGCATCCGCTACCAAATTTGTACTTACACCAGGTTGAAATCGTATTCCTAGTCGCCAATTGTTTCGCATCGGAGTTGTATACCCAATACTTAAATCTAACAATTGAAAATCTCTTAGATCACCTGTTGGAAAAGGAAACTCAACTTCAGATTTTAAATTAATTTTACTGTAATCTAATCCAAAAAATAAATAGGTGTCGTCACCCTTTAACTTTACAGGATAATTAAACAAAGCTCGAAAGCGTTCATATTCTATATTTGATTTTGCATTTGGAATGTAGGTATAATCAATACGGGCTAAATCACTCAATTGTGCATATATTGCCGAAGAACAGCAGTATATTATAAGTGTGAGAATTCTGGTAAGATTTGACATGTATTAAAGTTACGCTTTTTAAGCGCTGAAAGATAAATGTTTCGAGACAATTAATCTAAATAACGATAAAAGAGTTTATAAATTGTAGTCTTCGGAATTTATAAAGTTTAGAGGTTTATATTTTGAAATAAAAAAGTAAAAACAGGTAACACTTACATATTACCTATAGTTTCAACTACACCTAAGGAAGCAGCTTCACCAGCCAACATTGCAGCATTTAATGAACCGTTTAGTTGTACATCTCCTGCGAGAAAAGTTTGTGTTGTTAAACGCGTTTCTGAAGGCAATACATTGTATTGAAGCTGTTGTAAATTTGGCAATGCTCTCGGGATGCTATATTGTTTTAAAAAACTACAATTTGTAATACCGCAGTATTCTTGCAACTCTTCTTGCACTTTTTTAATTAAAAATTTAGAAGACATGTTATGTTTTTTCACAATCGTGACGGAGAGCAATTCTTTTGTGCCTTTTGAAGCAGTTGGCAAACTGTGATGAAAAAAGATATTATTTACAAGTAATGTATTGTCTGCACCTAATCCGATCAAAGGTTTCGAAATGGTACGTTTGGGAGTTTCAAAATACAAGGTTTCGCAAGATTTCCAAGCAGTTTCTTGCGATTTTAAGTTTGAAATTAATTGACTAGCTTCCGTCGCAATAATGGTAAAATGGCTTTCTAAAATAGTTCCATTTTCTAATGTAATTTTTCCGTCTTCAATTGTTTTGACTTTTGTTTTGAAATGAAATTTGGTGTGTTGTAATTTAGATTTCAATTGCTTAGGAATCGCTTCAATTCCTGATTTTGGAAGTGCAGCAAAACCATCGCCAAACATTTTATATACAAACTCAAACATTCTATTCGAAGTCACTAAGTTTGGCTCAAGAAAGATACCGCTAAAGAAGGGTTTGAAAAATTTAGAAATCATATCATCAGAGAAGCCTAAATTTTGCAAATGCGTGAGTGTGGTCGTTTCTGGTTGCGCAAAAATTTCATGTATTGATTTTTTCTTTTTGGTTGAATTTAGTTTGAGCACTTTGAGTTTATCTGAAAAATTTCCAATACCCGAAAAAAGTGTAGGAAATAACAAAGAAAACTTTCGTAACGGATCGCCAATTGTTTTTTGTTTTCCTTTGGTAAAAACAGTAGCGCCTGGTAAAAAATGTTGAAGATCGAGCGCATTATAATCTAAATATTTTTGAGCAGCGGGGTACGAAGTAAGTAGTACTTGAAATCCATGATCTAATTGATAATCATTTACAATATCAGTCTTTACGCGTCCGCCAACACGATCTGTAGCTTCAATGATTTCAGGATAATAACCATAATTTTCTAGAATTTGTGCAGCGATTAATCCGCTAATTCCAGCTCCTACAATATATATTTTATACGTTTCTTTCTTCATGCTAATGTTGTTGCTAAAAATCAGTGTAAAAATACGACAAAACAAAGACATTTATAGATCGTTCCAAACGATTTATATCGTAATACATATTCTAAAAAGAGAGATGTAATTATTCTTTTGCGTAGACTTTTAAATTATAACAACCCCAAATTACAAACAGAATTTCCAATACTGTTCCTACAGTAAATGCTGTTGAAGGCACACCATCTACCATTATGCTTAGCAAACGACCTAGGGCCAATCCGCCCATAAAGAAAACTACAGAAAAAGTTGCACTACGCCAATGTTTTTGAAAAAGAACACTATATCCCCAATATATTCCAAGCGCAAAATAGCAACCCATCATGGCTCTAAATACATGATTTAAGTCGGTACTTTCTACATGAAAATCAAAAAATAACGGTAAAAACGTATTCGGATATAGTCCGTAAGTAGCACCAACAACCAAAATAGCAATGGTAGATAAGGTAAGATGGAGATTTTTATGAACTTCTTTCAAAATATTAAAACGGTTTAGATATTCTTGGTTTCGGCTTTTGTTCGGTATTGTGTAAAATAGTGAACGTATCAATGATCTTCTACAAGATACTTAAAAAGTTAAAATTATGTTAAAATTATTTAAAAAAAATAAAATAAATTACCAGAAAAGTAGGTAAATTATGTATTGAACAAAATATTTGATGTTTCTAAATTGATATGATCTGCATTAAAATTTTTAATATTGAAGTGTAGATGCAACAATGAAGATTTATTCTTATAAAACCAATTAAAGTATGCACTGGAAAATTAAAGCGAGTTTGCAAAAAATATTGCATTTCACTAAGATTGGCGATCAGCTCAATCACATTCCGGCTACGCTTAAAAAAGATTATCATAAAAATGTGTGTTTATATCAGTTTTACGAATGCATTCGAAAATTTGAAGCTTCTAAAATTCAGCTAGAAACAGACACTAAAAAAGCAGCATTGGAAATTGGTACAGGATATTCCTTAATTGCGCCTGTGGTTTTGTACCTGTTAGGTTTTGATACTATTGTAACGGTTGATATTTCCAAAGATGTTTCTATCAAAACATTTCAAAAACAAATTATACACTTGAATGATGCTACATTGCTTCAAACCGTATCAGAAAAGGGAAGGTTTACAGTTTTAGAAATCAAAGAAAAATTACAGCAGATACAATCGTTTCAAACACTTGAAAAGTTGTATAAATTTTGCAACATCATTTACATTCCGAAATACACACTAAGCGATATCGAAAACACTTGCAATTCATTTGACTATATCTGTTCGCAAGTGGTTTTTGAACACATCTCACCAGCATTTTTAAAACAATTATTTATAAAAATGAAAACTTGGCTAACCAAGGACGGTTGCGCTATACATACCATCAATTTTATAGATCACTTTGCAAACCCTGGATTTTTTCAAGACAAAAATATTTCGGAATTTAACTTTTTAAAGTATTCAGATAACACTTGGGATTTTTGGGCAGGAAATGCGATTGCCTATACCAATCGCTTGTCATATTTATATTATTTGGAGTTGTGCGAAGCAAACAAATTACAAGTAATTGACTTTATTGGAGAAAATTATAGAATACATAATCCATTGCCAACAACAGAGATTCATCCAGACGTTTTAAAGAAATATAAACAACTTTCAAATGTGGAAGATGTGTGTAAATTTCAACGCGGAACACTAATTTTTAAAAAATAAAAAACACCTCTGACATCATCTGTCAAAGACGCGGATACATTTGCAGTATTATTAACTCTTAAAAAAATACAACAACATGAAAAACGCAGTAAATTGGTTTGAAATTCCAGTAACAGAATATGAAAGAGCAAAAAAATTCTACTCTGAAATTTTAGGAGAAGAAATTAAAGATCATCATATGGATAACATGAAATATGGAATTTTTCCATACGATATGGAAAATCATAATGTTGGCGGCGCTATCATGCAAATGGAAGGTTCAAATCCTTCACAAGATGGTTCAACAGTATATCTAAATGGCGGAGATGATTTAAGTATTGCCTTAGGAAAAGTTGAAGCAGCAGGAGGAAAAATCATCATGCCAAAAACAGACATTCAAGAAAATGGTTTCATTGCACAATTCATCGATTCAGAAGGAAATAGAGTAGCATTACATTCTATGAATTAACAAAAAAGACTATTTTAATGGGAATCTAAACTTGATTCAGAACTTTATAAAGTGGTGATGAATATATAAGGGAAACTGAATCAAGTTTAGGTTAACCAAAACGGAATCTTTAGACTGATTGAAAAAATATCATGACACAACTCGCAAGACTTATATCTATACTCACATTATTACGATCAAAACGATTGTTAACTGCGTCAGAATTGGCAGAAAAATATGATGTTAGCGTACGTACAATTTACAGAGATATTCGAAAGTTAGAGGAAGCTGGCGTACCTGTATATACGTTAGAAGGTAGAGGCTACAGTTTGATTGATACGTATACGATTGCACCTGTACAATTTACCGAAAAGCAAGCCAATGCGCTGATTACTGCTGAACATATCATCAATCAATCCAAAGATGCTTCTTTCGTAAATGACTTTAAAGAAGCATTGACTAAAATTAAATCAGTTTTTAAAACATCTGTCCAAGAAAAAAGTGAAATATTAAGTGATAAAATTCATGTATTTAATTGGAAGTTAGAAGATACTTTTAGTGATGCGCTTTCTGAAATTCAGTTGGCAGTGACCAATTTTAATGTCATGGAAATCAATTATAAGAAAGCAAACGATTATCAAATATCAAATCGTAAAATAGAACCTTATGCCATGTATTCTACAGATAATAAATGGATTTTAATTGCATGGTGTCACCTGCGTAATGATATGCGTGCTTTTCGCATAGATCGCATTCAAAATTTTAAAATACTTGAAGAAAAATTTGAAGATCGAAAATTCAATATCAATGATTATTTTGCATTAGATACGTGCAACAGTCACAACTGCAAAAACTAAAAAGCCAAAGTTTGTACTTTGACTTTTATTTGACGGTATTTTTAATATTAAGAGTTTGTATTTGCGTTACCTTTTGTTGCTGCACATGGTTGAAAACCATACGTCTTATCAGGAGCAATTAACTGCCAGAATACAGTATCATTTGGTCTTAATTTAAAGGTTGAGAATGCCTCTCCAACTACACCTGAAGTAATTGGATTTGCTTTCCCATTTACAGAGTAAAACCAGAAAACTGAATCAGCATTTGGATTTTCATCAAGATTATAACAAACATTACTAATATCAGCAGAAACTTCTGTAGTAGTGTGTGATATTGACTTTACATATTCTTCTCCATTCATTTTTACTGGAACATAATCGATTGAATTATTACTGTTTTTAACAATTAGATCCATAACTTCTTGTATTGTAGGATTTTTGCTGTCAGATCTAACAGTGAAAGTTTGACTTTGTAGTGAATAAGGAGAACCATAATTAGCTTCTAGATAAGCGTTATTTTTACAAGTAAAGTCTGTATATTGACCAGTAGTGACGTGAGGGAAATAGATAATCATTGAAAATGAATATCTTCCTTGTGTAGGGCTTAAGCTAACTTCGGGATGTGAAGCATCTTGATGCATTTTAGAACCTACATTGTGTAACACATTTTGTAGCAAACGCAACGAACGTCTGTACGAACCTGCGTGTCTAGCAACAGTATAACCGTTTTTAGATTTGTTGCTCAAATGTGCTACTGTTCTTCGAAGTACAGCACGTTCTGCTTTGGTAATCCCATGGTTTTTCTCTGCCTGAATTGGATCAATCAAAAATTGATGCAATGCATCATCGTCATGCATTAACAAACTAATGTAATTCAGTAAGTTTGAATTGGATTGTGACATAGTTTTATTTTTTTAGATTATTAGGTATTAAAAGTAGGAATATTCTTTTTTAAATTTATGGGTGATAATACCTGATTGTAGTTTTGGAGGTTTCTATCTGTTTGATAAAAATATAAAATAATTGAACAAAATAATTTATTGTTATAATTGAGTATTTGTAGTATTAAAGTGTTAATTTATTGATATATAATGTATTAATTGTAAGTGTGTTGTTTTTGGGGATAGTTTTATGGTTAAATTTATTTTTCAAAAATGTTTATAAAAACTGATTTTTTAAAAGCCTTTATTTTGTAAGAAAAATAAAGGCTTTTTCAATGTTAATTATTAAAATACGCAATTCATCGTATTGTTTCGTGATGTTTAAATAAAGAATTTTAAGTCCTAAAATTATCACTTATGAAATGTATATATTTACTCTTGAGTTTGTGTATAGTATCATTTGCAAATGCGCAAACCACCAAAAGCTCACTTGATAGTGCTTTGGTAAAAAAAGAGCAGCAAAAGTTTACAGAAGGTATCAAACTATGCGAAGAAGCTATTGCATTAGACAATACTTCCATAGATGCTTATTTTTACAAAGCTGGATTCCATACGGCGCTAATCAACAAAAGAAACGCAGGTACCGATTATAAAAATTATAAAGCTGCCATAGCAAACTATTCTAAAGTAATTGAGTTACATCCCAAACATGCAGAAGCATTCTTTTTTCGTGGTGGAGCACATGATGCAATGGGTTTTTTAAACGATGCATTGGCAGATTACAAACAATCAATTTCTATAAATGTAAATCAACCAGAAGTATACAATAGTATGGGGGTTTGTAATGCCAAAAAAGGAAACATAGATATAGCGATGAGTTACTTTGAAAAAGCGATCATTTTTGATCCAACGAATGGAAAAGCGTATTCCAATAAAGGAAATATTTATGACATGAAGCACGATCTTACAAATGCTTGCGCAAACTGGAAAAAGGCAATAGAATTAGGGTATACAGGTAATCAAAGAAGATATACCGCAAAATGTAAATAGCGCTATTACCTAGAAAAATACGCAATATGTCGTATTGTATACACTGTTAAAAAAAGGGAATTTTGAATATCTAATAAACAGTAATTCAGAATATTAATATCCTAAACATGATGAGAAAAACAGGAATACTACTTCTTTTATTAACGCTTATAGCAGCTTGTACAAATTATGGAGAAAAGAAAGTTTTTGACGGAACAGAGATTTATTATAAAGATGGTGTAACGGAAGTCGAAGCAGATAAACTTGGGGAAAGTTTAATGGATTCAGGGTTTACTAATGGTGAACTAAAATCTGTTCAATTTCTTAAAGAAGGAGACAAATATATTTTTAAAATGGTTGTAAAAGAACAGTTTTTAGAAGACAACTCTTTGTCACATGTTTTCAAATTTTTCCCTAGAGAAATTTCAGAATATATGGATTTGTCAATCGATTTGCATCTGTGTGATAGTCATTTTAACACATTGCAAATACATACATTACAAGATGCACATAAATCCATCATGGCAAAAGCTACTGAAATTCGCTACACCAATAAAGTAGTTCCGCACGATGTTGAAAAATTAAAAGACTATCTCATTGAAAATGGCTTTGCAGACGATGAAATCAAAAAAGTAGTAGTATTAGATAGAGAAAATATGAATTATATATTCAAACTCGTCATAGATAAACGAAGATTGGAACATGAAGGAACACTGAGTTTATTAACACTCTTAAAGGGACAATTATCAAAAAATGTATTCAGTGGTTTGCCCGTAAAAATTCACATGTGTGATGATTTAATGAATACACTCAAAGAAATTTAAAAATAAATAATACATATACAATGAAAAACATAGTATTTATACTGCTTTACTGTTTTATGTGTCAGTTAACAATTGCACAAAAAATAGATATCGAGAATGCGCCGCGAAACCCAATTGGTTTCAAGCATAAAAAGGAGCACTTCTTTTTACGAGGAGATATTTATTCTTCTGCGGGAAAGATTTTTGACAAAAAAGGAAATCTAACATTCAACTATGGAATACGTTATTACTACGATACCAATGGAAGAATTACTGGAAATAATTACAATGATACATTAGAGTACGATTCCCGTGGAAATAAAACCAAGTTCAAATACAAAAATGGAAGTACTTCAATATATAAATTTAATGCAAATGACTTATTGGTATATGAAAAAAGCTCGTATGGAGACGAAAAAACATATACCTACGATACCAAAAATCGCTTGATTAAAACATCTATAAAAAAGAAAGGAAAACTGAGTCAAAAGCGTTTGTTTACCTACAGTAAAAAAGGAGATTCTTTAATTGTTGATATGGCATATACATATACTAATGGTAGACGCGGATTTACTGCAAAATCATACTATATCAATGGCTTTTTGGTAAAAGAAATAGTGGAATCAGGAACATATCGCTATATAGTAAAAACAGATGCTAAAGGAAATAAAATTGACTTTTACGATGCAGATAGAGCAGATGCAAAACACTTTGAAACCTTAAATCGTTATTTCAGTGATGCTAACAAACCTGTGAAAATTGAATACGGATATTACAAAATGAGCGAGCGGAAAACAGCTAAAAAAACAAGTACAATATATGTAAATGGTAAACGAAGTACAGAAATTGCTGTAAGTAAAGGTGTAAAACCAAATGAAAGAGTAATTTATGACGGATTAACAGAAACGTATTATACTATTCAGAATATTATTCCAGAAAGCCATACGATTGATACTCGAATTCCAGTAAAAAATATTCTTTCTAAAGGGAATCCATACATGAATTATGCATACGATGGAAAATTTATCAACTATGTACATGGATACAACAAAGTAAAATCGCGTGACTTTGCCTTTCTTGGACCACACATGATCGATTATCGTATAGATAAAATATTAGGTAGAACTTACATCATTCGAAACTACAAAAACATCAAAGATCAGAAAGTAAAACAAATGGAGTTGTTCTCTGCTGATACAGCTTCGATTTTGTACATACGAGAGTTGAAAAAGGAAAACTTTTTCATCGTAGACAAAGGGAAACACATCGATTACAAAAAGGCACGATTTGAATATTTGACGAATGGAGATCCTGTCATTTTTGTAGATGAAAAACCCAAATATGTACTCACAGGATTCAGAATGGCAGAAGATGGAAAAGTACGTATAGGAAAAAGATATAATGGTGAACTAGGTAGCGATTATAAAAAAACTAAAACAAATACAACTAGTAAGTTAGATTGCATCGAAGGCGATTGCATGGAAGGTTGGGGAAAAATAAAAGTGGGCGAAATTATTACCAAAGCAACCTTTAAAAATGGCGCTATTGATGGACTTGCTTACATATCATATCCAGAAGGTGGATTTTATCATGGACAATACAAAAACAATCGACGTGAAGGATTTGGCTATTACAAATGGAGCAGCGGAAATATCTATATCGGAAATTGGAAAGATGGAAAACAACATGGGCTTGGCTATACAATGAGTAAAGAATTGCAAATCACAAGTGCAGGAAGATTTGAAAATGGGAAACTAGTTGAAAAACAAGGAGCAGATTACAAATCAGGAAAAACGAACGGAAATTGCTTAGGGAATTGTAATGATGGATTTGGAAAATATACGTACAACAACGGCGACAAATATTGGGGATTTTTCAAACATGGACAGCGCACAGGAGTAGGAACTTATGTGTGGAGCAACAAAAGTGCTTTTACGGGAACCTATACTGAAAATGGAAAGCGTAATGGTTATGGAATGTATACCTATGTTGATAAATCTGTTTTCAAAGGCATGTTTGTCAATGATAAAATAGATGGACTAGGCTCTATGAAATATAGCAAAACAGGCAATTTGGTATTTGGAGTTTTTAATAATAAAGGCGCAAAAGTCAAAGACTATCAATAATACTAATCAATACAATTTACATGAAGAAAATTAAAATACTACTTATAGTAATCTGCGTATGATGTTGCTTTATAAAATGCGAAATTCCTGTGGAGACTTATGAAGTTACTCAAGAATTTGCCAAGAAAATTGATAAACTAGCAGTACACTTTTCAGCGGATATTCCTAAAAGTTTAAAATTTGACAAACCTGTTGAAGGCAAAAAAACATACTCGTATGGAATGATTCAGGAAGTAGGGAAAGATAGTGTTGTTACAGAAATGTGCTCATTTGGATATATCACTATGAATGGTAGCATGAAAATCGTAAAAGATGGAGCTACTTTTATGAATCAAATTTTAAGCATGCTCAAAAGTGGAGGTTACAAAATAGAAGAGGAAAATATAGGCGAACACGAATTTGATGGAGAAGAATATATGTCACTACGCGCTATTGGAATTATGAAAGAAGGCATCAGCAAAGAGTTTGTCGGGCGCTATCTTTTTAATGTAATAGCCAAACCCAATCCGCATGGAAATACAAGTATCATCATGTTAATGGCAGCAAGAGACGACCAAGAAGCAAAAGATTATGATGATTTTAAAGACAAACTTACAATTTCTACTGTTTGGAATACCTTTAAATACCTAAAATGACCGAGTTAGTCGTTGTAAAGAGATTGCTTAGAATATCTTTTAAGTAATCTCTTTATTTTTTGAAGAAAATCAACTTTCATAAAATAAAGAAACTAAAAAAGGAAAGGCATCATGAAAATTACAATCTTACTAATAGGTCTCTTTCATACGATTATATTACATGCAAATATGGCTTCGCCTGTAAAAGAAGGAACTCTAGGAACGCGTCCATTTATCAGTCAATATGTGCATATTTTACATGAAAATTTACGTATTGCGATTGATGAGGATTTTCAGTATGCTGACTTTGAGATTGAATATATTATCAATGCTGAAAAAAGCGGTGCACAAATCCCATAACTTTTCTATGCTTCGGAATACTATACAAATTTTGAAGCCACGACTAATGGTAAAAAAATAATGCTTCAAAAAACAGGAAAATTTTTGGGATTTATATGGAGATGACAAAGAAAAACTGACCAACTTTCTATACTTATATGAAACCGATCAAAAAGCGATACGCGAACTTGAAAATGAGTTCAAATATGGTAGGAGTGATCGGATTTCACTAAACGACTTCTTATACTTTCAAACAGATATTGCAGCAAGAAAACACAGCATCAAAGTGCATTACAGAGGTACAAATTGGCGTTACAAACACAATCGATTACATGAAGATAGTTTCCGCTATGCATTGGCACCAGCAAAATACTGGAAGTCATTTGGAACACTAGATATCACAATTGATACAAGCAAAGTAAAAGATCAAATAGCCATCAATCTTGGAACACCAGAAAATGGTGATATCAATGGAATTGCAAATTATCACTTTAACAAATTGTCTGTAGACATTATTCAAATCACTCGAATTCCCAAACTGAGCAGTTTTGCAATATTCTTACTCCGTATAGAATTCTTTTGGCTAGCAGTAATACTCATTAGTTTTATTGTGCTATTTCATGTCTGGAAAATATACCGTTTCCGCAAAAAGAACCCTCAAAAAAAGGTTTCAATAGTAGCCGTTTTGGGTACTATAGTTATTCCAATACTGTTTATGCTCACAATCATAATGGCTTCTTTTTGGATTGATGCTTCTACAGGTGAACCCTATGCAAGCGGACGCGAAAGTTATGGAGTTTTCTATTCGTTTTTATATATGCCTAAGTATATTCTTATCTATGTCATTTTCTCCATTATAACAGATTTTTTATTTAAAAAACTACATGCAAAAGTTATATGAAACCTCAACTTGTTTGAAGTGAGTTTGTTAAGTGCTAGCGCGAATCAATGCAACTATCAAATCTCAATTATCGAGTAAAAACATTAGAATTTTTGTTAATTTAAGCAACACTCACAAAAGCGACAATGAACAATCAAAAAGTAACCCCAAAGTATATTTTCATAGGAATAGTCGTAGTACTATTTACTTGGTTTATTCATGAATTTGCACATTGGCTTACAAGTGAGCTCTTAGGTTATAAAGCTTTTATGCGATTGAATGGCGTAGGAACTATTAACAGAGAAAAACCAGCAGAAATACATCAAGCTATTATTTCTATTTCAGGACCAATCATTACTATTTTGCAAGCTGTCATTGCCTTTCTGTTATTAAAATCAAAAGGTTGGCACAAACTTCTATATCTAGTACTATTTACAGCATTTTACATGCGTTTTATGGCTGGAATTATGAATTTTATGAATCCAAATGATGAAGCTCGTGTTGGCCAATATTTAGGAATAGGAACACATACATTATCCCTCGTTGTAAGCATCTTTTTATTCACCTTGGTATATATCATAAGTAAAAAGTATAAATTAAATTGGAAGTTTCAACTTGTTACAATTCTGTTAGTTTTAATAATCAGTTGGGCAATTATATTTGCCGATCAATACTTTCGAATTCGGATTATATAAATAATATTTATTTTGTAAATCGTTATAGAGAATTTGATTTAGTAGCTCATACAATAATTTAATTCTTCAATTCAAAAAATACGCAACTCTTCGTATAGGAATTTTAGCTGAAAAGTAAGAATATTGTTAGTGTGAAGCATCACACAAAACAAAACCAACCAAAACATTTTTTATCTTTATAAAGATGAAATACCGCATGCTTATATTCTTCTCATGTATAACAGCAGTTCTTGCTGCTCAAACAGATATTGCACAAGCAAAACAAGAGGCTATCGCATTGTTTGAAGCGTACGAACAGCAAAGTGAAACCTTCAATCAAAAACGCGAATTAGATTCGATGCAAGTGTACTTAAAAAAACTCGATGCATTGCTGCCACAAATTCAAGATTCTTCATACAATTACAGAGCTGATTTAATTCGCGGTTCAGTGTTGACGCGCAATACACAATCAGATGAAGCAATGAAAGTATTGCTAAAAACTACGGAATTTTTCAAACTGCAAGAAGATTACCCAAACTATTATCGCGGACGTTACAAAATAGGAATTTGTTACTATTATGTAAATCGCCGTGAAGCTACTAAAGAAGTTATGTTAGAAGTAATCGCTAACAAGCAGTACATCAGTCAAGATTTAGCCACTAGTGCTTTAGCGAATATAGGTGCGGTTAATATTGAATTGGGCATGCAACAAAAAGATGACGCTTTATTACAGGATGCAGTCAACAGATTAGATAAGGCAATCTCTATCAATAAACAAATTAAAAACTATACAAAGTTAGCTTCAAACTACAGCTTATTAGCCGAAAGCTACAATCAATTAAAAGACCGACAGAAAGCACTTAAATTTTTGGATAGTGCCATTCATTTTGCTCAAAAAGATAAAAACCTTGGACAAGAAGGTTTTGCAATGATAAAAAAAGGAAACATATTTACCAATAATAAGCAATACCATCAGGCGCAAAAAATGTTTGATAAAGCATCAAAAATCTATAGAAAAGCAGACGACAATCCTTCATTATTATATGCATATGTAGAGAAAAAACGAATGTTAATGTTGATGGAATCCTATGAAGAAGCAAGCAAATTGGGCGACTCTATTTATGGATTAACAATTGAGAATTACAACAAACGTTTTGCAGATGGTATTTCTGAAATGGAAACCAAATATAAAACTGCTGAAAAAGAACGTCAAATTCTAGAACAACGTGCCGATATCGCTGAAAAAGAGTTGACACTACAAAAACGTCAATATCAATTTTATGGTGCTTTAGGCTTGGCAATATTAATTTTAATAATCGGATATCTATTTTACAATCAACAGAAATTAAAGAATCGACAATTAATCAAAGAAAATAGACTAAAAGTAGCCTTAAAAGAGACGGAAACGCAAAACAAATTACAAGAACAACGCTTGCGAATTTCGCGCGATTTACACGATAATATTGGCGCGCAACTATCATTTATCATTTCATCAATTGATAACTTAAAGTATGCTTCCAAGGAAGTAACTCAAGAGTTCAAAGACAAACTGAGTTGTATAAGTGAGTTTACATCATCCACCATCGATCAATTGCGAGATACTATTTGGGCAATGAACAAAGATGAAATTTCGTTGACAGATTTACAAAGCAGAACACTCGCGTTTATTGAAAAAGCCAAAATCGCCAAGCAGGAAGTTAAATTTAAGTTCAATAATGAAGTAAATGCATCCATTCAGTTCACCGCAATTCAAGGAATGCACTTATTTCGTGTCATTCAAGAAGCAATCAATAACTCACTAAAATATGCAAATGCAGATTTGGTTACGGTTGATTTTAAAGAAGAAAGCAGTCAAATCATATTTAGCATAAAAGATAATGGGATCGGATTTGAAAAAGAAACCGTTTCACTTGGTAATGGATTGAATAATATGCAAAAACGTATGGGCGAAATTAATGCGCAAATAAAGATCAACGCAAAACCAGCAGAAGGAACAGAAATTATAGTGAAATATACTATTTAAAAAGTAACATTTCGTGCTGAACGCTGCATGTAAAGTGTAGTTGAGGTATGATCAAAATAAATAGAAAATTCACGAGTAAACCAATAAAACTAAAATCATGAAACTCAAAATAGCTATTGCAGAAGATAATCATTTTTTAGCCAAAGCGGTGATTGAAAAACTATCTTTCTTTGACGATTTTGTGTTTAAATTTATAGCAGCAAATGGTGCGGAGATGATTGGGAAATTGGAAGCAAATCACAATATAGATGTCATTCTGATGGACATTCAAATGCCTGAAATGGATGGTATAAAAGCAACAGAAATCATCAAGGAAAAACATCCGCAAATCAAAATCATTATGCTGACTGTTTTTGATGATGAAGAAAATATTTTTAAAGCAATTCAAGCTGGTGCTGATGGTTATTTGTTGAAAGAAATCAACGCAGAAAACATTCATAAATCCATTCTGGAAGTGGTGAATAATGGTGCGCCAATGTCGCCAAGTATTGCTTTAAAAGCGTTGAATCTATTACGAAATCCGATCGAAATCACAGAAGATTCAGAGATAGAAAAAGTAAAACTCACCAAACGAGAAACTGATGTATTACTACAATTGAGCAAAGGATTGAATTATAACGAAATCGCAGAAAACTTATTCATCTCCTCTGGCACCATTCGCAAACATATTGAAAACATCTACCGAAAATTGCAAGTACATAACAAAATGGAGGCGGTACAAAAAGCGAGATCGCAGAAATTGATATAATTTTAGTTATGAGTATTGAGATCTTACATTAGATAAATATTGAGAAAAAGATGTGTCAAAATCTTCTACGATTAATTTATTCCGCAGCAATTTTTCTAACATAAGCAGAAAATCTCTCTTTGTTTACACCTAATTTCTCTTTGATAAACTTGAAAAAGTCTGCATCTGTGTCTACAGTTCGTAAGCCATCAATAACACCTTGCATTCCGTGTTTTTCAAAAACTTTTATACAAATCAATCCGCCAATAACATACCTAAATTAGGTATGATCTTCACCATTTGGAATATAACCGCGCAATTCTAATAGAGAAATTTCAAAATCAGTATTTTCTAAAAGATACGCTTTCAATTTCTTAGTATACCAAGCCAAATCTTTGCCACCGCTTCCATCCATATACGTGGCAAATCCTTCATTTAACCAAAAATAATTGGTATCTGGGAAAAGTTCGTATGTATAAATATGAACCAATTCATGTGCATAATACGCTGAATTATTTCCAGCATACACAATTCGGTTATGAATATCTGCCAAGCCGCCAGTTTAACCAGAAATGTAAATCTTGCTCATATAATCATAGCCAATCAAACGTACAATTTCTCCAGAATAACTACTCACATAATAATTAAATGAAATTGGAGCTACCTTAAAAATTTTTGCAATTTCTTCATTAAAAGCATTCATGCGAGAAGCATCTTTTTCATCAAATTGATGTAGAGGATGAATATAATAGGTGATAGCGCCAAATTGCTTTTTTTGCTAAACATTTTGATGATACTGAGGACTAATGACAAGCACATATTTTCCATTTACTTTTTTAACATATACAGAAAGGATTGCTTCCAAAACAATGGTATTATTTTTATCTAAATGGGCTAAAGAAGTTTTTATCGCATAATGACCATTTTCCACCTTAAAAATACCTAAAACTGTACATTGAACTTTTGGAGTTCTAGTACGAACGGATCTAAGATCAACCATCCATAAAAAATCATCTGGAATATGATATTCACTGGTGCCCCAAAAAGGAATTTCTGAATTTTTGAATTCTCCAGATTGTAAATACGCTGTCCAAAGTACTATAATTTCTTTCTCTTCAGGATCATTAGCGTTTTCTACATTAGCGTCAATTTTTACCTAAAACACAGTATCGTTTTGGGTATATCCAGTAAAAAACGTTAGAAAAAAAGGAATAGTAAAGTTTGTTTCATCATCGGTTGTTAGTTTTCTAAACTATGAAACGATTACTTTTTTAATATAGTATTTAGATGTAATTGTGAATCTTAGGTTTATGATTTTTCTAGCACCAAACACCTAAACCAAAAATGATTCTACCAATTAAATAACGAGCTGCTTTTTTCTATTTCGGTGGAAATAAAATCGCTTCTCCATAAAACGACTTTATCTTATAGCGTTTGATAATTTGAGTCATGATCACACCTAAGAAAAACGCAACTCCAATAATTCCATACTTATGAAACGATTCAAATATGAACATTTCATAAATGCAAAACCAGGAGACTGTTTCCGACTTCATCATCGTGATTCCGAATACAATCCCGATCAATAAATACATAATAGTTCTTTTCATAATTTAAAAAAGTAAAGGAAATAAAATGTGAATCATGAGTAAACCGCCAATGAAAAAACCAATCACAGCAATGAGTGAAGGTACTTGTAAATTACTCAACCCTGAAATGGCATGACCTGATGTACAACCGCCAGCATAGCGCGCGCCAAAACCAACTAAAAATCCGCCAATAATGAGTAATGAAAAACTTTTTATAGTAGAGAAAGCTTCAAAAGAAAATAAGGTTTCAGGTAAATACGCTTTTCCAGCACTTTCAAAACCTAAAGCGTGTAAATCAGCAATTGTAGTTGAGTTGATGGCGACAGCATCTTCAAGCATTAAAAAATCATGCACAATGAATCCGCCAATCATTGTTCCTAATACTACTATCAAGTTCCAACGTTGTGCTTTCCAATAAAACTTAAAAAAATCAGCTTTATTTCCTGCGCCGCAAATACTGCAAATAGTTCGCAAATTTCCAGACATTCCAAAGTTTTTTCCAACCATGATTAATAAAAACATCACTAGCGCAATCATGACGCCAGAAACATACCATGGCCAAGGTTCATATATCCATTCCATAACGAGTAATTTCTTAGCAAAAAAAAGAAAAACCAATCGAGATGGAAGTAACTTAGGTTACAGAGTGTTTAATAACTAGTTTCGTCTAGCTGAACTTTTCCTCTAAATGTTCGGTATACAAAATACGTATAACCTAATACCAAAGGTGTTCCAATAGCCACGATAATCAGCATGTTTTCCATAGAACCTTCTGAAGCAGCAGCATTGTATATATCAATATTGTATTGCGCATTTACTGTAGAAAATAACAGTGTTGGATATAATTCTATCGCAACCAAAACCAACATGGAAGCAATGGTAATAGACGAAAATATAAATGCGAGTTTGTATCGTTTTTTATTTGCCAATCGTGGCACATTTGCAATCGACAAAAACGTAATTAATGGTGCGGCAAATAAAACTGGATTCGCTTTAAAATCATCAGATAAATGTGGGATATATAACAAAGTATACATTGTAGTGATGCCAAAGAAAACCATAAATAAAATCAATCCTCGTTTCATAAGAATGGTCAATTTAGCAAACAATCTACCTTCCGTTTTAACCAGTAAATAAATAGCACCATGTGTCATGAATAGAAATAACGTAGTAAATCCAGTCAATAAAGAATATGGATTTAAGAATTCAAAAAATCCTGCTCCTTGATATTGATATTCTGGGCCAATAGCCAATCCTTGCAATACATTTCCGAGAACAACACCTAACAAGAACGCTAGCATAATGCTGGAAACACTGTAAATAATATCAAACATATTTCGCCACCAAGGCCATTCTTCTTTCCCTCGGACTTCAATAGAGATACCTCGCAAAATCAGGAAGACTAAAAATAGCATAAACGGAATATACATACTTGAAAAAAAGGTTGCATACATCACTGGGAAACCAGCAAATAATGCACCGCCACCAATTACAAGCCATACTTCATTTCCGTCCCAAACAGGTCCAACAGCATTCATGGCAATACGACGACTGTGATCTTTCTTGAAAAATAAATGCCAAGCACCAGCTCCAAAATCGAAACCATCTAAGATGGCGTATCCAGAGAACAATCCACCAATTACTAAAAACCACCAAGTGGGATAATCTAATCCTAAAAAAGTTTCCATACGCTTTTAATTTCCAATTACTACTTGTGTTATTTCTTTGTTTAACGGTCTATCATTATCATCCTTTTTCGAAGCTTCATATGGTCCATGCTGAATCTTTTTATTCAATAAATAGATAAATAATAAGAATAGGAAGGCATATACAATCATAAATAGAATTAAGGAGAACAATATCTGATTATCAGTCACAGCTTGTGAAAAGGCTTCATTGGTTCGCAAATGTCCATATACAACCCAAGGTTGTCGTCCCATTTCGGCAGCAAACCAACCTGCTTGATTGGCAATTTGTGGCAAAATAGCAGCAAATACAAATACCCAAAGCAATCCTTTTTTACGAAATAGTTTTCCTTTCCACCAAAGAAAAACGCCGTATAAGGACAATCCGATAAGGATCATTCCGATAGCAATCATGATATGATAAAATTGAAATACGGCATTAATTTGTCCAGGTCTATCTTCTTCGGGAAAGGCATTTAAACCTGTAACGGGCGCTTCTGTATCATAATGTAGCAAAAAGGAAAGTCCGCCAGGAATTTTAAGTCCAGTCACTTCCTGCGACTCTTTATCAACCCAACCAAACAAATACAGATCTGCAGGCGCACTGGCTTTAAAATGCCCTTCCATGGCAGCCAGTTTTGCAGGTTGATTTACTGCTACGCCTTCCGCAGAATGATGCCCTGTGTATAATTGCGCCAACGAAAATACAGCCGCAACGACCAATGCAATTTTGAATGCAGGTTTTGAAATTTCTACAAAACGATTTTTTACAATATAATAGGCATGTACGCTTAAAACTAAAAACGCACCAGCTAGCAATGCACCTAGCCAAACATGAAGTACTCTATCTACACTTGAAGGATTAAAAACCATGGCCCAAAAATCAGTGATTTCGGCTCGTGCATTGAGTCCTTCCCCAACAATTTGGTAACCTGCAGGTGTTTGTTGCCAACTATTGGCTACCACAATCCAAACGGCAGAAAACATAGAACCTAGAAACACACCAATGGTAGAGACTAGATGTACCCAAGGTTTTACACGATTCCATCCAAAAAGTAAAATTCCGAGAAATCCACTCTCTAAAGCAAAGGCAAAAATCCCTTCAGCAGCTAAGGCGCTTCCAAACACATCACCTACATACCGTGAATATACTGCCCAATTGGTTCCAAATTCAAATTCCATCACAATACCAGTCACAACACCAATTCCAAAGGTGAGTGCAAAGATTTTTGTCCAGAATTTTGCGAGGATGTGATACTTCTTGTTTTTTGTACGGATATACATACTTTCAAACAGTACCATTAAAAGTCCAAGACCAATACTTAAAGGCGGATAAATGTAATGAAAGGCAATTGTGAAAGCAAATTGGATTCGAGCGAGAATTTCTGTATCCATGGTGAAGAATTTTGTACTGCAAAGATACATCACAAATGCTTATTTAATAGGCAACTATGGTTGCGAAATACGTTTTTATATCAACTATTTTTTACGTATATTATACTATATAAAATACGGATTTTTTGCAGATAGACCATGCGATTTTAAGAAATATTTGCTTGTGAATTATAACTTTTTTAAGGTGTGAAATAAAACTATTAGAATTGTAAATTGAATTCCTTATTTTACTAGTATGAAACAACACATTTTAACCGAAATTTTAGGGAATGCAGATATTTATTTGATAGATCAAATTTTAAAAGGACGCTATCAACAAAATGATCTGATTTTGGATGCAGGTTGCGGAAGTGGGCGAAATTTACATTACTTCCACCAAAGTGGTATTCCATTTTACGCAAATGATATCAATACAGAACATATAAAAAATCTTCAAGAACGATATCCAAAACTTTCTGAGAATTTTAAAGTATCAGCTTTAGAAAAACTACCTTTTTCTGATACTATGTTTGATCATGTTTTGTGCAATGCTGTTTTACATTTTGCAAAAAGTGAAACACATTTTAAAGCAATGTTTTCTGAATTGGTACGTGTGTTAAAAAAGGATGGAAGTTTATTTATACGAATGACTTCCGATATTGGCATTGAAGGGAAATCAACACTTTTACAAGACGGCGTATATTTCTTACCAGATCAATCAGAACGTTTCTTACTCACAAGAGCATTATTAAACGAAATGCTTACCACACATCAACTTTCATTATTAGAACATGTAAAAAGCACGAATGTAAATGATTTAAGGAGTATGATAACATTGGTGTTGATGAAATAGACTATTTCCAAGCTTTATAACCGCCTTTTAAATCATAAACTTTCTTGAACCCTAATTTTGCTAGTTTTTTAGCACTGCGTTGACTTCTATTTCCTGAACGACAGTATACATAGATAGGTTGATCTCTATTGAAACCTGCAAAGTTTTCTGCAAAGTTGGTACGATCAAAAAAGTCAATATTCATGGAATTTTCAATATGTCCAGCATTGTGTTCTAGTTTTGTGCGGACGTCTAGTAATTGGACATCTGCTGCGGAAATGGCTTCTTTGAAAACGGCAACCTCTAAGATTTCGATTCCTTCTAAGGATTTTGATTCTCTGCCAAATAAAGCATTGGTAAAATACATATATGTAGATTTAGGTTATCCGTGTAAAAATAAGAGTTCCTTGATTAGGACTCAGTAACTTTAGTCACAGAAAGTATTGATATATTGAGTACAGTTGAGTGATTTTGCCATAACAAACTCAAAACATTTTTCTTACCTAACTGCACTCAAATTTTATTTATAAACTCGATGGACATACAAATTCAGAAACAGGAATTGTCGTTTCTTCAATCGCTTTAAATCCACCTTTAATATTGATAAGGTTATGAATGCCTCTACTTTTTAATATAGAAGCAGCAATAACACTACGATAGCCACCAGTACAATACACATAAAATGTTTCCTCTTTTGGAAATTCAGCTAAATGGTTATTTATATAATCTACAGGTGTGTTTGTTGCTTCCAAAATGTGTTCTGAGGTAAATTCAGCATCAAGTCGTACATCAAATACGGGCAGTGCTGTTTGGTATACCTTCTGAAAAGCCTCTGAAGTGATTGAACTTACAGTATCGTATTCTTTAGTAGCATTTTTCCATGCGTCAAATCCGCCTTGCAAATATCCTAAGGTGTGATCAAAACCAACTCTTGATAATCGTGTAACTGTTTCCTCCTCACGATTTTCTTGAGCGACTAATAAAATTGGTTGTTTGATATCGGCAATTAGTGTACCAACCCAAGGAGCAAAACTTCCATCCAATCCTATAAAAATGGACCGCGGAATGTGACCTTTTACAAATTCATCTTGATGACGAACGTCTAAGACAATAGCATTGGTTTCGTTGGCAATAACTTCAAATTCTGTCGGTGACAAAGCAGTTGTACCGCGTTGTAACACTTCTGAAATATCATCATATCCTTTTTTGTTAAGCTTTACATTATCAGGAAAATAACTTGGAGGCGGAAGTAAACCATCGGTAACTTCTTTAATGAATTCCTCCTTTGTCATACTAACTCGTAGAGCATAGTTAACTTTCTTCTGATAGCCTAAAGTATCAACAGTTTCTTTCATCATGTTTTTCCGCAGGCAGAACCTGATCCATGTGCAGGATATACAATGACGTCATCTGCTAAAGGCTTGATTTTTTCGCGTAAACTATTAAATAAATGACTTGCCAAATCTTCTACGGTAATTTCACCTGCTTTTTGTGCTAAATCAGGTCTTCCTAACATCACCTAAAAACAAGGTGTCACCACTAAATAACGCATGATCTTTTCCACTTTCATCACGCAACAGATACGAAGTGCTTTCCATCGTATGGCCTGGTGTATGTAAAGCAATAATCGTAATATTTCCTAAAGTAAACTCTTGGTTGTCTTCTGCTATTACGGCTTCAAACGCAGGTTTAGCGTTAGGACCATACACAATGGGAGCGCCTGTTTTTTCAGCTAAAGTAACATGTCTACTGACAAAATTAGCATGAAAATGCGTTTCAAAAATGTATTTGATTTTTGCGTTTTGTTGTTGCGCTTTTTCAAGATAAGGTTGTACTTCACGTAAAGGATCAATAATGGCACCTTCTCCGTTGCTTTCTATGTAATATGCGCCTTGTGCTAGGCAGCCTGTATGTATTTGTTCTATCTTCATACGTAGTAATTTTAAGATGAGATAAAATTACGAACAGAAACATTTATAAACAGTAACTTGGGTTACAGAATGGTACTTTTTTTTAAAGACTTATTGCTTTATAAAAAACTCCATGTAGAAAATGAAAATAGCCATTACAAAGATAAAATAACCAAATCCTTTTTTGAGTTTCTTTCCATCGATGAAATTTCCTAAATAGCTTCCAATAAAAATTCCGACTAATGATATGGAGGTAAAAATTGCTAAAAATTGCCAGTCTATTTCCATCGTAATGGCATCGCCTAAAAAGAAACCTAATAGTGATTTAAAAGCAATGATGATTAATGAGGTACCTACCGCAACTTTCATTTCTACATTTGCTAATAATACCAACGCAGGAATAATTAAAAAACCGCCACCTGCACCAATCATTCCAGTACCAATTCCTACAACCAAACCTTCTAAAAGAATTAATGGGTAATTATAAGAAATCTGTCCAGTACTTGATTTATCATTACGTTCTTTAAGCATAGAAATAGCAGCAGGAAACATAAGTATGGCAAACAAACCAAACATTCCCATTCTGCGTGTAAATTCAAAATCTCCTATAGTAAATAAGGTATTGGGTAAGGCAGGAATTATATAATAACGAACCAAAGTAACACCAATAATCGAAGGAACTCCGAAAACGATTGCGGTACGCCAGTCAACAAATCCTTTTAGGTGCTGTTTAAGTCCACCAACTAATGCACTTGTCCCAACAATAAAAAGGGAGTAAGCAGTTGCCATTTTTTCGTTTACTGCAAATAAATAGGCGAGGACTGGAACGGCTAAAATAGAGCCGCCACCGCCAATAAGACCAAGAGAAATTCCAATAATTAAGGCACTAACATAGCCAAGTATTTCCATAATTGATTTAGGTATTTGTCAGTGCAAAGTACAGTTTGGGCAATGATTTTGCAGTAACAAAAGTTACATATTCAGGCTAAATTTATGATTTTAATATGATTTCTGTGCAATTCTATGCAACCCAATTGTTCTAATTTTTTCAAAAGCCTTGATATTACTACTCTCGAGCTATGTAATTCATATGCAATTTCTTGATGGGTATTGTGAATTGTGTTCGATTTGTTTATACGAATTTTCTCCTTTAAGTAATTTACCAAGCGTTGATCCATTTTTTCAAACGCTACGCTATCTAAAATATGCAATACTTCATTGAGTCGTGTATGATAACTTAGAAATACAAAATCGCGCCATGTTTTATAGGTTGCTATCCATTCTTCCATTTTTTGAATTGGCACGATAATAAGTTTTGTGTCTTGCTCCGCAACAGCTTTTATTTGGCTTTTTGTTTGTCCCATACAACAATTCATTGTCATAGAACAGGTTTCACCGCTTTCTAAATAATATAGAAGCAATTCGTCGCCTTCTTTGTCTTCACGAATTACCTTAATTGCACCAAAAACAAGTAAGGGCATTCCGCGGACGTAATCGCCAATTGCCATCATGGTAAAACCAGCAGGAACTTCTTTAAATGTTCCTACTTGTGAAATTTCATTGAGTAAATCTTCTTCAAAGAGATGTCTGTAGTTGTATTTAAGTTCTTGAATCATGAAGTGCAATTTAGATATTAACTCTATTCACTAAAAGTAATGATAGTATCTGATTCAAAATTACTGCTTTTGAAAATGGTGTGCTGTAACATTGGTTACAGATCATTTTTCAGTATTAAATATGTAATCTTGCTTTTTAAAAAAAGATAAAAAAGGGAGTAATTAAAATTATTTTTTAACAAAAATTTAGAGTCAGATTAGAAGAAATTAAAAAAAATCATCAAAATTTAATTTTTTTCACACAAAACTTCTTTCTAGAAATCACCGAAGATTAGAGTTAGTGTTGAAATAAAAAACGCTCATATTTATTTGGTGGTTTTTATGTAAAATGCACATTTTTATAAAATTAAGGTTCGGATATTGGCAAAGTTTGATCGATTGTAATGAAAAAAGTACATTGTTGAAAAAGTACATTTACATCAACTTAAAAGAATAACATAATGGGAAATTTTACTTTATCTCTCCTTTGGATAGTATTTGTATTTATATCAAGAACTGTTTTTGCACAAAACAATGGTTGCTTTTTTGGAAATTGGCAATTTGAAATTATGAATGGTACTCCCATGGAGGGTACGATGTCCTTTAAAATGGATAATACCGTAAGGGTTACGTTTCAAGGATAAACAAAAACTGAAAAGGATAGAGTAGAAGAAAATGCTATTGTTGTGACAACGAATGGAGTTGCTAATAAGGCAATTGTAACATCCTGTGATGCATCTTCGTTAACTTTATTTGATGAAACTGGGCAAGCTACTATCGTAATGAAAAGAGTCAACAAAAGGCCAGCCGTAGAAATTGTGAGTGCAATCTACGGAAGTGGAGATAAAACTGCCGATGTTAACAAAAAATTGCAAGAATTAATTAATAATGGAATTTGTAATGTTTGGATTGGTAATCATATTTTGGGAGTAGATCCTATAAAAGGCGTTCAAAAGCACTTAAAAGTGGTGTACACTGTAGATGGTGTACAAAAAGAAGGGTCAATTGTAGAAAGAGGTTATTTAAAAGTATACCCAAAATAAAATACTCTACTTAATAATAGCATAAAGTATATAAGAAAAGCTGCTTGTTACAGGCAGCTTTTCTTATGAGTTGAACTTATAAGGCTTCAATTTGCTTCATGATCGCTTCTGCTTCCGCAGTTTTTTGATCACTTAGTTTTCTGTTTGATGTAGACAAATTGAAAGCTTCTTGTGTAAGCTTTTGATACTTCTCGTAGAGTTTGTCTTTTTCTGATTTCTTTTTGAAGAGTCCGAACATAATTTTTTCTTTTTTTTAGCCCTGTAAAGATACGACAATGAAATGATAAATGTAAAATGTTAAACTTTACATTTAAAAATTTTCAAATACCTCTCAATAGTTCTATTAAGTAAAATCGAAACACGTTTCTTCATTCTATTCCTAGAGATAATGAACGTAAAGTTTAAGTTTTTAAATCATTTAATGCTCTATTAGCAAAATAGTTGATACTGGATTTGTGACTTTTCTTAGACTTTAAAAAATAGAAAAGCGAAAGCTCTTTTTAGAAACTTTCGCTTTTTCTCACTATAGAACAAGCTAACTCTTTTAACTATCCTTTTCCTTTTTCTTTTTACGTAAATCAGTATTATATACAACACCAAATTGCAAATAGCCTTTTCCTGTAGTACGAACTCTTTGATAAAGCATTCCTGTTTGTAAGTTAAGGTTTTTGTTGACCTGATATCCAATTCCGCCATACAAACGGTTTCGATCAAACAGTTCTTCTTGTCCATTGATAAATATTTCATCGTAGATTCCGAAGAAAAATGCACCTGGTTCCATTTTAGGCTTGTTCACCGGAATAAACAGCATCAATCGATAACGGAAACGCGTTTTAAAATCGTCTTCAACCCAGCGTTGTTCTGCACGGTAACGATGTTCAAATTTTACGCGTCCTAAATAATTATTTGTGATTAATTGCTGCCATATACGGTGTTCTTCTGTTTCTGGACTATCGCGTTCACTTTCATATACAAAACTTCCGATATACGCATATCCAGCCGTCACAAAGGCATTTTTAGTAAAATGATAATTTAATCCTGTACGTAGCAACCATTGTTCTGTATTATTGGGAAATACGGTGTGATTACGAAACTGAACTTCCGAGTGAATACTAAATTTTTCACTGATTCGGTTAGATCCAAAATACATTAACCAGTTTCCTGTTTCATCCTGACTCCAACTCATTAGTGGCGACATACACAATAGCAGAACAATTATTTTTTTCTGTATGTTCATTTTCATCCTAGTAGAAAGTTACTTTACCATTACTGATATCGTACATTCCGCCTACAATTTTGATATCTCCTTCGTTTTCTAATTCTGCTAACACAGGACTTTGTTTACGAATGTTTTCAATAGTCATTTCAACATTTTTAGCAGCTACATTGTTTACAAACTCAATGTTTTTTGAGTTACGTAAGCTTTCGTCAGTAGGCTCAGTAACCGCTTCTACTGCTGGCTCAATTTTGTTGATTAAAGCTGTTAAATTTCCAAGTCTTGCATGGTCACAAGCACCTTTAACTGCTCCACAAGCTGTATGTCCTAGAACTACGATTACTTTAGTTCCAGCTAGTTTACAAGCAAATTCCATACTACCTAAAATATCTTCGTTTACGAAGTTTCCAGCAATACGTACGCTAAAAATATCTCCAATTCCTTGATCAAAAATAAGTTCAGAGGAAACGCGAGAGTCAATACAACTTAAAACTGTTGCAAATGGGTATTGTCCTGTACTTGTATCAGAAACTTGATCAAGTAAATCACGAGAAACTTGCATGTTTTCTACAAAACGCTTGTTTCCGTCTTTCAATGCCTGAATTGAAGAATCAGGAGTCATTACTGCTTGTGTTTCTTTAGTTTGTGCTTTCATTTTATTTCTTTTAATTATATTTTTTAATTTAGTTTGTTATGATTGTGTAGGTCTAAGTTTAAAAAACTCGATATAACTTTCAGGGTTTTCAACAGTACCTCTTTCTGAAACAAGCTTCACGTTTATATTTCTATTTTTTGCTTTTTCTTTGAAATCGTCTAAAATTTCAATAACATCATGATCTAAGTAGCTTGTTTTGCGCACATCAAGTTCTAAGTGCGTATCTTTTGGAAGACTATCTAATTCTTTTAAAATGGTGGCTTTATTGAAGAAAGTTACTTCTTCTGCTAAGGTCATTTTAATTCTATGTTTCCCATTGCTTTTATCTTCAATATGCAAGAAGTGAGAGTTTTGGTAACTCTTGAAAAGAGTAATAATAACACCAATTGCCAATCCTATTCCAATTCCCCATAATAAGTCTTTGAATACAATTAGTAATACCGTTACAATGAAAGGAACAAATTGCATCCATCCTGCATCCCACATACTCTTAAATGCAGCTGGCTTTGCTAATTTATATCCAACGATGAATAAAATAGCAGCTAATACTGCCAATGGTATTTTATTTAATAAGGTTGGAATTAAAATAATAGAAATTAACAAGAAGAAACCGTGAACAATTGCAGACATTTTAGTGCGTCCACCAGATTGAATATTTGCAGAACTTCTTACAATTACCTGAGTAATTGGTAACCCTCCAATTAATCCAGAAACTACATTACCAGCTCCTTGAGCGATTAACTCTCTGTTTGTCGGAGTAACACGTTTTAATGGGTCAATTTTATCTGTTGCTTCTACACACAATAATGTTTCTAAACTAGCAACTAGTGCAATCGTAAAAGCAGTAATTAATACCTCAGGCTTTGCAATTACAGCCCAATTAGGAAACACGAATTGATTTAAGAAAGAATCCATCGTTTCTGGAACAGGAACTTCTACTAAACTTTCAGCAGCAATACCAAACGTCTCAGAATCTCCTAAGAATACATAAAAAAGAATCCCTATAATAACTGCGACCAAAGGTCCTTGTATGAGTTGAAAAATCTTTGCTTTTTTAGTTAATACGTTTTGCCATAGTAACAATATTGCGATTCCAATAAGTCCCACAACAGTAGCTCCTACACTTATGTTAGAAAATGTAGATCCAATAGCTGCAAAGGTTCCTTCGCCTTTTACTGGATCGTATCCAAAGAAATATGGAATCTCTTTCAAAATGATAATGATACCAATACCAGTAAGCATTCCTCTAATTACAGAAGAAGGGAAAAAGTATCCGATGATACCAAGTCGTAAAACTCCAAATAGAATTTGAATAACTCCAGCCAATACTACGGCTACTAAAAAGTCTCTAAAACCTAGAGATTCTATTGCTGCAAAAACGATTGCAGCAAGACCAGCAGCAGGTCCACTCACACCAATGTGTGAGCCACTTATGATACCAACAATGATACCTCCAATAATTCCGGCAATTAAACCTGAAATCGGTGGCGCACCACTGGCCAAAGCAATACCCAAACACAAGGGCAGTGCCACAAAAAATACTACTATACTTGCGGGTATGTCTGATTTGAAATTTTTAAATGGATTTGAACTATTCATGATAGTAAATAAATGTTTTTTGTGAATTGATTACACTATAAAATGTACTTTCAATTCGTAGTTAGCTTAATATTTTTAAGTGAAAATTTGAACTATTTTTCTACAGTAAGTTTCTGAGAATGTGTAGAAATGTAGCTCAGAATATGCATAAAGCATATAAGAGTAATTTATGCCATTTCTGGCGGAGGAATCAATATTTCAATACTGTGCAAAAGATTTGATCGTTGTACATAAAAGTGAGAATTGTACAATGATAAATCACTGGTAGCAAGTAAAAAATGAATTGAATTTTGTGTTACTTTTTCATTTTCTTCAGATGAATCTTCAACTTCTTCTTCAGTATCATCTTCAAAATCGAAATCTGCAAACTCTATATTTGAATCAGAAAGTATCGAATAGGTTTGTATAATTGGTGGCGACAATAATGCACATAAAACCAGTAAAAACGGGAGTTGCTTCAACAGTTTTAATATATGTTTTTGGTTGATTGGCATTATTAATTAATTACTTTAAAAACTAAATTGTTATAAAATTTTACAATCGTATCTTTTCCTTCTTGAACATTGGTTAATGAGGGTAAATGTTCTGAAAAATAGCGTTGTTGATGTGCACCTTCAATTACTGTAGAAACCAACATTTGTGGACAATCAAATTCGCCATTAATCTCTTTTACCATATTGCTCACACGTTGTACAACACGTTTGTATACTTTATAATATCCTTTTTCGTTCTCGGTGTCAATGTCTTTAGTATGGTACGCCTTTGAAGATTCTGCAATGATAATTCTGTTCAAAATCACTTCATTTACATATGAAAAAGAATTATCTACATCTACTTTACGTGTCAAAATCTCAATAGCTGCTGATAACTTTTCTTCCTTGGATTGAATGTTTGCTGTTGCAAACACCAACTTATACTCAATCCAACTCCAATACCAACAAATCAAATACACCAAAAGCATGTGTTTGCTTTCAAAATACCGATAAATAGAACTTTCATTTGATCCAATTGATTGTCCGAGTTTTTTGAAGGTAAATGCTTCAAAACCCAGTTCATCAATCATTTCAATACTGCGTGATACGATTTTCTTTCCCAATTCAGATGATTCAGGATTCTTCGTATACAATTCTTCACTAATGACAATATGTATTTGTAAACGATCCATACTACTAATTACAAATATAATAGTAATACTATTGAAAAATAAAAGTTTAACTATTTTTTTGAAAAAAACTGTATGACAGATTGGGGAAATAATTTAGAATTGTTTGAAAATCAAGTTCATGAAAAATACGGTAAAATCAAGGTTTATGTATAAATATGTTTACTTTTGCACTTCTATTCACAGTGGAAGATTTATATTATTTATATATGACACATAAAGCAGGATTTGTTAATATTATTGGAAACCCAAATGTTGGAAAATCAACCTTGATGAATGCATTTGTTGGCGAAAAATTATCAATCATTACGTCGAAAGCGCAAACTACACGTCACCGAATTTTAGGAATTGTAAATGGTGATGATTTTCAAGTTGTACTTTCTGATACTCCAGGAATTATAAAACCAGCTTATGAATTGCAATCATCTATGATGGACTTTGTAAAGTCTGCCTTTGAAGATGCCGATGTGTTGATTTATATGGTTGAAATTGGCGAGAAAAGTCTAAAAGATGAAGCTTTCTTCAACAAAATTATCAATAGCAAAATACCAGTGTTATTGTTACTTAATAAGATTGATACTTCGTCACAAGAGCAATTAGAGGAACAAATGGAATTGTGGAAAGAGAAAGTACCAACTGCGGAAATTTATCCAATATCTGCTTTAGAAAACTTCAATATATCACAAGTATTTTCAAGAATTATTGAATTACTACCTGTATCGCCAGCGTTTTATCCTAAAGATCAATTGACAGACAAGCCAGAGCGCTTTTTCGTCAATGAGACCATTCGTGAAAAAATCTTATTAAACTACAAAAAGGAAATTCCGTATGCTGTAGAAGTAGAGACTGAAGAGTTTATTGAAGAGGAAAACATCATCCGAATTCGTTCTGTGATAATGGTAGAACGCGAAACACAAAAAGGAATTATCATTGGTCATCGAGGAAGCGCTTTAAAAACGGTAGGAATGCAAGCTCGAAAAGACTTAGAAAAGTTTTTTGGGAAGCAAATTCACATTGAATTATATGTAAAAGTCAACAAAAATTGGCGTAGCAATGCTAAGCAATTACGACGCTTTGGATATAACAATAAATAAAAGTATGACTAGAATTGTATTCGCTGTAGTAAGTTTTGTTTTGGTGATAGGTTGTGCCAAAAAATCACCGTCTGTATATTCAAAAGATAATTCAACAGCAATTGAAGTGTCTTATATTTCTACTATTGATGGAGGAGGACAAAATGCAGTAGAAATCAGTGACTATTGTGCAAAAACAAAACGCTTGTTTACGGCAAGTACTTTGCATCAAAGTGTCTTGGTATTTGATTTATCCGATATAAAAAAGCCGAAAAAAATAACTGAAATTGATATTTCTCCGTATGGAGTAAATGTAAATAGTGTAGCTGTTTTTGAAGGAAATGTAGCAATGGCAATTGAAAATACAAACAAACAAGCTACAGGATTTATTGCGATATATGACACTAAAACCTTGAAAGAGAAAAAAGTTTTTGAAGCAGGTGCATTGCCCGATATGATTGCATATTCATCAAAAGGGAATTACCTTCTTTCTGCAAATGAAGGCGAACCCAATGAAGATTATACAGTAGATCCAAAAGGTTCTGTTACTATTTACAATACAAAAGCAAATACGCATACGAATGTAGAGTTTGATCTTTCAGACAATGAATTAGATGGATTCAAACAAAAAGGACTTCGTAGTTTTGGGAAAAATGCTAGTTTTTCTCAAGATGTAGAACCTGAATATTTGACAATTTCTGAAGATGAAAAAACAGCTTGGGTTGTATTACAAGAAAACAATGCAATTGCCGAGATTGATGTTGTGAATGCCAAACTGAATAAAATACTGCCACTTGGATTCAAAGATTTTAGTATAGAAAAAAACAAGCTAGATGTTAGTGATAAAGACGGAAAGATACAGCTAAATACTTGGGGAAACCTTAAAGCATTGTATTTGCCAGATGCTATTACAAAAATAAAAGTAGATGGAATTACTTACTTAATCACGGCAAACGAAGGTGACTCTAGAGACTACTTAGGATTCTCGGAAGAAGCCAGAGTTTCGGAAATCAAACTTGATACTGTAGTATTTCCAAATGCTAAAGAAATTCAAAGAGATGAGCAATTAGGGCGCTTAAAAATAACCAAAACGCTAGGTGATATTGATAACGATGGCGATTATGATGAACTCTATGCGTTTGGAGCACGTTCCTTTTCTATATGGGACACAGCAGGAAATTTGGTGTACGATAGTGGAAATGAAGTAGCGAAACTTACCATGAAAAATTCCAAAGCATTCAATCAAAACGATTCTAGAAGTGATGATAAAGGTTCTGAGCCAGAAGCATTAGCAACAATCAAGATAAAAGGAAAAACAATATTATTTGTTGGTTTAGAAAGAACAAATGGAGTGTTGATGTACGATATTTCGAATCCTAAACAACCTGTATCTTTAGAGTGGATCAACCACGAAGGAGATATTTCTCCAGAAGGATTATTTGTAATTCCAGCATTTGAAAGTCCAAACAATCAAAATGTATTAGTAGTTTCTAATGAATACAGTGGAACCATAAGTTTGTTTGAGGTAAAATAAACTAGTTTATCGTTTCCTTCATAAACTCATACAATGCTATCATTTCTTGTTTTCCAGTAGCTTTTCCACAGCGACCACCAAAATACAAGGAAAAACATACCAATACCATGAAAAACATGCGCGCAATTTGAATGGTGTATGAATTATCCAGTGCAGCATTGGAATAAGCCCAAACACCAAATCCAATGAATAAACACGCAACTATAAAGTGCAAAAACATAAATAAAGTCCAAACGGTTGGACTTGGCTCAAATAAACGATGTAACAAACAATTAAGAGTATCAATCTCATCAACTTCAAGATGCAATTGCGGAGACCAAAAATGTTGTTTATGTTTTGGAATGAGGATAAATACATACTGGTCTATACGAGAAACTACAAAATCTTCTTGACTCTTTTTGCTTGCTTCTTGTCGATTCAAAACCGTTTCAGACGATGCTGAAGCTCTATATGAAACCGAGGTCATAATACAATTTCTTCTCGTAAACTCATGGTGATTATTTTTTAAGGATGTCAAAATAGTCTATTTCATTTGGAATAAGACCGATATATATCATATTGCTTTAACAATCAATTCAGAATGATTTATGAAAACATTATCAATCCCAAACCTTACAATCTATTACTTTTATAAAAGCTAAAATCTATATCATGAGAATGATCTTCATCTGTTTACTATTAGCGAGCACCTGCGTATATTCACAACAAAAAAAGGAACTTTCAAAAGAAAACTTGACAACTTTAGATGGTCTTATTTTAAAATATAATACAATTCAAAAGCTTTCCGATTCAGTAACTACATTCCTGAATCAAAAGCAAATTCCTGTGCAAAGATTTACCATAAATAGTAACATATCGGTGCAAACATCTTGTGCAATGATAGGTAAAGGAACCTATGATAAAGTAAAAGCTAATTATCTTATAGAAATTGGAGTTGATACCAATGGAAGTATTCGTAAAAAGTTTGCTGATACGATCTATAATTTTTGGTCAAAAAAAGAAGAGAATGATTTAGAAAACTATAAATATGTATCAGTCAAAATACATTTATTTTATGCCAATGGTGATTATGTGTTTTATAAAAAACCTTCAAGCAACAATATTGGAGATTATTACATATTCTATTTTAAAAACAGAATGATCAAAGTTTCTTTTACAGGATTTGATACCAAAGGTGGATTTGGTGGACTTTCTGCATTTTTAAATGAATTGGTGCAATTTAGATTCGAACGAAATCAGATCAATCCCAAAAATGAAATGAAATTTGATCCGAAACTATTTATAAAACTATATAAAGACAATGCTTTTGCTACAAAAACGACAAAAAAGTAGTCCTTGAAATATGATATAGCGTATATGTGCGTTTATGTTTAAAGTGATACCAAACATACAGTGACATACATAATCTTATACTCATGCAACTCCAACTACTGCTTTTAACCATATTCTTTTTTATATCAAGTAATCGTCCTTTACATAAAGATACTATCCTTAAAATTGATAAAAAGGGAAATATACTTGGATTGCCCCAAGAATATATAAAGGCAACATTCAATTTAAAAAATAAACACCTCAGAATAAAAGATAAAAAAATTACATTTCCTCGATGTGTGCGAGAATATTTTGAAACTTCTAATACTTCAAATATACCTGTGTTAGCTTCTTGGTATCATTCAAAAAAGATCATGTCATATTATATAAAGTTTGAAATTTATCAAGAAAAAAAGGCACGTAAAAGTGAAATACTTCTGAATTTAGAAACCTTAGAATTAATGAGGATCTAAGTAAGTGCTTTGAAAGGAAAACAGGTATTTGATGCAGAAGTTAAGATAGAAAATACCTGTATAAACAGATATAAACAATCTATAAGAAGTGTCAAATTATAGAATGAATAACACACTTTATGGATTCAATATAAAAGTTTAAACAAAAACTTACTTCAAATTACTTTTTACGCATCAAGAGAAAATGTACCTTTGCAGGCACAAAAAGAACGAAATGAGTAATATAGTAGCTATCGTAGGACGTCCAAATGTTGGAAAATCGACTTTATTTAATCGTATGATTAAACGTAGAGAAGCGATTGTTGATTCAGTAAGTGGTGTAACCAGAGATCGCCATTACGGGAAATCAGATTGGAACGGAAAAGAATTTTCGCTTATCGATACGGGCGGATATGTAGTAGGAAGTGACGATATCTTTGAACAAGAAATTGACAAGCAAGTAGAGTTGGCTATTGATGAAGCTGATGCCATTCTTTTTGTTGTGGATGTAGAATCTGGTGTGACTGGAATGGATGAAGAAGTAGCAAATTTACTTCGTCGTGTAAATAAACCTGTGTTATTAGTCGTAAACAAAGTAGATGCAGCCAATCGTCTGCATGATGCTACGGAATTTTATTCGTTAGGTTTAGGTGAATATTATCCAATTGCAAGTATCAACGGAAGTGGAACAGGTGAAATGTTAGATGCGTTGGTAGAAGCCTTACCAGAAGTGGAAGAAGTAGAGGAAGAAAACCTACCGCGTTTTGCTGTGGTTGGAAGACCAAATGCTGGAAAATCATCCTTAATCAATGCCTTAATTGGAGAAGAACGTTACATTGTAACCGACATTGCAGGAACTACACGTGATGCTATTGATACCAAATATAATCGTTTCGGATTTGAATTCAATTTGGTTGATACTGCCGGAATTCGTAGAAAAGCCAAAGTAAAAGAAGACTTAGAGTTTTACTCAGTGATGCGCTCTATCCGCGCTATTGAACATTGCGATGTGTGTTTGCTTGTGGTAGATGCTACAAGAGGATTTGACTCGCAAGTACAAAACATTTTCTGGTTGGCTGAAAAGAATCACAAAGGAATCGTGATTTTAATCAACAAGTGGGATTTGATAGAAAAAAACACCTCTACAGTAAAAGAATTTGAACAACACATTCGCAAGCAGATTGAACCGTTTACCGATGTGCCAATCGTATTTATTTCTGTATTGACAAAGCAACGTATTTTCAAAGCTATTGAAACTGCGGTACAAGTGTATAAAAACAGATCGAACCGTGTGCCAACAAGCAAACTAAACGATGTTATGTTACCAATTATAGAACGTACACCACCACCAGCACACAAAGGAAAATATGTCAAAATTAAGTTCTGTACACAATTACCAACAGCATATCCGCAATTTGCCTTTTTTGCAAACTTGCCACAATATGTGCGCGATCCGTATAGACGATTTGTAGAAAACAAACTTCGCGAACAATTTGACTTTACAGGTGTTCCTGTACAGGTCTATTTCAGAAAAAAATAAAATGTCACCAAAAGTAATCCTTATCACGTTTGCAGTTGTCAGTCTTTTATTGATTGGAATTATGTTTCTAGTGGTTGATGTGAGGAATAATCCTTTGGAAGACAATCAGAGAATTACAAATACCATTGAGGAAAATAAAAAGCAGCAAAATGCATTTGTAGATTCATTGGAAGCGCTAGGTACAAAAAAGCCAAAAGAATTTACGCCAGTTGAAGCCTTACATACGGTGACAGAAGATTTACTTTCACAGATTAAAGGTTTACAAGAACGTTTATTTCCAAGTGGACTTGCTGCGCACGATTTGCAACAATCAGACATAAGTTTCGAAAATAATACAGTTTTTTTTAAAAAGAATGGTGATTACACTGAACAAGCAACACGATTCGTCGCCACACTAAGTACACTTGAAAATACCATTCGCAGCTTGCAAAATATATATCCAGCGTTAAAAAATATCAAAGCGCTGGTACGCAATGCATATTCAGGCGATACCGATTGGTTAAACTATAATTTTAAAGACTTTCCTGCAGTAGCTTCCCACTCGAAATTGCAATTATTAGCAGAAGCTATTAAAAATAAAAAAGAAGAAATCATTACGACTTTGTTAAGGAATTAATGACTCCTTACAATAATTTTTCAAAAGCAACACAATTCAATCACACTTCGCTAACATTCATATCAAGCGCACGGTTCGTTTTTGTTGAAATAAACATAAATCAACAAAATACAAACCTTAAGACACACACTTTTTGTTGCAGCTGCTCTCGTATGATTAAACAGTTGTAATAACGATGATGACAATCAAACCGCAACGACTCCAGTAGATACTTCTGTAAACTTTCAACTTAAAAACACCATTAATATTGGAGGAGAAGGTTCGGCAGAGATTTTTGCTTTCGATCTTTCCACAAATAAATTATTTACCGTAAATACCGAATCAGATCAAATTTCCATTTATGATATTTCTGATGTAAATGCACTAATACAAAAAACTCCAATTGATGTAAGTGCTTTTGGTGCGCCAAATAGTGTTGCAGTTCATAATGGAAAAGTAGCTGTTGCCGTAGAAGCAAGCAATAAACAAGCAGCAGGAAAAGTATATGTATACAATACTTCCGATAATTCTTTAGCAAACGAATATACCGTAGGTTCTTTACCAGATATGGTGACATTTACGAAAGATGGAAACTTTATTTTAGTAGTAAATGAAGGAGAACCAAATGATGACTACACATTAGATTCTGATGGAACAGTAAGCATTTTTAAAGTTGCAAACAATAAAGTGGTAACCATAGATTTTTTCAGCTTTCAACTCGTAAGAAGCAATAAGAGAAAATCAAGGATTTAAGGTGTTTGAATCAAATAAATATGTGCTTTTCGAATACTATTGAAAATGACTTAGTCCTTTTTAGAGCCGTATTTATTAGCTGAGTAAGCAACAGAATATCATCCAAACTGTTTTTTTATTTTTAAGTCTTTTTATGGCATACGAAATACATAAGTTTAGTAAATATTCAGTGTAACTTTGATTTTTATGAGTGTAGACAATCTCTGAAATATAGGTTTTATCTCTGGTGAGTTCTTGCGCCAAAAATGATAAGTTATAATTTTTTTAGCTGTTGTAGTTCCGTAAAAAGTTTCCTGTCTACAATTGGTTAAAAGAATAGTGATAAGCTGTTCTAAAGTTTCTGGTTTCAAAAGTTCACGATCTAAATATACTTTAGCATCAAAGGTGTGTTAATCAGTTAAACTTTCAAAAGAAGATGTAGCCAAACTGTCTGAGTCAAATCTATCTTTTTGTGCGTATGTGTACAAACGTAAATGTTACAGAGACAATAACGAAAAGAAAGATTTGAGCATGTATGGATAAAAATTAACACGATAGGTGAAATACAAAAGTAAATAATAAAGAAGACCGAATTTGAAAAAGGAATATTGGAGATTTTAAGATTTAAATTGAGTGTTTTAAGATTATTTTAATAATAAATGAGGATTTTTTCTGTTTGTTTGTATGGAAACCGATTACTATCAATCAAAAAACAAAATGAATAAACCATTTAGTCTGCTGCTAATTATTTTAGTCAGCTTTTTGTCAGGGCAACTCTCTGCTCAAGAATTCGAAATTAAAGGAAATATTGTTGACAAAACAGACAATACATCTTTAGAATCTGCAACTGTCTATTTACAAACTCTTAAAGACTCTACTTTAATCACATATACCATTAGTGATAACAAAGGGCGTTTTGAATTGGCAGGAAGAACCAAACAAAAAGAAGCTAATCTTTTTGTTACATTCACAGGGTTTAAAGTTTATCAAAAAAAAATCAAGCTAGACAAACCAGTAATCACACTTCCAGAAATTGGAATGGAGTTGGCAACAGATGAATTGGATGCTGTGCAAATTACGGCAATCAAAGCACCAATTACCGTAAAAAAAGATACACTAGAATTCAATGCAGATTCGTTCAAAACACGTCCAGATGCTACGGTAGAAGATCTTATCAAAAAACTGCCCGGTGTTGAGGTAGATAGCGATGGAAAGATAAAAGTCAATGGAAAAGAAGTAAATCAAATTCTCGTAAGCGGAAAGCCATTTTTTGGAAACGATCCAAAAATTGCTACGAAAAACTTAACAAAGGAGATCGTTGATAAAATTCAAGTAACGACAACCAAAAGTGATTCTGAAAAATTTACTGGAAAAGAAAGTACTTCGGAAAATCAAACCATCAATATAGAACTTAAAGAAGATCAAAATAAAGGATTCTTTGGACGCGCTACGGTAAGTGGCGGAACCGATGAACGCTATGCGATGAGTGGAATAGGGAACTATTTTAATGACAAGCAGCGACTCAGTGTATTAGCTAGTAAAAATAATATCAATAGCTCAGGATTTAGTTTTGATGAAATTTATGATATGATGGGAAGCGCTGGTGGT
The DNA here is from genome assembly GCF_022447245.1 of Kordia sp. Taxonomy (GTDB): domain Bacteria; phylum Bacteroidota; class Bacteroidia; order Flavobacteriales; family Flavobacteriaceae; genus Kordia. Next base: position 10,321 of record NZ_JAKVBC010000024.1, on the reverse strand, counting down.
GGTGTTTCATGGAGCGATAATGGTTCGTTTACTATTGGCGGACAAACATTTGGTGGTGGACAAGGAATTACAACATCTACCAATGCAGGAGCTAGTTTTGTAGATGAATATGAAGATAAAACTGAAATTGCTGCAGATTACTTTTACTCAAGTGCCGATTCGGAAAATGAAAATAGAGTAGAGCGTGAAAATATTCTGCCAGATGGAAGCTTCTTTACAAACTCAAGAAGTACATTTTTAAACAGAAATGACAACCATAGAGCAAATGCAAACTTACAGTTTGAAATAGATTCAACCTTTAAAGTAATTTTTAGACCAAACTTTCAATTTTCAGAAGGAGAAAATTTTTCTTCTCGTAATGAAGAATCGTTAGAAGAAGATGGTACAGTTATCAACCGAGGAGAATCGCAAAACAGAACTGATTCAGAACGCCGTAACTTTAGAAGTAATTTGTATGTTATTAAAAAGTTTGGTGATAAAGGAGCGTATCTTCAAGTTGGAGCAAATGGAAACTTTATCAACAATGCTTCCGACAACTTCTTAAATACAACCAATGAAATATTTGGAACAACACCTTCTATTGAAACTAGAGATCAATTGACGGATTCGGAGTCCAAACAAAATACAATTGCTGCAAATGTGGAATACCGAATTCCGCTAAAAGCAAAAAAACTATTTTTAGACCTTGAATATCGATTTTCTAATAGGCGTGAACGCAATGATAGGCGTGTGTTTGATTTTGATAATGGAACCAATGCTTATGATGATTTCAACGAAAGTTTAAGCTCTGACTTAAAAGTTAATTTTCAAACACATTCACCAAGAATCGGTATTAACTATTCTGGTGAAAAACTAAGATTAGGTGTTACAACTGGATTGCTGTTATCAGAATTAGAAAATGAAGAACTTATTCAAAATACAACAGTTCGATCTACCTTTAAAGATATTAATGTAAATAGTTATATGAGCTACAATATCAAGCAAGGAATGAGTGTGTATTTTAATTATAATACTAGAACGCAAGCTCCAACTGCGCAGCAATTACAACCTGTAGCTAATGTGAGTAATCCATTAAATATCACAATTGGTAATCCAAACTTAAACCGAGAATTTAACCACGATTTCTATGCAAACTTCAATAACTACGACTACAAAACAAAAAGTGGCTTCTTTGTATGGATGAATGGAGGTGTTACCAATGATAGAATTGTTCCTTTATCAGTTACTGATGAAAACAGAATTAGAACAACTACATTTACCAATGTAGATGGAATTTACAGATTAAATGGAGGTGGATCTTTTAATAAAACAATCAAAAAAGACAGTACATCTTTTGGGTACAGAGTTGGGCTCTATGGAAATATTAACAAAGAAATCAACTTTAGTAACGGTGTTGAATTTTCTACAAAACGAAATGAAATTACACCAAGCATTAGTTTCACGTATAATTACAAAGAAATATTAGAAATAGAACCAAACTATTATGTATCATTCAATACCACACGTTACAGTCTGGCAAACTTAGACAATGAAACATTTCAAACGCATACTGCCGGTTTAAAAACTACAACATATTGGCCCAAAAATATTGTGTTTGGAAACGACTTGCGTTATACATATCGAACCAATGTAGCGCCAGGATTTGAACGAAGTGCTTTATTTTGGAACATGAGCTTAGGTTTAAAAGTTCTCAAGGAAAAAGGAACAATTAAGTTGACGGCGTATGACTTATTAGATCAAAATATTAATACACGAAGAAGTATTACAGCTGACTTTATTCAAGATTCACAAAGTACCGTATTACAACGATATTTTATGCTCGGGTTTACCTATAAAATTAGTAAAATTGGAGGGGATAAAAGTGGCTTTGAAGTCTTCTAATATTCAAACAATTATAAAAAAGCTTCTGGATGTCTTCAGAAGCTTTTTTTATGTGCTTAATTTTGTATTTTGAACACGATATTGTAAAAAATACTTATAATGTGTCATCAAACAGAAAAATTACGCATGAAAAACATCCTGAAATCACTTATTTATCTTATTGTTTTATCGAGTTCTATAACCGTCTTTGGTCAAAAAAATCGATTAAAAACAGAAACAGATTTCATGTATTGTTTCTATCAGTCCTTACCAGATAAGGGCAATGAGTTCATTAATATTCTTAAAAAAGCGGAACAAAAACTCATTGATTTAAACTATTTAAAAGACAAAAGCGGTGAAAGTTACATAGCATTATACAAGAATCTTGATAATATGTTTGATGAAAAACTGCAAGATTTGGGAGTAGCAAAATACATGACAGAAGTAGCGGATAAAATAGTTGCTTTAGAAGCAGAAGATTGTATGGAAAAAGTATTCTCATCCGTAAATTTTCAAAATTCAAAGCTTTCAAGAATGTTGCAATTAATAAATTCCTTAAATCAAGGCGATCCAGATCCTTCGGCTTTCATTGAGCAATTTATAGGAATTCTTGATCCTGAAGATTTTACACATGACTATTTTAGAATGACTACATTTACCATGATTGAATCTATGAATTATGTAGATTTTCCGAGCCTTGAATTGCCAAAGGTGGAAAATGAAAATTCGTTAACAAGAGAAGAACAAAGACGTGCCTTATTTATAAAAATAGATGCAGAACAACAACTGTACATTCAGGATCAAAAAGAAAATGTAGAGAACTTGCAAAAAAAAGTAATTGCATATCTGAAAAAACACAAATCAAACAGTGTCTTTGTTGTACGCACCAGTAGAATGACTCATTATGGAACCTTCATAAAAATTCAAAGTGAAATTGAAAAAGGAGTAGAAACCGTAAGAAATCAACTGGCAAAAGAAACCTACAAGCGTTTCTACGGTGAATTATCAACAACAGAACAAGAAAAAATAAAAGAAATCTATCCATTAAATATCAAAAACTTAGAAATAGATGAATAATATGATCAAATCAATACTCTGTGCTTTTGTAGCATTTATTTCATTTCAAACCAATGCTCAAGATAATTACAAGCTAGAAGCTGACTACATGAACTGTATGTGTAGTTTATTTGAAGATAATGGAGCAGAATTTAAATCGCTCATCAAAAAGGCAGAACAAAAATTGCTAAGTACAGAATTGCTAACAAATACAAATGGCGAAAGTTATATAGCACTCTATAAAAATATCCAATTAGCGATTGATGGAAGAATTTCTAATTTCGGAATTAGCGACTATGTGATTAAAAGATTATTAGATACTAAAAATACTAAAAAGTACAGTAAATGTATGGATGGAATTCTTAAAAGCTCTGACTTTAAAGATTCCAAACTAAGCAAATTTATTGCCATGTCTTCCTCTGGAAACAATCCTGAAATTACGGATTTGACTAGTAAAATGCTAGAAATATTTGAAGCTAAAGATTTTAACCATGAATTCTACAAATATCTTACGTTTTCATTGATTGATAAGTATCATGCATCCAATAAAAAAGAATGAAATTGGTAGGTTTTCAACATCTTAAATAATGAAAAAGAAATTACTTAAAATAAGTATCGTTCTATTATTTTTGATTGGAATAGTTGGTTATATTCTTACCATTCATGTAGCTCCGTATGCCATCATTCAACCGCAAAAAATCAATCTTGAAATTACACCACAACAATTAGGTCTACAAAGTGAAACTATAACAATTACGACAAAGGATAGTATTGTGCTCAAAGGGTACTACATTCAACCCAAAGCGCAAGAAGCAAAAGCAGTCATGATTCTTATTCATGGAATTGGTGGTTGTAAAGAACACTTTTTAAACCTTGCAGGAAATTTGGCAACGCATGGAATTGCTTCTATTGTTTTTGATGGAAGAGCACATGGCGAAAGTGGCGGGCAATATTGCACGTATGGTTTTTATGAAAAGCAAGATATTGCTGAAATTGTAGATGAACTCAAAAAGCGAAATCCTTCATTAAAAATAGGTATCTGGGGAAACTCACTTGGAGGCGCCATTGCCATTCAAACCTTAGAATTTGAAAAGCGAATCGAATTTGGCATTATAGAAAGCACATTTACAGATTTAGATCAAATAGTATACGATTACAAAAAGAAAATGCTAGGAGGCTTCGGATTGCGTTTTGTGTCGGATGCAGCGTTGCGCGAAGCAGGAAAAATTGCTAACTTTAATCCAGATGAGGTAAAACCAATTCACTCTGTAAAAAGTATTCGGCAACCCATTATTATTGCACATGGCGATCAGGATGAAAACATTCATTACAGTTATGGGGAACGACTCTTCGAGAATTTGGCTTCCACTGAAAAGGAATTTATCTTAGTAAAAGGCGCAGGACATTTTGATGTAGGTGCAAAAGGAGGTGAATCATATCAGAAAAAGTGGCTAAACTTTATTCAAAAGCAATTATAACATAAAGAAATTACTAAAATGAGACAGAAGAAATTTATGCTTAAATTTTTAGTGATCGCTACAATATTTCTTATGGTAATCACGACTTTTTTCTTTCTTGTTGTAAAAAGAGGTGTAGCAGACGAATTTAGTGATGCTGAAAATAAATCTTCAGTATCAAAAAAAACTCAGCGAGTCAATCCTAAGTTTGAACGAGGAAAAGAATTATTTCTTTATGATTGTGTCGCCTGTCATCGTAGTAGAACACTTTTGAGTACCATATCAATGAATGGAAGAATCTTAGAAGAAATGGGAGTTCATTATTTCAAAAAATATGTAACAAAGCAAGATTCATTAACAAGTGTTGGAGATCTCTACGCGATGAAATTAAAAGAAGTCCATAAAAATAGACCTAACAGTCATAACTTTAAATATGACGATTCAGAATTGGATGATTTGCTTGAATATATTAATGCGAAAAAATAATGAGTTGATTTTTAAAGGAAAAGATATGATGAAACAATTATTATGTATACTAACAGTAATGATTTCAACGCAAGTTTTTAGTCAAATAAAGACTGATGAAGGGCAATTTCAAATCATAGTTAAAGGGAATAATACCGTAACAGTGAATAATACCATTGTGTCTCTTGATGAATTAAAAGGACAAATAAAACAGCATTATTTAAAAAATACAGCGAATAGTTATGTTTCATTAAAAATTGATAGTGAAACTCTAATGGGCACAGTTGTCGATATAAGGAAAACAATCCAAGAAGTTTTAGAATTACTTTGGAACGGTGTAGCAATGAAAAAGTTTAAGCGTTCATATGATGAATTGACTGAATCACAACAACAAAAAATCCACCAAATTTATCCTAGAAAATACAAAATCAAAACCTAATATTTTCAACTATAACGTTGTAGTTAATAAAAATCTAGCAACTCACTAGACTGCAAAAAAAAATACTTACTTTTGAGTTAGACCATTAATTTTATGCGCAACTTTTCCAAATCAATACATCTATGTTTTCTGTTTTTAGTAACAGTAGTGTCGTATGCACAAACACCACCAAGTATTACAGCGGAAGGTGATCAACAATATTGTGGCGATACTCCTATGAATATTGCCATGAATGTATCAATTACAGACCCTGATGCTGGCGATACAAGCTTACCAATTGTATATGTGCAAATTTCAGAAGGCTATAGTAATGGACAAGATGAACTAAGTTTAACAGGAATACATCCGAATATAGATGCTTTTTGGACGCCAAATCTTGGTAGATTAGCTTTAGTTGGACCTGCAACATTTGCAGAATACGAAGCTGCCATTGAAGCAATTGTATTTGAAACCACGCAGACAAACTTTACTGAAGATAAATTTTTCTCCATCAACTTGGGAGATGCAAACTATTTGCCATCTACTGGACACTATTACTTTTATGTGCAAAATCCAGGAATAACTTGGACAGAAGCTCGTGATGCAGCAGCAGCACAAACTTATTTTGGTTTGGAAGGATATTTGGCAACACTCACCACAGAAGAAGAAGGTGATTTAGCAGGTTCACAGAGTTCTGGAACAGGTTGGATTGGTGCTTCAGATGCAGATCAAGAAGGAACATGGCAATGGGTTACTGGACCCGAAGCAGGAACCGTTTTTTGGTTAGGAGCGGTCAATGGTATGGCTCAAAATGATTCGTATACCTTTTGGAATATAGGAGAGCCTAACAACCTTGGCGGAGAACATTATGCGCATATTACAGATCCTAGTATTGGTTTAATGGGATCTTGGAACGATTTGCCTAACGAAGGTTCAACAGATCCAAACAACCCTTATCATCCGCAAGGATATATAGTAGAATTTGGCGGTATGCCAGGAGAACCTGTAATCAATTTATCAGTAAGTACGCGAATTGAAACTCCAAAATCAACCATTGCGGAAAGTGAGAGTTGTGATGCAGCTGAACTAACTTTGATCGTAGAAACCAATACAGATAGTGTGCAATGGTATACCTCAGAAACTGCTACGACACCAATTCACACAGGAACTAGTTATACCGTTTTACTCACAGAAACGACTACGTTTTGGGTGTTTCCAGCATTTTCTGGCTGCACAAGTGGCCCGAGAATTCCAATCACAGGATCAATTTTTGGATTGCCAGAAACAGAAAATATCTCTATAGTACAATGCGGTTCTACTAGTGAAGCTAGTATTTTTAATCTATTTGAATACAATCAAGAAGTGGCTGCTGGAATTCTTGCAGATCGGCAAGTACGTTATTACACGGATAGTGCATTGACAGATGAAATCACTAGTGGAGCTTATGAAAACACATCCAATCCGCAAATTGTATATGCAAAAGTAACTGACTTAGTTTCTGGTTGCGAAAATACAGCAGAAGTAACCTTACAAGTAAATTCAAATGCAATAAACAATGCAATAATTAGTGCTTGTGACAGTCTGGAAGAAATAGGAATCACACAATTTGATTTATCTGAGGCAGATGCACAAATCACAGATGGTTTGCCTACAGATGTTACGGTTACTTATTTTGAAACTATAGAAAATGCGTTGTCACTGTCGAATCCGTTAGGAAATCAATTCACAAATACAACACCATATTCGCAAACAATTTATGCGCGAGTAGCCCAAAATGGAGATTGTTATGGTATTGGAGAAGTCATGCTTAATGTACTGAATTTACCAGCGATTGAAACTGAAGAAACAGAATACTACTGTTTGAATTTTTCACCACAACTACTCACCTTATTCAGTGGTATCAATAGTAATTTTGACAATTATACCTTTTTATGGTCTACAGGGGAAACATCGCCAACCATACAAGTCAATCAAATAGGAACTTATACTGTGGATGTAACACAAATTGGCGGTTGCACTAAAACGAAAACAATCTCGGTACTACCTTCTGACATTGCAACCATAGGAGAAATTTTAATAAATGATATTTCTGATCCTAATGTAGTAACTGTCATGGTTTCTGGAGAAGGGCAGTATGTATTTGCATTAGACAATCCAAATGGCATCTATCAAGAATCAAATATCTTTCAAAATGTTGCAGCAGGTTTTCATACAGTGTATGTGCGAGACATTAAAAATAACTGCGGAACTGTGAATGTGGACATTGCTGTGATTGGCTATCCAAGATTCTTTACACCAAACAATGATGGAATAAATGATACATGGCAACTCAAAGGGATTTCAGAAGTTTTTCAAGCAAACTCACAAGTCTACATCTACGATCGTTATGGAAAGTTGCTTAGAGTCTTAATCAATTCCGAAGATGCTTGGAACGGAACTATCAATGGAGCAAAAATGCCATCAAACGATTATTGGTTTTCAGTACAATTACAAGATGGTCGTAGCTTTACAGGTCATTTTACTTTGAAACGGTAGTTTTTAATAGATGTGAATATTGAAAGTGTTGATAAATTATCTAAAAAGTCTAACAATCTAAGAAGTCTAATGCTCTGACCTCAAAGTTTCTAAAGTTGAACTTTTTGATGAAAACTTTACAGTGATTAGCTTATTTACTGTATCTTAAAAATCAAAACAAACAAAATACTATTACTAAAGAAATAGATTGTCGCGTCGCTATGTTTCTCGCAAATAAGTATCTAACATGTTTAAATCTAGTGCGAAGCAATCTTGATTCTGACAGCGAAGTGTGTCTAAACCCAAGGTTTCCAAAGTCGAACTTTTTGATAGAAGATTTGAAAGTTATCTACTTATTTTTAAAGGAACATTCTGGATTATTAATAGTGTCTTAAAATACTGAATATTTCTAACTCTAGTAAGTTCTCGTATTATCACTTTTTTTCATTTTTTTGCTTCTTTGATGATGCAGATTAAAAACCAAAACAGTAGGTTCGAATTTTCGAACCTACTGACTAGAACCACTTATGTTATTTATATCTAACTAACCTAATTTATTCCCATGTCGTTAGATAATATGTGTGTGATATGCTTCTCAATAGAGGAGTTTATTACCTAATATTTAGATAAGTATTCTTCAGGATATTTATCTAAATACTTTTTTGGAATTTTTGTATTTCTATAATCTACCCCTTTACTTTTTAGAAAATCAACAATTTCCATCTTAACTTTATATTTATCAGAGTTTAAATCAAATCTCCAATCTCTTAATTTATTTTCGATTTTAATTTCTATCCCATCTTTCGTTGTCTTAAGAGGTCTTTTATAATCTGCTCCGTTTAATAATAAGTATTTGACAATTAACTCTTTTCCTTTAGAACCATTTAAGGCTGAATATAGAGCACTTTGATTATATTCATTTATAAAATTAATATCAGCACCTCCTTGCACTAATAACTCAACCTTTTCTAAACAGCATTTAGATGCTTCGATTAATGGCGTGCTTCTAGTTAAATTATCACTTCTACGTTTACCTTTTTCTATATCGTTTGGATTAGCACCATTATCTAATAGCATTTTTAATATCTCTGGATCTCTATTATAGTCTTTACCCATCTTAGAAGCTTCTATTATTGCAGAGGTTCCATCGTAAGAATCATAGATAGAAAGGTCAGCTTTATTTTCTAAAAGGTATTTTACTGATTTTTTTAATTCGTTTTTTACAGCTAAAATTAAAAGTGTTTGACCAAATTTAGGTTCTCTTAAATTAATATCTTTGCCACCAGATATTAGAGTGAAAATTTTAATAGAATCCTGATTTTTAACAGCTTTAGCTAAATCATATACTTCCGTATTTTTAAATAACTCAAAACTATTTCCTTTCAACTTATTATTTGTTTCTATTTTTTTTCACAATTAAACAATGTAAAAAAACAAACTAAAAAGACTATTCTATTCTTTATATTCATCTGTCATATTATTTTTCCTTAATAAATCAATTACAGTTCCTATCATATGTAAATTTATTCTTGTATCTACTGTCTTTACAAGACCTGTTTTTCTTGTTGGTTTAATATTACTTGGTATCTCAATTATATGTCCTTCAACTCTCATTCCTATCTTAAATTGCAGGTGATTAACAATTTCCCCTTCAACTATAAATGATTCTACCTGTTCATAGGAATCTATACCTTCTAAATCTAAATTTTCTTTAGTCTTATCACTAAGCGCAGCTGCATTAAACGTCATTGCACTATCTCCTGTTGCTAAAGAATTAGCACTAGCTAATCCGCCTCCTAACGAATGCCCAACGTATGTTAATTCACTGTCTTCTAATTCATCTGAAATTATTGCAGCATTATTAATAGATTGGGGATATTGTTCCGTTTTACCCCATAATTGAGTAAGATCTTCCTTACCATCTTTATAGTCATCTGTTCCCGCAGTAACATATGCATATTCAATAGAACCATCTTCTTGTTTTCTTTCGTATAAATTAGAATTAAATCCTGTTTCTTTATCTGAATAAGTTACCCCATCAATTTTTCTTTTAGATACTTTCCATTCTCCTTTTAACTCTCCACTACCACTATATACGTGTTGTGCTAATAAAGCAGCCTCTTCTGGAGTAGGCTTAAAAGCTAAATTTCCATCAGGATCAATAAAAATTATTGGATTATTAAAAGCATAATTATATGGAGACAATAAAAAATTAGATTCAGACATATTATCAATGTTCATCCAACGACCAAGACTTGCATCATAATTTCTAGCTCCATAATCTTGCCAATTAAGACTCAGTTCATTTTGTTCTTCTTTTCCATTGTATCCATATTGATGGTCAAGTCCCGTTATCTGGTTATTATACCCTTTGTGTTTAAGTCCAAAGGGATAATAATGATTCTCTTCCTTGATTTCTGTATCTGCTTTGATAGTTCCATTTCCATCAATATCTTCATAAGAGAGTCACCCAACGCGCTAGCTGGCCCATTCGCTATAAAGGTATACTATACCTTTTTTTACTGCTCTGTCCTCTAAGTGATCTTTATAC
>NZ_JAKVBC010000023.1 GCF_022447245.1 Kordia sp. | reverse complement strand
CAGTTAGCTCGAAAAATTAAAAAGAAAGACATCCTTAAAAGTGCTAAGAATACCTTGTTTTTTTTGAAACTATAGCTTGTGCAACGGTTACCCTTGTTGTAGGTAGTGTTTTCCAGTTAAAAGAAAAACCAAATAATCCATGATTAAGTAGGGACATCTGACATCGTTTATTCTTATTTTATAAAATGGGTGAATGGTTCAAATTATAGTTAATACTTAATCATTATATATAGGGGTTACTAACTCTATTTCTTGTTGTTTCCCTTTGAGAGTAATATTACCAACAGATTTAAATTCTGTATCTAGAAATTTTTGATCAATTTGTTTCATTAAATTATTGGATAGTAATATATCAGTGTTCATTTCGTTACAAAGTGATTGTATCCTAGAAGCCGTATTTAAAACATCTCCAGAATACACAATTTCTCTTTTTACAATTCCCATTTCACCAGTAATAACATGACCAAAATGCAAGCCAGCTTTAAACTGAGGTTGTACGTTATATTTTTCATCGAAATAATTAGATTTATCTTTTAGTAGCGCTGTCATTTTATAAAAACAGCTAATACAATGTGCTCTATTAACGCCGTTCTGTGTCAACCAAGTAATCACAATTTCATCACCAACGTATTGATAAATTTCTCCCTGAGTAGCTAATATTGCAGGAGTCGCTATACTAAAGGTGTCATTTAAAAAATTGAAATAGCGCTCCTCACCAAGTCGTTCTGCAATAGTAGTAGACGACTTTAAATCCATAAACATGAAAATACGCTCTTCGCGTTTTGGTCTTAAATATTTTCCTTTTAGAAAATTGACGAAGGTAATAGGACCAAACTTATCTCTGATAAATAAAAATAAAATGGTCATAAAAGTAATAACAAGCCAATAGATATAGTTCGTCAAAAAAACCAGATTAAATCCTTCTTTAAATTTAAGTGCAAGGACCTCTACATTCATGGTTTGATTTGTGTTGTTCAGCTTAATCATTCCTTGTTCTAAAGTGAATAAAATAAAAAACATCAAAGAGTAAAACAGAATAATGAAAAACATGGCTTTGAGGTAAGCCATTCTTCTCAGCCAACGCTCCCAAAGAAATACTAAACTGACTCCAACAAATAAACCTGCAACAATAATAACAAGAATACCCAATACTATTCCTTCATTAAATTCTACAGAATCCTTATTACTGGCATAGGTTTCAAAAAATCTAAATAATCGTATTAAAGTCCAGACTAAGGTTATCCATAAAACGGTTATTATTTTTCCTTTAATGCTATAATGTGAAATTTTTTGTCTTAGGCTTGCGAATATACTCATGGATGATTTTTAAGAAGTAAAAAAATAAAGCGTTCAATGATAAAAATACTAATTTTAGAATTAGGGCGTTATGCTACTTTTCGATAGAGTTTAGTTATTTTTGATTTTTTTTGACTTGTTACGTCCATTTATTACATTGATTAAAGTTAATGATATTTTAGTGTTTACTTCTTTATTTTAATTACTATTTTTCTAGGAAAAAACCACCTAAAACAATTAATAACATGAATAAACAGTATGTTATTTAAAATTCTCAGTAGTAGTAATTAATCAAGATAGATGATTTTAAATACATGTAAATTAATTCACATTACTTACAACGGGTCGTATAACAAGTGTAGCTTGCCGTAGGCAGCTATGATTTGTTATACATTGTGCCTGTTGCACAAGTCTAATATATTGAATAATTACGTATCTTACGTTATGCAAGGCAAGAAAATCTATCAAGAAAAATTATTTAGCAATTTTCAGTTAAGTGATCGTATTCCAAAGCAGAACTTTTATCGTCGTTTATTAGCAGTTTTAGACTTGGATTATCTATATGAACTTACCAAAGGTATCAAGCAAACGGACAAAGTCATGCTCATGGTAGCTATTGCTTATAACTTAAAGAAATACCTGAAATTCATTACAAAAACGGCAAAAAGTTGAGCAAACTTGCTTGACGCAACCATTTTCAATATAAAGTCATTATATAAACACTATATCTTTATTGTAAGTGGTGTTTATTTTAGAGTTATATAGTTAAAGCTAAAAAGAAAGACATCCTTGAAAGCGCTAAAAATGTCTTGTTTTTTTGGAATTATAGGCTTGTGCAACGGTTACCGTTGTTGCCCACAGTTATTTTTCCATTCGGCTAAATTCAATTCGTTCGGATTTACAATTGCCTAAATCAGTTTTTCCCCAAACATATTCAGTTATATTCTTGCAATCAATATAAATTTTTCCGTTTTTAATTGTCAAACTTTTAAGTTTCGGTCTTTCTGATGGTAGAAAGTTACTTTGTAATTCAGTAATTAATATTTCAGTCTCTCTAACATTAATAGTTCCACTTACTGACATTTCACGATTCTGTTTTTCAGCAAGAGTTTCTTCAGAGATGTCTATTGGCCATTCATCCAGAACAAAAAATTGTATTGAGTCCATTTCAGAACTAATCCAAAGGGCATAAAACAAATCATTATTTTCCGCTTTAAATTGTCCTCCATTTTTGAATTCCGCTTCCTTACAGTTTTGAAGAAATAAAGTCAGTAATAATAGCGGTAAAATTCGTTTCATATGGGGTTTGTTTTAATTGTGGGCAACGTATGAATAACAGGAATTCCTGTTATTTCCACTATAACTGGAGTTCCTGTTATTTCTAAATCATGTAATAATTCGCTTACTAATAGCGATTTTACACCCATAAATATAGTATTATTTTACTTACCAAAATATATCAAAGATCGTTTTTCCGCTTTTTAGGTATCGGAGAACCTACAGATTTACAACACTATAAACATCTATTAATCAAACAGAAAGTTACTTTAAAAACCAATTTCAAGAAACTAAAACGTATGGTTATAGATTTGTTTTTAGATTTTTTATTCCTTTGTTAGCACGTATCTGATCAAATAAATAGGCAATTTTTAAAGTTCTTCTGTCTCTATTTTTTTGTACTTTGCGATAGATACGCTCACCACTAAAACTACTATGTTTCGATAAGAAGAAGATATATTTAACATCCTTTTAGAAGCTGTTTATGAAGGTGTTATCATTGTAAATGAACAACAAAAAATTGCGGAAGCCAATGCTACCGCTGCAAAAATGTTCGGCTATTCGCGCGAAGAATTGATTGAGCAATCACTAGATATTTTGATTCCCCAGAGATATCATGCCGAACACGGAGCACATTTTAATAGTTTTATGAAACAGCGTGAAAGTCGCCAAATGGGACACGGACGCGATTTGTAAGGCGCCAAAAAAGATGGAAGTGCCTTTCCTGTAGAAGCAGGATTGAATCCTTTTACCGTAAAAGACCGTCATTATGTAATGGCATTAGTTATTGATTTACGGTTCGTAAACAGCAAGAAGAAAAGATTCAAGAGTTATATGCAGATTTAGAGCAATAAGTCATTCGACGCACCAAAGAACTTAGCGACACCATTGCTGAATTAGAAGCTGAAAACAAACTTCGTATTCAGGAAGAAAAAGACGCGAAAACAGCTTTAAAAAGAGAACAAGAACTCAATGAGTTGAAAACAAAGTTTTTATCCTTGGTGTCTCATGAATTCAAAACGCCGTTGAGTAGTATTTTGACTTCTTCTATGCTTTTAGGAAAATATAAACTCACCGAACAACAAGCCAAACGTGATCGACATATCAAAATCATTTCTGATAAAGTTCACTATTTAAATAATATTTTGAACGACTTCTTATCGGCTGAAAAACTTGAAAAGGGAAAAGTAAATTATAAACTGAGTACCTTCAAAGTAACTAAAGTAGTCAATGAAGTTGTGTACAATGTCAACATGCTTTTAAAGGATGGACAACAAATAAATTATCCCAAAGATATTGATGGGTTTTCATTATATCAAAATGAAAAAATCATTGAATTGGCATTATCCAATTTAGTGAATAATGCCATTAAATAATCATCAGAAAATACCATTATTGACATCATTATAACCCAAAATAATACCACTACCACTTTTAAAATAAAGGACAATGGTATTGGGATTCCTGAAAAAGAGCAAAAAAATATATTCAATCTTTATTTTAGGGCCGAAAATGCACTTTTGGTGCAAGGAACAGGAATTGGGTTAAACATTGTAAAAAGTCATTTGGAAAATTTGAAAGGAAGTATTTCCTTTGAAAGTACTGAGAATATAGGCGCTACATTTACCTTTAATATACCCAACAAAGCTACTACCGCATGAAAAGAATCTTACTTGTAGAAGATGATACCATTCTAAGAGAAAATACCGCAGAGTTATTAGAACTTGCCAATTATGAAGTGATTGCAGCACCTAATGGGAAAATTGGCGTGGAAAAAGCCTTGGCAAATACTCCTGATATTATTGTCTGTGATGTTATGATGCCCGAATGGGATGGTTATGGTGTATTACAAGCGTTGTCTAAAGAACCTACCGCGAAATATATTCCATTTATCTTTTTATCTGCCAAAACGGAGCGACAAGATATTCGCAAAGGAATGGACTTAGGCGCAGATGATTATATCACCAAACCATTTGAAGAAGAAGAGCTCACCAATGCTATTGAAAGTCGTATTGCAAAAGCTGTTGTTCTAAAAGAAGAACGTGAAAATCATGTGCAAAAAGAAGATGAAAATCAACTGCGAGATCTGAATGATTTGAAAAATTTTTTTGATGATAATGGCACTATTTTCAACTTTGCAAAAGACGAAATTGTCTATGAAGAAGGACATAGCTCTAATTATATTTACCTCATTATCAAAGGTGTTGTAAAATGCCACAAATTTGACGAGCAAAGAAAAGAATTGACAACAGCTTTGCATAAAGATGATGATTTATTTGGTTATACATCTTTTACACAAAATACGCCCTACCATGAAACAGCTACAGCAATACAAGCTACAGAAGTTGTGGGACTTTCTAAAAGTGAATTGATAGATGTATTGGATAAAAACCATAAAGTTACCTTAGAATTGATTCAGTTATTAACTGATAATATTTCTGGCATCAAAGAACAGTTACTGCAAATGGCATATAGTTCTGTACATCGAAAAACAGCTACTACGATTTTAAAGTTTGCCGAAAAACTTAACCGTAATCCAGAAGATCCTATCAAAATCTCACGAAACGATTTGGCAAGTGTTGCCGGAATTGCCACAGAAACATTGATTAGAACACTTTCACGCTTTAAAAAAGAAGGCATTATAGAAATTGAAGATAGAAATATTAAAATTGTAGATTACAAGCAATTATAGGAAATGTACTAATCTGCATAAGTTTCCTTGTGATATGACCAATATCATTTTTTAAAAAATTGCAACTGTTTAGATTTGTCCGTAAAGTCAGATATAAACATGAAAATCATATTATTACCCACAGGTTTTTCAGAGAATTCATGGAATGCCATTGTACATACGCTTGAGTTTCTAAAAAATACGATGTGTAATTTTTATGTACTACACGTTGCCGATGAAGCTGCTAAAGCTGAAAGTAAAATGCAATTTCAAGAATTGCATGCCCGAATTTCTTTAACATTTCCCAACAATCAGAATCATCATTTTTATACACTTATACACCATAATTCTTTTACAGAAGCTGTACGTGTCCAAGCGGAAGACAAAAAGATTGATATGATTATTATGGGTGCAAAAGGTATTACAGGCGAACAATCAAATGTAATGGGACATTATGCCGCAAATGCAATTAAAAAGTGAAATACAAATTATTAATTATACCAGAAAATGCGCGTTACAAAGTATTTGATGAAGTAGCATTTCCTACCGATTTCACATTGGCTTCTGACATTCAAACCTTAGCGCCAATCAATACATTTTTAGATAAAAAAAGAACTGCACTCCGTATTTTACATATCAATAAAGTAACGCATCATTTAAACCAACAACAGGAAGCAAACAGAGCGCTTCTAGAAGATTTTTTAGATGGCTGCGATTATAGTTTTCATTTTTTATCTAACTGAAATATTAAACTGCTGTAGAAAATTTCATCAAACGAAAAAGTATTGGTTATCGGATTGACCTCAAATGTATAAGCTCGTAAAAAATTTGAGCTAAAACTTAAAGAAGAGTTGGAAGCGCGCGGCAGTGAAGCGGTTAAGAGTTTAACCTTATTTGATCCTTCGTTACGAACAGAAAAGATGACTACTGAAGAATTGAAAGCTATTGAAAATGGTTTTGATACAATTTTATTGACAAAAGTTATTGGTGTAGAAGATAAAATTCAATACAAAGAAAATTATCAAGGATACGATGAAACATATAGAAAGTTTAGCAACGAATATTTAATGTATCAAGATATATATTACAATCCTGATTATTATGAATCGTATTCGGTATATCACTCAGAAACTTCTATGTATTGTATTTGTCCGACAAAAGACAGAGAATTAATTTGGAAAGGATACATTGATATTATCGATCCAACTTCTATTGAAGTATCCGTGACAGATTATGTGTATATGGCGATTGCTGTTTTGGAACACGAACAATTAATTAAGTTAAAACCTGATACCAAAGAAGAAGACGAGACAAAAGAAGAACTGATCAATTAATTTATAGTTATGAGAATTTTTTCCTGGATATTGATAATGCTTGTTGTTGCAAGCTGTTCCGCAATTAGGCAAAGTGAAAGCTGGAAAAACCCTTAAATTACTACTTTTAATCCCAAAAATGTATTGGTTGTTGGTGTAACGCCTGATTTTGAAGCACGAAGCAATTTTGAATTTGTTTTAGCAAGAGCTTTAAACGCTCGAAATATCAATGCTATTCAAAGTACTGTCGTTTTTGAAAAATTATTTCAAGATGCTACAAAAACGGAGGAAGAGATTGAAGCGCAAATCAATCAATTGTTGACGGTTGGTTATGATACAGTATTAATTTCTTCTGTAAAAGGAATAAAAGAAAATGAATCGAGAAGTGGCGCTTCTCCTCAGTTTGATTATAATTTGCAGCGTTTTCTTGGCGGATATTTAGCTTCTCGCGATGATTATTTTAGTCAGGATGATTATAAAAATATAAAATATTCTATGTCGAAACTGCCATTTATAGTTTGAAAAAAGATCAAAAGAAATCGCTTATTTGGTATGAAAAACATAATATCATTGACCCAACAAATATTGCGGAAGTCACTGATGATTATGTCAAAATCATTGTAAAATCTATGGAAGATGAAAAATTAATTTTCAAAAAGAAATAATATAAAAACAACAAAAGCTTCCCTTTCATAGAGAAGCTTTTGTTTTTAATGAAATTCCGAATATTGTTCGGCAACTTCTTCAAACACAACACTAGAAAACCATTCTGACATGAATGATCATCACTTTTTTTGTTTATAGCCCACACTACACATTAGAAGGGTTGAATTGAACGATTTATAAGGGTCTAATGCATAATGCAGGCTTAAAAAATAGCATGCATACTCCTGCTCCAACATTACATACAATGTTAGATAGAATCATTTTTTACTATTTCTTATATGATTGGACTCGAATCGATAAGAACTGTTGATTCGAATCTGAGAGTTATTTGTAATTGCTTACACCAATGCCATCATAGCTTCAGGTGCAATGCTAACTTCTTTTAACTGTACTTTTTCATCAAAAGTAGGTTGTTGAGAAGCATTTTTCTTAAGTGCCACATAGCACTTGTAATTCATGTCTAAAAAGATTTCTTGTAAGACATATGAATTGTTTTCAATTTGTGCCATTTCTTCTTTGACCTCAAAGCTTTTTAATGGAATGGACAAACCTCTTCCATCCGCTTTTATCACAGCTTCTTTTTTCGTCCAGTATTGATAAAATGCATCTTCTTTTTTAGGTGCATTTACTACTTCTTGCCATTCAAAAGGTGTCATATAATCTTTAAAATCGTTGATATTTACAGGTGCAATTTCTTCAATATCAATTCCCATATCCGCTCCATCAGATAAGACACAAATCGCCATGTCTTTGGAATGAGAAATATTGAATTTTAGATCGTGATTTTTAAAATACGGTTTTCGGTATTCGGTATAGGCAATTTCTAGCATGTCTGCATATTGCGGAAACTTGGTTTTAATTCCATGTTCCAATAACAAACGTCCTAATAGTGATAATTGCGCATCTTTCCAGTTGCGAAAACGAAGTATTTTTTCTCTATAGCTTTGAGGTAACACAGGTAAATACCTACGTAACAAAGCCTTGTGATTTTCTTCTGACGTATAAGTATAAAATATGTGTATCATAACTCGTTGTTTAGTTTTTAATTCCGTATACAATCGCTACAACTGCACCTCGGGCACAGTTTATAATTCCGACGTCAGTGGCTACTTCCGTACTTCGCGCACAAACGCCTCCGTAATGATCTCCAAAGCCAAATGAACCCCAAACAATTTTATGATCGGTCCATTCTTGCTGAAGATTAGGTGCTACATAGTCAATGGATTGATGAAATTCTTGTGCTAGGAAATTCTTTCCAGAAAATGCCAATTGTATGGCTTTTTCCCATTCTTCATCCGAAGCAAATTTTCCGACGAAAACATCTATTCCTTGAAATCCTAGGGCATCTTTAATCACCATTTTGTCTTTATGTTCTCTTAATATGTTTTCTACAGATTGCATTTTGCCCGCATAACTTACCTTTTTATCTGCAATTGCTGCAGACCAAGGAATGTGTTTCAAAATGAGCGCATTGTCTTCTTCTGAAAATGCTTTTTGCTGTGCGAGTTCGAGCAATATTTCTAAGTTTCGCTTGTCTTCATTCATTCCATGTGTAAGATTGTCTGGAAAGTAGATTTCATCCATGATAAAAGCTCTAAATACATCTGGTTGAATTTCATCGTCTTGTTCTGTTTTAAAGGCAATGACCCCGTGCATAGGAGCATCACCACAGTACAATCTTCCGTGCTTCATGACCAAAGAAGAAAATCTTCCTGTGTGTGAGCGTCCTTTCATTCCTTTTTTAGCAAGCTCTTCATTTAATAGATTGTCAAAGAATGTCAGTACGCGCTTTTTTATTTCTTCGTTTGGAATGTGTCCTACACCAAAAAATACATTAACCTCTTTATCGGTTGGCTTGACGTGCTTGATTACATTTTCTACCAAAAATTTGATATAGACCGCTTGCGTGTCTGGCGATTCGTACTGAGAGGCCGTCACTGGATCATCCAATTGTGGATGACATTTTCGAATCATTTCCTCTAAGACTTGTACTTGCCAGCCTCCGACCGTAGAACCTACGTTGACTTCTAATAGTTTAAAACCATCTTCTGCATAGGTTAAATCCAATCGGCAGCCAACATCTATATTTTTTTGATGACAAAGCATTGCAAATTGTGTCAGCATTGCATCTCCTTTAAAATAGAAGTCTGCGATGCGTTTTTCGTCGTTTTTAAAATACAATTCGGGTATTTTTCGTATCAATCTTGGAATACGCGCTGAGAGCTGTTTTAATGTAGCTACCTGTTCTTCTTTAAGAATGATGGGCCATGAACTTACGGGATAATCAAAGTTTTCCAAAATGCTCGATACGCCTTGTGCTTGTGGTTTTACTACTGCTGGTATATCCTTAATACGATGCCACTCAAATTGTTCGTGCCTTCCGGCCAAGATGGTATTTTTTGTTAATGGTTGAATGAGTGTTTGTTCCATAATATTTTTTTAATGTCTAGTGTGTTGTTTTATATACTATTATGACTACTACTTCATCTTACGGAAAATAGAATCGTAAGAGCAAGTCATGTTGCGTCCAAAAAAGTCACAATATTTGGCGTCAACTAAATAGCTTTCGTCTGTATCTTGAATGAATTGATTTATTTCTTCTTGCTTGATATCACTATCTTCTACAATTAGATAATCTCCTTTTTCCATGAACTCGTGGAAATACTTTAATACGCCATATACATTTACATGCGCATCTTCAATAAGCATCCAAGGATGTGGAAGTTTCTCCAAAACCTTCGCTTTCATATACTTTTCAATTTCATTACAATCGCCTTTTAGGAAGGTAACGCTGTCGTATTTGATTGCTGGTTTTACAAGGTCAAAAGAAATGATTCGAGTTTTTAATCCATACGAAGCCATTAAATCTGCCATCCATATTGCGCCACCACCAGTACCTGAACCTATTTCTATGATGGTTTTGGGTTGTAATTCCCAAAGTAACATTTGCGTGATTGCTAAATCATGTACCGTTTTGAATAGAATAATGTCTTTCCATTTTAAACATTCAAAAGATCCTTGACTTAGAATAAATGCTCCATCACGATCTGGCTTTTTTAAGAAGTTAAGATCTACATCGCTTTCAATAAGTTCGTTAGGTTTTATACGCATGTCATACGTTACGTAGCGTCCATAATACCAATTGACTATTTGCGATAAGAACGCTTCTATTTGTTCTCTCGGCGCAAAATCTTCCATAAATGAAATGATCGCTTGCATGTCTTTGTCCCAGGGAATCTTCTCTAGATTTACAGCAAAGCGTTGCAGTACATTTTTAATGATATGATCACTAAAAATGGGAACATTTCTTTGTGTGAGCATTTTCTCTGACCAAGCCAGTGAGAACTTCTCATAAATCTCTTTGAGCTTTGCACCGTCTAATTTTCTTATGGTCTTTTTTGCATACGATTGTGCTTCTATTATGCTAGTTGTTTCCATTGTTTACTTTTTTTGGTTAAACGTCTATTTATACCGAATCAACCATAATATGCGACATATAAACTCGTTCATTTGGCAGTGTAGTTTCTAAAGTCACATTTTATAGTAGATTTGGTATTAAATCATCAGTACATGAGCTTTTGCTTTTGGGTGTGCTTCATATACAATTGCTTCCACAGCGCCTTTTGCTGAGTTAATAGCTCCTGAAGTGTTTTTGAGTGACGACATTCGTACCCAAACACCTCCATATCGATCTCCGAAACCAAAGGCGCCCCAAACTAGTTTGTGTGGAGTCCAAACATTTGCATCATCTGGTGCTAATAGGTCTACGGAATCACAGAATTCTTGTGCCACATATTTTCCTCCTGAGACGACTGTTTCAAGAGCATTTTTCCATTCTTCTTCTGATAAAAACTTGCCGATGTATACATCTTCACCCTGCATTCCATCAGAAAGTTTTACCACAAATTCATCTTTGTTTTTTGCAAGTAATGGAAGTAGCGGCTGCGATATGCCTTTGTAAATGACATCCGTTTCTTCTACAATTTCTGTCCAAGGAACATTTTTAAGAATGAGTTCATTTTCTGCGGCAGTAAAAGCCACAGCATGTGCCAAACGACGTAATAATGCCAAACTTCGCTTGTTCCCTGTACATATATTTGCTAAGTGATCTGGGAAGTACACTTTGTCCATGAGCAACGCTCTAAATAAATCGGGCGTCATGCCGGTAAGATTGGCATCAGGAGTGATGACACAGTGTATCTCTTTTCCTTTGTAATACAAGGCATTATTTTGGAATTTTAAAGATTCTTTTGTGTCAATAAATACAGCTCCTTGTTTGTGACTTCCTGCAAGTTCTTCATCTAATAAATCGTTATAAAATTTTCTTTCAATTTCTTGCCATGTTTTATCTGTATCGGCTTTTCCTAAAAGAAAAATGTTGATTTCATTCCCAGTCGCTTTAATTTGGTCTACAATGAATTTTATATAAATATTTTGGGTCTGTCTCGCAGTATATTCTACTCCATTTGTCCCTGCTAATTCCTTGTGCATATCTTCCATTAACGATTCAAAGTTTTGGAATTCCATTCCACCTATTGAAGATCCTACATTGACTTCCAACACTTTAAAACCATCTTTGGTGTATGTTAAGTCTAAACGACTACTTACAGGTGTTTTCTTTTGTACGCACAGTAAAAAGAACTCTGCAATTTGCACATCTCCATCAAAGAAAAAGTCTGCAATGCGTTTTGGATCGTTTTTAAAGTACAATTCTGGCACTTCTTTGAGTAATCGTGGAAGTTCGATCGTAACACGTTCTAACTCATTGGTAAGCTTTTCAGTAAGTATTACTGGCCATGCTGATATTGGATATTTAAAATCTCTGAAAAATTCAGGTACTAATTCATTATCTGGGTTTAAACGATAGTCATAGGCTAGTTTTTCTTCTTTCATAAAACTATCATAGCTATCAAATAAAATTGTGTTTTTCATTTGTTTAATTTTTAGTGATACAATAGTTTAGAAAGGAAATACTTCCCAGTACAAGAAGTAACTTGCTATCAAAAGATTTGAAAATATAACAGAGAACAAGATGCTTCTGTCTTTTAGTTTTTTCATACTCGCAAAGAAATAGAGTGTTGAAATGGCTAATACCACAACAAACGCAATCATAAGCATGAATAAGAAATCGTAACGCTCAGGCAAACCGAAAGCTAAGGCAAACATGTTTGTTCCTGAAGTATCTAATAGTGCAAAGGTCAATCCCACGAAAGTGATGACACCTAAAGTAGAGGTCACAATATTCATGATACGAATGACTTTGTCTGATAGTTGCATTTTTTGTTGTTTTGCTAAGCGAATGCCATGTGCAATGATGAACGAAATCATCAATCCGATTGCTAACGCAATTGGGAATAGTAATAAAGGATCTAATTGACTAAGCGCCGTTCCCATATTGGCAACTCCTTTATTAGTAGTAATTCCCTGTACCATCGCAATGCTAGCATCACTTTCAAATACAGACGCTTCTGGTGCTTTTGACGGATCGTTTACGAAACTTGTTACCACCTCATCTCCTATAGCAGATATACTTGGTACATGTCCGTAGGTGCTCGCTTCTACTTTGTAGCCGTTTTTGAACTTTTTTACGATGGCACTTCCGTTAGCCGCTGGTGTGATCGGATCAAATCCGCCTGCAAATACTAAGACAGGATACGATGCTTCTTTTAAGTTTGATAGGTTGTGTTGTACGAGTAACGAATCTGCAGCAGCGCCTTTCCAAGCATCACAAATTTTAAAGTCTGATTTATAAAAGGCCAATCCACCTGCTAATTTGCTGTATTTTGCAGCATCTTTTTCAAAGTCTTTTACACTGTTATTCGGAATGGTTTCGTTACAGCTTACACAGTAATACATTCCAAAATCCATTGCCAACATACTAGAGAATGACGGAATGAGATTTCCTAAAACCGTTTCATTTCTATTTTTAAATTCATTGATTAATAACGGCAATACTTCTACCAATTGCTTGTTGTACAGCGCTTGCTGAATGGCAATTTTAAAATCTTCTGAATTAAAGGTAAATTCACCACTTTCTAAAAAGTCTTTAGAGACTGGAACTGTTAATGGATTTTCTTTTAAATCTGCAATGACATCATAGTACATTGCTTCTATATTTGGATACGACGCGTTGCAATCAGCATCATTTTCACATGCCGCAAATACTTTTGATAAGCTTTGCATGTAGTTGCTTGTATTTTTCTCATAATACTCGTTGATGTCTGAGATTGAAGAATCTAAGATCAGCGAAGTTATGTCTTGTGGAAACATGCTTGCGTATACTTGCGACATGTAGGTTCCATATGAAACGCCGTAGACATGCCACTTTTTGTATGATAAAGCATCTTTTAATGCGTGAATGTCTTTTGCAATAGACGCACTGTTGTACGCTTCAATATCAATTCCTCTATCAATCAAGCTTTCTTTGCAGTCTAGCACGGCAGCTAGTTTTTGTACTTCATCTTCTGCTGATGATTGATCTTTGGCTAAGATTTTGAAAAATTCTTCTCCTAAGTCTTTACACAAACGCGGCTTGGACAATCCTGTTCCTCTGATGTCAAATAAAACCACATCTTTGGTTTCGCGCAGTGGATGATCTAACCAAGACCAAAGGTTTTCCACACTTTTTTCTCCTGGACCACCTGCAATAAATACAACGGCTTCTGCATTTTCGTTTCCTGCTTTGTTTCGTAATACCGAAACCGCTAGTTGGATTTTACGCGCTTCAGGCTTGTCCCAATTTTCTGGAACTTTCAATCCGCCCCATTTAATGTTCTCTTTGTTTAACGATTCTATATGTTCGTAAAAAGAACCTGTTTCTTCAAATGTTACATTTTGAGCATTCGCAGTATTGAAGATAGCTGCGATGAAAAATGCTACGAATACAATGATACTATTTCTTTTAGGATTCATGATTTAATAATTTTCTATTTGTTAAGTTGTTGTGTTAAAAGTTAAAGTCAATGTCTACGACTTCTTGTTGTTCAAAATCTAAGCTGATGTCATATTCATGAATGGCAGCGTCTATATTTTGAAGTACTTGTTGTAGTAGTTTTTCAAATTTTAGAATGAGTATTTCGAATGTTTCTTTGTGATATTTGCTCATGTCGTATAGAATACAACCGTGTAAATAGTCTCTATCTACTGAGAAATCGATTAGCATTGGCAATCGGTTGAATTCTGCTATGGCTGGTTTTGCTACGAGTTTTAAGCTTTCTGAAATATCTATTTCACCATAGTTGAACGATTGGTTTTGCAATACCAAAATGGCTTCGAAACGCAATGTGTTCAATACTTCTTCTGGTACATCTTGATGCGAATCCACGTTCATCAGATTCTCATGCATGTATTTCAGGAATGTTGAATACGATGTTTCAGGTGTTACTTGTGTTCGTAACGGTAATGTTTTTACAAACATTCCTAAGTGTTTGTTAAGTTCTGAGAATGTTCGCCCAGAGTTGATTGTTCCGACACATAAATCATCTTGACCGTACATTTTGTAGAGTAACGTGTTGAACGTTCCCATCAAGAGTGTATGCATGGTGACTTTGTTTTGGACCGCCAATTCGTTCAGCGCATCAAAGAACGAACGCTCCCATTTGAATTGGTAAAACTCTCCTCTGTAATTTGCTTCTGCGAATTGATTGTCGTATGGTACCAATTGTTTCCATTGATATCCATGAATGTACTCGCTCCAGAATTCCGTATTGACTGCTAATTCGTCTTGCTCTTTTTTGTTTTGCCATTCCACAAAGTCTTTGAACTGGAAGGCTAATGGCTCGTCCGCATAGGTTTCGCTGGCTGCAATAGCGCGGTAACGATCGGTTGTTTCCTGAATCATTAATTCTAACGACCAGCCGTCCATGATGACGTGATGCGTTGAGAATACCAAGCGATCTAATTGTCCGTCTACTTTGAAAACAGCAATTTTGATGAGTAAATCATCTGCTAACTTGAACTCGGAGTTTGTGTAACGTGTTAGAGTTTCATCAAAAGCTTCAGCTGTTGTTGCTACTTCATCTACATTGAACACTACATCCTCAAATGGTTTTATTTTTTGATAGGCATTTCCATTGTGTTCTACAAAGTTGGTGCGCAAAATTTCATATTTGTTCACCAATCCTTTGAATGCTTCTCGGATGATGTCTATATCAATGGTTCCTTGAATTTCATAAGTTGAGAACATGTTGTACGCAATTGATTTTTCCGCTTGAAGCGATGCCAACCAGATTGCATATTGTGGAAATGTTACTGGATAATATTCTTTTTCTTCTGCTAAGTGAATGACTTGCTTTTCTGCTGGTGCGCGACTGTCTAATTGTTTTGCTAAAGAAATCACATCTGGATAGTCGAACATGTCGTGTAAGGTTAAGCGATGTCCAAATTCCTTTTCGATCAATCCGATCAAGCGAACGGCGTTGAGTGAATGTCCTCCTAACATGAAGAAGCTAGTGTCTATGCTGAAATCTTCTTCTGTTTTTAGTATTTCTTTGAAGAATTGGTATCGTTTTTCTTCTGTTTCGTTTGTTGGCTGATTTTCCGCTTCTGCAACTCCTGCGATTTTTAAATCTCTATTGGATAATGCTTTGCGATCTACCTTTTTGTTTGGTGTTAATGGGAAACTATCTACAGGAATGATCGCATTTGGAATCATGTAGCCTGGTAATTGTGTCTTTAGACTTTCTGTGATTACTTTTCCATCAAAACTTTTTTCATCAAGCATCATCACATATGCAACTAAGACTGCTTCATCTTCTACCATTTTCTTTACGACAACAGCATCTTTGATCGCTTGCATAGCGTTGAGTTTGGTTTCAATGTCACCTAGTTCAATTCGGAAGCCTCTAATTTTTACTTGGAAATCGTTTCTTCCTAAGAATTCAATTTCACCGTTTGCGGTCCATTTTCCTAGGTCTCCTGTGTTGTAGATGCGTTCGTTGGCATCTACTGGATTTTCTATGAAACGTTCTGCCGTTAAGGCTTCATTTTTATAATATCCTTTCGCCAAACCGTCACCACCAATATAGATGCTTCCTGCTGCGCCAATTGGTAAAGGCTGTAAGGCTTCGTCCAAAATGAGGAATTCTGTATTAAATATTGGTGTCCCAATATTGGATGCGTCTGCTGCTTTTTCTATTTGCTTCACGCTAGACCAAATAGTCGTTTCTGTTGGTCCGTACATATTCCAAAGACTGTCGCAAGTATCTAGTATTTTTTGTGCTAATGCTTTTCCTAATACATCACCTCCGCATAAAACTTTGAGCGAAGCATCACCTGTCCAACCATCGTTGAATAGCATTTGATAGAAACTTGGTGTTGCTTGTAATATGCTTGGTTGTACATCTTGCAATGCACTCATAATGTGTGCTGGATTGCTAAGCGTTTCTTTGTTGGCAACATATAAAGTCGCTCCAGCCATTAACGGCGCAAATAATTCCAAAATGGAAATATCAAACGAAATTGTCGTTACAGAGAATAGCGTGTCTGACACTTTGATTTCAGGACGCTGAATCATGCTTGATAGGAAATTGAATAGCGACTTATGCCCTATTTCAACACCTTTTGGATTTCCTGTCGACCCTGACGTGTAAATGATGTATGCCGAATCTTGCGGTGTCACTTTTGGTAACACTTCGCTTGCATCTTTTGCTTCCAACAATGCCGCAGCATCTATAAATGTTGAAGCACTGATCAACTCTTTGTACGCTGCATCTCCTACAATTCCGCTGACATTGCTATGCTTGATGATGTATTGCAATCTTTCTTTAGGGAATGAAGGATCTAGTGGAATGTATGCACTTCCTGATTTCATAATTCCTAACAATACTGCCACTAAATCCGCTGAGCGATCCATCAATACTGCGATTGGTGCTTTGGATGCTACAAATTCTTGTTGCAACGCTTGCGCAATGGTATTAGATGTAGTTTCTAACGCTTCGTATGTGTATGCTTTTGAAGCATCTTTTACGGCAATTTTGCTGTCGTAGTTTGTTGCATTGTTTGATACAGCATCTAATACAGTTTCATCAGTTGGCAACGCTACTTTTGTATCATTGAACGCAACAAGTTGTGCTTGTTCTTCTGCTGATAAATACGTGTAATTAGCTAGTTTTTCCGTAGGATCTGCAATGATATTTTGTAATAAGGTATCTACATGTGCCACTACTTGTGAAATTTCTGCTTCATCAAAATAGTTGGTGTTGTAGTCAAAGTCAATGCGAATATCCGCAGCATCGTCAAATTCACGAATGTATAATGCTAAGGCAACACGTTCTGCGCCATGCGTCATTGGAATTACTTCTGTCATTGTATTTGCAAAATGATCCGAATAGTTTTGCTTTTCATACGACAATGTAATGTTGAATAACCCGTCTTTTTCGTGGAATAAGTCTAGCTCTTGTACCAATTTCCCCAAAGGAAAACGCTGATAACGATAGTCTTGACGTAATTGCTGGCGAATTTGTTGTACGAATGCATCAAAAGAATCTTCTAGATCCAATTGCATACGCAGTGATGAAATTCCCATGAACAGTCCAACTGTTTTTTTGAATTTTGCTGACGATCTGTTCAATACTGGCAATCCAATAACGATGTCATTATTTTGATGCTTGCGCGCAAAGTACAGATTTAATGCCGCCAAAATCGTATGCAATGTCGTTGCCTTGCATGCTTTGGATACTTCTGCTAGTTTGTTGTATACTGCACGTTTTAAGACCAATGTTTTACGATCACTTTTGTTGCTGTGTACTGTTGGGTTTTTACGCTCAAAAAGTGCATTTGGCAAGGTTTTGAATTTGTCGGTCCAGTACGCTTTGTCATTTTCATAGGCTTCTGAGTTTTCGTAGTCAGCGTCATTTTCAACAAAAGCTTCATAGCTAAATGGATATTCTGACGTAATTTCTCCAAATTCGATCAATTCATTGTAGTTTTTCACTAAGCGCTGAAACATCACCGAAGTTCCCCAACCATCCACAATAATGTGATGATATTTTGAGTACAAGTGATACGCGTTTTCAGCAACTTTGATCAGTACAAATTTGAATAGTACTTCTTCTGCAGTGATGTCGAAAGCTATTTTAAAATCGCTATGCATGTATTCATGCGCAAGAGTTGCTGCATTGGCTTCTTGGGAGAAATCAATGAATTCCAAAGGCTTGTTACAGCTAGGCATCATGGTAATTTCTGTTGCCAATAAGTTTCCTTTTAAGATGCTTCTGTACGCATCGTGTTGGTTGATCAGTGCAATGTATGCTTGGCTCATGATATCGTGATCGATGTTTCCTTCGATACGAATATTTGCGCCAATATTATATATAGGTTCGTTAGGATATATAAGCTGCTCAAAGTATATATCCTGTTGTGGAAGTGTAAGTTTCATAATAACTAATTGTTTTAAAAGTTCAATAGAAATAAAGACTGTTGGTCAGTCATTTCAGAAAAGATTGTTTTATTTCTGATTTGCCAGTGTTTGTTGTTTGATAGCATTTAAAGCGATTGAACTCCAGCTTTGCATTGTAGTTCCTTGCTGCTTTGTTAAGTCAGCAATCATAGTTTTAGCAAATTTTATATTGGTGATTGCATCATTTTTCATGATTTTCTAGTTTTGATGTTGTGTGTATTGTGTGTGTATTGAAGGAATGAGTACCTTCCTCAAGGTCTAATTAGAGGAAGATTCTAAATTGTTTTTAGTATGCTCTAAGCGCTGGGCTTGCACACATAAGTTCGTATGTATAATACTCTGAAGCTCGAGGAGCTAAACAGGCTTCTGAACGACCTTGAGTTATTGCTTTGGGAATTCCTCCTTTGCTTAAATACAAATTGAAGACATTCACTTTTTTTAATTTCAATTTCCCTAATGATCTTGTTTTCATGATTTTCTATTTTTGATGTTGTGTGTGTATTGTGTTGTGTGTGTGTTGTAATAGAATGGTTGGCTTCCTCAAAATTGATCTTCAAGGAAGCCCTTATAGAATGCCTAGCTTACTCTGCAGTTTGGAATACTAAATGCAGCTGGTGGTGCTGTAAGTCCAGAAGCTTTAATTCCACCATGGATTTCTTTTTCACTTAAGACAGATATTGACTTTTATTGAATTTTAAGGCTGTATTTTTTTTCTTGTTTTTCATGATTTTCTGAGTTTTGATTGTTAATTAATTTTTGGTGCGTTTAGTAGCAAAAGAATTGCTAGGTTCCTTTAGTATCTATGCTGGACTCTCTTTTGCTTTACACGGATCTTCTTTTGTGAGATTGCAGAGATCGCTTCCACAAACAAAATCTGAACCCGAGGCTGCTAATCCACCTTTGATTTCTTTACGATTTAATTCTGATATTGATTTTTTGTTCAATTCTAAGGACTTCGAATTTTTCTTATTTTTCATGATCTTCTAATTTTGATGGTTATTTTTTGATGTGTATTTTATCAATAGAATCATTGGTACACTTGAAAATGTATATTCCTAAAAAAGTGTTTTAGGAATTGTTATCGCGTTCTATTGCATCCTACACAATTCGTTTTAATTGATAAACATTGATATAGATTTGCAGTGAAATTTGAAGCAGCACGTCCGCCATTGATTTCTTTTCTGTTTAAATCAGAAATTGCTTTTTTGTTGAGTTGTAATGATTTTGAGTTTTTGTTGTTTTTCATGATTTCTATTTTTCTTGGTAGTTAATTTTTAATCTATTGTGATAAAAAAGGGCACTAGAATTATTTAGCGCGTTGAATATTACATGCATCTAAAGGAAAACTGCAAGCTTGTATAGGAAAGCTGATAGAGTCAGCCGCATGTCCACCGTTGAGTGCTGTTTCATTTAAATCAGATACAGACTTTTTATTGAGTTCTAAAGATTTGTTTTTTTTGTTCTTCTTCATGATTTTCTAGTTTTTGATTGGTTTAAATCCGTCTTTCATTTTTTTATAGTAGGCAAGCTTTGCCTTTGTAAAATTCAACTTGCTATGGCTTGTTTTTTTCATGATTTCAGTTTTTGGATTAATACTATTTATTTTGACCAGTCAATGGTGTGACATGTTACACAAACACTTCTTCTACAGGTATTCTGTGTATTTGCAACACCTCCAGTCACCTCTTGAACATTGAATTTTGACACCGATTTTTTGTTGAGTTCCAATGCGTTTTTCTTACTGTTTTTTCGATTATTTTTCATGACTTCTTGTTTTTATGGTTTGAATGTTACTTTTGTTGTTTCATTTCAAGTTCTTGTCTTGTTTTTCTAGCATTTCCATTTCTGTGTGGAAGATTGTATCTGCTATATCTTTGATCTTTGTTATTTCTGTTGTTTTCCATTGTGTTGTTTTTTAAAGAATTCTCAACTTCCTCAGAAAAGGGTCTAAGGAAGTTTGAATTCGTTTTGATTTAGATTAAAAAATGATTGTTAGTGTATCCTTGCTGATTTTCCTTTAACGGAAAGTATCACAGCCTGAAAAGCTGGCACATGTAGTATCTTCGTACGATTGCGCACTTTCTACTGGCGATTTGAATCCTGCTTTGATACTTTCTAAGTTTGAGATTTTTGATTTCTTAAAATTGAATTTGTTAAATGATTTTGTTTTCATGTTTTTTATTTTTTTGTTTTTAATGATTTACGATTATGGGTTTTTCGGTGGAGAACAATCATCAAATCTGCTTATAAAAAGTGCGGTGTCGCAAACGGTTGCAGAGACATTTGTTGTTTTCCCTCCTGTGACCTTTTCCATGTTCGAAATGTTTTCCATACGCAAGCGTAACTTGCTTTTTGATCTATTTTTTTTCATACTTATTTTATGATTTTGGTGAAATTGGGTCTTTCTCTTTTGCTTCACAAGTAATACATGTGTTGTTTATAATTGTTTGACAATTACCTGCATGACAACTACTTAAAGAAGAAGCGCCTCCTTTGAGTTGGTTAAAGTTTGAAACAGTTGCCTTTTTCAAATTGAACTTGTTAATTGATTTTTTTTTCATAATCTTCTATGTTAAAAGTTTTAATTTGGTTCTACAGATGACTAACAAAATGTATCCGTACTCATACACAGCGCTGTGTCTCCTGTTTTAAATGGTAATAAGCCTCCTTTAATTTTCTTTAAATCTGAAATGATTTCTTTTTTAAAGTCTAATGCTTTTGATTTTCTTTTTTTCATATCTCATATCTTGTTAATGAATACTTTTACCTATTTTATTTCACACTTATCGCAAGTTTTGCAGGTTAAGTTTGAAGGGCACAAATCACTCTGACAAATAGGCCATGAATTACTCGCTACTCCTCCGGTAACTTTACGCAATCGAGAAATATTCTTTTTATTCAATCGCATCTTTTTTAATGATTTCCTTTTTTTCATAATTTTTGGTTTTAAAAGTTTTAATTTGGTCATACAGGATCTTCAGGACAGTATGGTGCTCTAGTCACACATAGTACTGTATCGCCTGTTCTAGATGGTTTTAAACCACCATTGATTTTCTCTAGATCTGAAATAATTCCTTTTTTCAGGTTTAATGTTTTTGATCTTCTTTTTTTGATGATTTCCATGTTTGAGATTTAGCTTCCATAAAGCGTAGCGCACAGATCACTATAGCAGTACAAAGGCGTTGAAGTACCACCTCCTTTTTGCTGCAATCCGTCATGGCTATTTTCTATATTTGAAATGATTCTTTTCTTGAAGCTTAATCTGATTAGTGTGTTGTTTTTCATAGTCAAACTTCTATTGCTTTAAAGAGCTATTGGTGAAATGGAATCGGAACTTTCAATGAAGTAAAACAGGAGTGTCCCCAACTTTTGGCTTCTCGAGTTTCTGTCCCTTGAAAGTTTGAAATTCGCGTTCTTCTAAATGGTAGAAACTTTAGTGATTTTCTTTTCATAATTGGTGTCTTTTTGGTTAATGAATAATTGATTTGTTTAAAATGCTAAATCAATGTAGTGTATGAAGTTGGCGGCATGCATTCAGCACATTGTGAAAAAAAGCTTAAACCGCCTGCCTTTGCTTGTTCTTTTTGTTCAGCTCCTGCTGCGCCTCCATTGACCAATTCTAAATTTGAAATAGTTCCTTTTTTTAGTGCTAGTGTTTTTAATGATTTTGTTTTCATAATTGATTGTGTTTTAATTGTTACTACTTATTTTTTTGTGCTGACTGACAGTTATCTGTTCTACAGTTGGTGTTGCAGCCTGTCAGCGCTTGATCACTTTGTGTTGCTCTTTGGAGTCCACCTAAAATGTGAGTTTCATTTAAGGCTGAAATGACTCGTCGTCGCAACTTCGTTTGGTTTGTTTTTTTCTTCATCGTGTGTTGTGTTTGTTATGATTAGACATAGGAATCCCACCTATCTGCAAATAGCGGTTTTTAAGTCGCTATTTTACAGATAGTTAACTAATTCCAATAAATAATTCTGTTGAATGCGTAGCGAGTGCGCTACTAGAAACATACCATTTACAATTTCAAATTATAACTGGTATTAGAGTTTTTCTACTTTCGATTTTCCTAACATAAAACCTTTGGAAACTCTTGCACTGCCTTTGTATTGAATGAGTCCGTCCCCCAAACTTGTAACACTGAGTTTTTTGGAAACGTTGAATTTTAATTTTCCATTTCCTAAAGATTTTACTTTGGTGATTTTATTTTCAACTCCTAGTAAGTTGATTTCGTCTTCTCCAAAAGCAGTAACATTTTGATACGGAATGGTTCCAGAACTTACTTCTAAGTAATTTTTACCAAACGAAGTGATATCTAAGTTTTCAATTGCTGCTTCTTGGATAAACATTTTTGTATTTCCAATGAGTTTTACTTTGAGATTTTCTTGCTGCATGGCATCTTCAAAGGTGAATTTTTCTTCTCCAACAAGTGCAATTTTGCCCAAATCTTTATAGGTAATGACAATTTTTGCGATCGTTCCTTTGTACACCGAATTGTCATCCCACTTGATAGATTGCTCATCGTCTAAATTTACTTCTGCTTCTGCATTTTGTAAAAATACTTTGAGAACTTTGTCCTCAACTTCGATGTTCATTTTGTCAGAAGCAATGGTGAGATTTTCAATTGTAATCGATTCTTGATCGCCTTGTTTGAAAACCGCTTGAATGTGTGGGCTTACAACTATTTTGTCAAAAGGATTTACCGCTACAGTTTCTGGTGAAGCTGCTTGCGTATTTTTGAAACTAAAAAATAGAACTGATGGATTTTTCACATTCTTGTTTCTATTTTTTTGCATGCGTCTTTTTTTATTTTTTTTCATGATTTCAGGTTTTAGGTATTATATCCAAAGGGTTTCTGTCAATTCTTGCTTGCTCATCACTTTTACATCTTTGACTACTCTTCCGTAATCGAACTTGATGATACGATCTGCACTGTGGAAATACGCATCGTCGTGTGTTACCGCAACTACTGTTTTTCCTGCTTCTCTGAATTTTGGAATGAGTTCCTCGTAGAAGAATCGTCTGAAATGTGGATCCTGATCTGCTGCCCATTCGTCCAAAATCAATAATGGTTTATCTTCTAACATGGCAAATATGAGCGATATACGCTTGCTTTGTCCTTTAGAGAAGTTGCGTCGCACAGAGGCATCTGAATCATCTGGCACTACTTTGTCCATTTGCATGATTTTTAACCATTCGTTGTAGATAGCATTTTCTTCAAGGACATAATTATCGTAATTGTGTGTAAAGATGTGGTTGTCTGTAAATACCGCAGAAATCATGTTCTGTAATTTCCCTTTGATATTTTCTGATTCTCCATTTAAGAGTATTTGTCCTTTGGATGGCGTGTAAATTCCCGTCAAGGTATTGATAAAAGTACTTTTACCCGAACCATTTCCTCCAACTATAAATACGACTTCACCACTTTTAATTTCTAAGTTAATTGGTCCTAAAGCAAAAGAATCTGATTCAGGATCGTCACTATAGTTAAAGTGAACATTCTCGAAACTTAAGGTATCAAAAGAATCTACATGTGCTTCTTGTAACTCGTCGTGGTTGTCTAGCAGTTTAAAGTCGCGCAAGAAATTGTTAATTCGCATATTCGCTACCATAAATCGCGTATACATTTGCTGCAAGTTGATCAAATTGTTGATCGGTCCAGAAATAAACATCACAATCACTACATACGAGATGACATCGGCTCTTTCTAACAGGTTTAATGCTGGTAATGCAAACAAAATAACTGCAATAACAAAGTACAATCCATATTGACTTATCAAGTTGATTGAAAGGAAGATATAATTGATTTTAAAGTCTAAACCTTCAGCCTTATCACGGTTAGGTGCTAAAAACTTATTCATTAAGTTTTCTCTTCTAAAGAAGCTAATTTTCAATTCTTTAAAACCATCCAATACATCACCTACGTACTGGTAATAGTGTTCGTTGTATTCGCGCAAGGTTGCTACTTGTTTCGACATAGAGTTTACGACAATAAAGTAACATGCTGCTACAACTAAAATTAATCCGATTACGATTAGTGCAGAAGATGCTGAAAGTGTAAACATATATACCAAACACAAGACAAGCATTAATACCGAGTTTACTGTGTGCGTTACGGTATAAGGTAAGGTTGAAAAGGTTCTTAAATCTTCTACAGCAGTTAAAAAGCGTTTCGGTCCAAATCGTTCCAAACTTAACATTGGCGCTTTTAAAATTTGATTGAATATTTTTTTCTCATTGCTGTATAAAATGTTAAATGAGAACTTATTGAGCCATTTTTGAAATACAATATTCAGTAAATACGTATATACAACTAAGGCCGTAAAAACAATCCCCATATGAGCTTGAAGAAATCCTGGATTTCCGGAGAGTACGTTATTTATAATGTATACAATGCTAAAACTTAAAACCGTATTTGGCAATGCGTACAGTACGATATAAATAATGTTTTTTGGTTTAATGTTAAACATGTTTTCTAGTTTTTAATTTGTTTGTGTTTGATTTTATAGGTAATTAGGAATTCTTATTTTGATATCCAGTTTCTCTTTGTTGACGACTCCAATCAACTCTTCCACATGCTTTTCGGAAGTAATGAATGTTAATTGATTTTGAAGTCTCGTAAAGAGTTCTAAGATGCGGTCTAATAATCCGTTTCGTTCGCTGATGTTGACCACTTTTTCAGAAACCTGTTCATATAGAAAGTTGAGACTTCCTAAGGTATATTTGAATCGTATGGATAGTGATTCTGACAATGTCATTTTGTTAATAGTTACTACTTCTTGGTCATAGTCGTAACGCACACCTGTTTTGGATTCCAATAGGTATACGTAGGTATTTTTAATATCGTAAGCTACTTGAGGAATCGGTTGCGTGTTAATGTTTGTATAATTCATCTTGGTTTGTTTTATGAATTCGTTCTAAGAAAAATTCAGCATTCTATATGTTATGTGTTGGTTAACAATAGATAAATAGCAGGTGTGTTCGCATTGTAAAGAATGCAAATTGGTATGTTTTATAAGTATGGTTGTGTCTGTTACAGTGCTGCGTATACTACGCTTGAAGCGTTGCGAATGACGTTGGCGATTGCTCTCGTATGATTGTGAATAAAAAAGTGATTTCCGTCTAAGATATTAGATTCGAGCTTTTCTGTGGTAAATCGTTGCCAGTTGTCAATTTGATGCGATGTTTTTTCTTCCGTGCCCATCAAGGCGATGATAGGAACATGTAATAAGATGCCTTCTTCTGTATAGGTTGATTCTTTTTCTAATACTTCAAAATCAGCTCTTAATATCGGATCAAAAAAGTTATATATTTCGTCATTGTTGAGTACTTCATCTGGTGCGCCGCCCAATTCGATCAATTCGTTTTTAAAGTCGATCGCGTTCATAAGATAGCGCGTTTTCTGTGGCATTTCGTTTCCTTCATTATCGATAAGAAGCGTTCCTGGACCTGAATTCCCTGTGACAATCAATGCTGATGGCGGATCGCCTATTTTTTGCATAAAGTTTGCTACTGAGACTCCTAAGGTTGCGCCCATACTGTGTCCATAAATGACAAAAGGTTGCTTGTTGCGCAATGCTCTTATTTGTTGACAATAATCGTGTATGGCTGCTTCTTTATCTCTGATCAGTGTTTCTCCGTATCGTTTTCCTCTGCCGGGAAGTTCTAGCGGAATACATTCCACTGAGTTAGACAGATACTCTTTTAAAAAGTCAAAAGAGTATCTGCTTCCTCCCGCAAAGTGTAATAGAAATAATTGTACTTTGCGTTTGTTCATTATACGTATATTTTA
This sequence comes from Kordia sp., assembly GCF_022447245.1. Classification (GTDB taxonomy): domain Bacteria; phylum Bacteroidota; class Bacteroidia; order Flavobacteriales; family Flavobacteriaceae; genus Kordia. Next base: position 56,917 of record NZ_JAKVBC010000023.1, on the reverse strand, counting down.
TTGGTTAACTTATTGCTTACTTCTGTTTTGCTCTTCGTTGTTACCGAAGCCTGGTTTTCTCACATTGATTTCGTTGTTTCCGAAGTTATACGTCAATGAGAAACGTACGAATCGGCTACTGTTGTTCTCGTTGTATATTTGTTGGATGTTATTCACTACCGAAGTATAATCTCTTAAGAAATTGGAGTTGAATACATCATTGAAAAGAACAGAAGCGTTTAGTTTGTTGTCTAAGAAACTTTGTCTAAAAGAAATGTTTAATCCAGAAGTTTGTCCAAATTCATACAATCCTCTTTTGTAATTTGAACTGTATACATAATCCACCTGCATTTTAGTGTTTTCTCCTAACGAAAGTGTATTGTTTGAGGTTGCATAAAAACGAACGCCGTTTTGTGGTCGCGCAGCTAGTGTATTGTCAAAATCACTGGTAGATCCTAGTAAGTATACTGAGTTTTGCGATTGCCACCATTTGGTAATGTCAGTTGAATAACTTTGTCCAATTCCGTAGAAAAATTCGTCATAGTAATTCTCTCTTGTAATTACCTGATTGTTTGAAGCTTCGTTCGCTCTAAATACCAAACCATAACCATCGCTTAAGATGTTGGCAAATGCATAAGTTCTCCATTTTCTTTTGTAGGTATAACTCAATTCAAAGTTATCAGTGAATGATGGCTGTAAGAACGGGTTTCCTTCAGAGAAACTTGTACTGTTGATATAGGTTCTAAAAGGATTTAAATCTGCAAAGCTTGGACGATTGATTCGTTTTCCGTAGTTGAAATAAAACGAGTTGTTTTCTTTCGCATAACTCACATAGAATGTTGGAAATAGTTTTGAATAATCGTTGTCATTTGTTTGATTCAAGGTTTGTGAAAAACCAGTAGTTTGCGTTGCTTCAAATCGTAATCCTAATTGCATGCTCCAATGCTCGTTTAAGTTTTTGGAAGCACTTACATAAACCGCTTGATTGTTTTCCTCGTATTCAAATACGTTTGACTGATTTGGATCAAATACAGGCGCTCCTGAGCTTTCATCAAAAAACTCAATATCACTGTCGGTTCTAATGACACTATATTTTGCTCCATACGAAATGTTTGCAAATTTTGTTGGATGCTCCATATCAGCACGAACACTTACGTTGTTGATTTCTTGATCCGAAATGTTTCTCGCTGCTTGATCAAGTGCAACAAAAGCTCCGTTTGCGTCAAAGATATCTGCAGTAAACTGGTTGTCAGTGGCTGCATTGTAATTAAAGTAATCTATATCAAAAAATAAACGTCTTCCCAAGGTATCTAAAGTAGATTCTAAGTGTGCGTTTAACGAGTGACTTGTTCTGTCTAAATCTGCCGCTCCATTGTTGATGATAAATGCATCTGCATTGTTATTGTTGTCAAAGATAGTCGTTGCGTTTCGATAGCGTCTGTCAGGATTGCTTTTGTTTCCTTGATATTGCACTCCGATCGTGACTTTATCTGTAAGATCGTAATCGACAGTAAATCTTCCGCTTAAATCGTCTCGCTTTTGTTTTTCATCTCCATCTAATTTCCAAGGTCCGTCTTGAAAGAAAATATCCAAATCTGCTTTGTTTCGGATATCTCCTGTAACACCGCTTGCGCTTAAGGTGAATCTGAACTTGTTTTTGTTATAGAAGAAGTTGTTTCGTAAGGTATAAAAGTTGAACGTGTTTTGATCCAAACTTAAGGTAGTTGAATTTCTCCAAGAGTTTCGTTTACCTTTCTTCATAACGATATTGATCAATCCGCCTTCTCCGGCAGCATCATATTTTGCTGGTGGATTGGTAATTACTTCAATACTTTTGATGTCTTCCGCAGAAATTGAGTTTAAGTAGTTCACCAATTCCGCTCCTGACAATTCAATCAAGCGATCGTCTACCATTACTCTAGAAGCGCCTTTCCCTAACATGCTAATGCTTCCATTTTGAATAATGATTCCTGGTGCCACGCTCAACGCATTGATAGCGTTTCCTCCCGCTGCCGAAATATTGTTTTCCACATTCAATACCAAACGATCAGGTTTGTATTCAATGAGTTTCTTTCTTGCAGTAACCACGACGGTTGCCAATCTATCGGCTTCCAGTGATATTTCTCCAAGAGACATATTTTCGTTAAGTGTTATTTGTTTGGTCCAGTCTTTACTCCCTATAAAGCTGACAACCACAGTGTAGGTTCCTTTATCTAAAGTTATTTTGAAAGCTCCGTTTTCATCTGATATTGTTCCTGTTACTACCGTTCCTGCTGCATCTTTTAATACAACATTGGCAAAAGGAAGTGGACCTGTTTCATCTTTTACGCTACCGCTTAGTTCTACTTGTGCGAATACTAAACATGGCAACATGATGAACAACCATATCAGGCTTGCTTTTGTGTCATAAAATACTTTTTTCATAATAATTCTAATTTGTGTATTGGTTTGAAAGTTGACGCCGAAAATAAGACTTATTTTCCTACTTCACCTCCCAACTAACCCTTGTTTATTGGTAAAAATTTTAGTATGTTTTTTGGACTTAAATTAGCTTTTCCTAATTTTTCTGATAGTTCAGGAGTGCTAATAAATTCGATTTGAATTCCGTTGGTGCGTTGCCTACATGTCATGTCTAAATAAATTTTTCTGTTAATATTAATGTTCTTTGCTACAGTGTTGGGATTGGGTTGTATATCAAATTCTCCACCTAAGGGTTGAAAGTTTACAGTTCCTTGTCGTACAGACGCAATGTCTACTGCACTTTCTTGTATAAAATCTTTTCGAATGGTTTCGAAAGGAATATTTTGATGTTGTCTTGCTTGAATGTATTTGAGTTGTAATGCCGTACATCGTTCTTCAAAAGAAATTGTTTCTTTTTGTGTGATCGGTAATGGCAGCATATTGTTGATAACTCCAATGACATTGGAAGCGTCAAAACTTTCTGAGCTGCGTTCGCGGCCGTTGACAAGCATGAGTTGTATGGAAATGGCTTCGTCTTTTAACTGCTCCATTACATATTCATGATATGCCATACATACTACCGAAAGCGATACTTTGATGTGATTCGCATAGTTTTGTAATGTTGTAAACTCATCACCTATAATTGTGTATGTTTCTGCGATATAACTCGTTTGCTTCAGCTTTTCAGTGAGTGTATTGTGCTGCAAGTTTTCTACTAAGAACGATTTCCAAAATGCTCTCGATGCTTTCCCTGTTTCGCTTTCCAAGAAATGCTGTTGCCAAGTTGCAAAGTGCAAACTTGAATACATCGTTTCCTGTTTGGTTAGTGTACGCTTGAAAATATAATCTCGCAGTACATCGTGTAAGATTTGAGCTGAGTGCAAGTCTATTAAAACGTGACTCATTGCCAAACAAAACCAAGTACGATCGCTAATGCTATCTTTTAAGATTTGTAAACGTGTGGAAACTCCGTTGATAATATCAAATTTTTGTAATGCAATTTCTTCTTGCCAAGTTTCTAATACTTCATTGGTGATGTTTGCTTCCTTATATATTGTTTCAATTTGTATGGTATTATCCGTACTTTTCTTTTGGTATATTTTTCCGTCTTTCTCGATGAATTCTATGTGTAACTCTGGAAAGTAACTTAAAAACTGCTGTACTTCTTGTCCTAAAATTTCATCCACATCTTGTGGTAATACAAATGGACCAATGACTGCCTGAGATTCAGGGAAGTTCATCATGTGCTTTTGATTTTCTGAAATTTCAACGAGTGTTTCTTTATTAAAATTAAAAGCCGTTACCGTGCAAAATTCATCCACATCGTCAGAAGCTTCTGAAATACCTTACTGCTAATTCCGCTGCAATCGCTTCAATATCAGTTGCTTTTAACACTTGCTCAGGACGAATGTTGTATCCTACTTTTTTAAGCTCGTGTAATAACTGAATAAGCTTGATGGAATCGCCGCCCAAATCATAAAAGCTGTCTTTGATACTTACTTTGGAAACGTCTAAGATGTTTTTGATGATCTCAACTAGCTGTAGTTCCGTTTCTGTGCTTGGTGCTACAAAGGTGTTTCCTGTTTGTAATTCTACTGTGTTTGGATGTGGCAAGGCTTTCTTGTCAATCTTTCCGTTTGGTGTCAGTGGCAATTCATCCAAAATGATGAAATACGAAGGCATCATATATTCTTGTAAGCGTGTTTTTAAATACGAACGCAATTCAGGCAAACTGAATGCTTCGTTGGTTTCTAAATACGCTATTAATAGTGTTTCTCCTTCTTTGAGTTCTTTTGCTTGTACTACAGCTCTACGAACATTGGCATATTTTTGTAAGGTACTTTCAATTTCGCCCATCTCAATTCGATAGCCACGAATACTGATTTGATGATCTTTTCTACCAAGAATTTCAAGATTTCCATCAGGTAGCCATCTTCCTAAATCGCCTGTTTTATATAAACGTTCTTTTGTGTTTACTGGATTTTGAACAAAGCTTTTTGCTGTTAATTCTGGTTGATTTAAATAACCAGGACTTACGCCCAAACCAGAAGTACATAACTCTCCTACTACGCCAATTGGACATAATTCCTTGTTGGCATCCAATACAAACATGCGTGTATTTCTGATCGGTTTTCCGATTAAGATTTTACCATCTTCAATTTTTGAATTCATTTGGAAGAATGTCGTCACATCCGAACATTCTGATTGTCCATACGTATTCACCAATTCAATAGTTGAGTGAATGTCAAAGAACTTATTGACATAACTTACTGTCAACTTCTCACCTGTTAGAATGATTTTTCTAAATCCTTTTAGTTTTGCTTCTTCCTGAATCGCAAATAAAGCATTTAACTGTGATGGAATTACTTCTAATACTTCAACCTTGTTTGCTAAGGCTTTATCAATAAGTGAAGGAATGTTTTGGAGTTCTGACATGGTTGTCAATAACACTTTTCCTCCCAAGAATAATGGTGTCCACAATTGCCAAATCCCACCTACAAAATACATTTTAGACGTGTGACAAATGGTGTCGCTTTCATCTAAATCGAGTAATTCAATTTTACTGTAAATGTGATTTACAATTCCTTTGTGTTGCAACATACACCCTTTTGGTACACCAGTAGATCCTGATGTGTATACGATGTATGCTAAGTCTTCTATGCAATATGCTTCCGCTAGATTTTCTGAACTGTAGTTTGATTTTTCAACAGCAAACACTTCAATTTCTTCTTCCTTAATGACGAAATCAGTGTTTTTAGTGATGTGTGCTAGTTTTTCTAACGGAATGTTGATATTGATTGGCGAACAACACGCTCTTGTTTTTAAGATTCCCAATAAATAAATTAAGTAATCACCTGAGCGTTCTAAACGAATTCCAACAATATCACCTACTTTACTATTGTAATTTTTTTGAATGAATCTCGCAAACTGATTGCTGAGTTCATTGAGTTGTTTGTATGTGTAACGTATGTTTTCAAATTCAATCGCAATGTTGTTTGGCGTTTTTTCCACTTGCGCTTCAAACGATTCTACCAACGTTTGCATTGCTGCAACATCGCTAGTTTTTGTATTGTTGAACGTTTCTAACAAGATTACTTTTTCTTCCTGAGCGATAAACGGTAATTTTCCAATCGCCGTTTCAGGTGCTTGTAATGCGGCTGCTAATACATTTTTGAAGTGCTTTATGAAATCTTCCACAAAAGCATCTTCATATATGTCCGTATTGAAGTTTACTTCCATAGACAAGTACTCGCCTATTTCTTGAAACGTGAACAGGAAGTCATATTTACAGAAACCTTCGCCTTGTACACTAATTTCTTCTGTATTTTCAATCACGATGTCTGCAGTACTTTCGTTGAAATTTTGCAATAACAACATCACATCAAAAATTGGGTTGCGACTGTTGTCTCTTTTCAATTTAAGTTCTTCCACCAATTGATCAAAAGGATACTGTTGATGCTTATACGCATCAAAGGTGGTCTTACGTACTTTTGTAAATAATGAGCTAAACGAATCCTCCGCAGCCACCTGAGTTCGCAACGCGATCGTGTTTAAATAAAACCCAATTTGGTTTTCTAACTGCACATGATCTCTTCCCGCAGACGGACTTCCAATGATAAAATCATCTTGCGATGTGTAACGGTAAAATAAAGAGTTCATTACGGTAATTAATGCCATAAATAAACTTCCTTCATGCTGATTTGCAAAATCTTTTAACGCTGTCGTAGTCGCTGCGTCAATATAGGTTAACAAGGTTCTTCCACTTGTCGTTTTAAGCAACGGACGCTTTTTTTGCGATGGCAATTCCAATACTGGAATTTCACCAGAAAATTGTTGCTTCCAGTGATTTGCTGCTGCTTTTTGTGCGGCACTCTGTAAGTTTTCTTGTTGCCAGTTTGCAAAATCTTTGTACTGAATCTCTAATGGATCAAGCATTGGCGCTGTTCCCATTTGCAAGGTTTGGTAGAAGTGCATTACGTCGTTCGTCAATACATTCATAGACCAGCCATCACTGATAATATGATGTATGTTGAAGTAGAAAACACTTTCATTTTGCGCTACTTTGATAATAGCTGCACGCAATAACGGCCCGTTAGACAAATCGAATGGTATGATGGCATCCGAATTGATAAACTGTACAGCTGCTTGCTGTGGGTTTTTCGCCGTAGAAACGTCTTTTCGCTCAACTTTAAAATTGAGTTCATCTAACGAAAGGACAAACTGACGTACGTCTCCATTGTCAGCTTCTCTAAAAACAGTGCGTAAGATTTCGTGTCTTTCTATCGTTTGAAAAATTGCTTTTTCAAAATTTTCAATATCTACATCTTCTGAAAATACGCGGTGTTGTGGCATATTGTACGCAACAGATTCTTTTTCAAATTGACATAGAATCCACAAACGTCTTTGCGCAGAAGATAACGGATAGTGTGCTTGTGTTGGCACATTTGGTATGAGTTCATACGCAGCCGTTGTATCCTTTTTGTGTTCTTTGATAAAATCGATCAACGCTTGTTTGTTGGATTTAATATCCTCAATCAACGTAGCCGTAAGAGCTCCTTTCGGAGCCTTTACGTCTAAGCGCTCATCCACTACGTCAATTTTCACATTGCGCATTTTGAGTGTATGTAATATTGTTTCAATCATGATAAGGTAATTGTTGATTTATACCATTTATAACTTGAAATTACTGGTATTAGAATGAAAAACTTTCAATATTTTCTTCATCTTCTACAAGTTCATTGGTAAGCCAAAGCACATTTTCCAGTTTTTCTTTAATGGCTTCAATGGTTGGCGTTTCGTACAGTCCTGTAATTTCAAAGTGTACATTATATTCTTTCTGAATACGCCCAATTAACTGAATGGCTTTTAAACTGTTACCGCCAATTTCGAAGAACGAATCTTTGATTCCGATGCGTTCTCTTTTGAGGATTTCACTCCATAAGGCAGCGAGTCTTTCTTCCATTTCGTCTCTTGGCGCAACATATTCTACTGAGAGTAGCTGCGTACCTTCGAGTTGTAATAGCTGTTTTTTGTCAATTTTTCCATTAATAGTCAATGGCATTGCTTCTAGTTGCACATAGCCATCTGGAATCATATATGCTGGTAGCTTTTGCTGTAATTCTTGTCGTAATTCAGAAAGCGTTTCTTCTTGGGTAGAAGTGAAATACACCACTAGTTTTTTGCCTCCATCAGCATCTTCAACTACCATAGCGGTAGCTTCGTTGATGGTTTCTCTTTCTAGTAATCGATGCTCTACTTCTCCTAATTCTATTCTGTGACCTCTTATTTTTACTTGATCGTCTTTACGTCCGTGGAATTCTAATTGTCCGTTTGACAACCATTTTCCTAAATCCCCAGTTTTGTATAACAACTGATCTTCTTTGAATGGATGTGGTATGAAACGTTCTTTTGTCAATTCTGGACGATTTAAATATCCTTTTGCCAATCCTGCACCACCGATACATATTTCTCCAACAGTTCCCATTGGTTGTAATTGATTGACATCATTTAAAAGATAAATAGACGCGTTGGCGATTGGCATTCCAGAGGTAATGTTTTCTGATGAGAAATCGTCAATGCTTTCAATATAATGCGTTGTCGCATATACACTGGCTTCTGTAGGTCCATACGCATTGTAATACTTTCCGCTTCGCAACTCTAAAAATGCTTTGACATCTTCAATAATTGGTGCTTCTCCACCTGTAAATAATGTTTTTAGACCTCTTAGTTTTGAGATGTCCATTAAGTTTAGATATGCTGGTGGTAATAGCGTAATGTCAATTTGTTGTTCTTCGATGTATGTTGCTAATGCTTCTGGATTTTTTCGCAATGCATCTTGGATTACAAATAATGTCGATCCAGAAAGCAATGATGTAAAGCTTTCCCAAATAGAAGCATCAAAAGAGAAGGATGCAAATTGTAACATATTTTGTCCTTCATCCATTCCAAGTGTCTTGATTTCAGTAAGAATCGTGTTTAAAATAGCACGATCTTGAATCATCACTCCTTTTGGCTTTCCTGTAGATCCTGATGTATAAATGATATACATGGTATCTTCTGGAACTCTTTGATGTGCAACAGCTGCTGTATTGTTTATTTCTCTATTTGCAACGAATTCTTCAAGAACTTCTTCCGTAATCATAAGTTTACAGTTGCTATCTTCTTGAATGTATGCGATTCTCGATTCAGGATATTCAATATCAATCGGAACATAGGTTGCACCTGATTTTAAGGTTGCTAAGATTGCTACGACAACCCATTCGCTACGATCCAATTGAACTCCGATGACATCGTTTCTAGTGGCTCCATATTCATGAATTAAGAAGTGTGCCAATGCATTTGATAGCTTGTCCAACTGCGCATATGTAAGTGATCTTTCTTCAAATACGACTGCCTCCACGTTTGGCGTTTTTTGTACTTGTGCTTCAAAGAGACTTGTAAATGTTGGATTGCTTGGTATTTCTTGTACTTCGCCTTCTGCAAATGCAAGTAGCCTTGCACGTTCATCTTCAGAGAAAATACGTTCTGTATTGACTGCTTCTTGATCGTTTTCTAAGTAATTCGCCAAGAAGTTTTCAAAATACGCTGCAATGTCTTCAATGCTATGACCTGATTTGAAAGCACGACTTTGTGTCAATGAGATCGCTATATTTTTGGTAAATCGCTCCAGTGTGAAATCTAGGTATGTATTTGTTCTTTCAAAATCACCAAAAACAAAGTCTGTTACTTCACGTTGTGCTTGCTGTGTTTTGAATTCTTCATTGTTGTGTAATTCGTCCAGTACATGGAAATTGATATAGTTGAATAGAATGTCGAAGAATGGATTTCCTTGCGAATTTTCTCCAACTAAATCTGCGATTTCATTGAGAGGAAAACGATCTTTCCCTTTTAATATATTCAATTCGTTTTCAATATCTTGTATGTATTGCAACCACGATTTTCCTTGTGTATTCATAAAGTCAAATCGGAACGGAATTGAGTTTAAGAAACAACCTAATAATTTGTCTCCATCTTCTACAATTGGACGCCTGTGCGCCACCAATCCGATGGTTGTATCAGCGTTCCCAGACAATGCAGATAAGGCATATAGATACGCACTTAAGAACAATGCCTTTGGCGTGATTTGATCTTGTTCACATTTTTCAATGATTCTTGACGTATATGCTTCTGGATATATTTTTTCATATTTCGCATCAAAGTATGCTTCGCTTAATACTTCTAAACGCTTGTAGTCTTCCATTTTCTGTTGCCAGAAGATGCTGTTTTCTTCTCTTCGCAATTCGATCATGTCTGACACTACGCTGTCTTTGATACTACATGTTAATGCTGCTGGCACATACGTGCTATCTTTGCTTACCTGATCGTAAGTTTCAAATAATTCTACTTTAAAGTTATTTTGTCCCCAACCATCAATCATCGCATGGTGGAATTGCAATACGAATATGATGTCTGACGCTCCAATTTGGAAGATATTGATTCTCCATATTGGCGCTTTTGACGTATCAAAAGGATGCTCCTTACGTTCCGTCACCATGAAGTTTTCAATATAAGCTTCTTTCGCTTCTTTGCCTAACGCACTGATATCTTCGTATCCGATATTTACAGGTACATTTTTGTGAATGATTTGTACTTGGTGATCGTATTCGTATAAGTGATACGATGTTCGCAAGGTTTCATGCTTTTGCACCATCAATTCCATGGTACGTGTCAAGGTTGGCATATCAATCGCTCCTAATTGGAATAAGAACTGATCGTGGTATACACCAAATTCTCCTTTGTCATTTCTGAGTTGGCTTGTTAAGACCATTCCCATTTGCACATCACTGATTGGATATACATTTTCTACATTTTCAGGTGTTGGATGTTTTGCCAATACTGCAGCTGCAATTGCTTCAATTTCCGCTTCAACGGCTGCTTTTTCAGTATTGGTTGCTTGTCCTGTACTTTCTATTTCTGCAATGAATGTCGATACACCTTCAATGGTTGGATTTTCGTAGAATGTCGCTACTGGAATTTCAATTCCAAATTCTTTGTTGATGGCACTGATGCAACGAATCATTCGGATAGAATCTCCTCCAATATGGAAGTAATCATCGCGAATACTTACCGCATCAAGATCTAAGTCTTTTTGCCAGATTTCAGCAACTTTCTCTTCGATTTCATTTTGTGGCGCGATGTATTCTGAACCTGTTTCAAGTTGAATGTCTTTTAGGCTAAGTAATGCATCTTTATCCACTTTTCCGTTTACCGTTAATGGCATACGATCTACAGGCACAAAGTGTGCAGGAATCATGTATGCTGGTAAACTTTCACCTAAGAATTTACGAATGTTGATAGCTGTTTCTTCTTTTTCTTCAAATACGACATACGCAATCAATTGCTTTTCGCCGTTTTCCATTGTATGTGTTAATACAACTGTTTCCTGAATGCTTTCTTTGTTGAGTAATTGTTGTTCAATTTCTCCTAACTCAATTCGGTAACCTCGTATTTTTACTTGATCGTCTTTTCTACCTAAATATGCTAGGTTTCCATCCGCTAACCACGTTCCCACATCGCCTGTTTTGTATAAACGTTGTCCTTTTATGAATGGATGTGGAATGAATTTTTCTGCGGTTAATTCCTCGCGATTTAAGTAGCCTTTTGCCAATCCTTCGCCACCTACACAAATTTCTCCTGAAACTCCGTTTGGTACGAGTTGATTGTTACGGTTTAAAACAAATATTTCTGTGTTCTGAATCGCTTTTCCGATTGTAATGTTATCTTTTGAATCCACTTCAAAAACCATACAACCGACAGTCGCTTCTGTTGGACCGTATTCGTTATAGATTTTCATGTTTGGATTGATGCTTCTCAGCGTTTCCACATGATGTGGCAATAAAGCATCTCCACCTACAACCGCAACAGCAACTTTACTTTCTTGAATATCTAATTCTTTCAATAATGCAATGTGTGCAGGTGTTAATTTGATACAAGAAATTCCACTGTTCAAGTAATTTTTTAATGTCTGCGAAATATCTCCTTGATTGTAAATGTGAAGCGTTCCACCGTTTAAAATTGGTAAGAATAAGCTTGTTACCGTTAGGTCGAATGACAATGATGTGTACAATCCGAAGTCAACATTTTCTAAGTTGTTTTCGGTTAGATATTGCTTTGTTCCCCAATCTAAATAGTTTGCCAACGCACCGTGCTGAATCATAACACCTTTTGGTTTTCCTGTAGATCCTGAAGTATAAATCATATACGCCAAAGTATCTTCTGTGATTCCAGTTGCTTCAAACGTTGTTGCGAATGCTTCTGCTTCAAAGTCAATGTCTACCGTAAGCATGTTTCCGTCAAAATCGAACATATCAAACATGTAATTTGACTCTGTAATTAACAAACTTAAATTCGCATCGCTTAGGATATGCTCCTCACGAGAAGAACCATACGCTGGATCAATTGGCACATACGCAGCTCCTGTTTTTAGGATGGCTAAGATTGAAATGAGTACCCAATTGCTTCTGTCTAATTTGATTCCGACAACATCGCCATTTTGAATGCCATGCTCGTTTACCAAACAGTTTGCCAATTGATTGGATGCTGCTTCTAGTTGTGCGTACGTCAACGTTTCTCCGTTAAACGAAACGGCTACTTGCTCAGGTGTTTTTGCGACTTGTGCTTTGAAACGATCTAATAGTAATGTTTCATCTTTAGAGATAGTTGCATTGTTGACTGTATCTAAAAGTACTGCCGTGTTCTTCTTTTGTTAGGTATTCTAAATCGCCTATCGTTTCGCTTTTAACTACCGCTTCTAACAATGTATCTAAATGTCCTTTCATCATTGCGATGATTTCATTTGATAGAATTTCAGAGTTGTATTCGTACTCAATATACATTAAGGTTTCTGCGACGTGACGAATTGAAATGGTTAATACATAATTGTTTTGCTGTTTGGTTTCTAGATTGTTGATCAATACATCAGATTCTGCTTCTTCAATAGCATCTAACGGATAGTTTTCAAACACTAATAAACTGTCAAACAATTCCCTTCCAATATTGCTTTGCTTTTGAATTTCAACGAGTGACGAGTATCCGTATTCTTCTCTCGAAATTGCGTAGTTGCTTTGAATGTCGGTCAACCAAGATACGATGTTAGTTTCTGGCTGTACGGAAGCACATAACGGAATGGTATTGATATAGATTCCCAATCGTTTTTCAATATCTTTTATTTCGGTAGGTCTTCCAGAGATTACTGTACCAAATACAACCGTTTCATTGTTGGTATATTGTGACAATAAGTATGCCCATATTCCTTGAATTACGGTGTTGATCGTTATGCGATTTCGCTTCGCAAAGACTTCTAATGCCATTACAGATTCTTTTCCTTTTGACAATACTGATTTTGTATTTCCGAAGGTTTTGTTCAGATTTTTAGCAGTATCTGCAAATGGTAAAATACTAGGTGATGTAAGCGTGCTGAGTTGATTTTTCCAGTAACGAACAACTTCTGCATCATTTTTGGCAGAAATGTGTGTGATGTAGTCTTTGTAATTGTCAATTTCACCGATGGTAATGGTTTTGCCCGCGATTAATGTTTGGTAATTTTCTAGGTATTCTCCGAAGATTAATGGCGTTGACCAACCATCCGAAATGATGTGATGTATTGCAAAGATCAATTTGGTACAGTTAGCTGATTGTTTGATCAGTGTAATTCTGAATGATGGCGCTTTGTCCAAATCAAATGCCGTATTTGCATCTGTATGTTTGTATGCTTGTACCGCTTCTTCAATGTCATCTTTCTGGGTATAATCGAGGACAGTTATTGGCAGCGGCACACTTTTTTGTACACATTGCACAGGGATAGTAAGGCCTTCCAAGTGAAAAGACGTCCTTAAAATGCCGTGTTTTTGAATGACTTTTTTCCATGCTTCTTTAAAGTTTTCTATATCTAATTCGCCTGTAATATCGAAACAGATTTGGTTGATGTATGCGTTTGAGTTTTTGTTGAGTAAGCTGTAAAACAGGATTCCTTCCTGCATTGGACTTAATCTGTAGATATCTTCAATGTTTTCTGCTTGCTTTGTTGCTTTGAATGCTCTTAAATCTTCGTAAGGTAACAATCCGTTTAGTCCATAATCCGCTGGTGTGGCTACTGTTTTTGTGATGGATTTGCAGTAGTTTATGATTGTTTCTAAGGCATTGATATAGTTTTCTGCAACTGTTGCAATGCTTTCTTCGGCAAAGCGATTGGTATCATAATTCCAGCGTAAGCTCAAACTGCCGTTAGAGATGACACTGTTGATGGTAATTCTTCCATCATATTCATTTTGAGGATGAATGTCTTCTCCTTTTCCTTCATTGGTGAAGTTGAATAGTGTCGCCGTTTCCGAATTTCCCTGACCTGCTTGCCCTAAGTAATTGAATACTACTTGTTCGATATTTGCCTGTAAGCTTTCTCTTTTGCTTTCGTCAGCAGCTAAATAGCGTAAAGCGCCATATCCGATTCCTTTGTTTGGAATGGCTTTTAAGTTTTCTTTTGCCTGTACAATAGTAGCTTCTATATCATCTTGAAAATTTTCAAGCAATACCGGATAGAGTGATGTAAACCATCCTACTGTTTCTGTGATGTCTACATCCTCAAACAATTCTTCTCTTCCATGACCTTCCAAACCGATAACTAAGTTGTCCCGGTTTGTCCATTTTGCAAAAGACATTGCCAATGCTGCCAACAATAGATCGTTGATTTCTGTAGAAAATGCTTGATTGCTTTCTCTCAGTAAACTTGTTGTGAGTTCTTGAGACAATTGTACACTGTAAGCGCCTACTTCTTGATAGGTTGTTTTTCCGTCAAACGCAGTGTCTTGAGGTAAAGCTTCAATTTTTTCTGTGATTGCTTTCCAATACGCGAATTCTTCTTGAAGACGATCGCTATTTGCATAGTCCACTAAATGTTCTTGCCATTGTCTGAATGAAGTTGTTTTTTCTCCAATAGAAACTGCTTCTCCTTTTGTTACTTTTTGCAAGTTTGCAGTTAGATCATCTGCAATAATTCTCCAAGAAACACCATCAATTACTAAGTGATGCGCTACAATGAATACACGATTTGCTGCTTCGCTTTCTGGCGTGTTGATGAGCAAAAATTTTGCAATTACGCCATCGTAAATGTTTAATTTTTCTTGGTAAGCAGCACAGATTTCTGTTACCGCGGCTCCTACAGTTGCTGTTTCAGTGATCGTTTCTACTGCTACTTCAGGAATTGCTGTTTCGTATACACCAACAAACTGATCTTCCACACGCTCATATCGAGTGCGAAGGATATCGTGCTTTTTGTATATTCCTGCTACTGCCTCATTGAGTTGTGCTTTGGTAATGCTTTTTGGCAAGGTCAATAATAAAGATTGATTGTATTGGTTTTGCTTGCTGTATCCTTTTTCAAAGAATGCTGTTTGAATTGGCAACAAGCCGAAGTTTCCTTCTAAGATTCCTTGCTCGTTAATGATTTCAATATTATGATTTACTTTGGTTGCTAATTCATCAATTGTTTGAAACTCAAATACATCTTTTACTTTTAGTGTAATTCCTTGTCTTTTTGCTTTACTTATGAATTGAATCGCAATGATAGAATCACCACCTAAAGAAAAGAAGTTATCATAGATTCCTACTTTTTCTACACCCAAAACATCTTGCCAAATTGAAACAAGCGCTTCTTCTTTTGCATTACGAGGTGCTACATAGTTTGTACCGATTGCAGTAGCATCTAACGCGGGTAATGCTTTGTAATTTACTTTTCCATTGATTGTTAGTGGAATGCTTTCTAACTGTAAGAAGTCAACAGGAATCATGTATGCTGGCAAACTTGCTTTTAATTGCTGCTTGATGGCTTGTTTTTCAATTGGTTTTTCTGAAACTATATATCCTACAAGACGTTTGTTATCTAATGATTTATCAACTACCATTACTGCTTGTTGCACAGTTTCAAGTTGCTCAAGTGCATTGATCACTTCTCCCAATTCAATACGATATCCATTGATTTTTACTTGATTGTCAATTCTGCCAACATAATCAATATTTCCGCTAGCATCCCATTTTGCGACATCTCCTGTTTTGTATATAAGTTCGTCTGCATTGAAAGGATTTTGTATGAACTTCTCAGCAGTCAATTCTGGTTTGTTGACATATCCTCTTGCCAATCCTTTTCCTCCAATATACATTTCGCCTTCTACACCTTGTGCGACTAAGTTTTTGTCTGCATCTAAAATGTAGATTTGAGTATTCGCAATTGGCGTTCCAATCACGATGTTTTCATCTACAGTTTCGATTTCGCGTACCACACAACCAACAGTTGCTTCTGTTGGTCCATATTCGTTGTAGATTTTCATTTCAGGATTTAACGAACGTAAAATTTCTACATGTTGGTTTTGCATGGCTTCTCCACCAACCACTGCCATTTGCACGGTTGTTTGTAATCCTTCTGTACCTTTTAAAAGACTGATGTGTGCAGGTGTTAGTTTGATACATGAAATACCACTTTCAAAGTATTTTAATAAGGTTTCGAGTACGCTTTGCTCTTTTTTCATAATATGTAACGTGTCTCCACTTACAAGCGGCAAAAACATACTTGTGATCGTTAAGTCAAAAGAAATTGACGTAAAGAGTCCAAAATCAAAGTTTTGTAAGTTCTCTGTATTGTAGGTCGCTTTCGCCCAGTGAACATAATTTGCAAATGAAGCATGCGCAATCATTACACCTTTTGGTTTTCCTGTGGTTCCTGAAGTGTAAATACAATATGCCAACTCTGCTTCGGTTACAGTTACATTTGGTGCAGTTGTCGGATAGGTTTCATAGTCAGATCCTTCTAAATTAATTACCTTCGCATTTTCGAAAAATTCAGCGTACTCCAAAGTAGATACTACATAAGTTGCGTTGGTATCTTCTAAAATATAATCCATTCTCTCTTGCGGATAGGCTGGATCTACAGGTACATACGCATTTCCAGATTTTATGATTCCCCAGATTCCGATCATCATTTCAAAAGAACGATCTACACAGATTGGAATTAGCGTATTGCTTATATTTTTGGAAGCGATATAATTGGCTAATTGATTCGATTTTTCATCTAATTCTTTATAAGTCAAACACTCATCTTCAAAACGCAACGCTATTTGGTTTGGATTTTCAGCAACGCGCTGTGCAAATAATTCTAACACCGTTTTTGCTTCGTCATATACGACATCTGTATCGTTGAATGCTTCTAAAACAGCTACTTCAGCCGGTTGTAACATATTCAACCTTCCAATTTTTTCAGTTGGAACTTCCGTTACTGCTTGCATAATGCTTTTGAAGTGTTGCAAGAAGTTTTTCATCATCTCACCTTCGTACACATCTGCATTGTAGATTACAGCTAGGTAGATATAACCATCTACTTCTTTGAAGTTTAATTCCAAGTCAAACTTACTTTGTGCTGAACCGTATTCCATGATTACATCTACTTCGTCTTCATTAACTTGAAGATTTACCGTA
This sequence comes from Kordia sp., assembly GCF_022447245.1. Taxonomy (GTDB): domain Bacteria; phylum Bacteroidota; class Bacteroidia; order Flavobacteriales; family Flavobacteriaceae; genus Kordia. Next base: position 39,979 of record NZ_JAKVBC010000023.1, on the reverse strand, counting down.
CTGTTATCAAAGTTGTGCATCGTTACCATCACATCAAAAATGGCATTTCTACTCACGTCTCTTTTGATGTCCAAATCCTGAATCAGTTGGTTGAATGGATAGTTTTGGTGTGCATACGCCTCTAAGGTATTTTTACGAACATTGGCAAAAATATCTGCAAAAGACTGCGCTGATGTAAGTTGATTGCGCAATGCTAGGGTATTTACATAAAACCCGATTTGATCTTCCAAATCGACGTTGTCTCTTCCTGCAATCGGCGTTCCTACGATGAAGTCTTTTTGATTGGTATATCTGTAGAATAATACGTTTAACACAGCCACCAATCCCATGAAAAGACTTCCGTTTTCTTGCTGACAAAACGCAGTAAATTTTTGTGCAATTTCTTTGTCGATATACGTTGCTAAGTTTTGCCCGTTGGTGGTTTGTACAGTTGGGCGCTTTTTGGTAGATGGAAGATTTAGTGTTGGTAATTCTCCCGCTAATTGATCTAACCAGAATGTTTTGTCTGCTTTTGACGCTTCACTTTCCAATTGCGCTAATTGCCATACTGCGTAGTCTTTGTACTGAATGCGCAATTCTGGCAATACTACTTCTTCTCCACTTTGAATGGCCGTGTACGCCATCATAATGTTTTTGGCTAAATTGTCCATAGATACACCGTCGCTGATGATGTGATGCATATTGTAGTAGAACACAAATTGATCATCTGCCACCTGCAGCATGGACGCACGCAATAACGGACCATTTTCGAAATCGAATGGTTTTACCGAATCTTCTTGGATGTAGTTGCTTACTTTTTCTTGCTGTGTTGCTGCATCTAAACCTCTGAAATCTTTGTGTGAGATTGTGAAGTTTATGTCTTCTGCAGCTAAAATCCACTGTCTTGCTTCGTCATTTTCATCCACGCGAAATACCGTTCTTAAAATCTCGTGGTGTGCAATTGTAGCATTGATGGCACGTTCGAAGTTTTTAAGATTGTAAGAGCCGTCAAGCGTTGTTTGTCCCGCCATATTGTACGCAACGGCACCTGGATCGACTTGGTGTAGAATCCACAATCTTTTTTGTGCAGAAGACAACGGATAGGAAACACTTGTTGCTGCTTTTTCAATACGATCATCTGCCGCGCCATCTTCTTGAGAAAGATACGCGATCAATGCTTCTTTATTCGCTTTGATTTGTGAAAGCAAGTCTTGTGGTAGTTGTTTCCCATCAAATTTTACTTTCAAGTTTCCGCTTTCTACGGAAAGGTGAATGTTATTTGCTACTAATGTTTTAACTAATTTGTACATGGTGGTGGTTGTATTTTTATAATATAATTTCGCTTTCAAATTCTTTTTCAGAATTCATTTCTTCTTTGAGAGATTGTAGAGAGATCAATGCATCTAGTTGTTCTGCTACTTCTGCAATGGTTGCAGATTCAAAGAAGTCTTTGAGCTGTAATTTTACCTCGAATGTTTTTTGAATGTGATTGATGACTGTCATCGCTCTTAAGCTGTTTCCTCCGATAAGGAAGAAATTGTCATCCACTCCAATTTGTTCTCTTTTTAAGATGTCTTCCCAAAGTCCTACGAGTGTGCGTTCTGTTTCGGTAGAAGCCTCTCTGTATTCAGCACCTGTTCCTAAACTCATTCCATATGGTTCAGGCAATGCTTTTCTATCTACTTTTCCATTGATGGTTAATGGGAAGCTTACTAATTGTACATAATGCGCTGGCAACATGTACTCTGGAATTCGTGTTCCTAAGAATTCTTGAATGGTTCCTGCGTTGAGTGCTTCTTTGGCACGAACATAGGCTACAATTTCTTTTTCTTGTGCTTCGTTTTCGCGAATGATGACTACTGCTTCATCAATTAATTCAGATTGTGAGAGACAGTCTTCTATTTCAGCCAATTCAATGCGATAGCCTCTTATTTTGACTTGATCGTCAATTCTACCTAAGAATTCAACTTCGCCATCTGCTGTCCAGCGTGCTAAATCGCCTGTTCTGTAGTAACGACCAGATTCACCTAACAGTTCGTCTTGGAATTTCTCTCTAGTTTTTTCTTCTCTATTGAGATAGCCTTTACTGATGCTTTCTCCCGAAAGGATTAATTCACCAGTAGCGCCAATTTCACAAGCTTCATTTTGATCGTTTACAATAGCAACTGACATGTTTGCGATTGGTGTTCCAATGCGAATCTTTTCGTCCGCTTCCACTATTTTTGTAATACAACCTACCGTAGCTTCTGTTGGACCATACTCGTTGAATATGGTAATCTCAGAGCTAATGCCTTTTACGATGTTTACTTGTTGTGGAGTCAATTGTTCGCCTCCGCAGATAAGCACTCTGATCGCTGTGTTTTGGATGTCTAATTCTGCCAATAACGATAAGTGTGCTGGTGTTAGTTTTAATGTATCTACTGTAGAATCTTCGAAGTTTTTCTTTAACAATTCAGCAATATGCGCGCCTTCTTTTTCAATAGTCAATCGCTTTCCTCTAGTCAAACTCGTGAAGATAGATGTGACACTTAAATCAAACGAGACTGCTGTAAAGAATCCCCAATTTCCATAAGCTTCATTTTCAAAATAGTATTGATTTGCCCAAGAAACATAGTTCAGTAGATTTTTATGTGAGATCAAACAACCTTTTGGGTTTCCGGTTGATCCGCTCGTGTAAATACAATATGCTGTGTCTGTATTTTGTATGTTGGTTTCAAAAGTCGCCGATTCGCCTTTGTAGGTTTCTTCCAAAGTCGGATTGAAGATCGCTACTTGCATTGCTTCATCGCTCATTTTTACATCAACGTCTGTCAATAATAGGTTGCAAGCTGTATCTTCTAAGATGAATCGGATTCTTTCTAATGGATATTCTCTGCTGATTGGCACATAGTACGCACCAATTTTTAAGACACTTAGTAAGCTTACCACAAAGGTTTCTGATCTTTCTAATAAGAGGCAAACTGCGTCTCCTTTGGAAACATTGTATTCGTTTACTAAGTAATTGGCTAGTTTGTTTACTTTTTCTTGTAATTCGCCATAGCTGTATTGAACAACATCATAAGCAAGCGCAATCGCTTCTGGATTTTTCGCTGCTTGTGCATCAATCAAATCTGTGATGGCATTGTAGCTTTCAAAACCTTGTGAAGTATTGTTTGCTGCTTCAATAATGTTTCTTTCAATCTCGCTTAATTCACGTGAAGCATTTACTTTTATTGTACTTGTAAAGTTCTTTTTTAGTTGCGCTTCCATAACAGCGATATCGCTTACTGTGTAGTAGCTTGTATCAAAGTAAGCATCTACTACAATTTTATCAGTAAATACTACGCAGCTTATTTTTAATCTGAATCTGTTTTGCACAGAATACACATCCGAAATACTTGCAGAATCGCCTGCTGTAATACATTCAAACGAGTAGTTGAAGCATTGCGATTCGTCCTTTTTGATTGTGTAATAGTCTGACCAATTCGTGATTTGCGCTACTTGACTTTGAATGGTATTGAGTGCCGTATTTTCAAGTATGGAAGTAGTATTTAGTACCAAAGGAAGTGTTTTGTTTACACATCCCAATGTATTTTTAAGCTCATCATAGGTACGATCGTTTTGTACATAACCAAGCGTTATGTTTTCTTTGGTAAAGGTTCCTAAAAATGAAAGATACTGGAATAACAATCCGTCTGACAATGTTCCGTTTTTATCAGTACATACCGCTTCTAATTGTCTTTTCGCATCTCCTTCAATCACTGCAATTTGTCTTCTTTCTGGAGTAAATGTTCTTGTCGTAGCATTTCCAAAAGGAATGATTGTTTTTCCTTTTTCATCTGCATAGGTTCTCCAAAATGAAGCCGCATCATCTTCTGGATTTTTGATGAGATCATTTTGCCAAGCTGCATAGTTGATGTATGGAATGGCATCTGCATCTGCAGCAGCGTTTTCAGTAGTATTTAAAAGTGCAGTCATTCGTTCTGCCAAAGACAATAAGCTATACGTATCGCCCCAAAGACTAAACAATCGGATGTGAATTGTTTGTACAAAGTCGTTTTGCATGGAGAAACAAAAACGTACTGCTGCATTTTCAGTAGGTTGAAAAGGGGCAGCTAAATAGTTTTCGATATCGCTTTCAGCTGTAGCTGAATTTCCATCTACTTCTTTGTAATCAATAGTATCTTGATTGTATTGAAATTGAATTGGATAGTAATATTGATCGTTTTTATGCGCTCTGAACGTGAATACTTCATGCGCGTTGAATACAGAGCGAATTGCTTGTAACACATCTGCTGAAGTCTGGTTTCCTTGCAACGAAACTACCATTTGGTTGAAGAATGTAGAAAACTGTTCTTTTGCTACATTCCACAAGCGTTTCTGATTATCAGAGAACTCATATCCATTTATGTTATCTGTGACATTTGAAGCCATAATGTTTTTATATTTTTTGGTTTTGTGTGATTGCTTATTACTACTTACTTTTTTATGACATGGACACAATGATTTTGCGCTCTCCTTTGTATGAGTTTCTTCCATGCGACGCGAACATATTGTCTAAGAATAATACGTCTCCTTCTTCCCAAGGAAACATTACAGTTGACTTTTTGTAAGCGGTTTTTATTTCTTCGATTTCTTCTTTGGATATTGGTGTTCCGTCTCCAAAGAATGTATTGTTTGGTAATTGATCGTCGTTTTCTACAGCGTTCAAAATAGAGTCTGGCAACATGTACTTGTTGAAGAATAAACTGTGATTGAACCATGCCAATTCACCAGTTACTGGATGTTCCCAAATGGCTTTTTTCGTCCAAGTAAGCACCAATTCTTTGTCACTTACCCAGGTAAAGTCCATTCCGTTCTTTTTGCACTCTGCTTCTACTACAGCTTTGTCTTCTGTTTGGAATACTTCTTCCCAACCAAGTCCCATAAAGCTGTTGAGATATCTTCTGTACTGCACGCCTTTTTCCATGAACTTTTGTTTCAATTCATCGCTCATGTGTTGTAGAATCAATCGGTTGTCTGCAATTGGTGTTTCTCCTCTTTCTTCTGCAGCAATGATGCAGCAAAACACGATGCGACTTGGATGTGTTGGCGCATACGAACTTTCACTGTGCATATTGATGATTTCATCTGGCGGATAGGTTGTAGAAACGTATACATTGTTTGTGATTTCAAATCGCGGTGAGGAACGAAATGCATAGTCTAAAAGTTCGTTTGGAAATTTGTCCATCAAACTTTGGAATTTTTCTACCGTATCAATTCCAAAACCTCTACATAAAATTCCGCCGTGTTTGCGTAATTTTTCTTCGAAATCTGTTCTGTTATCTACCATCCATTTTTCAAGGATGACATCGCTCATGGCAGATTCTAACACTAATGGAAAATTCAATCCATTATCTAGAAATGAAGTCTTTACTACATCTGCGCTCATGGTCTGCACAGCGCCCATATTTCTTAATTTTAATAATTGATTTTTCATATTGTGTTGGCTTTAATGCTTTTAAGTTTTAAAAGGTTGTTCTTTTTGAATTGTTTGATTGCTTTTGTCTCGTATGTTACATTTTGAATGCTTTCGTTGGTATTGGAAAGCAATTCAGCGAGTAATTGTTCGTAATTACGCAGCATGCGTTTCATTAGGCTCATGTCAAAAAGATCGCTATCGTAATTGATTTCTAGATAGAGTTGATTGCCGACTTCCATTCCGTTGATGAGCAAATCGATTTTTGCTTTTACAAATCCTAAGTCAATCACCTCATTTGAAAATGCCTGAACTGAGTCGCGTTCTTCGATATTGTGATAAGAAAACATAATATCGTAGAGTGGATTTCGATTGCGTTCTGTTTGTAAGCCTATGTCTTCGATGATGGCATCAAACGGATACATTTGATGATCGTAACTTTCGAGTGTATTGCGTTTTACTTTTTGGAATACCGTGTTAAAGTCATCATTTGGATTGATGTTATTTCGCAATGCTAGCGTGTTCATGTAGAATCCAATTTGATTTTTTAAATCGTCGTGTTCTCTTCCCACAACTGGCGAGCCGATGATGATGTCTGTTTCTTTGGTGTATTTATGTAGCAATACATTCCAAACGGAAAGCATTCCCATAAATAAGCTTCCTTCGTTTTCGTTGCAGAAATCTTTTAACTTGTTGCTGTTTTCTTCTGATAGATACATCCCAAGTGCATAGCCTGCATACGAGCGTGTCATTGGACGTTTTTTCTGTTCAGGAAATTCTATTTGTGGAATTCTTCCTGAGAATTGTTTCGTCCAGTAGGTTTGATGTCTTTGGTATTTTCCAGAAGCTACTTGCTGATTTTCCCAGTGTACATAGTCTTTGTATTGAATGTTTAATGCTGGCATTTCCGCTTCGCTTCCGCTTTGATATGCTTCATAGTAACGCATTACATCTTCTACCAATACTTTGGAAGACCAACCATCGCCGATAATGTGATGGATGTTGTAATAGAACACATAGTTTTCATCAGTTGTTCTGATGAACGTTGCTCTAAACAAAGGTCCGTTTTCCATGTCGAACATTTGGTGTGTGTCATGCGAAATGTATTCTTCTACTGCGCCTTGCACATCGTAGATTTGTCTAAAATCTAATTGTGTGATGTTGAAGTTGAGTTTTTCTGGTGATTGAATGACTTGTCTTAGTTCGCCACTTTCATCTACTCTGAAAACTGTTCGCAACGTTTCGTGTCTTGCAATGGTTGCATGTATAGCTTTTTCTAGATTGTTTATGTTGTAACTTCCGTCTAAATAAACTCTGTACGGCATGTTGTATGCGGAAGAAGCATTTGGTATTTGACTAACGATCCACAAACGTTTTTGTCCGTTAGATACTTCGTAACTTGTTGCTTCTGGCACTTTTTCAATTGCCACATATACATCGTTTTCCGCTGCTTCTATGATATTGGCATGTGCTTTTAGCGTAGCGTTTTCAAAGAATTCTTTAATTTTAACGTTTACCGAGAATTCTTTGTGATATTCGTTCTTTAAACGCATAAGCTTTAAGCTGTGTCCGCCTAATTCAAAGAAATGATCGTTTAATCCTACGTTGTCTACATTGAGTACTGCTGACCAAATTGCTGCTATTTTTTCTTGTAATTCCGTTTCTGGCGCTACGTATTCCGTTCCTTCGCTTTGTAAATACTGTGTTGGTTCCGGCAATGCTTTTTTGTCAATCTTTCCATTGGTTGTCAATGGGAAGTTAACCATGTGAATAATTGCCGCTGGCAACATGTATTTTGGTAACTTTTGCAGAATCGTTTCTTCTATCAGAGACTTTTCTACGGCAGTGTCGGCCAAATAATATAAAGCGATAAATTGTTTATCGGTATGCGCTACGGCTTTTGCGTTTTTGATGCCGTCAATTCCCGCCGTAATGTTTTCGATAGCGTCTAATTCTATTCTGTGCCCTGAGATTTTTACCTGATTGTCGTTACGTCCGACAAATTCCATCGTTCCATCTGGCATATAACGTCCTAAATCGCCCGTTTTGTAGACTCTTTCGCAGTTGGTTACACCTTCAATCGGTCCTTGCAAATACGCTTTTGCTGTACGCTCCGGATCGTTAAAGTATCCGCGTCCCACACATGGACCTGCTAGTAAGATTTCGCCTTGTACTCCAATTGGTACTTTGCGGAAATTTTCATCCACAATGTGTACTTCAAAGTGCTGAATTGGCTTGTCCATTACCGGAACTGAGTAACTTGTTGGCACTTCGTTCATGATGTAGTGCGACGTGTCGTCTGATACTTCTGTTGCTCCGTAGGTATTTACAATTGGAATTTGTGGATATAATGCCAACCAACGCGCCACCATTGATTTTGTTAAGGTTTCTGCGTTGAGAATTAAAATGGTAAACGCTAATTGAATATCTGCTTCTTGCTGCTCGATGTGATACAACATTTCCAACAGATACGATGGCACTAATTCTAAAATTGTGATTTGATCTGCTTCTAATCGTGATACAAATTCTTTGATATCAATGATCGTTTCATTGTCGTAAATCACACCAGTCGCTCCAATTACGATTGGTGCAAATAATTGCCACACAGAGATGTCAAAGGTATGTGGTGCATTTTGAGAAATAATACTATCACAAGTGATGCCCATTTCTGTGATTTTTGCGCCCATGTGATTCAACATTCCGATGTGTTCAATCATCACTCCTTTTGGTTTTCCTGTAGATCCACTGGTGTAGATTACGTATGCCAAATCGTTGTCGTTAATTTGAACTTGTACAGCTTCTGTAGAATAACTTGCGATTGTTGCTGCCTCCTTTTTTAAGTGGATAACGGCAACGCCTGTATTTAGTCTTTCTAACTGCGCTACGACTGCTTCATCATCTGTAATAATCGCTTGAAACTGAGAGTTTTCAATGATTTGTACTACATTTTCATCTGGCAAAGTCGTTCCAACTGGCACATATGCGCTTCCTGCTTTCCAAATTCCAAGAATGGCTTCTACCATTGGGATGGAACGTGATAACATCACTCCAAAGAGCATGTCTTTTTGCGCATTGTATTGATCTAGCAAAAACGCCGCCATTTGATTGGAGCTTGCTGCTAATGCACCATATGAAATGGTTTGATCGTTGTGTTTGAAGGCAATTTTTGTACTGTTTGCGTTTGCTTGCTCATCAAACAATTCGAGTGTGTTTTTTTCTAATGAAAAGTACGATCTCGGTGTATTGATGTCTTCTAAAATAGCTTGCTCTGCTTCGCTGCTTCTACGTAAGTTTTTAATTGGTTCGTACGTATTGGCAAGTACATCGCTGAGTAAGGTGTTGAAGTTTTCTCCAAATAACTCCAGAACTTTCGGCGCAAACATTTCTCCTTTTAGTTGTATCCTCAAATATGGACGTTCCCCGTCTACTACAAATTGAAAGAGTGTTTGAACATTCGCCTCAAGTTCTGTCGCTATTTCTTTGGTGTTAACCACAAAACCAAATTGTGAGAGGGTATTCAGTGTATTTTTGTCTTCGACTAGTGCTGTGATTTCTTCCCAAGAAAGTACATAGCGTAATTGCTGTACCAGTACATTTTTTTGAGTTGAAAACAGTTGTTTGAAGTTTTCATCTGAATTGATCTTTGGCTGGACAAAAAAGATTTTTTCGCTGTTCTTAAATTGTTGGAATTGCTGAACTGGTGAAAGGAAAAAAGGGACTTCTTTGTAATCAATTAATAATTTACTTATGACATTTAAAAAGTAATTATAAATCAACACCTCTGAGTTATTACACAGTTTTTTTACTGCCGCAACATCAGAAGCATTTAGGTTTACCTTAAAACTAGTTTTGCCCTTTTCTCCTTTTAGTTGAACTCCTCCAAAGAAAGAAGATGCGTTGAGCTGTGCAATTTCTTGCATGTTTTTTGCCCAAAACTCTTCTGTCTTTGCCTTCTGTAAGATTCCCTCTCTGTTCATTTTATATTGCTAATTTTTTAGATGCTACTGTTACTTCTATTAAACAGTCTCTCATTACATCTACGATTTCGTCTAATTGTTCTTCTTTGATAGTTAATGGCGGCGTGATCAAGATGTGATCGCCCGCTTTTCCGTCTACTGATCCACTTCCAGGATATAAAACCACTCCTTTTTCAATGGCTTTGTAACCAATTTGTTTGGAGAGTTTCATTTCTGGTGGGAAAGGTGCTTTGGTAACTTTGTCTTGTACCAATTCTACTCCGCATTGGAGTCCTACTCCGCGTACATCGCCTACGATGTCAAATTCATAGAGTGATTCTAGTTTTTGTTTGAATAGTTTCCCCATGTATTTTGATCGTGCTACTAATTGCTCGCGCTCCATGATGTCTAGTACTTGATTTCCAACTCTAGCTCCCATTGGATTACATGCAAAGGTGTGTCCGCCCAAGAATGCTGATTTGGTATCAATTAATGGCTGTACTACTTTTTCGGAAGCAATGACTGCAGATAGTGGGAAGTAGCCTCCGCTGATTCCTTTTCCTGCTGCAATGATGTCTGGAACAATTCCGAAGTTATTGATTCCGAAGTTTTCACCTGTTCGTCCAAATCCTGATAAGATTTCATCAGAGATGTATAGGATTCCGTATTTTTCACAGATATACTTGATACCTTTGAAGTAGTTTTTCGGTGGTGGTACTGCGCCCATTGCGGCTGCAATTACAGGTTCGGCAATGAATGCTGCAACTGTTTCTGGCCCTGTTCGTATCACCGTGTTTTCAAACTCTTCTAAGAGTGTTTGTGTGTACTCTTCTTCCGAAAGGTCTGCTGGTTTTCGATAGCTATACGCAGAAGAGATATGCGGGAAATTGTGCAACCATTGTTCGTACAATCCGCGACGCATTTTCATTCCACCCACATCTAAAGTAAAGACTGAATTTCCGTGATAGGTATTCCAGCGTGAAATAATTTTGAAACGTGCATTATCGCCTCGTAATTGATGGTATTGTAGCGCCAGTTTGATAGCATTTTCCACTGCTTCTGTTCCGCTCATTACGGTCCAAGCTTTGGTGAAGCCTTCTGGTGCAAACTCTGTGAGTCGTTGCAAATACCCTTCTACAACATCGCTGTTGAAGGCATGTGTAGGTAATACTGTAATTTTTGATACTTGATCTGCCATGATTTCCACCATTTCTTCTCTACCATGTCCAATATTAGACACTGAAGAAGAACCTGAAGAGGCATCTAAATATCTTTTTCCGTTGGTGTCGTATAAGTAGACACCTTTTCCATGTGTGATTTTTTGATAAGATCTAGTCATATCAGGACACACAGCCATTGAATGAATTAATGGTTTAATCATAATGAATAGCTTTTTTGTAGTTAATAAATTTTCTTTCGGTTTTGCGAAAGGTTTCCCTTGTCATTTGTGAAATGACCGCATCAATTTGTATGTGTTTTTTTGATTAGAAATTTTCTTCTAGGGATGCAAATAGTGCATCTGAAAAATCCATGTCTGGCTCGAATGTCTCTTCGTATTGGAAGCTTCCAAGTGTGAGTGTATCCAATGTTTCGATACTTTGTGTGAGTGTTTCCGCGATTTTTTCGAGTCTGTCTTTTAGTAATTCTATTTGAGACTCGTCATAAAGCGTATTGTTGTAGGTTAACACACACGATATTTTTTGATCGTTTTCAAAGAATTCTAACGAGATATCAAATTGACATGGTACATTGTACGTGTATTGAGTTTCATTGTAAAATACTTCTTCATCCGTGAGTTCAGTAGTTCCATTTTTTGTATGATATTCTACCAATACATTGAACAATCCTGAGTAGGATGCATCATAGGTATAGTTTGCATCTTCAATCACTTTTTCTAACGGATACCATGCGTTTGAGTTGATGGTGAGTACCGTATTTTTGATTTGATTGTAAAAGTCTTGCAAGCTCAATGAAGCTTCTGCTTTTGCCACTACTGGCAAATTATTTACATAGAAACCAATTTGTCTAGTGAGTTCTTCGTGTGTTCTAGTTGAGAATGAAGAACCAACCATAATATTTTGATCGCCTAGATATTGATATAATAAGGTGTTTATTAAGAATATAGACGAGATATACATACTTCCATCAAAATTCGTTGCCATTTGTTGCAAACCATCTTTGATTTCTTTAGTCAGCTCAAATTGGATAATGTTTCCATTCGATTGAAAGTTTTCTGGTCTTTTCTTTTCAAATGGCAAATGCACTTTGTTGACTTTGTTTTGGAAGGTTTCTTTCCAATAGTCAGAGATATCATTGACAGCGTCCGTTTCAAACATTTTCAATTGCCACGCCACATAGTCTTTGTATTGAATACGCAGTGGAGTTTCTTCAATTGATTTTCCATCTTCAATAAGCTGATAGTATCTAGAAACTTCATCGCCCAATATTTCCATAGATGCACCATCGTTGATTAAGTGATGCATGCAATAGTATAGGATGAATTTGTTGGCTTCTATCTGAAAAAATCCGACACGTACTAACGGTCCGTTTTGTAAATCGAAAGGTGTATAAAACTTTGCTTTTAGATAGGCTTCTACATCTACGAATTGGTATTTTTCCTCTTGTAAGTTTTTATAGTCTATTGTAAACTTGAACTCTTCCATTGGAATAATCCACTGTTTTACATCGCCTTCTTCCTCTTCTCTGAATACGGTTCGCAAAGCTTCGTGTCGTTCCAGCACTTTTCTAACTGCTCTTTCAAAGTATTCCAAATTCATTTCGCCTTCAAACTCAAGCGTTGTTGGCATGTTGTATGCGATGGATACTTTATCGTCTTGTGATAGTAACCAAATTCGTTTTTGCTCAAATGAGATTGGATAGTTTTTCGCCTCGGCTACTTTTTCTATTTCAATGTATTTTTCTTGCTTCGACGATTTGATCAAACGTACATGTGACTCAATATCTGTATAACTGAAGATATCTTTTAAGGATACTTTTACGCCAAATATTTTGTTGTACATGTTTACCAGTCGAATCGACTTTAAACTACTAGCGCCTAGTCGGAAGAAGTCTTCTTCAACGCCGACTTTATCTAACTGTAATATTTCTTGCCATATGTCAACGATTTGTGTTTCCATTTCGTTTCTAGGGGCAACATATTCGTCTCCGCTAGAAAGGTTTGCATTTTTAGGATTTGGTAGATTTTTACGATCTATTTTTCCTGTTGCAGTTAATGGAAACTCTTCTAGTTGTACATAATACGCAGGAATCATGTAGTTTGGTAACTTTTTGTTTAATTCGTCGCGCAAATCTTCTGAGGTAAATTCAGTATCTGACGTAAAGTAAGCAACCAATTCTTTTTCACCAGCTAGCGTTTCTTTAGCTAATACAACTGTTGATTTGATGGTTTGTATTTGCGTTAATGCATCTTCGATTTCGCCTAATTCTATTCGGTATCCTCTAACTTTGACTTGATTGTCTTTTCGACCGATAAATTCAATACTGCCATCGTCCATCCACTTTCCTAAATCGCCCGTTTTGTATAGCTTTTTCCCGTTTTCAAAAGGATTGTCTATAAATTTTTCTGCGGTAACTTCAGGTAGGTTTAAATATCCTCTTGCCAATACATCGCCACTGATACAAATTTCTCCCATAACACCTACAGGTGCTATGTTTAGGAATTCATCTAAGATATAGACTCTATAGTTTGATAATGGCTTTCCAATCGGCATATCACCGCGTCTGGCAACCATATCTTCCGTATAGTATGATTCTATCGCTGTGATTGTTGTTTCTGTTGGTCCGTATTCATTGTAAAAACGTACGTTGTTTTGTGCCCACGATTTTGCCAATTCGACCGAACAATTATCTCCACCAGAAATTACTCTTTTGAGTGCACTGTAGTTTCTTCTCGGAATGAGTTTTAAGAAACTTGGCACACTGTGAATGTGTGTGATGGCATTGTTTTCTATGTAATCAGCTAAACGTTCTGTGTCTAAGAGCAATGCTTTACTCGCAACACTTAATTTAGCGCCACTTAGCAATGCGATGAACATTTGTTCTACCGAAGCATCAAACGTAATGCTTGATGATTGTAAGATGTTTTCTTCTGCGGTGATGCCAAATTCTTGGATTTGTGCGTATGCTAAGTTGACAACTGTTTTGTGCTCAAGCATAACACCTTTTGGTGTGCCTGTACTCCCTGACGTATAGATGATATACGCTAGATTTTCTGGCTGTACCGTCACTTCTACAGGAGCTGAACTATATTGTCCTGCTTGAAACTGAGCAAGTAAGGCTTGATTGATAATCGCTTTGCATTGCGTGTCTTTTTCTATGTAATCGATTCGCTCTTGCGGATAGTCTGGTTGTACCGGAACATACGCTGCTCCTGTTTTTAGTACGGCTAGTATTGCGACAATCATCCATTCGCTTCTGTCTAGCTGAATTGAAATAAAATCTTCCGTATTGATTTCATAGTTTGCTGCTAAGAAACGTGCAAGTTGATTCGATTTTTCGTCTAATTGTTTGTAGGTCAGCTGACAGTTTTCAAAGACAAGTGCGATGTTGTTTGGTGTTTTTTGCACTTGTGCTTTGAATACGTCAACAATGGTATTATTGGTTGGATAGTCTGCTTCGGTATTGTTAAATACTGAAGTAAGTATTTGTTTTTCTTGTTCTGAAACAAAATCAATTTGAGAAATGCTTTCGTTTGGTTGTGTAAGTAATGAGCGCATGAGCTTTTTGTAATGCTGCATCATTCGCTCGATGATTTCTTTATCGTAAATGTCTGTGTTGTATTCTAAATCAAACGAAATATTTACGCCCATTTCTTCAAACGTAGCGCTGAGATCAAATTTTGCTCTTGAGTGTCCTAATTCAATGACTGTATTGAGTTGTTCTTCTGAAAAGCCAAGTTCTACACGATTTTCTCCATTGTTTTGAAGTACCAACATTAAGTCAAAAATGGTTCCTCTGGTAACATCTTTTTTTATTTTTAAATCTTCAACCAATCTGTCAAATGGATACATTTGATGGTTGTAAGCTTCTAAGGTATTTTGTTTGATACGTTTGTAAAATGTGTTGAAGCTTTCCGTTGGATCTATTTGATTTCGTAATGCTAGTGTATTTACATAGAATCCTATTTGATCTTGTAAGTTGGTATGTTCTCTTCCTGCTACTGGACTCCCAATGATAATGTCTTTCTGATTGGTATATTTATACAGTAAGACTTTAAATACTGCTAGTAAGCTGATAAATAAGCTTCCACCATTTTCTTTGGAGTATGCTCTTAAAAGGTTACTTGTTTTAGTGTCTATAAATGTGTTTAATACATATCCGTTGTAGGTTTGTATTTTTGGTCTTAGTTTCGTGCTTGGCATATCTAATACAGGAAGTTTTCCTGATAAGCTGTTGAGCCAATACGATTTATGCTTTTGAAATGTTTCTGTTTCTAGTTGTTTTAATTGCCACGAAGCATAGTCTTTGTATTGCACACTTAAGTCAGCAATTGCTGGTGTTGTATTAGAAACAAACGCTTCATAGTATACCATGATATTTTCTCGCAAGATTTCCATAGACCATCCGTCACTGATGATGTGATGCATGTTGTAATAGAATACATATTCTTTGTCTTGCGTTTGAATTAATGCTACACGTAGTAAAGGTCCATTGACCAAGTCAAATTCTTTAGAAGAATTTTCTCTGATATAGTTCTCTACTGCAATTGCCTTGTCTGTTTCATTTCTAAAATCTTTGTATTCAATATTAAAGTGAATGTCTTCTCTGTTTAAAACCCATTGTTTTACTTCTCCATTTTCGTCTTCTCTGAATACGGTACGGAGAATTTCATGACGATCTATTACGGCATTGATTGCTTTTTGTAAGCTTTCAATATCGTATTCGCCTGGCATCGGAATGCTCGATGGGATGTTGTACGCCACCGATCCGCCATCATATTGACTTAATACCCAAAGTCTACGCTGTGCGTCAGAAATTGGGTAGCTGTTGTCTTCAGTTTGTACTGATTCAATTGTATTACTTTCAGCAACAGCTTCTAAGCTATGATTTTCTAGGTACGAAATTATTTCTTCTTTCTTTGCTTTTACAGATTGTAAAATATCAGGGTTCATATCACCCTCAAAGGACAGCTTTAATTTGCCGTCCTTTAAGCGTAGATATATACCTTGATCCGAAAGATTTTTAATAAAATCTATCATATTTCTATTTCGTTTAATTCTGTGTTTGAAGTAATGGCTTCTTGCTGTTTTTTAGCAATGTCAATTTGTGCAGCTAACTGCTCAATTGTTGGATATATGAATATGTTTTTGATACTTACTTCTAGTTCAAATACAGTACTTATATCGTGGCTCATTTTAATGGCTTTGATACTGTGTCCACCTACATCGAAGAAGTTGTCTTTGATTCCTACTTTTTCAAGTTGTAGTAAGTTTTTCCAGATATCTACCAATTGCTTTTCTGTTTCTGTAGAAGCTTCCACATATTCTGTGCGAATCATGTCTGCTTCTTGCAATTCAGGAAGTGCTTTGTAATCTACTTTTCCATTTGCGTTTAAAGGCATTTCTGTTACTTCAACAAAATGATTTGGAACCATATAGTCTGGCAACATTGCTTTCATTTCGCTTTTTAATGTTTCCTTATCAATGGATTCACTTTGTGGAAGTATGTACGCCACAATTGTTTTGTCTTGGTCAAGCGTTTTCACTGCTACCGCAACTTGTGCAATTGTTTCTTGTGCTTGTAAAACTTGTTCTATTTCTCCAAGCTCAATTCTATGACCTCTAATTTTTATTTGATTGTCATTTCTTCCCATGTAGAGAATGTTTCCGTCTGGAAGCCACATACCAAGATCGCCTGATTTATAGATTTTTTCTCCTTCTCTGTATGGGTTTTCAATGAATTTACTCGCAGTTTTTTCAGCATCGTTTAGATACCCTTTTGCCAATCCGTCACCTCCTAAGTAAATTTCTCCAATAACTCCAACAGGTTGTAATTGCTGTTTATCGTTTAAGATGTATGCTGTACTGTTGCTGATTGGTTTTCCGATAGGAATGATATCCGTAACTTCTTTGATGTCATAGGTTAATGAGAATGTTGTATTCTCTGTTGGACCGTATCCGTTTACTATTTGAAGTGTTGGATATTGACTTCTTAGTTTTTGCATATGACTTGGAGATAGTTTTTCACCTCCCATCAACACCGTTTTTAATCCTTCAAAGATTTCGATGTTGTCGTCAATTAACTGATTGCCCCAGCCTGCTGTAAACCACATCACATTGACGCCTCGCGTTTTGATTTCTTCTGCTAAAGCGTTGTTTTGTAATAGTGTATCCTGATCGCAAAGTATCAATTCACCTCCATTGAGTAACATTCCCCAATATTCAAATGTTGTTGCATCAAAGGAGAAAGCTCCTGTTGAGATTAACTTGTCTGAAGTTGAGAATTCATAGTAGTTTGCTCCTTTTACCAAGCGCACCACGCTTTTATGCGGAACTAATACTGCTTTCGGTGTTCCTGTACTTCCCGACGTGTACATGATGTACGCTACATCTTCTGGAGAAGTAGCTACCATTTGTCTCTCCTCGCTTCGCGATTCTTCCGAAAGGAAAGCAGTTAACACCTCATCCGTAATTGCTACTTTAAAGTTGCTATCTTGTTTTACAAAATCCAATCGCTCTTGTGGATATGCTGGATCTAATGGTAAGTATGCGGCACCTGCTTTGAGTGTTCCTAAGATCACTGCTGGCAAATTGTCACTTCTTTCCAATAATACAGCTACTACATCTCCTTTTTCTACATCGTATTGTGATTGTAAGAAGTTGGCAAATTCATTAGAACGTGATTCTAATTCGCTGTAACTTACTTGTGTATCTTTATAAGAAACCGCTACCGCATCTGGTGTTTCAGTTGCTTGTTTCGTAAATACATCTTCGATTGTTGTAGATGGATATGCTACTTTGGTATCGTTGAATTCATATAACAATTTCGCTTCTTCTTCTACCGAAATGATATTGATATCTTCTAACGGTTGCGAAGCCGCCTCACAGAACTGATTTGCTACAGTAGCAAAGTGTTTTGCTAATTCTTTAATGAGTTCGGTATCATATCTACTTGAGTTGTACTCAAATTTAATTCCTAACGAATCTTTTCCTGGAGCAGCAATGATTTCAAAGTCGTAGTTACTACGTTCCGAAACATTCATTGCTTCTACTTCTAATTCGAGTGCTTCAGATTTTGTGCTTTCCAAATCCTCTTTGATGGTATCTTGTAATGGATAGTTTTCAAATACGAGAATGTGATTGATAAAGTTTTCTATAGATGTTTGACGCGATAGAATTTCAGAAAGTCCCACATAGTGATGCGAATTTCCTTCAGCCGCTGTTATTTGAAGCTTTTTCAATAAGCTTTCAGGTGTGTCTTCACTTCCGTATTGCACACGAACAGGAATTGTATTGATGAATAATCCTATCATGCTTTCTACACCTAGTAAATCTGTTGGTCTACCAGAAACAATCGTTCCATAGATCACATCTTTTGCATTGTTATATCTTGATAAAAGATATCCCCAAACTCCTTGAATGAATGTGTTTTGCGTGATTGCTAATGTGCTACATAATTCCTTGATTTTTTGGTATGATTCGCCCTCAAACATTAATAATTCGTGAATTTTATTGAAGGCAGTTTCATCTACTTCTTGCAATTCGAAAGGAACTTCTGCAATATCATTGTAACCAGACACATAAGTATCCCAGTAACTTAAGGATGTTTCTTTGTCTACATTGTCTAACCACTTGATATAGTCAGAATATGGTAGTGGTTTTGATAGTGCAACCGATTGTCCATTGATGATGCTATTGAGTATTTGATAGAACTCATTGATCAGCATGCTTACACACCAACCATCCATAAGTATGTGGTGGAAACTCCAGATAAACTCAAATGAATCTTCTGTGAGTTGTAATAGTGTTAAGCGCATTTGAGATGGCACATTTAAGGCAAAACCTCTTTGATTGTCTTCTGCTTTTACACGTTTTACGTATGCTTCAATATTTTGTGTCGTTGCTTCACCGTCAAATTGTTCAAATTCGAATGCTTCTGCAACTGTTTTATGAACTATTTGTAATAAGGTTCCATCGAATTCATCTGTGAAACTCGTACGTAAAATTGTATGTCTAGCCACCAATTGCTTAAAGGCTTCTTGTACCGCATCGATAGGCAATTTGTTGGTTTTTAATCGGTAGGTTATTTGCTCAAAATATTGTGTAGTACTTGTATCTCTTTTCCAGTGGTAATACATACCTTGTTGTAATGGAGATAGTTCGTAGATGTCTTCAAGCGTATTTTCTGCATTGAGTTTTGCTAATACTCCTTTTGATAAGTTTTTATAGGTTACATCAGATGCTGTTAGATACGATTTTTCTTCTTTTGATAATTCGTAAATGAATTTTGTTAAGTTCAACTTATATGCATCCATCAACGCTTGCACTTTGTCTTTGTCAATGCTTCCTTTTTGGAAATCTACTGAAATTTGCAGTTGACCAGAACCAATCATTCCAAAAACACTTAACAAGGTATCGCTTCCATTTTCTTTGGAAATTCCAATTCCGATACTTTCATTGGCTTGTTGTAGTTTTTTGTTTTCGAATTTTTCCTGTGTCGCTCCAAAATCTCCTAGATAGTTGAATACGATTGATGGCTGAATGTTCGCTGTAAAGTCTTCAGTTAAGTATTTTAAGATGCCATACCCAACTCCTTTGTTTGGTATTTTGCGTAAGTCTTCTTTTACTTGAATTAAAGCGTCATTGTTATCTTCACAATTCGCAACATCAACTACGAAAGGATAAACTGATGTAAACCAACCTACCGTTCTGTTGATGTCAACATTTTCTAAGATATCTTCTCTACCATGACCTTCCATTTTTACAACGGCTTGGTCAAGTCCGAATGTATTTTGTACGGCGAGTCCTAAAGAAGCTAATAGTAAATCGTTGATTTCTGTATTGTATACACCGTGTACTCTTGATAAGAGCAATTCTGTAATTTCTGTATTTAATTCGAATGATACGGTATCATCATATTTGAATAGACTTGTATCTACACCTTCATTAGCTGGAATTGGTGCAATTTCGTTTTCACACACAGCTTCCCAATAGCTGCGTTCTTTTTGCATTTTTTCGCTGGTCGCATATACTTGCAGTTTTGAACTCCACAATTGGAAAGAATCTGTTTTTAATGGCAATTCTGCTGTTTCATCTTGCGTATATGCTTCAAATAGTGTGGTAAAGTCTTCTAAAATGATTCGCCAAGAAACACCATCTACTACTAAGTGATGTAGGATAAACGCGAAACGATCTCCATCTGCAAGTCTGAAATGTCCAACTCTTAATAATGGTCCGTTTGCTAAGTCAATAGTAGATTGTATTTCATTGCCTAAACGTCTCATTTCTGCCAACGCATCTTCTGTATCAGTAAGATCGTAGAATAGTACTTCATACGCATCGTCGGACATTGGTTTGTTTGTTTGAACCCATACGCCATCTTCTTGACCACATACCATACGTAAGGCATCGTGATGTGATACTAAGTCTGCAATGCATCTCGAAATTATTTCGGTATCTACTGCATCTGGACTTTTTAATAGTACTGATTGATTGAAATGTTCCACTACTGGAATGGATGGCTCGCTGAAGAAGAAGTGCTGAATTGGTGTCAATGCAACTTCTCCAGAAACCGTCGCCTGATCTGCAACTCTTAGATTTACTTCTAAGTATTTTGCTAAATCTTCCAATACTGGATTTTTCAGCATGTGCTCTACACCTAATTTGTATCCTAATTGATTCAAGCGAGAACCAATTTGAATCGATTTAATAGAGTCACCTCCAAGATTGTAGAAATTGTCTTTGATACTGATTTGATCTCTTCCTAAAATCTCTTCCCAAACAGAAGCTAATATTCTTTCTTCTTCTGTGTTTGGTGCGATGTATGTTTCTTTGATAACATCGTCTTCTGTGATGCCTGGCAATTCAGATACAGCAACTTTACCATTTGACGTTAATGGAATTTCATCCAATTCGATAAAGTAATTTGGAAGCATGTACGATGGCAATTCCTTGCTCAACGCTTCACGTAATTCAGACTTGTCAACGGATTCAGTTGTATCTGAAGTCGCATAGTAAGCTGCGATTACTTTCTCGAACTTATATTCCAATACCGTTACAACTGCTTGCTTGATATTTTGTTTAGATGACATTTTCGCTTCAATTTCACCTAATTCAATTCGGTATCCTTTGATTTTTACTTGATTGTCAACTCTTCCGATGTAATCTATATTTCCAGTCTCATCCCATCTAGCGATATCACCTGTTTTGTATAGTGTTTCATTTGCATCAAAAGGACTTTGTACAAATTTTTCTGCGGTAAGTTCAGGACGGTTTAGATAGCCTTTTGCTAGACCTTTTCCTCCGATATACATTTCGCCTTCTACTCCAGAGGTCACAAGATTTTTATTCTCATCTAAGATGAAGATCTGCGTATTGGCAATTGGTGTTCCAATGAGTATTTTTTCGTCTGTAGTTGTAATTTCACGTACTACACATCCAACTGTTGCTTCTGTTGGACCGTATTCGTTGTAAATTCTCATTTCAGGATTCAACGAACGTAAAATTTCTACGTGATGATTTTGCATTGCTTCTCCACCAACAATTGCCATTTGTACACTTGTATTTAGATCTGTCGCGTCTTTTAATAGACTGATGTGTGCAGGCGTTAGTTTGATGCAAGAAATATTGCTTTCCAAATAGGTTCGTAATGTTTCTAATACGTTGGTTTCTTTTTCCAATACACGTACCGCACTTCCGCTTACAAGAGGTAAAAACATACTTGTAATTGTCAAATCGAACGAAATGGATGTAAAGAATCCGAAGTCAAAGTTTTGTAATTCTTTTGTTTTATAGGTTGCTTTTGCCCAATTTAGGTAATTCACAAAAGAACCATTTGCAATCATTACACCTTTAGGCTTTCCTGTAGAACCTGATGTAAAGATCATGTATGCCAAGTCGTCTTTTGTAAGTTCAACAGCAACTGGAGTAGTTTCAAATTCGTCTTCTGTATATTCTAAGTCGATGATGAAAGTGTCACCATCAAAGTAATCCAATTCAAATGCGTAGTATGCCGTAGACATTAATAGTCTCATACTCGTATCAGTAGCAATGTGTTCTTTGCTTGCTTCTGGCAGTTCTGGATTGATCGGCACATATACCGCTCCTGCTTTTAGAACGGCAAGTACAGAAATCATTAACCATTCGTCATGATCCATTTGTACACCAATGATGTCGCCTTTTGCAATAGAAAGTTCTTCTATTAAGCAGTTTGCTAGTTGATTTGATTTTGCATCTAATTCGCTAAACGTAAACTCTTTCCCTTTAAATGACAAGGCTACACTGTCTGGTGTTTGTGCAACTTGTGCCTGGAAATTAGCTACGAACGTTTCTGGCGTATCGTACGCAACGTCAGTATCATTAAATGCAGTTACTAAGGTTTGTACTTCGCTTTCTGAAATGTATTGTAGTTTGTTAATTTGTGCTTCTGGATTTTCAACTACAGTATCTAATAATGTTTTGAAACTTCTCATGAATTTTTCAATCATAGAAGCTTCATACACATCCGCATTGTAGCTAATCATCATAGATAACATATCTCCTAATTCTTCAAAGAAAATTGAGATATCCAATTTAGCAATACAGCTACCTAAGTCTGTAATGGCATCAATATCTACGTCACTGCTGATTGCTTTTTTGGAACGATCTCCGATGTTTTGATAGGTAATCATCGTGTCGAACACCATACTTCTTGAAGCATCACGCATCACGTCAAGGTCTTTTACTAGACGATCAAACGGATATGATTGGTGCTTGTACGCTGTCAACGTTGTTTCTTTTACATCGGTAAAGAATGAGCTAAATGAAGCATCCTCGTTTACTTGACTTCGCAATGGTAAAGTATTGATGTAAAAACCTATTTGGTTTTCTAAATCTGCGTGTTCTCTTCCTGCAGTTGCTGTACCAATTACGATGTCTTTTTGTCCTGTGTATTTGTATAATAAAACGTTGAGTACACCTAATAATCCCATGAAAAGACTTCCATTTTCTTGTTTGGTGTAGCTGCGTAGTTTTTGAACTGTTTTTTCACTAATGTACGTTCCTAAACTGTTCCCATTGAATGTTTTTACTAATGGTCTTGTGAGTGTACTTGGTAAGTTTAGCACTGGTAATTGGCCCGAAAGTTTATCGGTCCAGTACGCTCTATCTTCTTGTAACGACTCACCTTCCAACTGTGTCAATTGCCATGCAGCATAGTCTTTGTATTGAATTGGAAGTTCAGGTAATTCTGGTGTTTTTCCAGCTTTGAATGCTTGGTAGCTTGCCATTAATTCTCTACCTAAAACATCCATTGACCAACCATCACTAATGATGTGATGCATATTATAATATAAAATAGTATGATTGTCTGAAACTTTCAATAAGCTTACCTTAAATAGAGGTCCATTTTCTAAATCAAATGGTTTGAAAGCATCTTCTTTTGCATACGCAAGTGCAGCAGTTTGTGCATCGGCTTCGTTACTAAAGTCTTTTTGCGTTACTGTGCATGATACTTGCGCTGTTGGTAAAATCCATTGTTTGATTTCACCATTGGTATCTTTTCTGAATACCGTACGTAAAATTTCATGTCTTTCTACGACTGTAGTCAATGCTTTTTCGAAACTTTCAACATCTTCAATACGTGCTACATGCTTATGCGTTGGCATATTATACGCTGTAGAACCTTCTACTGTTTGACTCACAATCCATAATCTTTTTTGTGAATCAGACAATTCATAGTTTTCAGCTTCGTCAATTGCTTTAATGGCATTATTTTCAGCATCAACTTTGTATTTTTTTAAGAATTGAATTAACTCCTGCTTGTTTTCTTTTAATTCTTGTAACAATTCAGGACTAATTTCAGCTTGATCAAAGTGTAATTCAAGATCGTTCCCTTTAACTAATACATCAATATTAGCTTCTTTGAGTTTGTTTATAAGCTGTAACATTTTTTTATATTTTAATTATGTTGGTTCTCTTTTCGTTTTCAATTGTTGATTTATGTACTTCTAGCGCGATGTCTATCTCAACAGCTAGTTCTTTTACGGTTGGTTTTGAGAAAAAGTCAAGTAGACTTATCTCTACGTTGTAGTGCTTGTGAATTCGTTTAATGAGTGTCATTGCTTTGAGCGAATCGCCTCCTAATTCAAAAAAGTTTTCGGTGACGCCTATGTCATCAAATCCAAGAAAATCTTCCCAGATGCCTACTAAGCTTTGCTCCGTTTCTGTTTCTGGCGGAATGTAATTTTGCTTTCTTGTAATGGCATGTTGATCTATGACTTCTTCTGCTTCTTTTAGTGCATTTTTTGCTTTTAAAAGTGCATTCGGATTTCTAGTTGCAACTACACATTGTTTTAAAGATTTATAATGCAGCGTTTGTTCAAAAACAGTTGCAAGATCTGCTTCATTCACAGCTTCATCTAGGTGTACCGAAATCCAGTTTCTGTATGGTTGTATAAAAGCGTCAACATATTGACTAGCAGCCGCTTCTATAGTTTTATTTTCGCCTCCTATTATAGTACTTACACTCGATTGTATCCATACGAAGTCTAACGAAGTATTCGCAAATGCTTCTGCTAGATTTTGTATTTCCTGTATGCTTGCGTCTAATTGCATTTGAACACTTGCAAGGCTCATATCTGCAATGGTTTCTGCTGTTTGTTTGTCAGCATCTGCTTTGGTATGAATGACACCAGAAATAGTGCCTACATCAGCTCCTATGTTAGCAATTGTAGTTGTAAAACTTTCAATATCAGCCGTGTCTAATGCAACATATAAGAGCGTCTTACTTTCTTTTTTCAGTTTTTTAAGCCTGTCTATCTTTCGTGCTAATACGCTATCATTTTCTAAGTGTGTATTCCATGTATCTTCTTCTGGTAAGGCTTCTTTACCCGTTAGAACTACTTGCGCATTGTATGTTTTGATTAAATATTTCGCAATAGCACTTCCTACTGCGCTCAATCCTTCTGTAATCAAGTATACTTTCTTAGCATCAATAGCAATGTTAGGTTTTTCAATTAGCGTAAGGTTCTCGTTACAGTCTACCCAACGTTGATTATTTCTGTATGCGACACTTGTGTTGGTAGTATTGAATTTGAGTTCATCACAAATAACACGTAAATTATCTGGATGTGTTTTTCCTACATCAATATCAATGATTTGTGTAAATATAGTTGGATGTTCATCTGCTAAAATCCTTGCAATTGTAGCAATAGTTGTCGCTAAAATGTTTTGCGTCTCATTGCCAAGTACATTATTCCCAAAGTTGGTAATGATGGTCAATTTCTTTTTAACATCAGTCTTATAGCTTGTAAGCGCTTTGCAAATATGGAATAATGGCAAAAATGCTGTTGTAATTTCTTCTTTTGTAGTTCCTTCTAAACTCCAATTATATATGATATGACCGCAGCTAACATTTTCTAAGTTTAATGCATTAAACAACTGTACATAATCTGATGCCTCTTCGTGTAAAATTCCAAATTGTAATTTTTCAAAGTTTTCAAATCGTACACCTCTAAATACTTCAAATACATTCTGATTTTCAGTGATCAAGTTGTTCTTTAATACACTTGACAAGGAGTTTTTCTCAGAGAAAATGAGCACTCCATCTTTGGTGTCAAATTTTGTATTACTTGTGAGTATTGATTTCTTCCAGCTTTTGTGATAGAACCAATTTTCAATAGGTTGTACGGTGTCCGCAGAAAGTGAACCAGCAAACATCGTTGCAAAAGGATTCACTTTAAAGTCCAAAGCATTGTAATCAAATTGATACGTCGGCACCGAAGTTTTACAACGAGTTTCTCCATTGTAATACATTTGCCAATCAATGGCAACGCCGCAGCTCCATAAAGTTCCAATTGCTGTTCTTAATGTTTGTAAAGTATCTGCCGTACTTACTAGGTTTACTGAAAGTGCTGCTGTTGTTTGAGAAACTTGTGAGTCACTTGTACCAACATTCACTTCAATAGCGTTTGCTCTGTTACTATTTTCTTTTCCTGATATTACAGGAACACTTGGTTCTTGTGTTTTGATCGTTGCTAATGCATCTGTAAGAGAAGATATATTTTCAGAGGCATTTACACGATTGATACAAACTTGTAAACCATCTTCAAATGAACACGCTTCTGCAACACATAAAGCGGTAAGTTCACCAATACCATCTCCTATTAAACTTGTTGGGGCAATGCCAATATTCCTTGCATATTTTGCGAATGCATATTCTGTTATAAATGTAATAAGTTCAGCATATGGTGTTTGATTTCCTTCGCTTTGAATTTCATCAATGATATCTTGAACTTTCTTTCCTGTAAGTTGCTCCAATGTTTGGAATGCAGTATTTACAATTTCTTTTATGTATGTTTCTTCTTCACTGATGGCTAGTAATGGTGCTAACGAAGTATTCGCTGTACTTGAGAATACAAATACAAGTTCATTACTTACTTGAACAGCTTGCACTTCATTTTGTACAAGTTGATTGTTGTTATCCGTGAGTAAGAAAGTTCTTTTCTCAAAATGCTTTCTTCCAGTTGCCAATGTATACGCTATATCTGCTGCGTTGGCATCTGAATTTTTCAAAAAGTCTTTAAATGTGATAGTATAATTTTCTAAAGCTGTCTCTGTTTTTGCAGATATTGGATATACTTGAAATGATCTTTTAGAAAGGGAAGTGTTTTCTGCAACAAACTCTTCTAAGATTACGTGTGCATTGGTTCCTCCAACTCCAAAACTGCTAACACCTGCGCGCAAAGCTTCTCCATCTTTTGGAGACCAATCTGTGAGTTCAGTATTTACATAAAATGGACCTGATTCAAAATTGATCATTGCATTTGGCGTGTTGTAATGCAATGTTGCAGGGATTTTTCTGTTTTTTAATGCGAATGCTGTTTTCATCAAACCCGCAACACCAGCAACTACGTCTAAATGTCCTAAATTAGATTTTAAAGATCCGATAGCACAGGAATGTGTCGTATCGTTATTGAATGCTTCGTTTAAGGCAGAAACTTCAATGGCATCACCTAAATGCGTTGCGGTTCCGTGCGCTTCAACATAGCTAATAGAATCGTGTGGAACGTTGCCAAATTTTTGTGCAAGTTTGATACAATTTGCTTGTCCGTCCACACTTGGTGCTGTATAGCCTGCTTTGTCTTTTCCATCATTATTTGTAGCGGTTCCGCGAATAATTGCATAGATATGATCGTTATCGTTAATTGCATCTTCCATGCGTTTTAAGACTACAATAGCACCTCCATTTGCTTTTACACAACCTGTTGATTCTTGATCGAAACTACGACTGTGACCATCTTTAGAAGTAATCGCGCCTTCTTTATGTACATAACCTGTCGCTGTATCTGTCGTTAAGCTAACGCCTCCAGCCAATGCTACAGAACATTCTCTCAATAGCAAACTTCTACACGCAATATGTGTGGAAACTAACGAGCTTGAGCATGCTGTAGAAGTATGGTAACTTGGTCCTTTTAAGTTTAAGCTATACGATACTAAAGTGCTTACAAAGTCTTTGTTTCTTAATCTAGATTGGTAAAAAGGATTTATGATTTCCGATTTCTTCAACGCAGTATGTGCCAACCAATTCATATGCTCTGATGCAGCTAAAAAAGCACCGACTTTCCCTGAATATGTGTCTGGATTACAACCTGCATCTTCTAAGGCAGCCCAAGAAAGTTCGTGCATCATTCTTATTTGCGGATCCATTTCATTGGCTTCTTCTTTTGTGTATCCAAAGAATGCATAATCAAAACTTTCTGCTTTGTCCACAATAGATTCAACTGGTACATAGTCTGGGTGCTGTATTGTAGTAGCATCAACTCCTTTTGCTAGCAATTCGTCTTCATCAAAAAACTGAACTAATTCCTTGCCTTGCAATAGGTTTTCCCAGAATTCACGAACATCTTTAGAGCCGTGAAATCTACCTGCGAATCCTACGATAGCGATATCTTTCTTTCTAATTTCTTTTTTCATAAGAGTTCATACGATTTAATACAATCCCAATCATATTGCAATCAATATGACTGGGATTGTTTTAGTTTTGTTTAGGTAACTTGCGTAGTGTGATCTTATAGTAAATCGATCAATTCGTCTACTGCTTCCGATAAGTTTTCTTCTTCTTTTGCAACAACTTTTGTTGCTTCGTTTGAATTGTCTAAACTGCTCACAAAGCTTTTGATGTTTGGATATTGAAACATCGCCACTGGTGCTACAGATAGACTGTATTTTGTATTAAAGAATTCTAAGATTCTTAAGAGTTTCATAGAGTTGATTCCCAAATCAAAGAAGTTGTCCGCAACTCCAATTGCATCTTCTTCTCTGCCTAGTTCATTTGCAATTAAGCTGACTAAAGTGGATTGCATTTCGTTGGTTGGTGCTTCGTAAACCGTAGTTACTTGCAAGCTGTTTCCAACTGGATCTGGCAATGCTTTTCTGTCTACTTTTCCATTTACCGTTAATGGCATCGCATCCAATTGAACAAAAGCTTCTGGCAACATGTACAGTGGAAGACTTGCCGCTAAATGTGTTCGTACATCTGTAATGTTTTCTTCAATAGTAGATACAACATACGCGACCAATTGTTTTTCTTCTTTGGCATCAGTGTATACATTAACCACTGCTTCTTGAATGCTGTCTTTTCGTAACAATTGATTTTCAACTGCACCCAATTCTATGCGGTTTCCTCTAATTTTAACTTGATTGTCTTTTCTTCCGATAAATTCAATCGTTCCATTTGGCAACCAGCGAACTAAATCGCCCGTTTTGTATACGTTTCCTTCTGCCTCAAATGGATTTTCGATGAATTTTTCTGCCGTAAGCAATGTCTTGTTCATATAGCCTTTCGCCACTTGAATTCCTCCAATGAGCAATTCGCCCACAACACCAACAGGTTGTAAATTCATCATGTCATTGACAATGTATAGTTGTGTATTTGCTACTGGTCTTCCGATGCTTACACCTTCTTCAGCAGTATTTATATCTGTTAAGTTGATAGATGTAACGTCAATGGCAGCTTCCGTTGGTCCGTAATAATTGTACAACTGAACGTTTGGAAGCAACGCTTTTGTTTTTTCTACGGTTGTGGATGATAATGCTTCTCCACTACACACAATGTAATTGAGATTGGCTAATTTTTCTGCTTTTGCGACATCTATAAAAATGTTTAACATTGATGGTACAAAATGTACTAAAGAAACATTTTGTTCCTGAATAGTATTTTGTAAATATTCTGGATCCATATGTCCGCCAGGAAGTGCTACAACTAAAGTAGCTCCTGTAATAAATGGCATGGTTAATTCCCATACAGATACATCAAATACATACGGTGTTTTTTGTAAAAGTACAGCGTTGTCATCGACAGCGAGTTCATCACGCATCCAAAGAATACGGTTTCGCAATCCTGCGTGTGCATTTAATACACCTTTTGGATTTCCTGTGGTTCCTGATGTGTAAATACAATATGCTAAGGTATTTTCGTCTATGTTAACGTTTACTGCATCTTTGCTGTATACATTGTATGTAAAGTTGTCTAGTTCTACTCTTTCTACATTTTCAAGCGTTACGTTATTGCTTGCTGCATTTGTTAAGATGTAGTTTGCTTGTATATCATTTAAAATGTAATCGATTCTGCTTTGTGGATAGGCTGGATCAATTGGTACATACGCGTTTCCTGATTTTAAAACTGCCCAAATCCCGATCAACATTTCCAACGAACGATCTACACAAATTGGAATCAGATTGTTGTCCAATGACAAGGTTCTGATGTAATTTGCCAGTTGATTCGATTTTTCATCCAATTCTCTGTATGTAAGCGATTCTCCTTCAAATACTAATGCTGTTTTATCTGGAGTTGCTTGTACTTGCGCTGCAAATAATTCTACAATAGTGTTTGCTTCTGAATATGCAACTTCAGTTTCATTGAATGCTGCTAATTGCAAAGTATCTTCTTCACGTAAAAAGTCAAATGTTCCAATTGGTAAGCTTGGAGCCGTAGTTACTACAGAAAGCATTTCTGTAAAGTGCATTACAAATTGCTCTACTAAGCTTTGCTCATACACATCCGTATTGAATGTAATGTGCATTTCAATCGTATCTACGCGTTCTTCTAAAGTAAGTGACAAATCAAATTTTGCACGTGTCACACCTAAATCCTGAATTGCTGCTGTAGAAACCGATTCAACTTCTTGCTTGATGTCGCCAATGTTTTGAACAATCAACATGATGTCAAAAATGGCGTTTCTCGAAGTATCAATTGTACTTTCTAAGTCTTCTACCAAACGATCAAACGGATACATTTGGTTGTCTAAATCTGCGATTGTATCTACTTTCACTCTGTTGTAGAATGTTTCGAAATCTTCTTCTGAAGTTACCGAATTTCTGAGTGCTAACGTATTTACATAGAATCCGATTTGGTTTTGCAAGTCTGCATGATTTCTTCCTGCAACTGGCGTTCCAATCGTGATATCTTTTTCGCCTGTATATCTGTGAATCATCGCGTTGAATCCTGCCAAAGCAAAGGTGAATAAACTTCCGCCATTTTCAGCGATAAAGTCTCTAATTGCTTCCGTAGTCTCCGCGTTGATATTAGTTTTTAAGGTTCTACCGTTATAGGTTTTGATTTGTGGACGTTGTCTTTGAGACGGTAAATTGATTGCTGGAATTGTTCCGCGTAATTTGTTCGCCCAATATTTTCTTTCTTTTGCATACGCTTCCCCTTCAATTTGATCTAAATGCCATGCTGCATAGTCTTTGTATTGAATGCTTAATGCTTCTTGCGTTACTTCTTCGCCGTTGCGTAACGTCTCGTAATAGGTATTTACATCTTTCATCAATACATCCATAGACCAACCATCGCTGATAATGTGATGCATATTGCAGTAGAATACATATTCCGCTTCGGCTACTTGTAAAAGACTTGCGCGTAGTAATGGTCCGTTTTCTAAATCGAATGGTTTGTATGCGTCTTGTGTGATATAGTTTTGTACCGCTTCCGCAGAATTGTCTTGTGATCTGAAATCTTCTTCTTGAATGGTAAAGTTCAACTCGTTCGTTGGCACAACCCATTGTCTTACTTCTCCCGAAGCATCTTTTTTGAAGATAGTTCTCAGCATCTCGTGACGCTCAATTGCTGTAAAGATCGCTTTTCTGAAACTAGCTACATCTTCAATGTTCAATCGCATTGAGAATGGAATGTTGTACGCTACTGAAGCGCCGTCAAATCGACTCAACACCCATAATCTACGCTGTGCGTCTGAGATAGCGTAACTTTCTGCTTCCGATACAGTTGGAATGTTGGTAAATGTTTCTTTTCTTCCGTCTTCAATCAGTTTTGAATGTGCTTCTAAAGTTGTATTTTCAAACAATTGCTTCAAGCTGATACGCACTTGGAATTCACGTTCGTAGGTGCTGATTAAAGCGGTTGCTTTTAAACTTTGTCCTCCCAACAAGAAGAAGTCGTCTTCCACGCTTACCTTCTCAACATTTAGACTTTTCGCCCAAATTTCAGAAATGCGTTTTTCAATGTCATTGCGTGGTGCAACGTATTCTTTTTCGTCGGTTACTTTGTTACTTCCTAGTCGTAATAGTGTTTTCTTATCTACTTTTCCGTTTACCGTTAATGGAATCGCACCGACTTGGATGAAGTGGTTTGGCACCATGTATTCTGGTAAGGTTTGGAGTAAGTACTGACGTAATTCTGTGATTTTTTGCGTTTTGGACGCGACGATGTAAGCTGCCAATAATTTTTCATCTTCTTCTTCATTTACTAATAATACTACTTCTTCTATATCTTCTTTTGCTTCTAGTCTTGCGCTGATTTCGCCCAATTCTATACGATGTCCTCTAATTTTTACTTGATCGTCTTTACGACCTTGGAACTCTATGGTTCCATTTGGCAATAAAATTCCTAAATCGCCCGTTTTATATAGTCTCTCACCTGTTCTAAAAGGATTGTTGATGAATTTTTCTGCTGTTAATTGTTCTCTGTTTAGATAACCATCTGCCAAGCCCAATCCACCGATACAGATTTCTCCGATGATACCTGGCGCAACGAGATTGTTGTTTTCGTCCAATACATACATTTGTGCATTCGGAATTGGAAATCCGATAGGAATGTTTGTGTCTGTATTACTTTCAGAGGTCATCTTGAAAGCGGAACTACAAACACTGGTTTCAGTTGGTCCGTAAGCGTTAAAAAAGATGCCTCCGTTTGCCAAGAACTTTTTTACTTGCTCTAGTACTGGCGGCTCTCCTGCCGTGATGAGTACTTTCAAACTATTTAGTCTGTCTGTATCCATGAATTTGAAATACGACGGTGGCAACGTAGCCGATTCTATCGCATTTTCTTCTATGAATGCTGTTAAAAACTCAGGTGTTTTACGCTCTCTTTCATCTGCTATGTATAAGCTTGAACCTGCCAATAGCGCATTGAATGTTTCAAACGCAGAGGCATCAAACGAGAACGAAGCAAATTGTAAGCTCTTTTTACATTCGCCATAGTACATTGTATTGATACATGCTAATGCTGTATTTACAATTCCTTTGTGCGGCACTAATACGCCTTTTGGTTTTCCTGTTGATCCTGAGGTATAAATGATGTACGCGCCATCTGTTGGTTGTACATTAATATCTAAAGCTGCTGCGCTGAATTCATCTGCTTCAAATTCTACGTCAATTGAGAACACGATTCCTTCAAAGAAATCCAAATCAAACATATAATTCGTACTGCTGATTAGCAATGAAATGTTTGAATCGGTTGTCATGTATTCCTTGCGGTCTTCTGGATATGCAGGATCAATCGGCACATACGCCGCGCCTGCTTTTAGAATTGCCATCATAGACACGAGTACCATCTCGCTTCTATCTAGATGAATTCCCACAAAATCACCTTTTTTAACCTCGTATTCTTTTATCAAACAACGCGCTAATTTATTAGACAATGCATCCAATTCTTTATAGGTAAGCGTCGTGTTATTGAATACCAACGCTGGTACGTCTGGTTTGCTTTCAACTTGCTTATCAAACTCCGTTAATAAGGTTGCATTGCGGTCATAATCTAAAGTAATCGCATTGAAATCGTAGATGAGTTGTTGTTGCTCTTCTTGATTTAGATAATGCAATTCATCAATTGGTGTGTTCGGATTTTCTAAGATATTTGTGATCAACTGCTTGAAGTGTTTCATGAACAATTGAAGCGTTTTGCTATCATATAAATCTGAATTGTAATTGATTTTGAATAGGATGACATCTTCTATTTGCTGGAAGTGGAATTCGATATCGTTTTTACTTACCGTTCCCGTTCTTTCAGTAATTTCATCCAAACAGGTATTGGTATCCAATCCGCGAATAGTTTCGTGTAAGGTCAATGAGATATCAAAGATTGGCGTTCTGCTCATGTCGTACGGAACGTTTAAATCTTCTACTAAACGATCAAACGGATAGGATTTGTATTTGAAGCTTTCAAACACATTTTCACGTACTTCATTGTAGAAGTTTGTGAATGTTTTTTCCGTATCTACCTGGTTGCGCAACACCAAACTGTTTACATAAAACCCAATTTGGTTTTGTAAGTCTGGATGATCTCTTCCCACAATTGGCGAACCAATGATGATGTCTTTTTTGTTGGTATATTTTTGTAATAATACGTTTAAGGTAGACAAAATTCCAATGAAAAGACTTCCTTGCGCTTGTTGATTGTAAGCGTTGAGTTTTGCTGCAATGTCAGCCGAAAGATAGGTTTGTAAACTATTTCCGTTGTTGGTTTTATACTTCGGACGTTGACTTTGTCTTGGTAAATCTAATAAGGTTAATTCGCCACCTAACTTTTCTGTCCAGTAGGCTTTGTCTTTTGCATCTCCGCCATTTTCTTGTGTTGAAGCTCGCCAAGCACTGTAATCTTTGTAGTGTACTCGAAGCTCAGGCAAGGTTGGTGTTGAGTTCGACATAAAGCTTGTGTAATAGTGCATTACGTCGTTTGCCAATACATTTAACGACCAACCATCACTGATAATGTGATGCATGTTGTAGTAAAAAATGTATTTGTTGGCTGCTATTTGAAAGATGCTTGCACGAAGTAACGGTCCGTTCGATAAATCGAATGGTTGATACGTATCGTCTTCTATCAATTGTTTTGCAACAGCTTCTGGATTGCTTTCATTTTGTAATTCGAACTGATTTACTTCAAATCCTAAAGTTTCGCGATCTAGAATCCACTGACGTACTTCTCCATTTTCGTCTTCTTTGAAAACGGTGCGTAATATTTCGTGACGATCAATCGTAGCATCAATAGCTCTTTTGAATGTGTCGATGTCGTATTCACCATCTAAAGGCATTTGCAGTGGCATGTTGTATGCCACTGACGATGATTCCAACTGACAGATAATCCACATTCGTTTTTGCGCATCAGATAAACGATAGTTGTTCGCTTCTTCCAGAGCAGGAATTTGTTCAACCTCATCGTTGGTATCCATGCCTTTTAAGTACGAAATGATGTCTTCCTTGTTAGTCTTTATTAGATTGATTTGCTCAGGAGTTAACTTGTTGTTGTATGATACAACTTCAATATTGTCTCCGTTGAGCACCAATTTTACTTGCTCTTTTTTAAGCGTTCGTATGATTTCTTTTATTTTTTCCATGATGTTTACTGATGCGTGGTATTTTTTAATATTCGATTGTTTTCTCTCCAAATAATCGTTCTGCGTCGATTCCGCGATCGCGACATTGGTCTACCAATTTGTTAGATTCTACAATTGGTTTTGATTCATCTGTATATTTCAATGAACTGATAAATACAAGCCATGGCTCTAATCCCATCGCGTATACAAATACATTTTTCGGGCTGAAAATGTCTACCAAAGCTTCTCCTTGTTTGTAATCACAACCCGCCAATCTTCTGGACTGATCCATTTCTCTAGGTAGTTTTTCAAACATTAATGGTCCGTACAACCAGCTGAGTGGCGCACCGTCACATTCCATTCCTAAAAACAGAATATCAATGTCTCCTACCATTTGGTGAATTCGCTGGTATACTTTTGGTTCTACGTTGCAAGAATCTGCTGCAAATAATACTTTGAACTCGTTGTGAAGTGCTACGTGATAGCATAGTTTTGAACGAATGTCAATGTCTGAATGCTCTCCGATAAAAGGCAATCCAGTAATCGTACAACGATCTAAAGTGATCGTTTCCATATCGTCTAATTCGATTACATTGTCAAAACCGATCGAGTTAAACATTAATTTTAATGATGGATCTTGAATGTCTCCTTTTCCTGAAGAAGGCACTACAATGTTTTTGATGCTGTGACGCAATTGCATTAAAGTTTCAAGCAATACGTGATCTTGGTGATTGTGTGTGATTAATACATAATCTATTTCTTCTGGTAAGTCGTTGATTGTGTAACGATTTACATCTGTTTCATATCCGTCATAACTAATTACAGGATCTACCAAAATAGACGTTTCGCTTGTTTCAACCAATACGCATGCATGACCGAAATAGCGTGTACGTACACCTTCGCCAGTGTATTTTTCGTATTTCTTTGGTGCTTCTGTCGTAAAGAATGATTTGAATAATTCTTCCTGTTCTGGCTTGATGTTGAGTTTCTTCATCATGTCCACATAGCTTCCAGGAATTCGCTTCATTTTGAACAATTCGTCAATCAATTGATCTTTGAAACGCAAGTCTAAATGATTTAAGTTTTCATCATCCAAACGCGGTGTGCTTAGTACAAACGAACGTGCATCATCTGCATCCACTAGTTGCAATGATACGGATTGTCTAGAATCGTCGTGAAACTTACTGTTGTATAACAATGATTCAAAAAAGCGGAAATTTGGTCGGTTGTTTAGGTCGTAATACAACTCAACCATTCCTTGCAATGATTCTGGAACTTCACGATATAGTGGATCCAACGAATACCCAATTGCATTCTTTTGAAGCATTGAGTTAAGCTCGTGAATGGAATCGTATAATTCCAACATATTCTGACGTTTATCGAGTGTGTCTTCGTATAATTCTTTGATTTCTTCTACTCTTCCGCCATTGTAATCAATAAAAGGTCCTCCTAACATTTCTGGTCTTTTTACAGCCGCAGCATGTGTTTTTGGACTTTTGATATATGATTGCATAATTTTCAAATGGCGTTCTTTAATATTCATCGCTGCCGTTGCAGGTGAAACCAAGTGAGACCATGCGTACCATCTGTCGATAAGTGCTTCTAAAGCAACATTTAACTTTAAATAATAATTTTGTTGTTCCATAAGATTTCGTCTTTATGAGAATTAATGATAAATCGATGGCATGTACCATCGATTGTTTGTTTTGTAAAATTTGATTTGTGAATAGTGTATGGTGTGCGCAGTAACTTGCATGGCTACTGCGCTAGAGGTGTTGTACTAAATGGTTATTCTGTCCGAAACCAATTCTTCTTGTATGGCTTGTCGCTGCCAAGATTTATCTTCTATTTCTTCTGCCAATTTTTCAATGGTTGGCTCTAAGAATAAGTCTGTTAACTCAACTTGGACATTGAGTTGTTTTTGTATTTCTGAGATGATTTTAATTGCTAGTAAGCTGTGTCCGCCTAAATCGAAGAAATTGTGATACACTCCAATGCCATCTCTTTCGAAAGCAGCTTCCCAAATGTTAGCAAGTGTTTGCTCCAATTCGTTTCTTGGTGCTTCGTATGGTGTTTCTTCAGCAGCTTCTTCTGGTTGAATTTGTTTTAAAGCGTTACGATCTATTTTACCACTAGCATTGAGAGGTAATGTTTCCAATTGTACATAATGCGATGGCAACATGTATTGTGGTAATATTGTGCGTAAAAAGTCTCTCAACTCACTAGCGATTACTGTTTCTGTTGCAACAACATACGCGATTAATTGTTTCTGCGTTCCTGTTATATTTAATAATACAGCTACATGTTCTACAGAAGTATAACGACGAATTGCGCTTTCAATTTCTCCTAATTCAATTCGGTAACCATTCCATTTAATTTGATCGTCTTTTCTACCTAACAATTCAATATTTCCATTGTCAATCCAACGGGCAACATCGCCTGTTTTGTATAAGCGTTCATTTTCTTTAAATGGATGCGGAATGAATTTTTCTGCTGTTAATTCTTCTCTATTTAAGTACCCTTGCGCTACGCCATCTCCACTAATGCAAAGTTCACCTGTTAACCACTTTGGTTGTAAAGCTAAATGATCCGATAGTATGAATACTTCTTCATTTGCCAATGGTTTCCCTACGTGCAATGAGTCCGCTTCATGAATTGATGCTACTGTGCTCCAAATTGTAGTTTCTGTAGGTCCGTATACATTTAAGACTTGAATTCCTTTGTATTTCTTTTTATTTTCAAATATACTTTTAGAGAACGGCTCGCCTCCAATTAAAATAGTTTTTAACGTTGGAAAGTTTCTTTTACTGATTTGATCAGCGACTAAACTAAAGCGTGAAGGCGTTAATTGCAACACTTCAATTGCTTCTGTTTTTATTTTTTCTACGAACAATTCCGAAGACATTAATTCGTCATAAGAGAAGAGAACGAGCGTTCTTCCGCTACAAAGCGCTCCAAAAATTTCTAATACCGATATGTCAAATACTACATTGGTGGTTGCGGCTACTCTATTGCTTCCACCAAATCCTAAGGTTGTTTCCGTATTTGCCAAGAAAGAAGTTACATTTTGATGCGATAACATCACTCCTTTTGGTTTTCCAGTAGAGCCTGAAGTGTAGATTACATAACACGTATCTGATGGTTGTACTGTTGGTAATTGTACTGTTTGTTCGTTTTTATAATTTTTAAATGATTGTATGAATGCTTCATCGATCATCAAATTGCAATTGCTATTTGATAAGATGTATGTTTTTCGATCTTCTGGAAAATTTGGATCAACGGGAACATACGATGCTCCCGTCTTTAAAATAGCGAGTAATGATATTGGTAACCATTCATCTCTTTCTAACTGAATCCCTATGCGATTACCAGTTGTAACATTGTATTCGTTGAGCAGAAAAGTTGCCATACGATCGGAAATTTCATCCAATTCTTTATACGTATAGCGTTCGTCTCCAGCTACTAGCGCTATTCCACTTGATTCATTTTTAACCATATTTTGAAAGAGTGAAACCAGCGTTTGTGTTTGGTCGTACGCAGTATAAGTATTGTTGAATCCTTTCGTCAGTTCTTGCTTTTCGTCAAATGTGAGATAATCAATCGCATAAAGCGGTACCTTATCATCTGCTATTCCGTTTTGTATAAACTGATCCAAATGTTGTATTAAATTCTGTATAAATTCTTCCGCATAGATGTCTGTATTATAGTCTACTGTTAATTGTAAATTTTCACTCGTTTCTATGAATGAGAATGTGATGTCGAATTGACTGTATTTTTTTTCTTTTTTGTAAGGTGTGAGCTCAATGTTTCCTGCCATTGCTGTTTTGTTGCTGATGACAGATTTTTGATTTTGAAGAATCACCATGACATCAAACAATGCTGATCTTGATAATTCTCTTTGTACATCCAATTCTGCTACCAATTCATCAAAAGGATACGATTGATGTTTGTAAGCGTCAACCAAGGTTTCTTTTTGTACGTTGACTAAGGCTTTGAATCCTTCTGCTCCGTTGAATGTTGTTCGTATTGGTAAGGAATTGATAAACAATCCTATTTGATTTTCTACATCTGGATGTTCTCTTCCTGCTACTGTAGTTCCCAAAACAATATCAGTAGTGTTTGTATATCTGTAAAATACACCATTGATTCCCGCCATTAACGCCATAAACATACTGATGCTTTGCTCTTTGCAGTATGATTGCATCTTGGAGTATAAATCTCCAGAAAACTGATGACTTACTGCTGCTCCATTATAGGTTTTGATGCTAGGACGCTTTTTTACTGTTGGAATTTCCAAGGTTGGAATTGTTTCAAAGCGATTTAACCAATAATTTTTAGAAGCTACTAATTGTTGTTGCTGTTTTTCTTCTTGAAGCCAAACCGCATAGTCCTTGTATTGTATAGCTGTATTGTTGGTATTAATTGTTTTTCCTTCTACCAACATGTTATACATGGCAACCAATTCTTTCGAAATTAATTCTAAAGACCAACCATCACCAATAATGTGATGTAGGTTGAATAGTACCAAAAAGTTCTCTGCTCCTGTTTTTACAATTTGGAGTTTGAATAATGGTGCTTTTGATAAATCGAATCTATGTTGATAGTGTGCAGCAACCAATGCATCTTTGCGATCTGGTTGCGCGCTAACATCATGAACTTCAACAGAAATGTTTATTTCTTCTATTGAAGCTATATATTGTCGTAATTCACCAGCTTCTGTTTGCTTGAAGTAGGTACGCAAGCTTTCATATTTTGCAACTAATGCCTGGAATGCTTTTGAGAAGAATTCTGTATTGAAATCTCCTGTAAGCTCCAATTCATTGGTTAAATTGTAAGCTTGATTTCCTCCATCAAAGTTACTCATAATCCATAAACGCTGCTGTGCTGGTGTTACTGGATAGCTTTCTTGTACGACTGTTTTTGGAATGCTCGAATTAGATGTGAGTAACTTGATTAAGTATTCTTTGTTACTTTTAATCTTGTTAAGTAGGTCAGTGCTCAATGCACCTTTTGGCGCATTGACTTTTAACTGACCGTTAACCACATTTAATTTAACATTATGAAAATTCAAGGTATGTAAGAGTGTTTTTTCCAAGGCTTAAAAATTTTAATGAGTTATAGATTTTCCTCGCTCTCCTTTTACAGGATGAATTCGTCTTGGTCTACATCTTCGTTGATCAAGTCAATGTGTTTTTGCTGTATTGAGAATTCAATGAGTTCAGCTAAAGCACTTATTGTCAAGGTGTCATATAAGTATTCTATAGTTAAGAATGTCTCAAAGAATTTGTTCACTTTGTTTACTAAGATCACTGCTTGCAGACTGTTTCCTCCGAGTTCTAAGAAGTTATCTTGTACACCAATACTGCTCGCTGCAATATTTAGTGTTTCTGACCAGAATGCTACCAATTGCTTTTCTACTTCGCTTGTTGGTGCTACATATTCTGTTTTCTTCACATCTATGGAAGTTAAAGCTGGCAATGATTTTCTATCAATTTTTCCTGTACGTGTTCGCGGAAATTCGTCCATACTTACAAACACTGATGGCATCATGTATGCTGGTAAGTGCTCTTTTAGAATTTGGTAGATTTCGTCATTAGAAATTTCTGCTTCCTTCTGAATGTATGCTGCAATGTGTAAACTTCCATTAAGTTCTTTTAATACTACAACTGATTTTGCAATGGTTGGAATTCTATCTAGTTGGAATTCAATTTCTGCCAATTCAATTCGTAATCCGTTTAATTTTACTTGTGTATCTTTTCTTTCTAAGAATTCTATTTCTCCGTTTGGCAACATGCGTCCAATATCTCCTGAACGATACATGCGCTTTCCGTCTGTGTC
>NZ_JAKVBC010000022.1 GCF_022447245.1 Kordia sp. | reverse complement strand
GATGTTACATTTGTTTTAAAATATCATCTATAGTACAGTATATCAATATAACTTTGTCTTGGTGCATCTTGCGTGATTTTTTTGGCTTGCTATTTCAAAAAAACCAAAACTTAATTTGCTCCGTTTTTTTTTGGAAACTCGGGTTAATTAACAAATATAAAAAGAAATCGTACTCGGCATACATTACTGAGTTGCGTATCAATTCAGCTTTGGTTCGATTAAAAAAAATGACAATTCATGATGCATCAATACCTTTGTTTTATGTTTTAAGAGAAAAAGAGTTGCTTTACTTCATCAATTTTAAACACAATTATGATGAAAAAAAATCTAAAATCATTACAACTCAACAAAAAATCTATTTCTAGTTTTCTATTTATGGAGGCGAACCTGAAACAACATGGCGCTATTGCGAATTAAAAACGTAATTAGATTGCGAACCAACTATGCCGCCAGAAACATTTGCAAGGATGTGCACTACAACAATTCTAACAACAGCATGTCCATCAGCATATTGCTATTAATAGTATTAAAATCAAAACTTAAGTAGAAAACATAAAAAATGAAGTCATGAAGAAAAAAATTAAACCATTAAGTTTAACAAAAAAGACGATCAGTAATTTGCGAGAAAGCATCAAAGGTGGAGAAGCTGCATCGGGCGGTATGTCTTGCAAAACTTATACACAAGCTCCTCCTCCGCCAATTACAATACCTGCAAATTCATGTAGTGATACTGTGCGTCGTTGGTGCGATTCTCGATTTGGCGGTTGCCATTCTTAGTTTTGTCCGCCAACTAATTTATAATACTAGTTTTTTTAGCACAAAAAAAGCACACTACATTTTGGCTCCGCTCAATGTAGAGTGTGCTTTTTAAATTTTTGGTTTTTATACTTCTATTTATGATAAATGGTTGTCTTGTAATTTCCATCATGATAGAAATGCACTTCTCCTCTGTATCCACAACTTGTTGTAAAATGTATTTTCCAAGTACCGCCTTTGTACAATTCTTTACGTGTAATCTTATACGTTGAACAGAGTTTACTTAATCTTTCTTTTGTTTTTTTAACAGCTACTTTTCCTCCTTTATCAGTTTTATATTGTCGCACATCAGCGGTATGTCCTTGATTTTGCGCACTTACCGATACACTAAAAAAACAACATAACTAAAAGTCCTAAAAAGAATGGTTTTGATTTCATAATGATAATTATTTAAATGGTTAATGCTGAAATAGTTACCAATTTGCATGCCAAAAAAATATTTTCACCTTTTACAATCTTCTAAATATCAACAAGGTACCAGCATTTACATGTACTTAACGAGATATATTTATTTTAAAAAATTAAAATTATATTATTTTCAAACGAATATAAAAAGAAGCTCAGCTTTATTTTGTTACTTCGTATTCAACTTACTACAGATAAAAAATACAGTCTTGAAACAACAACAAAACATACATGTTTTTGGGATTAGCGGATTGGGTGCTGACAAGCGTGTTTTTAATTTTTTAAAATTAAATTATGACTTTACTGCTATTGATTGGATAGAGCCTTTGCCAAAGGAAACTATTGCATCATATGCGCAACGACTGATCAATGAATATCAATTAAATACAGAATCTAATATTGTAATTGTAGGCGTCAGTTTTGGCGGAATGATTGCTTCTGAAATGCACCCACTTTTAAAGCCTCAAAAAACAATTGTCATTTCTTCTGCTACTAAAACCAGCGAACTTCCTAGATTATTTTCACTCGTTAGACGATTGTATCTTTCGCGTTGGATTCCAAATTTCTTACTAAAGCCTAATATTCATATTGCTGCTTTTTTATTTGGAACAAAACGAAAAAAATTACTAAAATCCATCATCAAGGATACAAACATCCAGTTTTTACGATGGGGAATGTATGCTATCACAAATTGGATAAAAGCGAAAAGTGCCTCAGATATTATTACTGTTCATGGAACAAAAGATAAAATAATTCCTAAAAAAGGAGAAAAACATATACTATAAAAAATGGAGGTCATTTTATGATTGTTGATCTTGCTGATGAAGTAAGTACTGTCATAAATGAAGAGATTCTCAAACTTAAGAAGTATTAAAATAATTTTAATACTTTATTGATCCTTCAATTCAATAATCACGGTTTGCATTCCTTTTTTCAACTAGATTTTTTAGGTTGATTTTTGATCATATTAATTTAAAAAAGTTCACAAATGAAAAAACAAATTTCAAATCTAAGTGTGTTAACAAGCAAACAATTAACTAATAACAAAATAAATGCTGTTACAGGTGGAAAGCATAAGAAAAAAGGAACTTCAGTTCCTGAAAATGGATAAGAAGTAAAAAATGGACACTTCATTTTGGCTCTGCTCTATGTGAGCGTCCATTTTTCTAATTAATTATAATTTTTTGGTGCTTTTCGTTTATTAGAAGCTTGCTCGTATGCGTATGCAAACTCTAGTAATTCTTTCTCCATAAATGGTTTCCCAATAAATGTCAGTCCTTTTGGTTCTCCTTTACTCGTATATCCCATTGGCACTGTTAATGCAGGATACTCGGCAACTGCTGCAAAAGCTGCGTGATAATTGTTAATAGATAAAACACCATCCAATTTATGTTTCTCCATTGGATTATTGAAAAAGGTTTTTCCGTTTTCATGCAATACTTTTTTCATGTCTGCAAATTCTTCTTTGGAAGCATTATCACTGACAATTCCGTAGAATAATTTTTGACCGTATGGCATCGCATTTACAGAATCTTTTTTATTGAAATCAATCACATCCTGTACCGATTTGAATGGAAGTGCTTTGCTCCCATAATTAGCAAAATATGCCGGCAAATCTTTTTTCATATCCAAATTCAATAAATTAATGAATTT
Source organism: Kordia sp. (assembly GCF_022447245.1). Lineage (GTDB taxonomy): Bacteria > Bacteroidota > Bacteroidia > Flavobacteriales > Flavobacteriaceae > Kordia. The sequence continues at coordinate 80,630 of NZ_JAKVBC010000022.1, read as the reverse complement.
TGGCAACCCAACTTCTTCTTCTTCAATCTCAACGATAGTAACGCCTTGTTTTTTAAGTAGGTCAACCGCAGCTACATATAAAGTATCTTCTAATAAACTCTTGTAGACTCCAAAGCGTTTTCCTTGCAAAGAAACGTTGCCATTTTTAATATTGGTATAGAAATGATTCCCAAAATATTTCAATACTACACTTTTTGCATCCGATTTATCATGACCGTACAACGCTGCTAATAAAATTGCATTATCTATTACATTTTTTGTCAAGGGCCCTGGTGTATCTAACGTACTTGAAATTGGTACAATTCCAGAACGACTCAATAAACCAATTGTAGGCTTTAACCCTACCAAAGAGTTTTGACTTGATGGTGAAAGTATAGATCCTGCAGTCTCTGTTCCTACGGCAGCTACTGCAAAATTTGCTGCAATTGAAACACCACTTCCTGAACTTGATCCGCCTGTATCAAATATTTTTCTTCCGTAAGGATTTAAGGTTTGTCCACCAATAGCACTGTAACCACTTGGGCAATCACCACAGAAAAAGTATGCCCATTCACTTAAGTTAGCTTTCCCTAAAATAATGGCTCCTTCTTGTTTTAATCTTTTGGTGATAAAAGCATCACCTGTTTTATTATTTTTTAGCGCAATTGCTCCTGCCGTTGTTGGCATGTCTTCAGTGTTAATATTGTCTTTCAATAAAATAGGCATTCCAAAAATGAGTGGTTTCAACCTTTTATTGAAAAACTCTTGATCACATTTTTTGGCTTCTGCAATTGCGTTGGGATTCAGGCTAATTACGGAATTTAAAGACAAATCATTATCACGATCGTATTTTTTAATTCTGTATAAATAGAATTTCACCAACTTCTCGTATGTAAACACACCTTGCACACGACTTTTGTGCAATTCTAAAATATTTTTTTCAAGAATATATGGTTTTAATCGTTCGTATTCTGCATCAGTAAAATCTTCCATTTGTTTTGAAATAGTTTTCCAAACATCCTGATTTTCTATATTTTTAGAATCTAAGATCTTAAATTCTCTAAATTCTTTTTCACTGATATCTGAAATATCACTTTCATTTTGCACATTTTTTTGTGTATGACAAGCAATGGATGAAAATAGCGTCAGCAATAATATAATTTTCTTCATTTTGATGCGTTATTTAAGGATATAAAGATACAATCTAAAAGTTTAACTATTTGGAATTCTTGTTTTTTTAGCTTCTTAATGTCAAACTCTTTATTGTTTTTATATATTTGTCGTACACGAAAAAAAAATTTTATGAGAAAAGTAGTTTTACTTCTACTAATTGGATTTGTCTTCTCATGCTCAGATGACGTACAAATTCCAGAGATAATACAACCTTGCCAAACTGTTGCGGCTTCTTTTGCATCAGATATAACCGATAATTCAGCCAGACTTAATTGGTGTGGTAGCGTCAACGAAGCTGGAGAATGTTTACCAGTAACTGGTGTTACATGGACTGCTTCTTGGGGAACTCTGGGATTTGATCCAGACGCAGGAACTATTATTGACACACCAACAACAAGCATTAATATTACAGGATTATCACCACAAACTTCTTACGAGTTTTATGTGAAGTCTGATTGTGACCTAACAAACAATGAGTGGTTTGGACCAGTTGAGTTTCGTACTTCGTGTCCTGCACCAACGAGTTTAGGTGTAGCTAATGTTACACAAACAGGAGCTACGTTAACTTGGATGCCTGGTGGAAACGAAATTGCTTGGGAAATTAAGTATGGTTTAGTAGGATTCAATTTAGAAGAAGCTGATTTGTTTGCTACAGGAAATAGCACACAACACATTGTTAATGATTTACAACCTAATAGCGAATATGAATTTTATGTAAGAGCAAATTGTAATGCGGTTACAGATGGAGATCAAATAGGAAGTTCTAGTGCATTTTCTGGACCGTTCCGATTTGCAACATGTTTACCTCCGATTAACTTAGCGTATGACACTACCACACAAAATTCAGTTACTGTAGATTGGGATTCTAACGCACAAACAACTTGGGAAGTAAGTTATGGTGAAGCCGCCGGATTTATTCCTGATAACGGAACTATCACTACCGTAAACAATTCTAACTTTACAGCAAACGGATTGTGTCCAAACACTACATACACTTTTGCCGTACGAACTGTATGTAGTTCACCAACTCAAAGTCAATGGTTTAATTTTGGAAATGTAACAACTCCACAACTTGGATATACAGGAATGTATACATATCAAGAGATTGGAAATACAGATGAACCTATTTTTGGTGATCCTGCAACGGTTGAAATTGTAAATGTTTCTGATACAGAAAGAAGCATTACTGTTAAGTATTTAGCAAACCTAGATATGACAGGAACACAACCCACTATGACATTTAATTTCACATTGAATTGTGATGGTACGGTAACCGTAACTAACGATCAAGATACCAACTTTAATTGTGGTGGCGCTAATGTATTGCTAGGGCAAGGAACTGCAACACCAACTGCATATAATATGGTAGATGATACTACAATTGATATTCGATTTGTAGAAGACACAGGAAGCGCCATGTGTACAAACGTTCCATTAACAGAAGTAGTTATTCGTTTGACAAAACTATAAGAAAGAAGAAAAAGATACATACTAAAAAAGTTGCATATATTGAATATGCAGCTTTTTTTATGTCGTAAGTTTACATTTTGTGTTAGGTAATTTTTTGCAGTTTATTCAGAAAAAAAACAAGTCTGTGAAGGGCGCTTTTGTGAATCCCAATTGATGTCCCATCGTTACAATTTGTCCTCTGTGATACGTACTATGGTTCATGCAATGTTAAATTAATTGTAGTTGATAAGTTCCTGAAAGCGATTTATTTCAATACTACACAATGCATTCAATTCTCCAACTCCAAGTTTTGAAGCATAATCAACATTTTTTTTCAAATGTTCAAGAAGTCCTTTTATTGCTTGACTTGATATTGCTGTGCTATCACATTTTTTATCAAAAGAAGTCTGAGTTAGCGTCGATAAGTAAAATATTTCTGCATCCCATATATGATTAACTATCAATTCAATCGTTGAAAAACTTGAGGCACAAGTTTCATCTAACTTAGATGCTTCATTGGATAACAACCAATTGGCAATTCGTTTGTTTGCCCAAAGATTATATTGTGTTAGATTTTTAATATCTTCGACCATTTTTCAAGTAATGATTACACTCAAATATACAAAATGACTTAACAATTGAAACATTAACCTACCATAGCATAGTAGGTTTTATCAATCGATAAGTCATTCTGAATTAAGTCGAAATGAAGCATCTATAACATGCCTAATACGACTTCTATTTCTTAAAAAATGAATCTACGAATTCGTATTTATTGAATACTTGTAAATCTTCGATACCTTCTCCAACTCCAATATATTTTACTGGAATTTGGAATTGATCTGAGATACCAATCACAACTCCACCTTTGGCAGTTCCGTCTAGTTTTGTGACAGCTAATGAAGTTACTTCTGTGGCTGCTGTAAACTGTTTTGCTTGCTCAAATGCATTTTGACCTGTAGAACCATCTAACACTAATAAAACATCATGTGGAGCGTCTCCTACAACTTTTTGCATTACTTTTTTAACCTTAGTCAACTCTTTCATTAGATTAATTTTGTTGTGCAAACGTCCAGCAGTATCAATAATGATGACATCTGCATCTTGCGCTACTCCAGATTTTAAAGTGTCAAATGCTACAGAAGCTGGATCACTTCCCATATTTTGTTTTACAATCGGTACGCCTACTCTATCAGCCCAAACTTGTAATTGATCAATTGCAGCAGCTCTAAAGGTATCCGCAGCACCCAAGACAACTTTTAATCCTTGTTTATTGAATTGATGTGCTAACTTACCAATGGTTGTTGTTTTTCCAACACCATTTACACCAACAACCATTAATACATAAGGTTTGGTATTTTTAGGGATTGTATATTCTGTTTCTTCACCTGAATTGGTTTCAGATAGCAATCCTGCTATTTCTTCGCGAAGAATTTTATTAAGTTCGTCAGTTCCTAAGTATTTATCCTTAGCAACTCTTGCTTCTATTCTATCAATAACTTTCAAAGTAGTATTTACGCCAACATCACTGCTAACTAAAACCTCTTCTAAATTATCCAAGACTTCATCATCAACTTTGCTTTTTCCTGCAACTGCTTTGGTTAATTTAGAAAGAAAACTTGATTTCGATTTTTCTAATCCTTTATCGAGTGTTTCTTTTTTTTCTGATGAAAATATTCTTTTAAAAAAACTCATAATCTGTAGTACTATTTTTAATTCTACACACAATCAAAATTGATTGTATAAAATGCAAAACAAGATACTTAAAATTCGTGTATATTTTGCATTGGTTTTTATACCTATTTCCTGTCAATTATCTTGCCCAAGTTACAAACCTGTTAAAGTGTCATATTGTGTTGACGTATAAAAACAAAAAGCTACTCTCTTTCGAAAGTAGCTTTTATGATCGTATAGAATGTATACTTATTTTTTTAACCAATCGTTTACCTTATCTGGAGACATGATTGACTCAACAAATGTATAAGCTCCAGTTTTTGGAGACTTTACCATTTTGATAGCTTTTGTTAATCTTTTTGATCCTGTTTGTAAGGATGCTACTGCTTTCTTTGCCATGACTTATTATTTTATTTCTTTGTGAACAGTCATTCTCTTTAAGATAGGATTAAACTTTTTAATCTCTAATCTGTCTGGAGTGTTTTTCTTATTTTTCGTAGTGATATAACGAGAAGTTCCTGGTTGTCCAGAAGCTTTATGCTCTGTACACTCTAGTATCACTTGAACTCTATTTCCTTTCTTCGCCATTGCTATTGGTATTTATATATGACTGAATTACTTGATAAAACCTTTCGCTCTTGCTTCTTTTAGCACAGCTGAGATTCCTTTTTTATTAATTGTTTTCAATGCTGATGTAGATACTTTTAAAGTAACCCACTTATCTTCTTCAGGAATGTAAAAGCGCTTTTTTGTAAGATTCGCATTAAATTTGCGTTTCGTCTTATTCATTGCGTGGGATACATTGTTCCCTACCATAGCTTTCTTACCTGTTAATTCACAAACTCTTGACATCTGTACTAAACTTTTAAGTTATTCAAAAACGAGGTGCAAATTTACATTTTTTTATTTTCTCAGCAAACATTTACTTACTGTTTTTTAAAATTTCTTCAAGTAACATCTGAAAAGCTTTGGCAACGGCTTTGTTTACTACCTTTTCGCGAGGCTGTCCAAAGTTAAATCCTTGAGAAATAATTCCATTTGGTGTTGCAATTCCAATAAAAACAGTTCCAACCTCAACATCTGAGTTTCCTTTACTCGGCCCTGCGTTTCCTGTAGTTGCCATTGCATAGTCTGCATGATACACCTCTGCTGCTCCTTTTGCCATTGCTTCCACAACTTCCGCACTTACTACAGAATGTTTGTCTATCAATTCTTTTGGAACGCCTAAAATATCTACTTTCGATTGTAACGCATAAGTTACAGCACTTCCTTTAAAAAATGCTGAAACACCTGATTCTGCTGTAATTTGTGCTGCAATACGTCCTCCTGTACAACTTTCGGCCGCGGCCAACGTGTGTCCTTTATCTTTTAATAAATCGCCAATTTGTGTTATAATAGAACTTTCTCCTTCGACACCATTTATAATATCACCAATAATTGGATAAAGTTTTTCGGCATACGAATCGACAGCTTCCGTAATTTCTTTTTTATCATTTCCTTTTCCAGTTAGACGTAAACGAACTTTTCCTACATTGGGTAAATATGCTAGTTTTATAAAATCAGGAAGGTTATTTTCCCAATCTTCAATTTTCATTGCAATACTGCTCTCGCCCATTCCATAGGTAAGAATGGTTTTATGATATATAAAAGGACGTTCAAATTCTTCTTGCAGTTTTGGAATAATATGATTGGTCATTAATCCACGCATTTCATATGGAACTCCAGGCATGGATACAAATACAGTATTGTCTTTTTCCAACCACATACCTGGCGCAGTACCAAATTCATTGTGCAATATTTGTGCTTTTGAAGGCACCAACGCTTGCATACGGTTCATATTTGAAATAGGAGACGTAGTAGCAAACTTTCTAAATAATTCTTCTACATGTGCAAGTACTTCATTATTTTGAATCAATTGATCATCAAAATATTCACATAGTGTATGTTTGGTGATATCGTCTTTTGTAGGTCCTAATCCTCCAGTTATTAGTACGACATCTGCTTTTTGTTTTGCTGCTTCTAAAGCTTCTAGAATATGTACTTTATCATCTTGAATAGACGTTATTTGGTGTACAGAAACTCCAATTTCATTCAATGCTTTTGAGATAAATACAGAATTAGTATCTACAATTTGCCCAATAAGAATTTCGTCTCCAATCGTGATTATTTCTGCAATCATATATTAGCCTAAATTGAATTCCTTCTTAAGTTCTTCGATGTTGTTATTTATTCTAATTTGCACATCATCAAAAGCTGTTACAATATCTTCTATATTTGTTCTTGCCTTTGACCAATTCAATATTTTTAGATTGATATCAAAAGATTCTTGCATCCCTAAAAGTTCTAGGTTTGGTTTTATCTTATGACTTACTTGATATACGCCTTCATAATTGCCTGACTTCACTTCTTGTTCAAAAGTGACAAGGTCTCCGGGAATTTCTTCAATAAAAGCTACTACTACTGCTTCTATAAAGTCTTGGTCGCCATCAGAAATTGCGTTTATTTTTTCTAAATTATAACCCATTTTTTATTTTACTAATATTGAAAACAATTGTTGTCCTTCAAGATATCCCGTCAGGCGTTCGTCAGCATTAACTTTCCCTACTCCTGCTGGCGTTCCTGTAAATATGATATCTCCTATTTTTAAGGTAAAGTATTGAGAAACATAGGCAATTAGTTCATCAATTTTCCAAAGCATTTGTTTGGTATTCCCTTGTTGTACAACTTCATTGTTTTTTTCCAGTTTAAAATTAAGATTGTTGATATCTTCAAATTGATCTTTCGAAATCCATTTCCCTACAACTGCCGAACCATCAAAGGCTTTGGCTTTTTCCCAAGGTAAGCCTTTGGCTTTTAGTTTCGATTGCAGGTCGCGCGCAGTGAAATCAACCCCTACACTAATTTCATTGTAATATTTATGCGCAAATTTCTGATCAATATATTTTCCCAATTTATTAATTTTTACCAAAACTTCCACCTCATGATGAATTTCTTTAGAAAAATCGGGAATAAAGAACGGTTGTTTTTTTAACAGAATAGAAGTATCTGATTTCATGAAAATAACAGGATCTACTGGTTTCTCATTTTCAAGTTCTGCAATGTGCTCTGTGTAATTTCTTCCAATGCAAATAATTTTCATCTGTCTATTATTATATTTATTTATGAAAGTTGTCGATTTTATGATTACAACTTCATATAATTAGTTTTTCAATTCGTCAATTTTAACTTGAATACTGGCACAACTACTTGATTTTGTTTAAAATCAGAACTTAGCATTTTTAGCATTCGTACTTTTTCCATCCGTTAACCGACATGTAATACGAAAAAGATTCATCTACTTTTTCTACAATGCCTTTAAATATTGGAGCATACCGTTTTTGTTTTACATCCATTATTTTAATAGAATCATTTAGTTGCAAATGCACCGTTTCTTCAACCATATTTTCTTCAATAAATAAATGCTCTACAACTACAGAAAAACCTTCTTTAGGCACTTCAACACCTTTGGCTGGCATTTCTATTTTTATTTTTGACTGCTTATAACTGACTTCCCCTATGATAGGATCAAGCATATCATTTTTGGGAAATTTATCTATGGTTGATGGCACAATACGCAATCGAAATTTTGCATCATGTCTTCCTTCTTTAAAGAAAAATATAGAAACTTCTTTTAGATAGTTTTCATTTCCTAAACTTGCATTGAACGGATAATACCTTGCAAACATGGAAGGATATACGCCTCCGCTAAAGTTTCCCAAACCAATACTACGCTTTCCTCGAAAAGAATTGACGCGTACCAATTTTTCTTTTTCTTTATGTGATATATGTACTGCACTCAAAAATTCAAGGGATGGTTTTATGTGAATCATCAATCCTTTTTCTTGTATGAGTACTATTTTTTTATCTTCAAAACCTACACAAGTAATCTTTAAAATTTTCCCAACCCAATCTTCAGGTACTGTAAATTCAAAATTTCCCTGAATATCTGTTGTTGTTCCACACTTTTCAGATGGAATGATTAAATGTGCACACGCAATCGGTTATTTTGTTTGTTGGTTAAGAACTTTTCCCGATTTATTTTTTATACGTTAGCAAAACTGATGTAAAAAAATGTTATGAGTAGTATGGTAGCCTTTCTCAATATCATTTTTACTTTTTCAAAATTTTGTATTCAGTTTTCTTAATTTAATTGCTGTCAACACTTTTTTTGTATACAAGGGAAAGTTTGCGTTCAGAATCCAACCAAAATACCCAGGTTCTTCTTCCAACACTTTTTCTACTTTCTTTCCTTTGTGTTTTCCAAAAGAAAAAATCTCTTCATCATCTTTATCAAAAATAATAAATCCGGCAAAATCTGCTGTTTTTTTACGTGTCGTAAATTCGCTTAACTTTTTAATATCATTTTCTAATTCGTCGTAACGATCTAATTGTGATTTCAATACTTCATAGGTAGCATTTGTATCTGCTTCTGCACCATGTGCGCCTTCCAATTCTTTTCCACAATAAAATTTGTATGCCGCAGAGAGTGTACGTTTTTCCATTTTGTGAAAAATAGTTTGCACATCTACAGAAACCTTATTCTTCATGTCAAAGTCAATTTCTGCACGCAATAATTCTTCTGCCAATAATGGAATATCAAATCGATCCGAGTTATATCCTGCCAAATCACTATCCTTGATCATATTGTAAATTTCTTTCGAAATTTGTTTAAATGTCGGCTCATTGGCGACCTTTTCATCAGTGATTCCATGAATTTCGGATACATGTGCAGGAATTGGCATTTCAGGGTTTACCAACCAAGTTTTGCTCTCCTTTGTTCCGTTAGGATATACTTTTAGTATTGAGATTTCTACAATTCTATCTTTTGCAACTTCTACGCCAGTGGTTTCTAAATCGAAGAAGCAAATTGGATTTTTTAGTTTTAATTCCATTATTTTATTTAAAAGAGTAAATTTACCATTATTAGAGGGCAAATAAAATTATTTTGTGGTATAATAATTGATTTTAATGTATTATTAACAATGAATAGTAAGACTGGCATGTGGAAGTCAATTTTAACAACACTTTTTTTATGTTTTTGTTGGATTTTTTCAGCGAATGCACAAACAAAAACGATTGAAATTGTAGAAGAAAAAGGCAAAAAAAAAATTACATTTTATGCCATTAATCATACAGAGACGGATAAAGAAGTTTTTTTTAAGATTGATGGAAAAGGCTTCCGAAGAAGCAGTTATCGTCCTGTAATTAGGAAAGTTCCTGCGCAGAAAAAAGTACTCTTAACAACGTTGATTCCTCTTAAAAATGCTACTCCAGAGTATACCTATTTTCATTCTTTTGAAGATAAACTCCAAGATGTAAATGTCAATATGGTGAAAGTAAAAAACTGGGAATCACTTGAAAAATTGATGGACAAAGGAGAAACCATCATTTTCACGAAAGACGAATGTACCAAGTGTGAAAAACTTATTGGCATGCTGAAAGCAAATCGAATTCGATATAAAGCATTTGATATTTCTGAAAGTGAGCGTCACAAGCAGTTTTTCTGGAACACTATTTCAAAGATGAAACGACAAGATGTAATGATTTCTTCTATTCCTATTGCAATCGTTAAAGGTGAACTCTACGAAAGCTTGAATCTGATTTCTTTTATTGAGATGTTGAAAACTAATCAAAAATAGCTTCCAAATTTTTATCATTATAGGTCTTCATGAGTACTGAATTTCAAGATATAAAATCACACATTACAAATCTTATTCAAATGAATGAAGAGGTTTTTAACTTGGCTTTGGGTCATTTTACACTGAAACATATAAAAAAAGGTGATTACTTAGTAACTGAAGGAACTATAGCTAAGCATATTGCATATATAAGAAAAGGCCTTTTTAGAACTTTTTATTTGAAAGACGGAAACGAAGTAAATACTTGTTTTTGTATGGAAAACTCCATGACAACATCTCACGAAAGTTTTGTCAATAAAAAAGCGTCAACAGAATACATTCAGGCACTTGAAGATGCTACTATTATTTCTTTATCACATGAAAGCCTTCTAAGTTTATACGAATCGAATAGTGAATGGGTAGAACTTAGTCGATTATTAACTGAAGTAGAATGTGCTCGCTTAACTGAACGAATTAAAGCATTAAGTTTTGAAACTGCAAAGGAAAAATATCTTCACCTTCTTACCTCTCAACCTAAAGTTATACAAAGAGTATCTATACAACACATAGCGTCTTATATTGGAGTTTCAAGAGAAACCCTGAGTAGAGTCAGATCACAAATCTCACAGTTGCAATAATGTGACATATGTCAATTGATTCTATTTTTCATTCTCTGACTTTTGTGAAGAAATTAAACATCTCAGAAAATGGAAATATTATACTACTTAGCTACTTTATGCTTACTCATTTTTATGATTTTAGCAACTTACGACGGATTTTACCTTCATATATATAAGTATGAATTATATGGGAGAGAAGACAGCAAGTTTGAACACAAAATACATACTATTAGGGCATTTTTATTTCCGCTAATAGTGTGGCTTTTATTTGTTAATAATGATGCAATTAGTTTTTGGTGCGCTATTACTTTTGTATGTATTGATTCTTTAGTTTTAGCAATTGATGCGTATGCTGAAAGTGATAGTAGGAAATCTATTGGAGGATTGCCTAAATGGGAATATATACTACACATTTTTGCAAATAGCTTCCACTTTGCTTCTGAAGTATTAATAATTGCAACAAAAATACAAGTCTCTGAGTTTGGAGTACTAATACATGAAGTTAGCACTACAACTTCTGCTCAAGAATTCTTTAGAATGGTATCGGTTAATATGATTCCAGGAGCAATTGTATTAGCGTTTGTTCACCTTATATTGATGTCACCCAAAGGAATACGCATTTGGGACACAAATATCAAAAAAGTAAAACAGCTGTTTCTAAAGTAAAATATTCAAGAAAGCAAAAGAGCCTTCAAATGAAGGCTCTTTTTAATTATGTAAATCTTGTTTTTTAAAAATCTCTATTGCTATCCCAAGCTTCTAGGTAATCAGCAACTTGTTTTACAAATTGTCCTCCAAGTGCTCCATTTACAACTCTGTGATCATATGAATGTGATAAGAACATTTTGTAACGGATTCCGATGAAGTCTCCTTCAGGCGTTTCAATCACCGCAGGAACTTTACGAATTGCTCCTAAAGCTAAAATACCAACTTGTGGTTGATTGATAATAGGAGTTCCCATAATACTTCCAAAGGTTCCTACATTGGTTACAGTATAGGTTCCTCCTTGAATTTCGTCTGGCTTTAATTTGTTTGCTCTAGCTCTTCCTGCTAAATCGTTCACCGCTTTTGCCATTCCAACCAAATTCAATTGATCTGCATTTTTAATTACTGGAACAATTAAGTTTCCATCTGGTAAGGCAGCCGCCATTCCTAAGTTGATGTTTTTCTTTTTGATGATAGTATCACCATTTACAGAAATATTCATCATTGGGAAATCTTTCAATGCTTTGGCAACAGCTTCCATGAAGATTGGTGTAAATGTTAATTTTTCACCTTCACGTTTTTCAAATGATGATTTTACTTTTTTACGCCAGTTCCAAATGTTTGTTACATCTACTTCCACGAAACTTTGCACGTGAGCTGAAGTTTGTACAGAAGCTACCATATGATGCGCAATAAGTTTTCCCATACGCGTCATTTCTACGATTTCGTCGCTTCCGTTTACAGTAACTGGTGTAGCAGGTGTTGATTTTGCAACAGCTACAGGTTTTGCTGCCTCTTGCACAGCAGCTTTTGGTGCTGCCGTAGGTTGCGGCGTTGCTGTTCCTTTATTTTTGATGTATGCAAGAATATCGTTTTTGGTAACTCTACCATCTTTTCCTGTTCCTGCAATTCCGTCTAATTCTTCTACTGAAATTCCTTCTTCTTTCGCTATGTTTTTAACTAACGGTGAATAGAATTTTTCGGAAGTTGAAAAATCATTGTTTACTGTTTCTTGAGCTACAGCCACTGTTTTGGCAACTTCTTCTGCTGCGGCAGGTACTTCTGCTGCGGTTTCTGTTTTTGTTGCTGGTGCTGGCGTTGCTTCTACACTTCCTTCTCCTTCAGTTTCAATAATTGCAACTGTTTGCCCTACTTTTACAACGTCATCCACATTGTGTAAAATTTCAACTAAAACACCATCTACTTCACTAGGCAATTCAGAATCTACCTTATCTGTTGCGATTTCTAACACTGCTTCGTCGGCTTCAATGGTGTCGCCAACTTCTTTGAGCCATGATATAATTGTTGCTTCTGCAACACTTTCTCCCATTTGTGGAAGTTTTAGTTCAAATTTTGCCATATCCTTAATCTAAAGATGTTATTTTAATTTATTTTGCGAAAATACTAAATAATATCGTTTTTTATTGAATTATTTTTATTTTACTTCAACAAGTCCACTAACAATGTTTCGACTCGCTCAATAACAATGCTTTGACTCGCCTAGTAGTTGTATTTCTCCTCTATTTTTTGAGGAATCGCTACCGACTATAAAAGTACTGCTTTTTGGTAATATTTTGTAATACCCAAGCTGTTTTTCAAAGATTTGAATACTACTTTTTAAATCCACAAAATTAGTATCTAAAATGATTTCTGTATGATTTTTATCTTCTATTTGACGAAAAAAGTGATCTAAGTTTTCAACTTGCACACAATTTTTAGCAGCACAAACTTCGCTGATTTGCTTGAAACATTCTGCCGAATTACTGACAATTATATGTTTTTTGATATTTTTAGGTACTTGCTTTTCTGGTTTTGATACTAACGGAATCAATTTCGCGCCAAGCGTCACAGCAAAATCATAGACTAAATTTCTTTTGAAATGCTTTTTATAGAATAATTGCATTGCTCCATAAAAACGTTTTGCATAGGTTTTATCTTTTAATGTGCTTTCACCTTTGTAATGAATTACCGTTGTTTTTCCACAGTAATAGTTTTGAAAACCTGCTTTTTTGATTTTGTATGAAAGATCAATGTCTTCCCCATACATAAAATAATCTTCGTCAAATCCTCCAACAACAGTATACACATCTCTTTTCATCAACATAAACGCACCAACAAGAATGTCTACTTTTCCTATTTCATTTTTGTGTACCTCCGAATAGTATCCTGAATTTTTATTCCCTAAGATTTTTTTGACCGAAACCATTGGTGTTGGAATATTACGTTTGCTTTCAGGTAAAAACGTTCCACTTCCATCGATGAGTTTGCAACCTACACTTCCTAAGTTTTCTGTAGCATCTGCAAATTGCAATAGTTGCGTAAACGTATCTTCTGCGACAATTGTATCTGGATTTAAGATACAAACATATTCCCCTTTGGCTACTTTGACTGCTTGGTTGTTTGCTTTGGCAAACCCTACATTTTCTTTATTGGCAATGAGTTGAATTTCTGGAAAAGTGTTTCGCATCATATCACAACTATCGTCTGGCGAATTGTTGTCTACCACAATAATTTCCGCATCAAGGTTTGTGATTGCAGCTTGCACACTTCTGATACAAGCTTCCAAAAAGTAGCGTACATTATAATTAAGAATGATGACCGAAAGTTTCATTGAGTTGCGAAAGTTTAGGAACTTTTTAGTGAGTTTTCAAACGGAACTCGATTAATGATACTTCTTCCAAGAGTCACCTCATCTGCATATTCCAACTCGTCACCTACTGAAATTCCTCGCGCAATCGTAGATGTTTTGATCTCGTAACTTTCAATTTGTTTGTAAATATAAAAGTTTGTCGTATCTCCTTCCATCGTTGAGCTTAGTGCAAATATGATTTCTCTGACTTTTCCTTCTTTGACTTTTTCTACCAAACTCGCAATTGTCAAATTATGCGGTCCAATGCCATCTAACGGAGAAATTTTCCCTCCCAAAACATGATATAAGCCTTTGAATTGCCCTGTACTTTCAATCGCCATTACATCGCGAATGTCTTCCACCACGCAAATAATTTCTTGTTGACGATTTGGATTCGCACAAATATCACAAATTTCTGTATCGGAAATGTTATGACAGCTATTACAATGCTTGATTTCTGTACGCAAGTCTTGCAATGCATTCACTAAATGAAATGTTTGACTTTCAGGTTGTCGTAGTAAATGCAATACCAATCGCAAAGCAGTACGTTTCCCTATTCCTGGCAATTGTGATATTTCATTGACAGCGTTTTCTAAGAGTTTTGAGGAGAATTCCATTTGGCAAATTTAACTTTTTTAATTCAAAATTGAGAACTCAGAATTATGAATTACTTGATATTTTATGTCTGTATTTGATAGTATCCTCATAAAATCAATCTGAAATGAAGTTATTCTCTTTCTCAAAAGGTATTCTATTTTTTAGTCTGCTAATTCTAGTAGCTTCTACTAGCTTTGTACAGACGCAAAATACTCCAAAATTCCCTAAAAATGCTAAACTTGGAGATCGTTATGTTAGATGCATGACATTGGATGGAAAACAAGGAGACTCAGAAAAGGTAATTAAGGAACCCTCCAAAAAGGATATTTTAAAAATTCAGGAAAGATTACAGTTTTCAAAATATGAAGTTATAGCCACTGTAAAATATGATATACAAACTCAAAAGCATTTGAATTGTTTGATAAAAGAAATGGCATTAAAAACCTTGCCATGGAAGAAATATTGACTGAGGAAATGAAATCACGATTATTCAAAGCCAACAGAAAAGAGCGAAAAGCAAAAAAGTCTTAGAAGTTGTTTATTAGTTCTTTCAATTTACTTGCTACAAAAGCATGTCCTTTTGCATTCATGTGATCGTCTAATACATGGTATTTTTCTTTGGTCAAACCTGAAGATACATCTAACGGAATAACAAATGCTGCCAGTTCTTTCCATTCTTCATTTTGCAACGTTTTGTAAGATTTTTTTTTAAAATGATTCGTTGTTTTTCGACCGTTTATGTTGACTACTATTATCTTTATTTTGTCATTTAGAATTTTTGCCTGCTTAATAACATTCAGAAAAACGGTAACTTCATCTTTTGGCGATTCTTTTATTTCTGATTCTGAATTAGCACTAAGGATCAACTTTGGAAACTTTAGTACATGTTTAAAGATGTAATAGTTTCCTCTTTCTCTATGATCTTCGCTTACCTCATCATATACTTATTTTGAAGAAATTTTTAATGTGTTTGCATTTTGATGGTACAATTGGTTTTCTTCATAATCATTATCACAATATTGTACAATTATGTATTGTAAGCTAGTATTTACTTGTTGTAATAGTTTAAATTCTCTTGCAGTTCCATACGTTGATATTGGAGTATTCAATACCTTTTTGCATGTACTTTTTTCCAGTAACTCAACGAATGCTTCCTCTTGTTTAACTCCCCATCCCATAGCATGAGAATCTCCTAAGACTACTATTTATGGATTATTCAAAGAAGCTTCATCATCTCTTACTCCTAAAGAATTTACTTTAAAAGTTACATCAAATTCTCTATTTTAAAATTGGAATGTACCAGGCTTTAGTTTGTAGAATAATGCTTAATCATACTTAGCCATTTCAGATTCATACTGAATTATTTGCCTTCCATTTTTCATATAGTGGTTTTGAGAGGCAATTTTCATTCGATCACCTAAACTTTCGGGGGGTGATAATTTGTATCCAAAATAAAATTCCAATGTTGCAAAAATTAGCAACACTACAATAACATTATACACTATGACTGTATACTTCTTCTTAATTAATAGTTTAAATATTTCACGAATGTACATTTTATAATTAGGAAGTTTGTATTTTGCAATACAGAAAACATACGTAATGCAACCGATTCACATTTTACTTCTAATTGCCGGATATTTTGGCGTTTTTATTTTAATCTCTTTTCTTACAGGAAAAGACGACAGTAACGAAACTTTTTTTAGAGCATCTCGAAAATCACCTTGGTATGTCGTAGCTTTTGGTATGATTGGCGCTTCTCTTTCGGGAGTTACCTTTATTTCTGTACCAGGTTGGGTAAACGATTCTGACTTTAGTTACATGCAAGTCGTGTTTGGTTATTTGGTCGGTTATTTTATTATTGCTTATGTGTTAATGCCTATTTATTATCGCTTGAATGTCACCTCTATTTATCAGTATTTAGAGGATCGTTTTGGAGTTATAAGTTATAAAACGGGCGCTTTTTTCTTTTTGATTTCTAGAATCTTAGGAGCATCATTCCGATTGTATTTAGTTGCTATTGTATTGCAACGTTATGTGTTTGACGCCTACGAAATTGATTTTTCGGTTACGGTAACTCTATCCATTGTTTTGATTTGGTTGTATACGTTTCGTGGCGGAATTAAAACGATTGTTTGGACAGATACTTTACAAACACTGTTTATGTTGATTGCAGTTGGTGTAGCAATTTATTTGATTTTGGCTGATTTGGATTTGAGTTTTGGAGAATTTTTAAGCTCCGATGCCTTGCAGCAATACAATCAAATTTGGTTTACTGATGATCCTATAGCAAAGAATTATTTTATTAAATCATTCCTTGGCGGATTGTTCATTGCCGTATGTATGACTGGGCTCGATCAAGATATGATGCAAAAAAATCTGACTTGTAAAACATTAGGTGATGCACAAAAAAACATGGTAAGTTTTAGTGTGGTTTTAATTGTTGTAAACTTTGTATTCTTGTTATTAGGAGCATTGGTATATATGTATGCAGCTAAACATAGTATTGATACCCCACTGATGGATGGAAAAGTAAAAACAGATTTATTATTTCCTGAAATTGCTATTAATGGTGGACTGGGACTTTCGTTGGCTATCGTCTTTTTATTAGGATTGATTGCCGCTGCGTATTCAAGTGCAGATTCTGCATTGACTTCATTAACGACTTCGTTTTCTGTAGACTTTTTAGATATTGAAAAAGAAAAAGGAACAAAAAATAAGTTTAGTCAAAAAATTATTGCTTTCACAAAGCCTATTGTTACGGCTATTCCAACTATCATTAACGCTAAAAGGAAAGACACTCATATTAAACTTGAAAAAGAAGTTTCTATAAATGAACAAAAACTCATACGTCAGGTTGTACATATATTAATGTCTATTGTATTAATTATCGTTGTAATTATTTTTAATAGTCTCAGTGATAAAAGTGTTATTGACAACTTATTGATCATTGCTGGCTACACGTATGGACCGCTTTTAGGACTATTTGCTTTTGGAATTTTCACCAAATATAATGTAAAAGACAAATATGTATGGTTAGTAGCATTACTTTCCATTTCATTGACGTATTTCTTGGCCAACTATTTTGGAACATTCTACACATATTTTACGGAAGATGTTACCAACCTAGCGGAAGCTACGATACTATCTAAAAAAACCTTTTATCAGTTTGGATACGAACTATTACCAATTAATGGATTATTGACTTTCATTGGTTTAGTAATTATTAGACGCCAACATGACTAAAGTGCATGCCACTTCGCATTTGATATCTTTTTCTTTTAACGTAGCACAAAATTCTGAATTTTCCGTACCAGGATTAAAAATTACACGTTCTGGTTGTAACGAAAGTATATACTCGTAATAATCAGGTTGTACAGAAGGATTCAAATACAAGGTAACTGTATGAATATCTCCATATTGCACTAATTCTGTATCGATGTTTACGCCGTTAATTTCTCCTTCTTTGAGTCCAAAGGCTACGACTTCGTGGTTATAGTTTACAAGTCTGTCTACAGCTTTATGCGAAAAGCGGTGCGACTTCATAGAAGCGCCTAACACAAGTGTTTTCA
Source organism: Kordia sp. (assembly GCF_022447245.1). GTDB lineage: Bacteria > Bacteroidota > Bacteroidia > Flavobacteriales > Flavobacteriaceae > Kordia. Next base: position 62,575 of record NZ_JAKVBC010000022.1, on the reverse strand, counting down.
ATAGGTTAAGTATTTAGTTTACGATTTAGGTATTGCTCACTGGTATTGAGACTACAAATTTAGTAATTTTTAGTGTGCAACAATTTTATCTGTTAAAATATGTTAAAATATGTTATGACCCGTAACATAATAGTAATTCCTTCGTCAATTATGCATGATTCTAGAAATCTAGAACATCATCAAAAAAATAAAAAACGAACTAATTAGATGAAAAAACTATTCTCACTATGCATGCTAATGCTATGCGTTACTTTGCATGCTCAAAACCCAGCCCCCAAAATCGGAACTGTTCAAGGAAAAGTAATAGATGCTGCTACAAAAGAAGCTATCCCTTATGCAACGATTGTCATTAAATCAAAAGCAGACAGCAAAGTAATTACTGGTGCTATTTCTGATGACAACGGAAATTTTAAAATTCAAAAAGTCTCTGTTGGAGCAATTGTAATAGACGTTCAATTTATAGGTTACGAAACTATTTCAAAAGAAGCGACAATTTCTAGAGACAATAGAGTTATTAATTTAGGTACGGTTTCTATTGCAGAAAGCGCTACTGCTCTTAATGAAGTTGAAGTTGTTGCTGAACGAACTACGATTGAACAGAAAGTTGATAGAAAAGTAATTACTGTTGGAAAAGATTTGGTTACTAGTGGACCAACGGCTTCTGATATTATGAACAACTTACCTTCTGTAAATGTAGATCAGCAAACTGGAGCTATTAGTTTACGTGGAAATCAGAACGTACGTGTTATGGTTGACGGAAAGCTTTCAAACATTCCTACAGCACAATTATTAAAGCAATTACCTTCTAATTCTATCAAAAAGATTGAATTAATCACAAACCCTTCTGCCAAATACAATCCAGAAGGAATGAGTGGAATTATCAATATTGTATTGCGTAAGAATGTAAATATTGGATTCAACGGAAATATAAACCTTGGATTGACACGTGAGCGTGAAGCAAAGTTTAATAGTTCTCTTGATATGAACTATCGTAACGGGAAATTCAATGTTTTTGGAAATTATTCTAATAACATTTCTAAAAATGCTAATAATGGAAATATTTTCAGAAGTGATGAAAACTCAGAACAATTATTTAGCTTTTTAGACAATCGTAAAACACACTTGGTTAAAGTTGGTCTTGATGTATATTTGAATGAAAAAAACACCGTTTCTTTCTTTACGAATCAAAATATCACGGATAGTAGAACAGACGGTATTACTGATGTATTTTTCTATGACAATCCTGCATTTAATAACTTTCAAGATTTCACAGCAAAAAATGACAACTTAGCATCTCAATACAATTTCAACTATAAGTATGACATCGATGATGAAGGCCACAATATTGAATTAGAAGTAGACTACAATGTATACGATGCAGATGATAATATTGACTTCCAATTTCAAGGAGCTGGTACATTCCCTAATTATATTGATGAAACAGAAACAGATAGAGATCGTACTACCATTAACTTAGATTATGTACGTCCATTGAAAAACAAAGCGAAGTTAGAACTTGGTGCTGAAGCACGTTTGTTCAACTCAGGTATTGATTACCAATCGTCAGGGTTTACATTTAATGAATTAGGAAACTTACGAAGAACACCAAGTACTGATTTTGACTACAGCAGAGATATTTACTCTTTGTATGCAACGTATGGAAGACAATTTGAAAAGTGGTCATACCAAGTTGGTTTAAGAGCAGAAACGGTTCAAGTAGACGCTAATGCTTTTTCTCAAGAAATTGAAACAACAGATACTGATAATATCATTTTTCAAAATGATTATACACAGGTATATCCATCAGCGTTTTTAACGTATTCTCCATCTGATAAAAATTCGTACCAATTGAGCTATAGCCGTCGTATAGATCGTCCTGGAATTGATCAAGTAAACCCAATTAGAGAATGGAGCACACCTTTGATCTCTTCTTTTGGAAATATCAACTTAGAACCACAGTTTACAAACTCTATGGAAGTAAACTATACTAGAAGATTAGGAAATAAAGGAACAATTACTGGAGGTGTATTTTATAGAATTATTGAAAACGAAATCAACAGAGCTGTTTTTGTAGATCGTACAGACATCAACCGTTTGATTTTAACGCATGATAACTTTGATAACACTTCTGCATATGGGGTTGAAATCTCAAGTAACTTCCGTCCAACAAGCTGGTGGAGTTTTAACACAAGCTTTGATTTCTTTGCGCAAACACAAAAAGGAATTACAGAATCATTAAATGCACCAACAGATGTAGCTACAATTGATAATATTGTACGTCAAACTGTTCAAGTAGACAATGAAGCTTGGAACTTTAGAATGTTCAACAACTTTAAAGTTACTAAAAAATTAAACTTATCTGCATTTGGTTTCTACAGAGGAAGTGTTCAAGGAATTCAATTTAAAATGGAACCAATGTACTTCGTTAATATTGGTGCTCGTTATGCATTCGCTCAAGGAAACGGTACATTAAGTGTAAATTACAATGACATCTTTAACACTCAGGAATTTGGTTTTGATGGTGAAAGACCATTCCGCCAAACTGGAGGATTTAGATGGGAAAGTAACACTGTAAACGTAAGTCTTTCATACCGTTTTGGAGGTGGAAAATACAGAGCTAAATCTCGAAAGAGACGTGATAATGATGAAAAATCTGGAAGTGGCGGATTCCTATAAGAGACTACATTTAATTTACGACATACAACAAATTAATAGCTTCAATTATTATTGATGGTTAGTGTTAATTGAATGTTATTAATAGACGAAAACCTTAGTTGTGCACAGCTGAGGTTTTCTATTTTTAGACGACCTAACACACTCTTAGTCCGCAAAGTAGCACATTTTGACAAAAAAATTGTTAAAATTCAGCCTAAGAGTAATTAAATTTGAAAAAAAACGACCAATTTTGCACAATAAGTAAAGTATACCGTATTGTTATTAGGTTAATTATTCGAATTTAGCACTCTAAAAACACCCATTAATATTACACAACGTATACTAGATATTCTATCTAAGAAAAATCCCAAGCGCGCTAGCACTTGGGATTTTATTTTTTATCTTCTATGTATCTTACCATTTAATAATGACACTTCCCCAAGTGAAACCACTTCCGAAAGCTGCCAATACTACCGTATCTCCTTCTTTTATTTTTCCTTCTTCCCATGCTTCTGTCAATGCAATAGGAATAGATGCTGCTGTTGTATTTCCGTAGTGCATAATATTGTTATACACTTGATCGTCGCCCAAACCAAATTTCTTTTGGATGAATTGTGCAATACGCAAGTTGGCTTGGTGCGGAATCAACATGTCAATGTCTTCTTTTTTCAATCCGTTTTGTAGCAAGCCTTCCATGATAACTTCACTAAAACGAACTACTGCATTTTTGAATACAAATTGTCCATTCATATAAGGAAAATACGATGTATCTTCTTCACCATTCCCAAAATCCTTAATGATATCATTCACCCAACGTTTCCCCATTCCTGGAGCAATCAATGCCAATTCTTCTGCATGTTCTCCTTGTGAATGTAAATGTGTTGATAAAATTCCTCGGCTATTATCTTCACTTCTTGTCAAAATTGCAGCTCCTGCTCCATCTCCAAAAATGACAGAAACACCTCTTCCTCGTGTTGTCATATCCAAACCATGTGAATGTAACTCAGAACCAATTACTAGAATATTTTTATACATTCCGGTTTTAATAAATTGGTCTGCAACTGAAATTGCATATACAAATCCTGAACATTGGTTACGTACATCAAGTGCTCCGACAGTTTTAATGTCTAATTCTTTTTGTACCATAACGCCTGGTCCTGGAAAATAATAATCTGGGCTTAAGGTGGCAAAAATGATAAAATCAATATCGTCTTTATCAATACCTGCACGTTCAATAGCAATCTTAGCGGCTTTAATTCCCATGCCCGAAGTTGTATCTTCTGAACCTTTTACGGCAAATCTTCTTTCTTTAATTCCTGTACGTTCCTGTATCCATGCATCATTCGTATCCATTACTTTGGATAAATCTTCGTTGGTAACCACATTATCTGGAACATAATGTCCTAATCCTATAATTCTAGATGTATACATAAATTATCGACTTTTTATTTTTTAGAGTGAAAACGTCTTGTAAAATTACGAATTCTTAAAAGTTCAAGCTACAAAATTAAGCATTAATAATTACATCTTTACTTTATAATTAAAATCTTGAGTAACAAAAAAACACATCTATGAAACATAAATGTGCTTTAAAACAACCTAACCAATAAATAAACAATTGATTAAGGAATTATTCTTTTTCTCTAACAATCTCTATCCTCAATCACTAAAAAGTAAATCGAGAATATTTTTGAATCCTTACAATAAAACTTAGTTTTTTTTAAATATTTCGATTTTTTTTAGATAGCTTTATGCCTCATCAACGATAAATACAGGGAAAAACCATGAAAAACACTTTTTTACGAATATTATTTTTTCTTCCTTTTTTAGGAATATATGCTCAAGAAAATATTGGGTATCAAGAACCTCCACAGGAAATATTGGAACTTGCAAATGCAGAACCAGCTCCAAGAGTTCGAATGGATAACAAAGGAGAAAAGTTTTATTTTGCTTACAGAAGCAACTATAAAAGCATTGCTGAACTTTCTGAAAAAGAATTACGACTTGGCGGCTTACGTATAAATCCAAAAACTAATATCGGAAGTCGACAAACATATTATAACAAATTAAAGATTAGAATTGGCAGAAACAATGAAGAAGAAACTGTAGCTGGATTGCCAACTAAAGGTCTTTTTTCAAACTTTGGATGGTCTCCTGATGAAAAAAAATTAGCGCTTACTAATACTGTAGAAACGGGTGTTGAATTGTGGGTAATAAACTTTGAAACCAAAACAGCAAAAAAATTGACCGATGCCAACTTAAATGCAAATATTCCAGGACCTTATATCTGGTTGAATGATAGCAACGGTTTGCTTGTAAAAAAAGTTCCTAAAAATAGAAAAGATCTTATAAATACAGTAAATTCAGTGCCTACAGGACCGACAATTTCAGTAAGTCAACAAGGCGTAAAAGCACAAAACAGAACGTATCAAGATTTATTGAAAAATAAAAATGACGAATTTAACTTTGAACAATTAGCAACTTCTGAATTGCACAAAGTTAATTTGGACGGAACAAACACACTTTGGCAAGAAAAAAACATGTATAGAAGCATGTCTTTATCACCAAATGGAAAATATATTATGCTAACTACTATTGAAAAACCTTTTTCATATTTAGTTACCTATTCTCAATTCCCATTCACTACAATCATTTATGATATGAATGGAAATAAAATATACGACGCATTAAAAGTTCCACTTATTGAAGATTTACCAAAAGGATTCATGGCAACCAGAACTGGACGTAGAAATATTGCTTGGCGTTCAGATCAACCTGCAACTATTTATTGGGCAGAAGCTTTAGATGATGGTGACCCTGCTAAAAAAGTTTCTCATAGAGATGAAGTTTTTCAACTAAAAGCACCATTTACAGGTACGCCGACATCTCTGTTAAAAACAGTTGGCCGTATGTATGGTATTACATGGGGAAATAGTGCTACAGCAGTAGCATACGATTATTGGTGGAACACACGAAATACAAAAACCTATCTTTTCAATCCTTCAAAAAATAAAATCGCACCAAAAATAATTTCAGACAGAAGTTATCAAGATCGCTATAGTGATCCTGGATCTTTTATTACTTCTAAAAATGAATTTGGTCGCAATGTATTAAGTATGGAAAAAAATAATTTATACTTAATTGGAGATGGTTACAGTAAAGATGGTAGAAAACCTTTTGTGGATAAATTCAACACAAAAAACTTAAAAAAGAAGCGTATTTATGAGTCTGATTATACAGGAAAAACATTAAATATAATGAGTGCTGTAGATTTAAAGAAAGGCACTTTCTTAATCATGTTAGAATCACAAAATGAATATCCTAACTATTATATTCAGAACTTAAAAAAGAACAAACCAGCTATTGCTTTGACCAATTTCAAAAATCCGTACGAAAGTATCAAAAACGTCACAAAAGAAGTGATTACGTATAAGCGAGAAGACGGTTTGGATCTTTCAGGTACTTTATACCTTCCAACTAATTATGAAGAAGGAAAAAAATATCCAATGATTCTTTGGGCATACCCAAGAGAATACAAGGACAAAAAAAGTGCAGCTCAGGTTACAGTAAATGCGGACGAATTTACGTATGTATATTATGGTTCTCCAATTTATTGGGTAACCAGAGGTTATGTTGTGTTAGATGATGCATCTTTCCCTATTGTTGGTGAAGGAGACGAAGAACCAAACGATACATTCATAAAACAATTGGTTGCTAACGGAAAAGCAGCAATTGATGCAGTTGACAAATTAGGTTATATTGACAGAAGTAGAGTTGCCGTAGGTGGACATTCGTACGGAGCATTTATGACAGCTAACTTATTAACGCATTCTGATTTATTTGCCGCTGGAATTGCAAGAAGTGGCGCCTACAATAGAACCTTAACTCCTTATGGATTTCAAAGTGAAGAACGTAGTTATTGGGAAGCTCCTGAAGTGTATTACAACATGTCTCCTTTTATGCACGCAGATAAAATGAAAACACCTTTATTACTAATTCATGGTGAAGCAGACAATAATTCAGGGACGTATCCACTGCAAAGTGAGCGCTACTTTAATGCTTTAAAAGGTATGGGTGCACCAGTACGCTTGGTAATGCTACCGAAAGAAAGTCACGGATACCGATCAAGAGAATCCATCATGCACTTATTGTGGGAACAAGATCGTTTGTTAGAAATGCATGTAAAGAAGAATGATGAAAGCAAAGCAAAACGTAAATAGTCATCCAAAAATATATTTATTTCAAGAAACTCCACCGAAAAGTGGAGTTTTCTTTTTTGCACAATTTGACAGAAATTATGTCATCTTGTCACTTGAGCAAAAATGGTATTTTTTTTGAAAAGTCAGTAATCGTAAAAAAACTAATAAATAATAACAAACTAATACGATATAAAAATGGCAACAGGAAATATTAATGTATCTGTAGAAAATATTTTCCCTTTAATAAAGAAGTTCCTTTACAGTGATCATGAAATCTTTTTAAGAGAACTTATTTCTAATGCAACTGATGCAACCTTAAAATTAAAACACTTAACTAATATTGGAGAAGTAAGTGTAGAGTATGGAAATCCAGTTATTGAAGTTAAGGTAGATAAAGAAGGTAAAAAACTGCATATTATCGATCAGGGAATCGGAATGTCTGCAGATGAAATTCAAAAGTATATCAATGAAGTCGCTTTTTCTGGAGCAGAAGAGTTTTTAGAAAAATATAAAGATTCTGCAAAAGATTCAGGAATCATTGGACACTTCGGACTTGGTTTTTACTCAGCATTTATGGTTGCTGAAAAAGTAGAAATCATTTCTAAAAGTCATGGTGAAGCCAAAGCTGCACATTGGACATGTGATGGATCGCCACAGTTTACCTTAGAAGAACACGATAAAACGGAAAGAGGAACCGAAATTATTTTACACATCGCAGAAGATTCTATAGAATTCTTAGAAGATTCAAGAATTAGCGAATTGTTAGTGAAGTACAATAAGTTCATGCCAATTCCAATCAAATTTGGAACTAAAGAAGAAACTTTACCACTTCCAGAAGATGCAGAAGAAGGTGCTGAAGCAGAAAAAGCAACGGTTGATAATATCATCAATAATCCAAATCCAGCTTGGACAAAACAACCTTCTGAACTAGAAGAAGACGATTATAAAAATTTCTACCGTGAGTTGTATCCTGCGCAATTTGAAGAGCCATTATTCAACATTCACTTAAATGTAGATTATCCGTTTAACTTAACAGGAATTTTATATTTCCCGAAGCTTGGAAACGATATGAATATGCAAAAAGATCGTATTCAATTGTACCAAAACCAAGTATTTGTCACAGATAATGTAGAAGGAATTGTGCCTGAGTTTTTGACAATGCTGAAAGGTGTTATTGACTCTCCAGATATTCCATTAAACGTATCACGTTCGTACTTACAAGCAGATGGAAATGTAAAGAAAATTTCTTCATACATAACACGTAAAGTAGCAGATAAGTTAAACTCATTATTCAAAAATAGTAGAGAAGATTTTGAAGCAAAATGGGATGATATTAAGATTGTAATTGAGTACGGAATGCTTTCAGAAGAGAAATTCTTTGAAAAAGCTGACAAATTCGCATTGTATCCAACTGTAGACGGAACATATTATACTTACGAAGAACTACACGAAAAAATTAAAGATGTACAAACAGACAAAGATGATAAAACAATCATTTTGTATGCATCTAACAAAGATCAACAACACAGTTATATTCAAGCAGCTAAAGACAAAGGATATGAAGTGTTGTTATTAGATTCTCCAATTGTTTCACACTTAATCCAGAAATTAGAAACGTCAAAAGAAAAAATTTCATTTGCACGTGTAGATGCTGATCAAATTGACAACTTAATTAAAAAAGACGAAGAGCAAATTTCTAAACTTTCTGACGAGGAAAAAGAGAGCTTAAAAACTACATTAACAGAAGTTGTGCCTTCTGATAAATATACTGTTCAATTAGAAGCTATGGATTCTAACGCGTCTCCATTTATGATTACACAACCAGAGTTTATGCGTCGTATGAAAGAAATGCAGCAAACTGGCGGCGGTATGTTTGGACATTTCCCAGAGATGTATAATTTAGTTGTGAATACAAACCACGAATTGATTGGGCAAATTCTAAACACAAAAACTAGAAAGAAACAAGAACGTTTAATCAAACAATCATTGGATTTAGCACGCTTGTCTCAAAATTTATTAACGGGAGAAGAATTGACACAATTCATCAAACGTAGCTACGAAATGATTAAATAAGTTATATTAAATCAGTATCCTAGAGCCTCTTCCATTGAAGAGGCTTTTTTTGTAACCATTTTTGGATTTGATCGTCATACAATTATTCAATCAATCAAAAAATAATTAAATACACTACAAATGAAAAAAATATGTATTCTTAAAGTATTCTTTTTAGTTTTTTTAATGGCGATTCCGTCCATGCATTATGCTCAAAATATAACTACAGAAATTGATCAATTAATGAATGATCAATACAAAGCAGATGGTTCTGGTGCAACTATTTTAATTGCAAAAGATGACAAAATTATATTTCGAAAAGCCTATGGAAAAGCTAATATGGAACTTGACATAGATATGATTCCTGAAAACGTATTTGAAATAGGCTCAATTACAAAACAGTTTACTGCAGTTGGAATTTTAATGTTATTAGAAGAAGGAAAGCTTTCGCTGGATGATGAAATAACGAAATATTTACCTGAGTATCCAACTCAAGATGCCAAAATTAAGATCCATCACTTATTGACGCATACGTCTGGAATCAAAAGTTATACTTCTATTCCATCCTTGAGCGATTTTTCTAGTAAAGATTTTTCTGTAGAAGAATTGATAAATACGTTTAAAAATGAGCCAATGGATTTTAAACCAAATGAAAAGTTTCGCTATAACAATTCAGGATATGTTTTACTGGGATCAATTATTGAAAATATCACCGGAAAATCATATGAAGAATTTATACAAAAGAGAATTTTTGACAAATTAGGCATGAATACTTCTTACTATGGTAGCAAATCCAAATTGATTAAAAACAGAGCCTATGGATACCAAAAACGAGATGATGCCTATGTCAATGGAAAATATATTAGTATGCATATTCCGTATGCAGCTGGTTCATTAATGTCTACAGTAGATGATTTATATACATGGAATAAAGCCATTCGCAATCACAAATTAATTTCAAAAGAAAGTACTGAAAAAGCATTTACAAATTACAAAATAGATAATGGAAATGCAATCAATTATGGATATGGTTGGTTTACAAACAGGATCAAAGATGTGTCAGTAATTGAGCATGGTGGACGAATTTTTGGATATACATCACAAGGAATCTATGTCCCAAGCGAAAATGTATATGTCATCATTTTAACTAATTGCGATTGTAATTCACCAAAAAATATTGCTTACAGAATCGCTGCAATTGCTGTTGGTCAATCGTATCCGAAAAGATCTGATGCTATCAAAGTTAGCAAAGATAAACTAACGCAATTTGTTGGCGCTTATAAGTTTGAAGATGGCGTTATTCGATTCATCACATTGGAAGGAAATCAACTTTATAGTCAACGTAATGACAGTAATACTAAAGTTAAAATTTATCCTCTTTCTGAAAATCGTTTTTTCTATGACGATAGTTTTGCTGAAATAATATTTTTTGATGATGCAAAAAAGCAAGCTGTTTTTAAAAATAATATGGTTGAAGTAAAAGGTGCTTGGAGTGATGAAAAAAAACCAACAGCTAAAAAAGAAGTTCAACTTTCTGCTGAAGTTCTTAAAAAATATGCAGGCACATATGAATTAGCGCCTAATTTTAACATCGAAATTATTGTAGAAGGTAATAAGATTTATGGCCAACCTACAAATCAATCAAGAGCAGAATTGTTTGCTGAATCTGAAGATCATTTCTTTTTAAAAGTAGTAGTCGCCTCGGTTACATTTCAAATTGATGAAAACACCAAATTGCCTATTAGCTTGACTTTAGAGCAAGGTGGTAGAAAAACTGTTGGAAAAAAGATTAAATAATAAACACGTATCAAATACGTACATTACTCAAAAGAGTATCAAGTAAAAACACGAATCCAATATACTAGATTCGTGTTTTTTTATGAAAACTCATGTGAAATTCTTTAACCCGATAAAAACTTATATGAGTTCAATAAGGAAAAAAGGAGAATGCAATTTTTTAATTTGTCAAGGCATCCGAAGTTACTGTCTTTGTACAATCTGCACTCCATGTACATTTGGTACATTTTTTCTCATCCTTATGTGGTATGCATCCATCACTTGTATAACAACTTTTTGAAGTACATGAAATACCTGCATATTTTAAATCTACACCATTCTCAACTTTTAGTGATGTAGTCGTAATTTCGTCGCCATGATAAGAGGATAAATAGTGTGTATCATCTATCTTTTTTAGTTTTACAGAATCAATAGTAATTTGTGCATTTTTAGCAATAGAGACATTAGTTTGCACTATTTTTACGATAGCATCTTGTTCTGATTTACTTAGCGTCATTTCTTCAATTGTGAAATCATCTGAAGAACAAGCCGTCATGAATAAAGTGAGTATGCATGACAGACCAATATATTAGTTGATTTTTTTCATGATGTATTATTGATTTGAATCAAATGTACAAACACGTAAACGCAAAAAATTATGGAAATCCTCAAGGAAATCATTTCTTGTAAGATTTACACTATTTAAAAAGAAGGCGGTTAGCTTGTTATTAAAATAAAACAATTAGAATTATAAAATTTAGTGCCTAAAATAGTAACCTCTTTCATAAGAAGTTGTTACACTTTTTGAAGTCCGTTTACGAAAAATTAATTTTTTCGTCGTGTTCTAGGTGTAGAAGTATACTCAGTATATTTAATTCTTGTACTAGTAATATTATCTACTCTAACAACATTCGTAGAATCTTTCACCACACGAATACTTGTTGCTACTGGTGCAGCATTGCCTTGCGATTCAGATTGTCTTGGCGTAGCTTCTTCTATTACATCATCTGAGGTACAAGCTGTTACAGATATAATCAGCACACAAATAAAAGGTAATAAATACTTTTTTAGTTCCATGTTTGTTATTTATAAGCAATAAATATAATACATATTTTACAAAAATTTATATCTAGCATTAAATAAAGAAGTTATACTGATAAGCAATGCTTACTTTTGTAAAAATTTTTCTTTGAAACTTCTCGAAACACATATCGTCCCTAAACTCAATACTACTGTACGTATTCAGGAATATGATGTTTCTAGTTTTAATTGCGATATGACAAAAAGTTCACTTAAAAAGAGTATCAAAAAAAATTTGGTAACCATTAATGAAAAAACTGCAACTACTGCAATGTATGTTTCAGAAAGCGATATTATTAAAATTTACGCCGAAGAAACAAGTCTCAAAAAAGTGTTTAAACTTTCTATTCCTGTTATTTTTGAAGATAACGATATTGCAATCATAAATAAACCAGCTGGATTTCCTACTAACGGAAACTATTTTAAAACTATAGAAAATGCTTTGCCCCATAATCTTAAAGCATCAAAAACAATAGATGCTCTTCATTATCCAAAACCTCTACATCGTTTAGACAATCCTACTAGTGGACTTCTTATTATAGCCAAAACCAAGAGTGCTCAAAGAAATTTATACCACCAATTTGAACAACAAAAAATTGCAAAAACATACCAAGCAATTGTCATTGGAAAAACAAACAATGAAGGCGAAATTACCTCAGCAGTAGCCAACAAAGAAGCATGTACGAGTTACAAAACGCTACAAGCGGTTCCTTCCCTACAAAACGAGTATTTATCACTTGTACAATTGTTTCCAACTACAGGAAGAACACATCAATTACGAGTTCATTTAGCGAGTATTGGTCACCCAATTATAGGTGATCAATTGTACGGAAAAAAGGAAGAGAATTATAAAAAAGGATTGTTTTTGTGCGCGACTTCCATTCAATTTATACATCCAAAAACGAAAGAAAGCCTATCCTTTTCTATCAATCCACCAAATAAATACAAAAGTTTACTTGCTCGTGAAGAGAAACGGTTTTTGAAATTTAAAGGATAAACTTTTTAGACTTGTTAGACATGCAAAAGAAATAAATTGGAGTTTATTTTCTTTTGATCTCTAGTATTTATGATGAAATATACTGCGTTATTTTATTATGAATTTTATCTGCGCTTTTTACCCTATTGATCCTAGTTTCTCGCATCATTTCATGTATTCTATTTTGCAAGTCAATCTGATGTTGTACTGTTGGATCAACAGGTTCTTGTTCTTCTCCTCCTAGAATTCTCGTTGCATTTTTAATTTCAAATCTTTTTAGCTTTTGAATCATCGTTTTAAGTTTTTTTTATCTAATAATCAATAAGATACAAAATTTAACACAAGACATAAAAAAAGCGAACTTTCAAAAGTTCGCTTCCTAAATACGTTATGTATGCTCCTAAAATATTATTAACAGCATACGATTTTACAATTTTCAAAAATTAGTTCCAAAGCATAGTTTTACTCGTCGTTGCTGTACAATTTGTTTGACAACCTGTTTGTTGGTTGTTACTTTGAGTACCTCTACCCAGAATAGTAGTAGCATCAAACTTAGAAATGGTTTCCTTTACTAGTTTTAGATTTGCTAATTGTTTTTGATTTCATCTTGTGAATTTTAATTGTTAATGCTTAAATCTATAAAAACTTGTTTGTAGTTGACTATTGGAATACCGTACTTTAGAGTAAAATAATATATTTCGTTGCTCCTGCTCCTCCAGTAATTGTTTCTGCGTTTGTAATCTCGAATTCTTCAAGCTTGTCTTACATAATTTTCGTTTTTTAACTGAACAATAGTGTAGATCAAATTACAAAAAATTCTATTACCATATTGGAAAATCAAAGTATTGATTTTTGTATGGTTCACCTCGAAGTGTAAAGTGCCACCATTCTTGTGGATAGTTTCTAAAACCATTTTGCAACATTGCTTGCTGTAATAGTTTTCTATTGTGTAGTTGTTCTTTTGTCAGATCCTGATAGGCTACCCAAGATATTTTTCCAAAGAAATCGTAGGTACTTCCCATATCTAATTCCTTTTTAGTCTCTAAATCGATCAAAGTAATATCAACCGTGCTTCCACTACTATGACGCGACTTTGTAGCAATATATTCCAATCGAAATAAATCTTTTTTAGCCACATTTGGATAATATTCTTGCTTCATCAAAGTATCGCTTAAGTCTCTTGCCCAACGGCGAAAATGATCTACGGCACGCTGCGGTCGGTAAGCATCAAAAACCTTAATTCCTAAGTTTTTCTTTTTGAGTTCAGTCTGTACTTTTTGCAAAGCCAAGGTTGCTGGCAATGATAATATACACTTATCTGCTTCATAACCGTCAATATGTGTTCCGACAAAATTATCAGAACAGAAATAACGCAATTCTAATGTAATATTAGGAATATAATCGGTTACATACACAAAACCTTCTGGTAATTGTGATAACGAACGTATTGCTAATGCACTTACAAGAATTAATAGTATATTTAATGACTTTAACATAATAAGACTTCAACCGATTACTAACATAGACACTAAAAATACATGAATAATTCTGGCAAACAAAGCTCAAAGCGTTTTTGGCGAAATATGATAACTATAATTGCAGTAGGAATTGTACTTGTTGCCACAGTTTATTTTGGAAAAAAATACAAAGCATCTCAAAAAACAGTCGAAATTACAGCGTTTTATAATCAATTATCTGATGATGATTATATTGATTTTGCAAAAAAATTGGAAAAATCCATCCATACCAAAAATCCTGAAGTGTTTGATAATAGTGTTGATATTGCTTCACTTTTCGGTTTTTCAAAACGTGAACTAGCACAAAGTTTCAAGAAGCGAAAAGGAATAGAATTTTTACAACCTTATTTAAAAATAGGTAGTTCCATAAGTTCTCAACTGCTATATCCTAACGATTTTAAGTATACTAATTTTTATAAAGAAGATGGTATTCCGCATATCGTATTTAGATTGTATCGTCCTGATTTTATAAATTTTATTGATTTTACACTCGACATCAAAAAAGATAAGATTGTAATCGATAATATGTATGATTTTTATTCAGGAATTTTGTTTTCTGAAATGGCTTTTGATCTATATAATAAAACTATAAACTTACGACAAAGTAATATTGCGAATATGGACATATACCAATCCATAAAAAATCAATTGTTTTTGGGGCTATATGAAGAAGCATACAACTCGCTTGTCGCTATTCCAAATGCTGAAAGGAGTCCTTTTCATTATCAATTTTTATTAATTGCAGCTTCAAATTGTGATGATGATGAAAAATTAATACAAGTTATTTCAGATATGAAAGCTCACAAACCTAATGATAAGCGTTTAGATACATATTTGAATTTTCACGAGAGCCTCATTCATGGCGATTTAGACAAACTCAATACAGCCATTGATAATTTAAAAAAGTATGTAGGAGAAGATACTATCTTTGATCAGTACAGAGGTATTTTGTTTAATCTTCAGTCAGAATTTGAAAAAGCAGGACCATTTTTTGATCGTGTGATAACAGAAAATCCTAATTTTTTTGGAGGCTATTACTATAAACTCTATAACATGTTGTTACGAGATAAAGAGAATGAAGCACTGAGTGTAATAGCTGAAATGAAAGAACGCTTCTCCATAAGCAAAGAAGATTTTGTATTTGATCTTCAAGAAGAATACAAAGAATTCACAAACTCCGAAGCGTTTCAAAATATTTTCAAAAGTGCAGAGTAAACAACATATACAAGGCTTTCCACTGCATTTACCTGAAGCAGATGTTACGTATTACCCAAATTTTATAAATGGTAAGGAAGCTACACATATTTTTGAAATCTTACTAGACGAAACTCCTTGCAACAAGACGACATTAAGGTCTTTGGGAAAGTATATGCGCAACCGCGATTGACAGCGCTTTACGGAACCAATCAAAAAACATATAGCTATTCTAATATTGAAATGACGCCACACGTGTTGACGCCGACTTTAACTGATTTAAAACAAAAAGTAGATCAAACTTGTGAAACCAATTTCACTACAATGTTGCTCAATTATTACAGAGATGGGAAAGATAGTAATGGCTGGCATGCGGATAATGAAAAAGAATTAGGAACCAATCCTATCATAGCTTCTTTGAGTTTTGGGCAGGCGCGTTTTTTCCATTTAAAACATCGCACCGATAAAACTTTAAAACACAAACTATTGCTAGAACATGGAAGTTTACTTGTTATGAAAGGTGAAACACAGCACAAATGGTTGCATCAAATTCCAAAAACTGCTAAAGAAATTCAAGGTCGCATCAATATTACATTTCGTATTATAACATGAAAAAGCATCCCGAAGGATGCTCTTTTCTTTAACTAACCAACCAAAAATGTAACAAGCTATTTTTAGAAAGTAACCAGCTTTGCTAAATGTCATTGCTTTGTTACACTTTTATGTACTCAAACGGCGTGCCAAACTTTATTGTCCTTTCAAAATTTTTAAGATAATTGAAAAGAAAAGATTGTATTCAAAAAAGATTTCCTGTTAACTATTTGGAAAATAGCAATTTAATTTCATATATTTATGATATCATTTTAATATCAATCTAAAACATCTCAACATGAAAGAAGAAAAAATTATTGTTCCTGCTAATGGATACTTGATGTTATTTATATTTTTTGTCCTATTATTCGGAAGCATCGCAGCCATGATTATCTTAGAAAACCCTCTTTTTATTCCAGGAATAGTGATTGCTTTATTCTTAGCATTTGGTTTCCTTATGGTTAACCCAAACAATTCTCGTGTTCTTTTACTATTTGGAAAATATGTAGGCACCGTAAAACAAAACGGTTTTTATTGGGTAAATCCATTTTATACTAAGAAAAAAATTTCGTTACGTGCTAGTAACTTTGATAGTGAGCGTTTGAAAGTAAACGACAAGCTTGGTAATCCAATTATGATTAGCACAATTTTGGTATGGAAAGTACACAATACGTATAAAGCTGCTTTTGATGTAGATAATTATGAGCATTTTGTACGCGTACAAACAGATGCCGCTGTTCGTAAATTAGCAAGTATGTATCCGTATGATAATTTTGCCGATGAAGGACATGATGAAGATATAACCTTACGTTCTAGTGTAAATGAAGTAAGTGAAGCATTAGAAAAAGAACTAGAAGAACGCTTGTCTATTGCTGGAATTGAAGTATTGGAAGCGCGTATTGGATATTTAGCCTATGCACAAGAAATTGCAAGTGCCATGTTAAAGAGACAACAAGCAACCGCTATTATTGCGGCGAGACATAAAATTGTAGAAGGTGCCGTAAGCATGGTAGAAATGGCAATTCATGAATTGAATAAAAAAGAATTACTCATGCTTGATGAAGAGAAAAAAGCAGCTATGGTTAGTAATTTATTAGTGATTTTATGTGGTGATAAAGAAGCTGCTCCTGTAGTAAATACAGGAACTTTACATCAATAATTATGAATGATAAACAAGTCATGTCCATTGCAGTTGGCGCCGCTTTTGGAACAAGTATAGGTACCACTTTTGGTACCGTGATGGGCGATGTGGCAACGGGTACACTTATTGGTTCCATCTCTGGAACCAGTATTGATATCATTTTAAGCTTCGTTGCTTTTGACGAAGATACAGAGGAAAACTAAACTTCCTCAAAAGTATTTAAATATCAATTATAAAGTAAAACCATTAATTTCGTATTAATGAAAGAATATAGAGTAGTAATAACCAAATTAGGATTAACAAATAGAAATACTATAAAAGAAGAAATTCTAGACAATCACGCAAAGCAAGGCTGGGTTTTACATACAGCCACTTAAGGTTTTGTACAACTTATTTTTGAACGTAAAAAATAGATAATTATGTATGCAAATAGACCCAGAATAAAAGTGCCCTTAGCTCCTATTGATACTATTTTAGAAGCTAGTACAATAGCATTGCTTATTGCTTTGTGGATTTATGTAATTATTTCCTATAATTCTCTACCTGAAATAGTGCCTACACATGTTGACATAAAAGGAAATGTTGACGGAACTGGTCATAAAAATACAATATGGTTTTTATTAGGAATTACAACAATCATTACAATTGGATTACATGTCTTAACTAAGTTTCCACACATTCACAACTATATGGTAAAGATTACAGAAGAAAACGCCGAACACAACTATCAAATCAGTAATCGTCTATTGCGTTTTGTCAATATTTTAACCTTACTTTTGCTTGCGTATGTATGCTATTCTAGCATACAAAAAGCATTTGGAAACGACTTTTTTCTAGAGTCAGCGCTTATGTATATAATTATTGCATATTCCGTTGTGATGCCTATTGTTTTAATTGTATTTATGTTAAAAAATCAAAAAGATCCAAAGTCAAAATAAGTATTATGGCAAAAAAGAAAGCCTTTGCATTACGAATCAATGAAGAGATGTTGAAAGCTATTGAAAAATGGGCTGCTGACGAATTTCGCAGTACCAATGGACAAATAGAATGGATGCTGATGCAAAGTTTGAAGAATGCTAAAAGAGTTCCTAAAAAAAAAGATGATACTTCACAGCAAACACCTGAATAATTTTTTCAGCGTGTTTATTTTTTTTATTCTTGCTGAAGAGAGCTTTTAAATTCTTTTATGACCGATTTAGGATTCCAAAACTGAGATGTTATTGATGAAATTAATGGCGTAAAATACAATCTTAAAAATGTGTATGATTTACTGGATGTTTCAGCGGCTTGGAACGTTGGCGATCCAATTAAAATGACTGTAAAGCGTGATGAGAAAGCAAAAACATTGTCTGGAAATATTACACAACCAACAACAAAAAGTACTGGAATTACCGTAAAAGATTTACCTAAAAATAGTAAAGAAGTACAATTGCGTAATGCGTGGTTGAAAGGATAGTTTTGACTTTGCTAGGTTTACTTTTTTAGACCTCTGAACTCTTTCAACATTGAGTTCAGTTGACTTTTAGATGGCTTAGACACAAACGTCAGATCGAGTAATTTTAAATAGAATTTTACTCAATCTGACGTTTTTATATATAATGAATGATTTAAAATTCATCATTTTATATCTATAATTTCTTTTTTTTGGTATTTTGCAGCATAAACCATCCAATTATGTTCAAAAAAGCCATTGCTTTCATTCTACTTTTTAGTTCATTTACACTTTTTTCGCAACAACTTACAGTAGGAAGTGCAGAAACTACGCAACAAAATTTCAATACAAAAATTACCATTGATTCTCTTGCTTTTACAGGGTTTGATCTTAAAATAAAAGTCATTGATTCCTTTGCAAGTCTCGCAAGTATTGAAAATATTAAAAACATCAACAAAGACTTTCTTAAGAGTGGTGATTTCAGATTTGACATAAAAAATTCTGAAGCCGTGATTTCTTATCGCGGATTTGAAAAAATTAGTACGGAAAAACCATTAGCTTTATTTGATCTTCAAAGCAATCCAAAAGCAGGGTTTTCAGAGTTTATTTTTCTAGTCACAGAAGCTACATTTTATGATGGAAATCAAGCTATTTCAATTCCAAAAGACAAACAAAAAATAAAGGCAACAATCGTTTATGCAAAACCATTTTTTACAAGTGACAAAATTGTATTTGGTATTTTAATGTTATTACTAGGTTTTGTTTTTTATACCGAGGCAAGCAAAAATGTAAAGTGGAAAAAGTTTTATAAATACGTTCCTGCCTTACTAATTTGCTATTTATTACCTGCTATTTTAAGTTCTTTCGGAATCATTTCTGATCATTATTCTGATGCATATCTTATTGCTAGTCGCTTCTTGTTACCAGCCGCATTGATTTTGATGACTTTGAGTATAGACTTAAAAGGTGTTTTTAACTTAGGTCCAAAAGCCTTGATTATGTTCTTTACTGGAACTATCGGAATTATTATTGGAGGGCCATTAGCTATTTTATTAATCTCTATTGTTTCTCCAGAAACAGTTGGAGGTGTAGGTCCAGATGCTGTTTGGCGTGGTTTGTCAACCTTAGCGGGAAGTTGGATTGGTGGTGGAGCCAACCAAGCTGCCATGTTAGAAATTTTTGAATATAGTCAAGATAAATATGGCGCCATGGTATTGGTTGATATTGTTGTAGCCAATTTATGGATGGCGATTTTACTTTTAGGAATTGGGAAATCAAAAAAAATAGATGCAAAACTGAAAGCTGATAATTCTGCTATAGAAAATTTAAAAGAACGAGTTTCTTCGTTTACAAATAAAATAAAGAGAAACCCAACATTATCCGAATTGATGATTATTCTTGCCTTAGCATTTGGTGGAGTCTCATTAGCACACTTTGGTGCAGGCATGATTACTGACTATTTAAATCAATTTGATATAGTAAAAAATGATGACGGAGCACTGTCATTCTTAGGTTCTTCTTTCTTCTGGATGATTACCATTGCAACTGCTTTTGGAATCATGCTATCGTATACAAAGGCAAAAAATTATGAAGGTGCTGGTGCTAGTAAAATTGGAAGTATTTTTATTTACATTCTAGTCGCTTCTATCGGAATGAAAATGAACTTGACTGAAGTTTGGAAAAATCCAGGTTTAATTGCTGTCGGATTGGTTTGGATGTCAATTCATGCAGGATTGTTGATTTTGGTTGCAAAATTGATTCGCGCACCATATTTCTTCTTGGCTGTAGGAAGTCAGGCTAACGTTGGTGGAGCAGCTTCTGCGCCTATTGTAGCTTCTGCTTTTCATTCATCGTTAACATCGGTTGGTGTATTATTAGCTGTGTTTGGATATGTTGTTGGAACCTACGGTGCCATTTTGTGTACAATTTTGATGGAAATGGCTTCTAAAGTTGCCTAAAATTGTAGATATTTGCGCTCGTTAAAATTCAATATGATGTTCAAAAAATGTATGCTTGCCTTAGTTACTTTAGGGCTTATTGCTTGTGGAAATGATAAAAAAGGAAACTTAACCATTTCTGGAAATATAGATGGTTTAAAGGAAGGAACGTTATTTCTGCAAAAAATACAAGATACCACCTTGGTAACGTTAGATTCTCTTGTGGTAAATGGTGATGCTAATTTTAGCTTTACTACGACCATTGATGAACCAGAAGTATTGTATTTCTATTTGAACAAAAAAGATTTTAATGACTTAAATGATCGTGTAGAGTTTTTTGCAGAACCAGGTGAAATGACATTCAATACTACCTTGCGTAGATTTGTAAAAGATGCAAGAGTTACCGGTTCAAAAAATCATAAAGATTTGGTGACTTTTAAAGAATATATGACCAAATACAACACTAGAGAATTGATGTTGTTACGCGACGGAATGGACGCGCAAAAAGAAGAAGACACGAAAACCGTGGCGGAAATCAATGATAAAATTGCACGTTATGCTAAAAGTCGTATGCAATACATTCTGAATTATGCGATTACGAATGGTGATAAGGAAATTTCACCATACGTTACAACAACAGAAACCTATGATGCCAATTCTCGCTTTTTAGATACTATTTACAAGCGATTAACACCAAAAATTGCGGCTTCTAAATATGGAAAAAAATTGAAGGAATTAGTAGAGAAACGTAAAACTGAAGAAAGTAAGTAATTTATATGGTTGAATCCAGATTATACTCAAAATAATTTATATAAAATCTCAACTCTAAAAGGTTGAGTTTTTTTTATGTATGCATCATTCAATGGAAATCCCATACTTTTCAAAGAGTTCATCAAAAGATGCTGACCAATTTCCTCGATCCCAACTTTCTCGAGAAGCTAATAGTATTTCCTTAATTTCTTTGTGCATCGATTTATCTTCAAAAGAAAGTAATGCCTCTGTTAAATGAAACGTCTCAAAAGGATAGGCTTTCTTTTTCAATCTTTTTAGTAAGGGTTGTTTTGCTGCTACAATTTGATCTTCAATAATAATTTCTATGAATATAACTAAATGAACAAATTCTGCTTTTGTTACATTGTAAACACATATTTCAGGTATTCTTTCTGGTTGATATCTTTTTATATTTTTTAGAAGTAAAGGTAAGACCGAACCTTTGCTTGAATATGAAAGATAATCCTCTAAAAAATGATTCCCTCCGTCAGTTAACAATCCATCTATAAAGTAAGTTAATGATTCTTTAGGCGCAATTTTTAATAGCTTTTTTGCATGGTCAAAATTGATCAATCTAGTATCTGCGAAGATTTGCAGTGTTAGTTTTTTGTATTTCGGACAATACAACTCAATTACAGCTTCGGCTAAATTTTAATACCTTTTCCTTTTTCATTTAACAATGCTTCATAGATGCTTGTTAGTGTTTGTAGTGCTTCATCATTTTGAAATGCTGCGATTGCCCTAAAATACTCCAAAGAGTTCTCAGTAGCTTTATATTGTGTTAAAAATTCCAAAACTTCGGGTTCGGAAAATAAGATATTGCATAAAAAGCATCTGTTCCTCTTTCTAAAATAGCATCAATATCCTGTTCATTTTTGTACTTAGCTAATTCAGTCAATGCTTCTACATGATTATCTTCTAAAGCAAGCGTTTTTATAATGTCATAATTCTCAGGATTCGCTTGATTATTTTTAAGCGCAAGTCGCAATAAAGAAGAATACGCTCTCTTTCTGAGTATGATATGATCTAGTTTTTGAAGTTGTTCTATATAATATTTCTTGTCTTTATTAGTTAGCATTTTTTTACCTGAAGGATAAAGCACTTTCGAATACAATTCCCAAGCGAGCAAATCTTCCGAAACAACACAACCACTTTGGCTTTGTACAGTCTCTAACGTATTGAGAAATGTACTAAAGATTGATTCTAAATCAGTATATTTTCTATCAACCAAAGCCCATGCACTATATCCTTTTACAATACTACTTTCGTGTTGAAGCAATGTTAAAAGTTCTTTTTCTGTGGCTAATTTTTTAAGCTTTTTATACTTTGAATATTGGTTCGACGGCATTCCTCCTATTCCGATATAACGCCCTTCCAACTGCGCTCCACTAGCCATTGATTTTGCTATTTTTTTGATTTCAGGACGTAGATCTTGCCCAAATGTTTGGATCGAAAAAAGTAATACGATCGTATATACTACAACTTTTACACTTTTACACTTCATATCAGAAAGGTTGGTTCTTACTATCTAACGATAAATTTGAAATAAAAGTTTATTCTGTGTAGTAAATCATGCAAATTGCTATGAATTTTTGATTATAATTGATCTAAAACTTTTAAAATTTTACGCTTGAATTTCTCTGTTTCTAGTGGACTGTGTTTATATCGATAATGCTCCAATGTTTTGCGAGTTTTCTTTTGATTATCGATCAAAACGAGATTGATAACACCTCTTTCTACATCTCCAAAATAACAATTTGTGCTTATTAAAATGCTATATCGTTTACCTGTTGTTAAAATTTCTGCTGGCGCTTTTTTTGTTTTGTAGTTAAGTTCTGTTTCTAATACACTGTTTATCGTATACGAACCTTTATATAAAAACGGCACCTCAACATACGGTGCATCAGGGAATTTTGACTGTATTGTTTGTAATACTAATTTTCGTAATTCTTCTCTTTTTGCAGGATGTTTTAGAAACTTACTGTTTTTCTTTTCACTAAGTTCTATATCTGGCGTAATGATTTGTAAATCACTTTTTGCAATCTTTAAGTTTTTGGTCAAACTTGGGTTTACCACAATGTCATTTTTTGTACTTACGCAACTTACCAAACAAATAACAAATAATAGCTTTAACAGTATTTTCATAATATATTTTTGAGATCTTATTTGGATAAATTTACAAATTCCAATTTTCATCAAGAATCAAAAACACGTATAAAATAATTATGTAAACCCCGTACTTATACGCTATTTCTTACTAGTTGAAAGAAGTACTTTAGGAATCTATAAATTCAAAAAAAACTAATTACCATGAGTACTACCCAAATTCCTCCAGGATGGATTGGCGGATTTGCGCAGTCGAATCCTGCATTTGCTTATCCTAATCCAGATTTGTCTTCTTTACCAATGTTAGACAATATGGACAATATTGATAAATTACAACGACAACAAGGTGTCAAGTGGCCAGAGTTTAGTTGGCAAACCGTTCTGGGAAATGAAGCTTCTCGATGTTTTCAAATGTTTTCACCTTATATTTCCAGACTTGGCTATACCAATGAAGGACGTGTATATTCTATTATTTGTCCGCAGCAAGGAGCATGTTCACCAACGTTTGGTTGTATGAATGTAGAGGTTACCGTAACTGGACAACGTGGCTGGGTTGATGAAACCACTAAAACGTTTTATGCTGATATGACCGTAGAAGGTACTATCTGGTTTAGTCCAAGTTCATTACAAAAAGAATGGGTAAAGAAACTTTGGGATCTTTTTAATGATTTAGGGTTGGATTTCCCAACTTCAAAGGCAAAAGCAATTAAAGTACAAACACATAAGTTTCAAGACCCAAATCAGCCAATATTTCCTGTAAGCCAAGGAGAAACACCTCGTTTTAAAAGCCCGCCATTTGCAAGGCATGAAGAAGAAGCTTGGAATGTGGGTCATATTGATGTAGAAATTGGCGGCATTAAAAAAACAGGGAATAAAATAGTGGATGACTTTAATGAAATGGTCATGTTTGCTTTTAATACAGCTTCTGGAAATATGCTAAAGAAAGGAAATACTTTGACTTGGAATGTTTGGTTTACGCAACCCGCTTTAGTAGATACTGAAGAATGGCGTACACATGCCGAACGCTGGAGAAAATCTATTCAGGCTGATCATGGAAGTCCTACGGGACCAGGAACAAAACCTCGTTATTTTGATGGAACTCCTTTTAAAGCTGTCGATGCTTTGGGTACTGAAATGGAAGGAGTCTTAAAGAAAGAAGCCCAAGATTTAGAAAAAATAGAAGTTGGTAAAATTGAAAACTTCTTAAAGGAACATTTTGACGACAAAAAGTAAGCTATAAAAAAAGAGATGGAAAGTTCCATCTCTTTTCTTTTATATCAACATATAGTTCTTTAATTCAAACCATCCATGAATTCTAACTTTACAGTTGCTTTTTGCTCTGTATCAAAGTACAATTCACTTCCCTTGGCTAAGGCTATTTTCGTTGCTTTTCCTGCTGCGAGTGTTGTTTGCTTTATAATTTTCCCATCACGTTGTACACGAATTGAAAATTCATTTTCACCAAGATTTTTTATCATAGCAATACTATTTCCATCTTTATACGGATTGATGGCACCATCTTGCCCAATTCCTTTCCCAGTCATTAACATGCTTTGAGAAGGATTCAATTCAAAAACTGTTTTGTCTTTTTGAGCATACGATTGAAATGCAAAAAGCATAGCTAAAAGATATACATATTTTTTCATCTGTAAATGATTAAGTTGCAATTATATTTTCTGACTATAAGATACGATATATTTGAAACTTTTAAAAAAATCACTCTTCAGATGTAACAATTACTATCATCACTCCAAAATTCCCATCTAGTTGTTCATAGTTTTTTTCAGGCAGATAGGTTTTTGAAACAAATCCATCAAGATATAAAGCATTTTTGCATCCATTTTGCTTAAAAAAGGTGGCAAAGTCATAAAAGTTAATTTTCTCCTTGCTCATGGCAAATAGCAAATTTCCATTCGGTAATACACCTACTCCATTACGAATATTCAGGTTTTTAGAACCTTGGTTAAGTTTTGCATGCAGTCTTCCATCAATCACTAACATTGGTCCAGATTGAGTGGCATATTTTATATTTCTCTTAGCAACATTTAAAGCATCTGTAACGCAAATGGCAGCTACATTATCTTTGGTTATATAAAAAATACCGTTTGGTTGTAGGTAAAAGTTTCCGTATCCTACTTTCTTATCATCTATGGGTGTAATAATACTCCCGTTTTCAACATACAAACCTTGTGGCGATTGATCTTTTTTGTACATACCACCATTCATTGCGAAAATTAATTCTTGTCCCTTTGTTTGTAGTTGAGCTTTTAAATTTTTAGCATTTCCATAGATTTGTCCCTGTTCATTTTTCCAACAGAATTGTAAATTCGACTTTTTTGGATTGACTTCGTAAGAAAGAATTCTGGCCGTATCATAGTTCTTTTCTGAAACTTCTTTTTCACAAGAAATAAAACTTATTGTAATTATAAGAAGAATTTGATATCGCATTTTCAAGTGTAGATTAAGATTATAATTCGTTGAAAAGATATAAAAAAGAATGAGGCTATACTTTTCAGCGTTTCTCTCAATAGATTTTTTCTTTATTTCATTATGAAAAAAACTCGAAGTGACATATTTATTTTCCACAGTATGTTCCTTCTTCATTGGATGCTAAAGACCTAATAACTACCTTTCGAACAGTAGCTCCCAAAAAGCTTTCTTCTTTTCCAATTATAAGTGCTTTTGGTATACTGTTGATATATATTGTGTCATTTATAAAAGACATATTTGTTGTATTGAAAAAATCACCAATATAATATCCTCCACAATATTTCCACATTCCTTTTTTAAGTTCTGAAGTCTCAAAAGAGCATGAAATAAAGAAGATAACTGAAAGATAAATACAATATTTTTTAATGAAGTTCATTTGTTCTTAAAATCTACAACCGTTTAGTACCAGCGTTTCTTCTTCTTTTTAGAAGCTTCAGACTTTCTTCCTTTTTTATATTTACTTCCTTTCTTTTTATGAACTTGTGGTTTTGCTTTTGGATCGAGTGGATACGGATGTTCTTCTTCTACATGAATAGCTGTATTAATCAATTGTTGAATGTCCTTAATATAGTTTTTCTCATCTGCTGAACAAAAAGACAATGCCATTCCTGACGCACCAGCTCTTGCCGTTCTTCCTACTCTATGCACATAGGTTTCTGATACATTTGGAATGTCAAAATTGATGACAGTATCTACATTTTTAATGTCAATTCCTCTGGAAGCTACATCGGTTGCTATGAAGATATTAGCATCACCATTTTTGAAATCGTTTAAGGCTTGTTGTCGTAGACTTTGCGATTTATCTCCATGAATGCTTGCTACTTTATAGTTGTTACGAAGCAATGTTTTTTCAAGCTTATCCACGCCGTATTTTGTTCGTCTAAATATGATAACACTTCCTTTGATATTGTTTCGAAGTAGGTGTAAACAGAGTTCTATTTTTTTTGGTTTCGGCACATAATACAACACTTGATTCACACCTTTGGCTGCAGAAGATGTTGGCGCTACTTCAATATATTCTGGTGCTCTTAAAATAGAGTTTGCTAAGTGTTCTACTTTGTAGGGCATCGTTGCTGAAAACAATAAAATTTGCTTTTTATCAGGACACAAACGCTCTATTTTTTTTACATCATCTATGAATCCCATGTCTAACATTAAGTCAGCTTCATCTAATACCAAAGTTTCTACATAATCAAGATTGATACGATCTTGCTTGTGTAAATCTAGCAATCGTCCTGGCGTAGCTACTAAAATATCCACGCCTTTTTTGAGCATATCTTTTTGAGGTTCCATAGAAGCGCCTCCAAAAACAACTCCTGTACGTAAGTTTGTGTAGGTACTATAGGCTTTAAAGTTTTCTTCAATTTGAATTGCCAATTCACGTGTGGGACATACTACTAAAGCACGTATTTTTTTTCCTTTTTTTGGTGCATCCTGCTTGTCAAACAACAATTGTAAGATGGGCAACGCATACGCTGCTGTTTTTCCTGTTCCAGTTTGAGCAGAAACAATAATATCTTGCTTTTCTAAAATTACTGGAATGGCACGTTCTTGAACTAAAGTTGGATCTTCATATCCTTTTTCAAATAATGCTCGGACAATGGGTTTGTTTAATTTTAGTTCTTTAAAGGTCATACGTATTTAGTTATTTTTTGGTAGTATCATTATATTATCAATTTCTACATCTGCTTTGGAATCTACGGATAAGCTTGCGCCATTTCCACAAACATCAGCTTTCATTTTTGCTACCAGTTTTTTGTTGATATAGTACTCGCAGACTCCATTTTCATAAATAATTTGCAAGTATACTCTATTTCTTGTTCCAAATGTAAATTTTCCTTCTTTTCCTATTCCTCCAAACTCTACATTTCTATTATGATGTCCAATTTCATATTCTCCATCAGAACCAATGCTAACGTAGTTAGAAAATTGTTCATAAGAACCATCTTCATCTGGTTCTCCATTACAAGAATCCCATCGTAATTCAAACCCTCCTGAATATAAATAGAATACTGTAGAAATTTCAAAATCTTCTCTGGCATTAAATTTTAATTGTTTCGAACCAATTCCTCCTTGTCCATAATCACCATTACTTTTAATGACATATCTTCCATTTGATATTGCATACGTTACATTGAGTATACTTGGTTCTCCATCTGATGAGAGTTTGTATTTTTTATAATCTCTCCCTATTTTCCAATTATTTGCATTATTGTTAAAATCTTCTACAAACACATCTCTGTATTGTAGCTTTTGTTTAGAGATACTACCAGCTGTAGGAATTGATGATCTATATGTTTCAAATTGACTTGTTGATCTTTGTACACTATGATAACCATTCAATACTGTTTGAGCTCTTTTTTGAGGTGAAGAATGTGTTGTACTGTGTAAATTTGGAATTCCATTCAGATAATTTACAACTGTTTCTACATCATATCCTAAAGCAGCTAGAAATTGTCCTGCATAATAATCTGCTTCATCTTCATCTTGAGTTTTAGATATTCGCACACGCCATCTATTTCCGTTGGGTCTATATAAATTTGGTTGATGACCTAATGCTTGATGTGCCCACTCATGAGCAAATACAAAAGCAAGTACATTTCTATTTTTGTGAATTGTAGAATAGTCTAAGATGATTAACCCTCCATAATGAGCTTCTCCCCAACGAAATGTTTGATTAAACACTACTGGAAAACTCATTCCTGAATATCTTGCTAGTTCATTATACAATTGTGAGGTTTTCTGGTAATTATTTGCAAACATCAGTTGCCCGCCATAAGCATCTCGTAATTCATTCAAGAAGTATTGTTGTGCGGGAGTTAAATTAAATTGGGCAGTAACTGTTTGTGTGTAGGAAACAATAACTAATAAAACGATTGCGATTCTTTTCATCTTTTGAATTTAGGAGACGTGTTAGTGTCATTTATTCCTAAATCTATTGGAATATCCTCAAATAACAAAATTTAGGCGTTTATTATTTGTACAAAGCTTTGTTATTAAAGTAAATCTAACTTCAATTCAACTTAAAAATAAATAGATTAACTTATAATTAAGTTAATTAACTTAAAAATAAGTTTTATAACTTAATTTTAAGTTGTATACTTGTACTGCTAATTAATAAAACTCATATAGTAATGGTCACTTTAACTAAGGTAGAAGAGAAAATAATGAAAATTCTCTGGGATATTAAAAAAGGTTTTATCAAAGATATTATTGAACAATATCCTGATCCTAAACCTCTTTACAATTCGGTATCAACGATTGTTAGAGTGTTAGTTCAAAAGGAGATCGTAGGTTATAAAGCTTATGGAAATTCGCACCAATACTATCCATTGATTAGTAAAAAAGAATATAGTAAAGGCCAAATGAAGCGATTAGTGACCGATTATTATAATAATTCACTTTCTCAAGTCGTCAACTTTTTTGCAGAAAGCAAAAAACTGGATGAAAAGGAATTGGATGAAGCCATGAGAATGTTAGCTGAACTTAAAGCTAAGAAAGATGAGTAAATTCATAATATACTTACTGGAATCTAGCGTCATATTAGCCGTATTTTATGTTTTCTATATTGCTGTGTTGAAAAAAGAGACGTTCTTTAACCTTAATCGGTTTTTCCTTATTGGAATCGTTGTTTTTTCACTACTGTTGCCTTTGATGAGTTTTGATTTTAGCCAAGGGAATATTACAGTTATAGACAACTCTATTGAAGAGTTTGGCAACTTTAGAGCGTCTTATTATGAAACTGCGGAAACATGGGAATACAAAGCTTCTAAAACTTCAATTTCTACGCATGATACAACTTCTGAAGTTCATGAATCAACGACTATTGATTGGACATATATTTTTTTGAAGTTTGTATGGAGCATATATATCATTGGAGTTTTATTCTGTTTATCGAAACTGTTTTGGAACTTTAGAAAGCTTCAGAAAATGATTTTGAAGTATCCTCAAGTAGAAATTAATGGGATAAAAGTAGTAAAGGTTTCCTATCCTATTGCGCCATTTTCATTTTTAAAACATGCTTTTGTTTATGAAGGCATTACAGATACGTTAGAACTTGATCAGATTATTGTGCATGAAAAAACACATATTGAACAGAAACATTCATTTGATTTACTATTTATACAATTTATAGCAGCATTTCTATGGTTTAATCCATTGATTTGGATACTTATTAACTCTTTAAAAGCAATACATGAATATATAGCAGATAAAAAAATAATTAAAGCAGGTTATTCCTTAGTTGATTACCAGACCTTACTATTGAGACAATTAGTTAGCAACAACTCACACGGGTTGGTAAACAATTTTAATTTATCATTTATAAAAAAGAGAATAATTATGATGAAACATAAAAAATCAGGACTTACAGGGAAATTAAAAGCTGCACTGACTATCACTTGCGCTATCCTATTTAGCTTAGTATTGATACAATGCAATTCAAAAACTAACACACAAGCATCCCTTCAAGAAGATGTTCTTTTTAAAGAATATTTAAACAATAAAGATAATCCTATACACATAATTGATAAGCGTACTTTATTTCCAACAACAACATTTGTTATTTCGGATGACAAAGTATCTATTGATGGAAAACTTTCTGGAATTAGTGAGATAGCGCCTGCACTTAAACAAGAATTGATAGATCAATATATGTTCATACATTCAAACATGGACAGTACAGCTTCTAAAAATAATGAAGTTGCATCCATACCTAAAAAAGCATTATCTGGTCGACATTTTCCAGTACGGTTAAAAATAGATGGGAATCAGAAAATGAAGAAAGTGAGAGAATTTCATACTGAACTAAGAAGATTGGATCGAAGAAAAGTAATTTATTATGGAGAAACCGCTTCTGGAAAACAAATGATTCAACCGTTTTTAGTTCCGCCATTTCATTGGGCAGATCCTTCTCGCGATGATTCTGTGTATCCAAAAGTTGATTTGAATAAAGCAACTATAACAGGTAACGTGGCAACATTGAATGGTATTGAATACCTACAGCTCAATTTAAGTAGTTCAGGAATAAATTATAAGGAAGAAGTATATCAGTTTATAAAAAAGCATATTGATGAAGAATCAATCTCGTATTTGGTAAGTCTAACGTTTGATGATAACGATACATTTAAAAATTATCTAACAAATCTTGCAGAAGTATTTCAAGGTTTTGAAAAAATATATGATGTACGTGCTCAAGAACTATTTGGTAAAAAACGTAAAAATTTGAATAGATTTGAAATTAGTAAGGTTTCAAATGGAGTTTATAAAGCTGTTTTTATAGCTGAAAACTAATAACAT
This sequence comes from Kordia sp., assembly GCF_022447245.1. Classification (GTDB taxonomy): domain Bacteria; phylum Bacteroidota; class Bacteroidia; order Flavobacteriales; family Flavobacteriaceae; genus Kordia. The sequence goes on along the minus strand of NZ_JAKVBC010000022.1, from coordinate 31,360 downwards.
ATACACTCAAATACATTTTGATTTTGGGTACAAAAAAAGCTCCTTTTGAAAGGAGCTTTTTTACTTTGAGCCGATGGAGGGACTCGAACCCACGACCTGCTGATTACAAATCAGCTGCTCTAGCCAGCTGAGCTACATCGGCAAAGCGGTTGCAAATATAAAAAGCTTTTTATTTTTTGCAAACCTTTTTTTTATTTTTTTAAAGACTATTAATTTTTGTCACCAATTCTGTTGCTTTTGCCTCTAATGATTGTCTAATTCCTTTGAAGTGTGCTTTTGCATTTTCAACACCTCTTTTGTTTGCTTCCGCTATCAATTCGTCAAAACTTTTGATAGATTCATCAATGATTTCTTCACTCTTTGTTACATCTGCATCTGGATTGGCCATTTGCCATATTAAAGCTGCGTCAATGATATCTCCAAAAACGTAGTTTAAGTCCTTTTTTAAATCTCTTTTATTCGACATGTTGTATATTTTTTTGCAAATTTAAACTAAAATGGTATATAATTTGTTATAAACATCACAAATGTTAGTAGGTTTAATTTTAATTTTCTAGTTTTATACCAATGAATGCTTTAGTATACTTATATCGCCAATTTATGAATCGCAATGCACAGACCAAGTGCGTTATGATTTATATTCCTGTATCGAATTCAAAACGTATCTATGATAAGCATCGACATAAGTACTAGTTAACAATTCAATATCTATATTATAAACTTATAAAGGTGCTTTTGACAAAGCACCTTTTATATTTTTAAACTGTTTAATTTTTAAAATCTTTTAGTATGAAATTCGCAAAAAATGTAACCCAGATGATCGAAATGACAATTCAATTTATGAAACCCTTATTTGGTTTTAATACATCCTATACGCCTATTGAACCAATACCACTCTTGTTACACCATTAAAATTTTACATTATGAACACATTAGCAAAAAATAAAATACAGACAAATATTCAGTTTTTAGTTACGAAGAAAGTAACAAACCACAATGGATTTTTACATCCACATATTCTTTTTGATAAGATTCAGAAAGTAGCCACCTATCCGATTAGAGAATTTTATATTCACGACGTTCCTGCTATTGTCGATTATGCGTTTAAAATGACCAAAAGCGCGCGTTTAAACGACTCTTTGACAATTCAGGCTCAACTGATCCAACAAGACACAAAAAAGTTGATGGTGCGTATTATAGTGACCAAACCAAAGAAGAAATCAAAGACCGAAGAAGTCATTTGTAATGCTTTGTTTGGCTTTCCACTGTTAGAAAGACCTATACGCAAAGTTTCGTGAATTATAAGATTCCCAAGTTGTTTATCGCTTGGGATTTTTTTGTTTAGACTTTGTTAGATTGATCAGATTTGTAGATTGTTAGATTTTGTAGCAATCTGCAGGTTTAAATGCTGTTTTGTGAATGGTTATAGTAAATTACTTCGTCATACTTCCTCGTAATGACGAATCATAAACTAAGAAAGTAACTTTTTCTAAAATCATTTATTTTTTTGGCGATCTGAAATTGTTTATTTCACATATACTTCTAAAAGTTCAGAAGCTTCATCAGTACTTATTTTTACATTCTTAAGCGTTGCTGGCAGTAGTAATGTTTCTCCGAATTTGAGCGTTTCTTTGAACATGTTGGTTTCAAAGGTTACGTTTCCTTTTACACACATGTATATTACAAAAGAATCCTTGTCATCATGATTTAGAACTAATTCACCCGAAAACGGAATGAGATTCGTTGTAAAGTAGGGACAATCTACAACAGTAGTTACTTCGTTGTTCGCTTCTTTGTATGCCGTTTTATATTCTTCGTGTAATGTGTAATCAATAGCATCTAAGGCAAGTGCTGTGTGCAATTCACGTGAGTTTCCTTGTGCATCTACTCTATTCCAATCATAAATACGATAGGTAATATCTGAAGTTTGTTGAATTTCCGCTAAGACAATTCCGCCACCAATGGCATGAATTCTGCCTGTAGGCAAAAAATACACATCGCCTTTTTTTACTTCTTCAAAGTTGAGAATTTCTGTAAGCGTATTGTTATCTAAATGCTTTTGATATTGTTCTTTGGTCACTTCTTGATTGAAACCTACCATTAATTTTGCGCCTTCGTCAGCTTGCATTACATACCACATTTCCGTTTTTCCAAATGAATTGTGACGTTCTTTTGCTAGTTGATCGTTTGGGTGTACTTGAATAGATAAGTCACTTTTAGCATCTATATATTTGATGAGAAGTGGAAATTTTGTTCCGAAAGCATCGTATACTTTTTTTCCTAATAATGCTGATTTATATGTTTCACTTAATTCCTGAAGTGTTTTTCCTTTTAAAGCGCCTTCTGCTACTATAGATGGTTCTCCTTTTACATCCGATAATTCCCAACTTTCTCCAATGGCTTCCCCAGAAACATTTTTGTTGAGTTGCGTTCGTAATTTGTCGCCTCCCCAAATACGTTCTTTATAGATTGGTTCGAATTTTAAAGGATGTAAAATCATGTTATTATTATTCTCCGGTGTACTTTACAAAATTTCTAGGTGTTTCATATAATACTACTTCTAACTCTAATGTAGTACTGATATGCTTTCTTAGTTTATTCCAAATAACCACTACAATATTTTCTGCTGTAGGATTTAAGTTTTTAAACTCAGGAACATCTAAGTTCAGATTTTTATGATCAAAGGCATCTTCAACTTCCGAGCGAATGAGGTCTTTTAAAATTTTGACATCCATCACATACCCCGTTTCAGGATCTATCGGACCTTTTACACTGACAATTAATTCGTAATTGTGACCGTGATAGTTTGGATTGTTACATTTACCAAAGACTTCGTTGTTTTTAACATCGTCCCAATCTGGTCGATACAATCGGTGTGCTGCGTTAAAGTGTGCTCTTCTACTTACGGTAACTTTCATATATCAACTTTTATGTGTTCGTAAAATTTTTCAAATATGATTTTAAACCAAGCTGTATATGTATCTGGGTTTACCGCAATATCATCTTTTACTGCTTGCACATCCATCCATTTCCAAGAGGCAACTTCATCAGGATTGATGATAGGTTCTTCATTGTAAGTTCCTATCATTACATGATCGTATTCATGTTCGGTTAATCCGTTGTCAAAAGCGGCTTTGTATATGAACGAAACTGCTTCCGCAAGTTCCGTAACAAATCCCATTTCTTCTTGTAATCTTCGTTTACCTGCAGCAATGTTACTTTCACCTTCACGTTGGTGACTACAACATGTATTTGTCCATAGTCCAGGAGAATGATATTTATGTAAGGCGCGTTGTTGCAACATTAACTCGCCTTTATTGTTGAGAATGAATACTGAGAAAGCTCTATGTAGCAATGCTTTTTCGTGCGCTTCGATTTTTTCCATCAAACCAATTTGCTCATCATTTTCGTTTACTAGAATTACGTTTTCTTTTACCATATTTTTTTGTCCAATCACAAATTTACAAAATAGCTTTCTGTGAATATGATACTTCGTTGCTATTTTTTAGTTAAAATTAACATAAAGCTCATAATTTACAGCAAAATGATTTTTTTTCTTATACTTTTTTTAAAGAAATACTACACTTTGCACGATTTAAAAAATATTGTTTTGATCTAGGTTTATCGTAATTAATTTATAAAACTTTTATTATGAAAAAACAACATTTGAATTCATCACGAATAAACAAATGAGCTGTTTCAAATTTTAAGTCTCATGAACTAACAGGCGGTTAAAAGATACCTTTAACTATCGCTAAATCGTGCTTAGGCATTTGCTACAGTGATCTTTGTGATACAGGAAATTAAATTAAAAAAAAGAGCGTATTTATATTTTTAACTTTACAAATACGCTCTTTTGCAATTTTCTGTGATTATAAACTCACTTCATTTTTTGAATTGATTTTCTTCTTCTATACATTTTACACCATTGCTATTTTTCATTTATAGATGTTTGTTCACCATTATATCCCCAATTTTCAAGTGAAACTTCATCGATGGTTATATGTGTAGTTTTTGGATCTTTGGTCAATACATCTACTAACAATTTTGTAACTCCTTGTGTTAACTGAAATTTTCCTGTTTTGTAACTTGTTCGTCTGTGATTTTGATATTTACGTATGGCATGATTTTGTTTTTTTTATTGTTATGTGTTTAATCCCACTTTGAGTCTGTTGACAGCGCATAGTTTCCTGGTCCTGTAAAAAACAGTGTTGTTGCTCCAAAAAGGTATAATAACTGAAGTTCTATTGCCCAGCCACTATATTGATTGAGCGCAAAAATGCCTGAACTGTGCGCGAGTAATATTGCTACGAGAAAGTTAAAAGCTATAATCAAATCATTGCCTCTGACTTTTTCTCCTATGATGATCAAAATAGGAGCAATAATTTCCCCAACAAAAAACACCATAGGCTACAAAGCTTGGAATGTGATATCCTTGCAATACTTGTTTGATAAAGGCATAATCGGAACTCATGTTTGCGATTCCGTGGAATATAATGAGTGTTCCAATAGTAATTCGTAGTAGTAACAATCCTATGTTGTGATACTGTTCTTTTTTTTGTGCATTCATATTTCATTGTTTTAAAATTAGTATGCTACAAAGTTTAGTTACCAGTATTTGGTTTCTCAGGAGCTATATCACTATTTTGAAGTGATGTAGATCACTTTTATGTGATGCTTTTTGATATGAAACAAAGTTTTGAATGATTAAATCTAACCTACTTAAAGTTTCTCTGGAAACACCTAAATACGCTGCAATCATTTTTTTAGGAACTCGTTGAAAGAGTTTTGGATATTGTTCTAGCAATAGTCCACATTGTTCTTTGGTAGAATTTTTAAGGAGTGATAAGACTCTGCTTTGAAGTGCAATGCGAATAATCTTGCTTTTTTTTGGCCCAAAAACGTTCCATTTTGTGCATTTCTGCAGTTAGCTTTTCTCTGTTTTCATGAGTGATATATAAAAGTTCGCTATCTTCTATGCAATCAATTGAGGTTTTAGATTTGGTTTGTTTGACAAAGGCTTCATAATCTGTAATCTAACAATTTTCCATTCCGAATTGAAGAATATGTTCTTTTCCATTGTCTGCTGTAAAATAACTTTTTAAGCAACCTTTAATGATCCAGTATTCTTTGTTTACATATTCTCCTTCTTGGACAATATATTGGTGTTTGCGTTTTTTTACGGTTTCAAAATGACTCAATATACGATCAAATTCTTCATCCGTAAGTGGGATGATTTCTTCAATATGTTGTCGCAACGGATGTATCATTTTAACTGCTTTTTAATTTTGTATCAATCGAAACTACTTCTTTCTCCATTAAAATCAGAATTCATAAAAAAAGCACTCTAACGTTATGCTAGAATGCTTTTAAAGAATGACTGTGTATGTTAGTTTATCTTTCCACAACTATAAATTCACTTCGTCTGTTGAGTTGGTGTTCCTCTTCGCTACATTTTACACCATTACTACATTTGTTTACATGACGTGTTTCTCCATATCCTTGTCCTGTAAGGCGACTTTCGTCAATTCCTCTAGAAGCTATGTACGCACGCGTTGATTTATTTCTTCGTTGCGATAATGCCATGTTGTACGAATCCGTACCACGACTATCGGTATGCGAGCGCACATCTATTTTAAGTGTTGGATATTTTTTCATTACAACTACTACTTTTTCTAATTCTGCAGCAGCATCAGGACGAATATTCGATTTATCAAAATCAAAATAGATAATTGGAATGTTTAGGATTTTTGCTAAATCGTCTCCAACTTCAAACGGAATTTCTTCTTTTTCTAATAATACTACTGTTGATCGTAAGCTAGCTTCTTCTTGTTTTGGTAATAATACTTCCCCAGAAGTGTAATCTTTCTTAGAAGCTCTTACAAAGTATACTTCGTCACATTCTAGCAATTGTTTGAATCGGAACTTCCCTTCTTCATTACTATAGGTATTTTCTAATTCTTTATTGTTTTTATCAAATAGTATTACTTGTGAACCTGCTAGAATTTCGTTTGTTTTACTATCTTTCACAACTCCTGCAATTTCTTGCTCACAGGTCCATTGAATTGGTTTTATTTCAAGGAATGAATAGATATCATCATCACCTTGTCCTCCATCACGATTAGAGGCAAAGTATCCTTTTTTAGTTTTTGTGTTAATGATGAAAGAGAAATCGTCAACTGGGCTGTTTACAGGTTCTCCTACATTGTATATTACTTGATCTTCATCATCCAAACGCATTACAAAAATATCCAATCCACCAAGTCCTACATGACCGTCTGATGAAAAGTATAATTCATTGTCTTGACTTACAAACGGGAAGTTTTCACGAGCTTCAGTGTTGATGCCTTTTCCTAAGTTTTTTGGCTCTCCAAATGTACCATCGTCATTAATGTCTACCACATATAAATCTGATTGTCCTACCGAACCTGGCATGTCTGAAGCAAAGTAGAGTTTTTTCTCGTCTACGCTTAGTGCGGGATGTGCTACTGAGAATAAATCACTGTTGAATGGTAATTCTTCAATGTTTGTCCAACGATCACCTTCACGCGTTGCTCTGAATATTTTTAGTTTGTTAATTCCTTTTCTGTCCTTTTTGTATTTTCCTTTGTAATAGTTGTTACGTGTAAAATACATGGTGTTTCCGTCTTTGGTAAATACTGTAGTAGACTCGTGATATTTTGTATTGAGTTTACTTGAGAATTTGTCAACGTTTGACAAACTTCCATTATCAGCAACTTCTGCACCATATAAATCTAAGAATGGACGTGCATTCCATTTGTGTTTGTAACGTTTTGCAACACCTGTATCTCTTGCTGAAGAGAATACTAAGTTATTTTCTAAATAGAACGATGGTGCAAAGTCAGAATATGGAGAGTTTACTCCTAAGTTTGTAATACGAAAACGTCCTGATTGTTCTGCTATCTGATCTAAATAGTTACGTGTATTCATAAACTTTGTTCCACGAATATCGCTTCCTGTAAGCTTATTAAATTCTTGCATTTTTTTATCCGATTCTGCATAGCGCTTTTCAGCTTTTAAGGCTTGCGCATAGCGGAAATAGTATTCTGGTGCTACTTCTTCTCCAAGATTAAATAATTCGCCATACCATTTTGCTGCATTTGCTAAATCGGCATTGAAATAATATGCATTCCCGAGTTTTTCAAAAAGTTCTTTTGATTTGTGACCCTCTTCTGCAACTTCTTCATAGATTTCTATTGCATTGATGAAAGCGTAGCTGTCATAATTTTTGTCTGCTTTGTTTAGTTTTCGTTCTTGTGCATAACCAACAAGTACGAATAAAGATATTACAGTATATATGAGATATTTTGTTCGTGTCATCATAGTTAGTTTTAGAAGAATCTTGGTGAGATAATTTTATCACGGTTATTAAACAGTTCAAAGCGTAAGAAGACTTCGTACGAACCATCATTAAATTGTGTATTTCCTAATTCAGTAGTTTCACGATCATAGGCAAAACCGACCATAAAACTATCTGATAGTTGTAATCCAACCAATCCACTAAAAGCGGCACTCCATCTGTAAGCAGCTCCTAGTGTTACTTTTTCATTGATTAGAAAGTTCGCTGACAAATCTGCCTGTAAAGGCGCACCAGATACTGCTTTGAATAGTACTGCTGGCTTGAATTTTACACTATCACTCATATCAAATACATATCCACCAATTAAGTAAAAGTTGATACGTTCTTTAGCGGTTGATAATGACGATTCGTCAAAGTGTTTTGTTTCTAATAAGTTTGGTGCTGATAGCCCAACATACCATTTTTCAGAGTTTCTGTAGTAAATTCCAGCTCCGACATTTGGAGAGAATTTATTATCAATATTACTCTGTAGTAATAAATCATTCGGGTTGTACTGATTTAAACAATCAAAACATACATCTAATAAATGTCCTCCTGCTTTTACACCGAAAGAAAGTTTTCCGTTTTCTGATGTGTTGATTGTATATGAGAAATCGATGTCAAAATAGGTTTCATCAGTTGGTCCTATTTGATCATTTACAATAGAGACTCCGAGTCCTACTTTTCCTTTTCTTCCTATTGGCGTATGTAAGTTTAAGGTTTGCGTTCGTGGCGCACCTTCTAAACCTACCCATTGTGAACGATGTAATCCCGCAATACTTAAGACACCTCTAGATCCGGCATACGCTGGATTGACACTAATGGTATTGTACATGTACTGCGTATACTGAGCGTCCTGCTGTCCGTAACTTTCTATTGAAAATACAGTGCTCAATAAGACTATGATGATGATGATTTTATTTCTCATTATAGTATGGTATGTTTTTGTTTATTAGTTATAGCGTACATACTACCGAAATAGTATGTACGCTTGTATTGTTTATCGTTGTATGTATAAATAACCGGCTCTACTCTTATTAACACCGTTGGCTACATAATCAACAACGTAATAATATGTTCCTACTGGTAATAGTTTGTTTTTCTGAATTGTTACTCGACCGTTTGATATACCTGTAAAATAGTTTCCATTTTGACCATATCCTTTTGTCTCGTACACTAGAACTCCCCATCTGTTATAGATACGTACTTGGTTGTCTGGAAATAATTCAATGTTTCTTATTGTGAACACATCGTTATCTCCATCTCCGTTTGGCGTCACCGCATTGAAGATTTCCAAGTCATCTTCTGACGTTGATGAATTGTTTGGCTCAAGGTAATCTGGCGTACCATTATCATTTGCATCTGTAGCATCACTGCTATCTCCATCTCCATTTGGATCAGGGTTTTCATCAGATGTTGGAAGTCCGTCACCATCGTCATCAGTATCTCTATAATCTTGATCTTCTGTTCCGTCTGTATCAGGTAAATCATCTGTTGGATCATCTACTGAAGCTCCATTTGGATCTCCATATCCACCTAAGTCACCGTCATAAGCATCATCTACACCATCATTATCAACATCTTCTCCTGATGGTACTACATCTGGCACTCCATCTCCATCATAATCATGACCTTCTACACTGTCTAGTGCTCCGTCGTTATCACTATCTGTATCAGTGTAATCTGGATTATCAGTTCCATCTGTATTTACTGGATCAATTCCTTCTCCTGATCCTGGTGAATCTTCATAAGCATCATCTAGTCCGTTACCATCTGCATCGTTTCCACTTGGTGGAATATATCCATCTGTAGTTTGACCTTCAACGTTATCTAAGATACCATCGTCATCACTATCTTGATCTAAGTAATCAGGAATCATATCTCCATCTGTATCAACTGGCATTGTTGGATCGTTTCCTGCTTCTACTGTATCAATAATTCCATCATCATCACTATCGATATCTAAGAAATCAGCAATTCCATCTGCATCAGTATCTTGAGTTCCCTCTACTTCATTTGGTATTCCGTCTCCATCACAGTCACCTTCTAACCATTCTGTACTTTGCGCTACAGAGATATCATCTCCATTTAAGTCACATGGATCATTTGGATCTGTTGGTGTTCCTCCGTTTGGTGGATTCAATTCGTCTGCGTTTGTTACTCCATCTCCATCACAATCTGCTGCTAAGTAATCGCCAGAAGGTGTTACTGAGATATCGTCTACATTAGAATCACATGAATCGTTTGGATCGGTTGGCGTTCCGCCGTTTGGTGGATTTAACTCATCTCCATTTGTTACTCCGTCTCCATCACAGTCTGCTGCTAACCAGTCTCCTGATTGAGTTACTGAAATATCATCTACATTAGTATCACATGGATCGTTCGGATCTGTTGGTGTTCCGCCGTTTGGTGGATTCAATTCGTCTCCGTTGGTTACTCCGTCTCCATCACAGTCTGCTGCTAACCAGTCTCCTGATTGAGTTACAGAAATATCATCTACATTAGTATCACATGGATCGTTCGGATCTGTTGGTGTTCCGCCGTTTGGTGGATTCAATTCGTCTCCGTTGGTTACTCCGTCTCCATCACAGTCTGCTGCTAACCAGTCTCCTGATTGAGTTACAGAAATATCATCTACATTAGTATCACATGGATCGTTCGGATCTGTTGGTGTTCCGCCGTTTGGTGGATTCAATACGTCTCCGTTGGTTACTCCGTCTCCATCACAGTCGGCCATTGGATCAGAAGTACAAATATCATTATCTGTTATTGTTACTATTCCACTTGGGTCAGTGTTACTTGTGTTCCCACTTGTTACGGTTCCGTTTACTGTAAAACTTTCGTCTGCTTCATCTAAAACGTCATCAGTAATTGGAATTGATACATCTACCGTAGTCTGACCTGCTGGGATCGTCGCTGTGACTGTTGTCGTGGTATAATCATCTGGATTGGTTGCACTGTTATCTACCGTAGTGATACTCACTACTGTATCTACACTAGATGGATTGTCAATATTTACCGCTACACTTGCGCTGCCTGCATCTTCTGCTACCGTTACATCTCCTACGCTCATTGCTACTAACGGATTCACAACTAGATTTGCATCTTGTGAATCTAAAAGTATACATGAGTTTTCGCTATGTGTAATGATTAATTGATAATCATATCCATTGTAAGAACTTGGTACATTTGTTAAGGTTAATGTATTTGAATTAAATCCTGAATAAGTTGGATTTGTTCCTGCAACTGTAATATCTGACCAAGTTGCTCCATTGTCCGTACTTTCTTGCCATTGGTATATAATGTTGACTGAAGAATCTGTGGCTGGTAGAACTGTGTAATTTGGTGTTCCAGAAGCAAATGTAGTTGTTGATTGCGAACTTGCTGCTGCTGTGAATATAACATTCTCTCCTTCAAATATTGTTTGAGTTGTTAGAGGATCTGTTGTAATTGCTGCTTGTGTAGCAGTTGTTACATTTTCATTTGTTGCTTGTGGACTTCCCGTATTAGTCGGAACTCCAGTTGTTGCATTTACTGTACCTTCATCATTATCAGCTAAGTTATTGCTTGATGTTAAATCTGAAGTAGTAAAGTTACCAGCTCCTTCAATTGCATCATAACATCCATCATTATCACTATCAACATCTAGATAATCTGGAATCGTATCTCCATCTGTATCTATTATCCAACATATAATAACCAAACCATTTCCTCCAGCATTGGAAGAATTTGTTCCTGCCACTCCCACACCGCTTATGTAATCTGGGTCTGAAACATTAGGAGGCAAATTTATTGTACCATCTGCTGTAAATTGGATACTAGAGACTATTGCTGAAGGATTTACAAATCCGCTTCCTCCATTGGCTGCGGCTCGATTATTATCACAAGTACCATAAACACTTGAATAGTTAGCTACCAAAGTTTGGGTTCTATTTCCTCCTTCATAGCCTCCTCCTCCTCCTGAGAAATGAGCAGTAGTTGGTAACGGTGTACACGAAGAACTTGGAAAGTCATCACTTGCACCTCTCATTGTAGCTTCGCCTCCAGAAGAAAGACTATTTCCGTTATTACCTTGTGCCCCTTCATCAGGTAATCCTCCACTATTTTCATAGCCAGCTCCTCCTCCTGCAATAATTAATGCTCTTGAATTATCAGTTTCAAGTACGGTTGTATTTCCAATAAAGACCCCTGACAAACCTCCTCCTTGATCATGTCCTGAAATTGAACCAAAGCCATAAACTGCAGCGGGGGAAAACTCGTCTGGTCTCCCATTGAAATTACCTCCTGCTCCCACAACTACTGAGATTTGATTTCCAGGTATAACTACTGAACTATCAAACCTTGCATAGGTATATCCTCCGACACCAGCATATCCACCAGTTCCGACAATTTCATGTCCTCCTCCAGCTCCCCATACCTTTACTTGCATCCCAATAGCATTTGCTGGTATAGTAACGACTTGGTCTGAACCAGTATAAGTAAACACAGTGCAAGAAGAAAATTCATTAGTATTTAATATACCATCATTGTCATCATCTAAATCACAACCATCCGGCACTAAATCTCCATCGCTATCCACTGCATCATCAAAACCATTACATATATCATTTACATTTAAAACTCGATCTCCATCATCATCACATTGCCCATCTGTCATAGAAGCATCTTGTGAGTTCCCTGCAGTTTGACCTGTTGTTGTGTTTACATTATTAGGCACTCCAGTTGCTGGATCAACTGTACCATCAAGCATATCATTTACATCTACAGCAGAAGCTAAAATATTATCTCCTCCTTCAAGTGCATCTGGACATCCATCATTATCACTATCTGTATCTAAATAATCAGGTATTGTATCACCATCCGTATCAACAACAGGACAAGAATCAAAGGACATTTCTAATACATCTGTTCCATTTCCATCTAAACCTTCTCCTGTTACTTGGAATATTAACGTTGTTACTGCTCCGTATATTTGGATACTACCTGCAGCTGTACCAAGTCCGCCTGCAAGGTCTGCATTTCCTGAAAGCACAATAGGTGATCCTGGTCCTAAACTTCTACTAGGATCTCGATAGAATTGTTTTGAATTTACTATTAATTGTGTGTTTCCAGAAATTTTCGCCATCGTAAGATTCGCATTTTGAAGTGTCCACAATGAAGTATTTGACACATAATTCCCTGGAGTTACTTGTGTATTTCCTCCTAATCTATCTATATGAATTATAGGATTGTATACCGGATTCGTATATGTTATTGTTACTGTCCCAGCAACTCTATCATTTGCGGCTGCTTCTCCTGGTTCGGATGAATCATCCCAAGTAACTGAAAACTCTAAAGAATTGGATCCCTCTACAATAGCATCGGAGAAAAAAGAATCTGTAGTCATAGTCCCGTTTGGAGCATACGTAATTACTCCACCAGAAGGAATTGTACTTCCAAAAGAAATTCCGTTAGTCCCTGCTGTGTTTGTGTAAGGATTAGTTCCTGACCAAGTTCCTGAAGTTATATCACGAGTCGTACATACATTTTCTTTATCATCTATAATTCCGTCATTATCATTATCTATATCAATATTATCTGTAGCACCATCACCATCTGTATCAACAGAAGTCGTGCTTGAGCAAACTGCTGGTGGTGTAACTGTAACACCTAGTAATTGACATGTCCCATCTGCGCTGTCTGTAACAGTAAATGCAATATCACCTCCAGAAATCGGGAATGGTCCAAATTGTTCTGGGATATCATATGAAATACCTGACCTAGTGATATCTCCTGAAACACTATAAGTTGTTCCTAGGAAGTTTCCTGTAGGGCTAATGTAAAATGTGAAAGTATCATCTGAATTATCAAACGGAGTTCCGTTATCATTACAAAAAACTGATGTCACTGAAGCTGAATCTAATACACAGAAGTTACAAGCCGCTGAATTACCTGCATTTGTTACAGCTGTATTTGTACCTGTGTAACCGCCTTGTCCAGTTACTCTACCATTAGCTGGATCTACGGTTACAGGTGAGTTTCCTAAAACTCCGTCATTATCACCATCAGTATGCCCTGCTTCTAATGCATCTGCACAACCATCACCATCACTATCTGGATCTAGTGAATCTATTATTCCATCACTATCTGTATCTAAGCTTGCACATACGCCCATAAAGTTTAAAGTACAAAAATCTGCATCTTGGTGATTGAGTATACCATCGCTATCTGCGTCTCCGCTAGGATCATCTGTTAAACAACTAAATGGATTTGTTACTATTGTATTTACTAGTACATTATCCGATTGTGAAAATGTCGTTGTATCTGTAGGCGAACCAAAAGTTCTATTTATTGTTAAAACACCGTCAATGAAAATACGATATGAATTCCCTTGAATCCCATCTCCGAACGTATCTGTTATTGAAAAGAAATAATTTCCATTTTCTGTGACTGTTACATCTTGAGAAACAGTTATATTACCCGCAGTATACGTACCTGCAGGTTGACTAGCAATAGTAGTTCCTCTTAGCGATAACGACCAACCTACTTCTGTGGAAAACTGATCCAAGTCTATTTCTACTCGTATCACAGAATCTAGATTTACCGCAATAGGATCTGTACCACATAATTCTTGTGTATCTAAAATTCCATCATTATCGTCATCTTGATCCGTAAGGTCATCTATTCCATCACCATCACTATCTAGTATCACTATCAAATTATCACTATCTGTATTACCTAAGCCTACAGCCTGAGTATTTGAAAAATCTGCAACCGCAGAAGGTATGACATTTACATAGGTCCCTAGGGTTGTTGATGTAACATCAAACGAGAGTGTACACGAAGCACCTGGAGCCAAATCAAATCCACTCATTGAAACCGACGATGCTCCTGCAACAGCATTAATAGTTGCTCCACATGAAGATGAAGCATTTGGCGTGCTTGCCACTACCATCCCTGCAGGCAGTTGATCTGCAATTGAATTATTCGTTAAGGCAACTCCAACGGAAGGATTAAATACAGAAATTTCTACTGTAGAAGTTCCTCCTACACCAATTACTTCTGGTGCTATTGTCTTCGTCACAATTGGTTGAGAAATTTCATTTGAGATTACAAAAACTCCTCCCCAAATACCTTCATTAGCACTTCCTAGATTAACATTTGCAGTTGTTGCCCCGTTAGGAACACTTCCTGATGCATCAAAAACATCAATATCTAGCGCCCAACTATAACTGAAGTTTGGATCTCTATTTGACATACTTACCCCAAAATCAGAAATAGAACCATTCAATGTATTATCTGATGGATTTAGCGCATTAGACAGAGCAGTTCCATTAACATCAACAAAATCTCCTGTTTGGTCTTGTTCTCCATCCATAGCAAAATATCCTACATGCGTTTGAAAACTTCCCGAAGCAGGCGTATCTAACCCTGTAACTGTAAATACATCATTTGCTCCAAAACCAAAAAATCGAAACCCATCCCATACATTAACTCTTCTAGCAATTTCAGTATCTGAGCTATACACTACCACTAAAGTCCAACCTCCGTGAGGCCCTGTAAATGCATTCCCAGTTATTAAAGCTATATCTGCCACATAATAATCTCCAGAGCCTGCCGCTTGCACCAAAGATGTTACATCTGCGAAAGCCATGAATGTATTCCACCCTGCGAATTGCGTACTTTCTAAGTTTCGTACTATAGCGTTTACTGTATTATATGTACCACTACTAGGCGTTCTAAATTTTACTTCATCCATGCTAAGACCTGCTGGAGCAGCAGTGGCACCTGCAAATGTAGAACTATTGACTCCTCCCCAATACAATCCAGCAAATTCTACAGTAGCTCCTGCTGGGATAGATAGGTTAGACCTACTAGAATTCACAGTGGTAGCATCACTATCTGCATCATAATACCCCATTTGCAAACCATTGTTTGTAACTGGAGTTCCAGGACATCCTGAAGCACAGTCTACATTAGTATTACCTATCATTGTAAAATTACCACGTATATTTTGTGCAAAACGCTCCTCATAATTTCTAGTGGTTCCTGAAATTTGAGCATTCACACTAAATACTGCTAGTAAAGCAGGTAATATTAACATCAATACTTTAGAAGTAATATTTTTCATAATCATGAAACTTTATTTTGTAGATATGCAAGCTTAATCTTTGAGCTAACTAATAGAAAAGGACTATAGTTTGCTGCCTCTTCTTTTAGTACCGTATTTATACTCAACAAGATTAACCTTGTGTTTTATCAAATTTTGGTTGTTTTCTAGTTTTATTTATTATGTTTTCTAACCCATTATCATTATGAACTAATGAAATCGAAGTATTTATATAAGGTTTAGGAACCATATTAACATCAAAGGTTAGCCTTCCACTACTGATGTAATAGAAAGTTGTTTTTTTGGTATTAGTTGACGTGAATTGTCTTTTAGAATTGTCTAAGTTTTTTGTAAAATGAGAAACTATCTTTTTAAAAAATATAACTCCATCAAAAATCACCTTATTTATTTTAAGGTTTTGTACATCAAAAACTGTTATTTCTTGTGCATTTGAAGCTTGTGTTTGCAGCATACAAAACCACAAAACAAAAATGAAGAAAAGTTTTTTAGGAATACATAATATGTTAGAAGTGCTAGTTGAGACTGGCAATCCCAACAGCACATTAATAGTAATGTTATTCATTCGAGTACGTTTAAGGCAGCTAAAGGAATTCCGCTTAAAATTCCCTTAACATATTTTAACAAATATATTGACTGACATAACTTTTACGTGGCAGTACGTATTAAAGGATTTGTATTTTCGTTAAAATGTAAGGTTTTTTCGTTCAATCGTTTTACGCATTTTTTTTAACACAAACACTTCATTTTTAGTAAGAAAAAGCTATTAAGATTACAAAAGATGCAGTTATTTTTTGGACTTTTTTGATTTAAAAATGATATTTTTGAACCCTATTTTAAACACTTCAAATGAGCATACAACAAGAAATAAATAAGCGAAGAACTTTTGGTATTATTTCACATCCAGATGCTGGAAAAACTACGTTAACTGAAAAGTTACTTCTCTTTGGTGGGGCGATTCAAGAAGCTGGAGCCGTAAAGAATAATAAAATCAAAAAAGGCGCTACGAGTGACTTCATGGAAATTGAACGCCAAAGAGGAATTTCTGTGGCAACTTCCGTATTAGCTTTTATATATAAAAATAAGAAAATAAATATTCTAGATACTCCTGGACACAAGGATTTTGCTGAAGATACTTTCCGTACCTTAAGTGCTGTAGACAGTGTAATTGTTGTTATTGATGTTGCAAAAGGTGTAGAGGAACAAACAGAAAAATTGGTAGAAGTTTGTCGTATGCGCAAGATTCCAATTATTGTTTTTATTAATAAGTTGGATAGAGAAGGAAAAGATGCTTTTGATTTGCTTGATGAAGTAGAGCAAAAACTCGGTTTGCGTGTTACGCCTTTGAGTTTTCCTATTGGAATGGGATATGACTTTAAAGGAATTTACAATATCTGGGAAAAGAATATCAATTTATTTTCAGGAGAAAACAAGCAAACCATCTCAGAAGCTATTCAATTTGAAGATGTTAACAATCCAGAATTAGAAAATTATATTGGCGAAAGTGCCGCAGAAACACTCCGAGATGAGCTTGAATTGGTGTATGAAGTGTACCCTGATTTTGATAGAGAAGCGTATTTAAATAGTGAGCTACAACCTGTTTTTTTTGGTTCTGCCTTGAACAATTTTGGAGTGCGAGAATTACTAGATTGCTTTGTAGATATTGCTCCAAGTCCACTCCCAAAAATGTCTGATATCCGTTTGGTAGAGCCAGATGAGAATAAGTTTTCAGGTTTTGTATTTAAGATTCACGCTAATATGGATCCTAAACACAGAGATAGACTTGCATTTATAAAAATTGTTTCGGGAGTTTTTAAAAGAAATACACCTTATTTACATGTACGATTAGATAAAAAACTAAAATTTTCAAGTCCAAATGCTTTTTTTGCTGAGAAAAAGCAAATTGTTGATGAATCTTTCCCTGGCGATATTGTGGGATTGCACGATACAGGAAATTTCAAAATTGGAGACACTTTAACTGCTGGAGAAAAACTGAATTATAAAGGTGTACCGAGCTTTTCACCTGAGCATTTTAGATACATCAACAATGCTGACCCAATGAAATCCAAGCAGTTATACAAAGGAATTAATCAGTTGATGGATGAAGGAGTTGCGCAATTATTTACCTTAGATTTAAACGGCAGAAAAGTTATTGGAACTGTTGGAGCGCTGCAATATGAAGTTATTCAATATAGATTGGAGCATGAATATGGAGCGAAATGTTCGTATGAAAATTTGAATGTTCACAAAGCTTGCTGGGTAGAGATTGATGATGAAAAAGATCCTGAGTTTTTAGATTTTAAACGTGTAAAACAGAAATTTTTAGCACGTGACAAGGAGAATAAACTTGTTTTCTTGGCAGATTCTTCTTTTTCACTGCAGATGACTCAGCAAAAATATCCTAAAATTAAATTCCACTTTACGAGTGAATTCTAATACGTAAAAGATTAAAATAATCATTTAAAAGACTTTTAACGAATGTATATAGAAAAGACGTCAAATTATATTAATGTCTTTTTTTTATTCATTAAACAGAAACTATGGATTCAAACTTTAGTGAAGCTATAATTAAATATTATTTTAATAATACTATCTATAGATTTTAAATATACTGGAATAAATAAAAAAACCTCAATTCGAAAATTGAGGTTTTTGCTTTTAAGCTTTTCCAGTTGGTCCGAAATTCATCGGAATTGGAGCTTGTTCAAATTCTTTGATTTGTCCATGAGCTTTTTCAAAACGTTGTATATTTTCACCTAATGCTTTCATTAATCGTTTTGCATGTTGTGGTGTCAATACAATTCTAGATTTTACTTTTGCCTTTGGTCTTCCTGGCATAATATTTACAAAATCTACTACAAACTCAGTCGCTGAGTGATTGATGATTGCAAGATTGGAATAGGTTCCTTCTGCAGTTTCTTCATCCAACTCAATATTGATTTGTTTTTCGTTTGCTTTATCGTTCATGTATTAAAAGTTTATTTCATGTTTAGCAGCCATGATTTCATTGTATTCTTCTTTTGAACCTACAATAATATCATCGTACTTACGCATTCCTGTTCCTGCTGGGATTTTATGTCCAACAATTACATTTTCCTTTAATCCTTCTAATGAGTCTACCTTACCACTTACTGCTGCTTCGTTCAGTACTTTTGTAGTTTCCTGGAACGATGCTGCTGAGATAAATGATTTCGTTTGTAACGAAGCTCTTGTAATACCTTGTAAGATTGGAGTTGCCGTTGCCGGAACTACATCTCTTGCAGATACTAATTGCTTATCAGCTCTTCTTAATACAGAATTCTCATCTCTCAATTCTCTTGGAGAAACAATTTGTCCTGGCTTAAAGTTTTCTGAATCACCTGCGTCTTCTACTACTTTTTGACCGTAAAGATTGTCGTTCTCTCTAATAAAGTCAGACTTGTGAATTAATTGGTTTTCTAGGAAGATTGTATCTCCTGGGTCACCAATTCTTACTTTACGCATCATTTGACGAACAATTACCTCAAAGTGCTTATCATTAATTTTTACCCCTTGTAAACGATATACTTCTTGTACCTCATTTACTAAGTACTGTTGTACTGCAGATGGTCCTTTGATATTTAAGATGTCGTTTGGAGTAATAGATCCATCAGAAAGTGGCATACCTGCTCTTACATAATCGTTCTCTTGTACTAAGATTTGGTTTGAAAGTTTTACTAAATACTTTCTAATATCACCAAATTTAGACTCTACAATAATCTCACGGTTACCTCTTTTTATTTTACCGAAAGAAACAACACCATCAATCTCAGATACAACCGCTGGATTAGAAGGATTACGTGCTTCAAACAATTCTGTTACACGTGGCAAACCTCCTGTAATATCTCCAGATTTTGCAGACTTACGAGGTATTTTCACTAAAATTTTACCAACTTTAATCTTTTCATTATCGTCTACCATTAAGTGAGAACCTACTGGTAAGTTGTATGAACGTTGTACTTCTCCTTTATTATTTAAAATTTGAAGGGTTGGAATTAATTTTTTATTTCTTGATTCAGAAATTACTTTTTCTTGGAATCCAGTTTGCTCATCAATCTCTACTTGGTATGTAACACCTTGCTCGATATTTTCGTACTGAATCTTTCCTGCAAATTCAGAGATGATCACACCGTTATATGGATCCCATTGACAGATTGCTTGATTTTTCGCAATTTTATCACCATCTTTTACAAAGATAGATGAACCATAAGGAATATTATTTGTACTTAAGGTAATTCCTGTTTTAGGATCAATTACTTTAATTTCAGAAGTACGAGAAATTACGATTTCAGACATTTTACCTTCTGCATTTTCTCCATGTACTGTTTTCAATTCTTCAATTTCTGCTACACCAGCAAATTTTGCATTTAGTGTATTTTCATCAGAAATACTAGAAGCAACACCTCCCATGTGGAATGTACGAAGCGTTAACTGCGTACCTGGCTCACCAATTGACTGTGCAGCAACAACTCCAACAGCTTCTCCGATTTGAACCATTTTGTTTGTAGAAAGGTTACGTCCGTAACATTTAGCACAAATTCCTTTTGGAGCTTCACAAGTTAATGGCGAACGTACTTCAACCGATTCTACTGGTGAATCTTCAATGCTTGCGCAATTTCTTCTGAGATTTCTTGTCCTGCAGCTACTAAAATTTCTTCTGTTAATGGATTGTATACATCGTGTAAAGAAACTCTACCTAAGATACGTTCTTTTAACTGCTCTACTACATCTTCATTCTTCTTTAATGCTGTTACTTCAACACCTCTTAATGTTTCACAATCGTCAATATTAACAATAACATCTTGAGAAACGTCTACTAAACGACGGGTTAAGTATCCTGCATCGGCTGTTTTTAATGCGGTATCGGCCAAACCTTTACGAGCACCGTGCGTAGAGATAAAGTATTCTAAGATCGATAATCCTTCTTTAAAGTTAGAAAGAATCGGGTTCTCAATAATTTCTCCACCACCTGCAGTCGATTTTTTCGGCTTTGCCATTAATCCACGCATACCTGTTAACTGACGAATCTGCTCTTTCGAACCACGGGCTCCAGAATCAAGCATCATGTACACAGAGTTAAATCCTTGTTGATCTTCACTAATATGCTTCATCGATAATTCTGTCAAGCTTGCGTTTGTAGTTGTCCAGATATCAATTACCTGATTATAACGTTCGTTATTGGTAATTAATCCCATGTTATAGTTCATGGTAATTCCATCAACTTTTCCATTAGCTTGGTCAATCAACGATTGCTTTTCTTCTGGAATAATAATATCTCCTAAACTGAATGATAATCCACCTCTAAAGGCAAATCCATATCCAAGACTTTTAATATCATCTAAGAAAGCAGATGTTGTTGGAATATCTGTCACTTTCAAGATTCCTCCAATGATACTACGCAACGATTTTTTCGTTAATACTTCATTGATAAATCCTGCTTGTGGTGGCACTTTTTCGTTGAAAAGTACACGCCCAACAGTTGTTTCTATAATTTGCGGAACTAACTCTCCTGCTTCATTAAAGTCGTTTGCTCTAATTTTGATAGAAGCGTTTAGTTCTACTTTTTTCTCATTGTAAGCCATTACTACTTCCTCTGCAGAGTAGAATGTTAAACCTTCTCCAACAATTTTCTTTTCTGGAGTCGATTTACGCAACTTCGTCATATAGTATAAACCTAATACCATATCCTGAGAAGGTACTGTAATTGGCGAACCATTTGCTGGGTTCAGAATGTTTTGAGAAGCTAACATTAACAATTGTGCTTCTAAGATTGCTTCTGGCCCTAACGGTAAATGCACCGCCATCTGGTCACCATCGAAATCGGCGTTAAAGGCAGTACACGCTAATGGGTGTAACTGAATCGCTTTTCCTTCGATAAGTTTAGGCTGGAATGCTTGAATACCTAATCTGTGAAGCGTAGGAGCACGATTTAGTAATACAGGATGTCCTTTAATTACATTATCTAAGATATCCCATACTACAGGCTCTTTTTTATCAATAATCTTCTTCGCAGATTTTACAGTTTTTACAATACCTCTTTCAATTAACTTACGAATTACAAAAGGCTTGTATAATTCTGCTGCCATGTTCTTTGGCAATCCACATTCGTATAATTTTAATTCTGGACCTACAACAATTACCGAACGAGCAGAATAATCCACACGTTTTCCAAGTAAGTTTTGACGGAAACGCCCTTGCTTACCTTTTAGAGAATCAGATAATGATTTTAATGGTCTGTTAGAATCTGTTTTTACTGCTGATGATTTACGCGTGTTATCGAATAATGAATCTACAGATTCTTGAAGCATACGCTTCTCGTTACGTAAGATTACTTCAGGAGCTTTGATCTCCATTAATCTTTTTAAACGATTGTTTCTGATGATTACTCTACGGTATAAATCATTTAAGTCAGACGTAGCAAAACGACCACCATCTAACGGTACTAACGGACGTAATTCTGGCGGAATTACAGGAATTACTTTCATGATCATCCACTCAGGGCGGTTTTCACGATTTTTGTTCGCATCACGTAAAGATTCAACAACTTGTAAACGCTTTAACGCTTCCGTTTTACGTTGTTTAGATGTTTCGTTATTTGCTTTGTGTCTTAGTTGGAATGATAATTCATCTAAATCAATTCTTGATAATAGCTCAATTAAACACTCAGCACCCATCTTAGCGATAAACTTATTAGGGTCAGTATCGTCTAAGTATAAGTTTTCTTGTGGGAGAGATTCAAGAATATTTAAGTATTCTTCTTCCGTTAAGAAATCCATTTTTTGAACTGGTTCTCCAGCTTCATTTTTAGCATCACCTGGTTGAATTACTACATAACGTTCGTAGTAAATAATCATATCTAATTTCTTAGATGGTAATCCTAAAAGGTAACCTATTTTGTTTGGTAAAGAACGGAAATACCAAATGTGTGCTACTGGCACTACTAAGTTGATATGACCAACTCTGTCTCTACGTACTTTCTTTTCTGTTACTTCAACACCACATCTATCACAAACGATTCCTTTGTATCGAATTCTCTTGTATTTACCACAAGCACATTCGTAATCCTTTACAGGACCAAAAATACGCTCACAGAATAATCCGTCACGCTCTGGTTTGTGTGTACGATAGTTAATTGTTTCAGGCTTTAGCACTTCTCCTTTAGAAGCTGCTAAAATAGACTCTGGAGAGGCTAACCCTATTGAGATTTTATTAAATCTCTTTACAGTATTCTTATCTTTATTTCTTGCCATACTAATGGTTGATAATGAATTATGTGTAATTCTTAGCCGTGCCATCATAGACCGCACGGCAATTTAATTTATTCTTCTAATCTGATGTCTAATCCAAGACCTTTCAATTCATGCATTAATACATTGAATGATTCTGGTAATCCTGGTTCTGGCATTGGCTCTCCTTTTACGATTGCTTCGTATGTTTTAGCTCTACCAATAACATCATCAGATTTTACAGTCAGTATTTCTCTAAGTGTACTAGATGCTCCATATGCTTCTAGTGCCCAAACTTCCATTTCTCCAAAACGCTGACCTCCAAATTGTGCTTTACCACCTAATGGCTGTTGCGTAATTAACGAGTATGGTCCAATTGAACGTGCGTGCATCTTATCATCTACCATGTGACCAAGTTTCAGCATGTAGATAATACCTACTGTAGCTGGCTGATCAAAACGCTCTCCTGTTCCACCATCATAAAGATATGTGTGTCCAAATCTTGGAATTCCTGCTTCATCAGTAATTTCATTGATCTGCTCTAAAGAAGCACCATCAAAGATTGGCGTTGCATACTTACGATCTAGTTTTTCTCCTGCCCATCCTAATACCGTTTCATAAATCTGACCGATATTCATACGAGATGGTACACCTAATGGATTCAATACAATATCAACTGGCGTTCCATCTTCTAAGAATGGCATATCTTCTTGACGGACGATACGTGCAACGATACCTTTGTTACCGTGACGACCTGCCATCTTATCTCCTACTTTTAGTTTACGCTTTTTAGCGATGTAAACTTTAGCAAGTTTTAAGATTCCCGCTGGTAATTCATCTCCAACTGAGATTGTAAATTTATCTCTTCTTAATGCTCCTTGAAGGTCATTAAGTTTGATTTTATAGTTGTGTACTAAATCTGCAACAGCTCTGTTTGTATCATCATCCGTAGTCCAAGTTCCTCCTGTTAAGTGTGCATAATCTTCAACAGCATTTAACATTTTTAGCGTGAACTTCTTTCCTTTTGGCAATACTTCTTCTCCAAGATCATTTTGAACTCCTTGCGAAGTTTTTCCATTTACAATTGTAAATAACTTATCGATTAAGATTCCTCTCAACTCTTCAAATTTAGAAGCATATTCCAATTCTAAAGTTGCGATTTCTTCTTTATCTTTAGCTCTCTTACGCTTGTCTTTGATTGCTCTTGAGAATAATTTTTTATTAATTACAACTCCATGTAAAGATGGTGAGGCTTTTAACGAAGCATCTTTTACATCACCTGCTTTATCACCAAAGATTGCACGTAATAATTTTTCTTCTGGAGTAGGATCTGATTCTCCTTTTGGCGTAATTTTACCAATAAGAATATCACCAGGTTTTACCTCGGCTCCAATTCTAATCATTCCGTTTTCATCCAAGTCTTTTGTAGCCTCTTCAGAAACATTTGGAATGTCGTTAGTTAATTCTTCAGCTCCTAATTTTGTATCTCTTACATCCATTGAGTATTCATCAATGTGAATAGAGGTAAATACATCTTCACGAACAACTCTTTCAGAAATCACAATCGCATCCTCAAAGTTATATCCTTTCCAAGGCATGAAGGCAACTTTCATGTTACGTCCAAGTGCCAATTCTCCTTTTTGTGTTGCGTATCCTTCACAAAGTACTTGTCCTTTTTTAACTCTGTCACCTCTTCTTACAATTGGCTTTAAGTTGATAGATGTACTTTGGTTTGTTTTACGGAATTTGATTAAGTTATATGTTTTTGAATCTCCATCAAAACTCACCAATCTTTCTTCATCCGTACGATCGTACTTGATTGTAATTTTATTAGCATCTACATATTCTACCAATCCATCGCCTTCAGCATTTACTAATACTCTTGAATCAGAAGCAACTTGACGTTCTAATCCTGTTCCTACGATTGGAGATTGTGGACGTAATAAAGGTACTGCTTGACGCATCATGTTTGATCCCATCAAGGCACGGTTTGCATCATCATGCTCCAAGAATGGAATTAACGATGCGGAGATAGAAGCAATCTGGTTTGGTGCAACGTCTGTATATTGAATTTCAGATGGAGAAACCACTGGGAAATCTCCTTCTTCACGAGCAATAACTTTATCTACACTAATTGTTCCATCTTCTGTAAGTGGAATGTTTGCTTGAGCAATTTTCATTCCTTCTTCTTCCTCAGCACTTAAGTACGAGAATTTGTTAATATCTACTTTACCATCTTCAACCTTACGATATGGAGTTTCTAAGAATCCCATAGAGTTTACTTTCGCAAATACCCCAAGAGATGAAATTAATCCAATGTTTGGTCCTTCTGGTGTTTCAATTGGACATAAACGCCCATAATGTGTATAGTGAACGTCACGAACCTCGAAACCTGCTCTTTCTCGTGAAAGTCCTCCAGGTCCTAAAGCCGATAAACGACGCTTGTGTGTAATCTCAGCTAATGGATTCGTTTGATCCATGAATTGCGACAACTGATTCGTTCCGAAGAATGAATTAATTACAGATGATAAAGTCTTTGCATTGATCAAATCGATTGGTGTAAATACTTCATTATCTCTAACGTTCATACGCTCACGGATTGTTCTTGCCATACGTGCAAGACCAACTCCGAATTGTTGTGCTAATTGCTCTCCTACTGTACGAACACGTCTGTTAGATAAGTGATCAATATCATCAATTTCTGCTTTCGAGTTAATCAACTCAATTAAGTACTTGATGATGGTGATGATATCTTCTTTTGTTAAGACTTGCTTATCCATATCGATATTCAATCCTAACTTTTTGTTCATACGGTAACGACCTACTCCACCAAGGTTGTAACGTTGGTCAGAGAAGAATAATTTATCAATAATACCACGTGCAGTTTCCTCATCTGGCGGTTCTGCATTACGAAGTTGACGATAAATATGCTCTACAGCTTCTTTTTCAGAGTTTGTAGGGTCTTTTTGTAATGTATTATGGATAATCGCATAATCACCAGCTTGATTTTCTTCTTTGTGTAAAAGAATCATTTTTACACCAGCTTCTACGATTTCTTCTATGTGTTCTTTTTCTAAGATAGTATCACGATCTAATACAATTTCGTTACGCTCGATTGATACTACTTCTCCTGTATCCTCATCTACGAAGTCTTCATGCCATGTGTTTAATACACGCGCAGCTAACTTACGTCCAAGAACTTTTTTAAGTCCACTTTTAGAAACTTTCACTTCTTCAGCAAGATCAAATATTTCTAGAATATCTTTATCACTTTCAAAACCGATAGCTCTAAATAATGTAGTTACAGGTAATTTTTTCTTTCTATCAATATATGCGTACATCACGCTATTGATATCTGTTGCAAATTCTATCCAAGAACCTTTGAAAGGAATTACTCTGGCAGAATAAAGCTTAGTTCCATTTGCATGGAAAGATTGTCCAAAAAAGACTCCTGGCGAACGGTGTAACTGTGAAACTACTACACGTTCAGCTCCATTAATACAGAAAGTTCCACTTGGAGTCATGTAAGGAATTGTACCTAAATATACATCTTGTACTATTGTTTCAAAGTCTTCATGCTCTGGATCTGTACAGTATAATTTTAAACGTGCTTTTAACGGGACACTATACGTTAATCCTCTTTCGATACATTCTTGAATATTGTATCGTGGTGGGTCGACGAAGTAATCAAGGAATTCTAATACGAATTGATTACGCGTGTCTGTAATTGGAAAGTTTTCTTGGAAGGTGTTGTATAATCCTTCTTCGCCACGCTCTTCAGATTTCGTTTCTAATTGGAAGAAATCTTGGAATGATTTGATTTGAATATCTAAGAAATCTGGATATTCCGGTGTGTGTTTTGCCGAGGCGAAATTTAATCTTTCAGTCTGATTTATGAACATCAATGGACAATATTATGATTAAAATAAAATAAAATAAAACGTATTCACGCTTATATGCACAAAAGGGTTTAGGTCTTAGGGGACTATCCCAAAGACCTAAACCAAGTTTTTATAGCTTGGTAAGCTTACTTAAGCTCAACCTCTGCTCCTGCTTCTTCTAAAGCTGCTTTAAGACCTTCAGCCTCATCTTTAGATACTCCTTCTTTGATTGGAGCTGGTGCTGAATCAACTACACCTTTAGCGTCTTTAAGACCTAAACCAGTTAATTCTTTTACTAATTTAACTACTGCTAATTTAGATCCTCCTGGAGCTTTTAAGATTACGTCAAATTCAGTCTTCTCATCTTCTCCACCGGCGTCAGCAGTAGGTCCAGCTTGAACTACAGCAGCAGCTGCAGCAGGCTCAATACCGTACTCTTCTTTTAATATATCTGCTAATTCGTTAACTTCTTTTACTGTTAAGTTAACTAATTGTTCTGCGAATTCTTTTAAATCTGCCATTTTCTATCGTTTTAAAATAATGTTTTTGTTAAATATTTGTTTTGTTAAGTGCGTACTTTTTGAATTATCTTTCAGATAATGTTTTTAAGATACCAGCTAATTTTCCTCCTCCAGACTGAAGAGCAGAAACAACATTCTTAGCAGGAGACTGTAATAATCCAACAATTTCTCCAATAAGCTCTTCTCTAGATTTGATATCAACTAATACATCTAATTGATCGTCTCCAACGTAAACCGCAGATTCAATGAAAGCACCTTTTAAAAGTGGCTTATCAGCTTTTTGCTTTTTTCTGAACTCTTTGATTAATTTCGCAGGAGCATTTCCCGTTTCTGATAACATCAATGAAGTGTTTCCTTTTAATACTTCAGGAAGTTCTCCAAAGTCTTTATCAGAAGCTTCCATTGCTTTAGCAAGCAATGTATTCTTGATTACTGCAAGTTTAATATTACCTTTAAAACAAGCTCTACGTAAAGCTGAAGTTGCATCAGCATTTAAACCAGAGATATCTGTTAAGTAAATATTTGTATTTTCAGCTAACTGTGCAGTTAATTCTTCTATTACTACTGATTTTTCTTCTTTAGTCATGATAAAATCTTTTTAACTACCAATTAAACTGTTTTTGGATCAACAGCTACACTTGGGCTCATAGTACTAGACATATAAATACTTTTAATGTATGTACCTTTTGCCGCAGTTGGCTTTAATTTGATTAATGTTTGTAATAATTCAGCTGCGTTCCCTTCTAATTTTTCAGGAGAGAATGATGCTTTACCAATTGCTGCATGAACGATTCCAGTTTTATCAACTTTGAAGTCAATTTTACCAGCTTTCACTTCTCTTACAGCTTTTGCAACATCCATAGTTACAGTACCAGTTTTTGGGTTTGGCATTAATCCTCTTGGCCCTAAAATTCTACCTAAAGGCCCTAACTTACCCATTACACTTGGCATAGTGATGATTACATCAACATCTGTCCATCCTCCTTTAATTTTTTGAAGGAACTCATCTAATCCAACAAAGTCAGCTCCTGCTTCTGTAGCTTCTGCTTCCTTGTCTGGAGTTACTAATGCTAAAACTTTTACATCCTTACCTGTTCCGTGAGGTAATGTTACCACACCACGAACCATTTGATTTGCTTTACGTGGATCAACACCTAATCGTACAGCAATATCAACAGACGCGTCAAATTTTACATTTGTGATTTCTTTTACTAAGCTTGATGCCTCTGCAATAGAATATAATTTATTTCTATCTACTTTAGCCAAAGCCTCTTTATGCTTCTTTGTTACTCGTGCCATTTGTTCTTACGATTTAAAAAGGTTTATCACCTGATACTGTTAATCCCATTGATCTTGCAGTACCTGCAACCATACTCATAGCTGACTCAACTGTAAATGCATTCAAATCTTGCATTTTGTCTTCAGCAATTGCTTTTACTTGTTCCCAAGTAACGCTTGCTACTTTCTTTCGGTTAGGCTCACCTGATCCTTTTTTAATCTTTGCCGCTTCCATAAGCTGAACTGCCGCTGGCGCTGTTTTCACTACAAAGTCAAATGATTTATCTTTGTATACAGAAATAACAACTGGAACTACCTTACCTTGTTTATCTTGCGTTCTAGCATTAAACTGCTTACAGAACTCCATGATATTAACTCCGGCAGCACCTAAAGCGGGTCCAACCGGTGGCGACGGATTCGCTGCACCTCCCCTAACTTGTAGCTTTACTACTTTACTTAATTCTTTTGCCATTTTCTTGTTTTTGATTTCGCAACACTTTTTTGTTTGGAAGCTAAAAAGTGTTACTTATATATAACATGTAACAATTATATTTTCTCTACTTGCATGTAACTTAACTCTAATGGTGTTTTTCTTCCAAAAATTTTAACCATTACTTCTAACTTACGTTTTTCTTCGTTGACCTTCTCAACTGTTCCATTAAACCCATTGAAAGGGCCATCAATTACTTTAACTGTTTCTCCTAGCGTGAATGGAATAGCAACATTATCTGTTTTCACTGCTAATTCATCTACCTTCCCTAACATTCTATTCACCTCTGATTGCCTTAAAGGAACAGGATCTCCTCCTTTTACTTCTCCTAAAAAACCTATTACATTTGTAACTGATTTTATTACGTGAGATACTTCACCAGCCAAATTAGCTTTCACCATTATGTACCCTGGAAAGTACACTCTTTCTTTATTTATTTTTTTTCCATTACGGATTTGAATTACTTTTTCCGTTGGAACTAAAACTTCCTCAACATAATCTTCCAAACCAAGTCTAACGATTTCACTTTCGATATACGTTTTAACCTTGTTCTCCTGCCCACTGACAGCTCTCACAACATACCACTTCTTTACATTAGAATCCGCCATAACTAACTTTGTTTTTGAGGTGATTAAACATTTCCTAACACTAGATCATATACAAAACCTAACACCTTTGCAAAGACAGTATCAACTCCCCAAATAGCTAATGAGAAAATTATAGAAAAAACAGCTACTACAATTGTTAAGCGTTGCGCTTCAGCCCAAGGCGTCCATGTAACATTTGTTCTTAATTCTTCGAAAGATTCTTTTACGTAATTTACTATACCAGCCATATTGCGATTTTATTAGCACGGGTTGAGAGGCTCGAACTCCCGACACCTGGTTTTGGAGACCAGTGCTCTACCAACTGAGCTAAACCCGTATTCTATAAAAAGGCGTCCCGAAAAGAACGGGACACCCTCTATATTTATTAATTATTGCTTCTTAAATTATAAGATTTCAGTTACCTGACCTGCACCAACAGTTCTACCACCTTCACGGATTGCAAAACGTAATCCAACGTTCATTGCAATTGCGTTGATTAAGTCAACAGTAATTGTCAAGTTATCGCCTGGCATTACCATCTCAACACCTTCAGGTAAGTTAATAGTTCCTGTTACGTCAGTTGTACGTACGTAAAACTGAGGACGGTAGTTATTGTGGAATGGAGTGTGACGCCCACCTTCCTCTTTCTTCAATACATACACCTCAGCTTTAAACTTACTATGTGGAGTTACAGAACCAGGCTTACAGATTACCATACCTCTTTTGATTTCAGTTTTATCAATACCTCTTAATAAGATACCTACGTTATCTCCCGCTTCTCCTCTATCTAAGATCTTACGGAACATCTCAACTCCTGTAATAGTTGACTTTAACTTCTCAGCACCCATACCAATGATATCAACTTCATCACCTGTGTTAGCTACACCAGTTTCAATACGACCTGTTGCAACAGTACGACGACCTGTAATAGAGAATAGATCTTCATTTGGCATTAAGAAATCCTTATCAACATCTCTTTTTGGTAACTCAATCCAGTTATCAACAGCTTCCATTAATTCTAATACTGTATCAACCCATTGCTTCTCACCATTTAAAGCTCCTAAAGCAGATCCTTGGATAACTGGTCCATTATCACCATCATACTTATAGAAAGAAAGTAAATCTCTTACCTCCATATCAACAAGCTCTAATAATTCCTCATCATCTACCATATCACATTTGTTCAAGAATACTACAATTCTTGGAACTCCAACCTGACGTCCTAATAGGATGTGCTCACGAGTTTGTGGCATTGGTCCATCTGTAGCAGCAACTACTAAGATAGCTCCATCCATTTGAGCAGCTCCAGTTACCATGTTCTTTACGTAATCGGCGTGACCTGGACAGTCAACGTGTGCATAGTGACGATTTGCAGTTTGGTATTCTACGTGAGAAGTATTAATAGTAATACCTCTTTCTTTTTCTTCAGGAGCATTATCGATAGTATCGAAATCTCTTGCTTCAGAAAGACCAGCATCAGCTAATACTTTAGTAATAGCAGCTGTTAAAGTAGTTTTACCGTGATCTACGTGTCCAATAGTACCAATATTTAAGTGCGGTTTGGAACGATCAAAAGTTTCCTTTGCCATGATTTAATAATTTTTTAATCTTAGTTATATATTAGTGTTCAATTTATATACATTCTATGAGCCAATGACGGGATTTGAACCCGTGACCTCTTCCTTACCAAGGAAACACTCTACCCCTGAGCTACATCGGCAAGAAATATATAGAGCGAGAGACCGGGTTCGAACCGGCGACATTCAGCTTGGAAGGCTGACGCTCTACCAACTGAGCTACTCTCGCTTTTATTTAGTGGGGAGAGCAGGATTCGAACCTGCGAAGGTAAAAACCAACAGATTTACAGTCTGTCCTCGTTGGCCGCTTGAGTA
>NZ_JAKVBC010000021.1 GCF_022447245.1 Kordia sp. | reverse complement strand
ATTTGACTATTAAAATGTTGAATTAACAGTTTAACATCTTTAACATCATTTAATGGCTCCTCATGCTCTGAGTTGTCATATTCAAGATTTAGTGCTTCTAATGCTATTTTTACAAGTCTGTGACGTTTTGCCATAACTACAGGTTTTTAAGTTGTTCTAATTTCTCGTTAAATCCTTGGTTGATCCTTTTAACCGCCCAAGAAAAACGTTGATTATCTAAATAGTGAGGCGAATTACGATCGTAATATTCTCTATCAATTCGATTCATCGCTTTAGTTCGCTGTGCCTCTATTTTTTGAGTTTCAGTTGTACACATAATTTCTACAAATATTTGTAAAAGTTTTATATTCTGTATTAACATTCAGAAGCTTCAATATTATTTTTTTGAAATGAAATCTGACAGTTTCGAATCAAAAGAAATTGCTTTTTCAATAATATCAATTGTATTTTTTTATCTGTTTTTTACGAGTTTAAACTTTCGTTCATTTGGATCGTAATCAAATGTAACAACTATTCGAATAGTAAATCTGTTGATTTGTGTTGATGGATGCGCGGCAACGGTTAATATTCCGCAGGCAGTTCCAGAGCGATTCAAAACAGTTCGTTGTAAATAGTTGTTGATTCTCGTTGATTCTCGTTGATTTTCTGTTGATTCGTTCGTTTTCTGTTGATTTTACGTTGATATGGTACTTTCAGGATAGTAAAAAAGCATCTACACTTTTTATATTTATTGTTGATTCTTGTTGATATAGATTTACGAGCTTTCCCGTAAAAGGTGCATCGGGATTTCACGAGCCGGATCGTAAATTGTTTTACGGATGATCGTGTAATTAGCTGTAAATCATCATTGATTTATGTTGATTGTAATTGTTGATTTGTGTTGATGAAAACCTTTGATTACTGTTGATTACTGTTGATTTTCTGTTGATTCGCTCGTTTTCTGTTGATTTTACGTTGATATGACACATTCAGTAAAGTAAAAAAGCATCAACACTTTTTATATTTATTGTTGATTCTTGTTGATGTAGATTTACGAGCTTTCCCATAAAAGGTGCATCGGGATTTCCGAAACTGATCGTAAATATTTTATAGATTTTATATTCTAGCGAGAAGTAGGGTTAATACTATTTGGGTAAAAGTAGTATATAGTCGCCGTATTTCATTTGCTTAATGGGATGAAGTTTGTTTTTATGGATAGATCGCAACTTTATTTTTGTGTATATGTAATATGCAAACGAAACCAATAATCCCAATAGGCATATAATTATTAAAGCTAATAAAATATAAACCATACCCGCTCCGAACTCAATTCCAGAACCTGGACGATTTAAACTTTTATCTGCAAAAAATAATGTTGGTGTCATCATAATTTAGATTCTAAGATAAAGATATAAAATTTAAAAGTGACCACCCCAAAACACATAATATTACCGCACACAATGCACACATTACATATACCTAAAGTTAAGTTACTGATATAGAGATGTGTAAGTTTTTAAATAATGTGTGCGTTTGTGTGAAACATACCTCTATAGTGTGTGCGTATGTGTGCATGAAAAAACGTATGCACACAAACGCACACATACGCACACGGTAAATCACACATACTGTTCTTTCATAACTTATTGATTTTTAAATATTTATATGCTTGTGTGCATTGTGTGCGTAAAAAAAACACTTTTTAAACGTTTCTATATTTATAATTCATAGGGAAAATGATAAAAAAATGTTGCATCAAAGCTGAAAACTTGCACAAAAAAACAGCTTAAATAAGCTGCTTTCTTTAAAATGGCAAATCTTCTTGTTTGCTTTCAGGTTCTTTCGGTGGCGGTGGTATATCATCTGTATCGTTGTTATTTTCTATAACCGATCCAGGTATTCCTAATTCTCTTTTTTGCCATTCTATAGCGTTTATTATATCTTCTTTAATAATGGTATTTTGTAAATCAAACACGTATGCACTAGTTCCGTTTTTATCACTTGGATTTATGCGTACAGTCCTTTTAACTTCAACAAAAGAAACTTCTCTTTTTAATGTTTCTTTCATTGCTGTATCTGCTGGTGCAGGTTCTCTATATTGTGCGTACCATTGTCTTTGTACTTTACTATATACATTTCTAAAATTGAAGTATAATAGCGTGCCGTTTATCTTATATTCACGCCTTAATTGAATACGATCTAAAAACGAAATTCGCATTGCAGCCAAAAAGCAATCCCACCATTTATTTACGATGCTGGTAGATGCTAGTTTTCTTTTTTGCTTTTCAACGCCTTTTATAAGGTGTTCTTTCATTTCTATGAATGTAAACGAAAATTCTAAATGATCTTTTAATACTTCATAGGTGGCACTTATAATGCAAATATTGTGTAATACTCTCGAGTGAATTTC
Source organism: Kordia sp. (assembly GCF_022447245.1). Taxonomy (GTDB): domain Bacteria; phylum Bacteroidota; class Bacteroidia; order Flavobacteriales; family Flavobacteriaceae; genus Kordia. The sequence continues at coordinate 81,387 of NZ_JAKVBC010000021.1, read as the reverse complement.
TTCAATTTCGCCTTTATAATACTCTTTGTATTTGTTGTAGGCTCTATTGAAGTTCTTTTTGTATTTCTCTCTAAAATGTAGAATTTCCACAGTAAAAGAACTCAAACCATTATTTACAATAACTTCCAGCTTTTGAAATTCTTTATCATCGTCAACGGTAAATTCTCTTTTTGTTATTTCTTCCCATAAAAAGCGAGAAATTACCGGTTCTTTGTCCGGGTGTTCATTTCCAGTCAGAATTACGCCAGCGAGGATAGGTATTTCTTCATTTGCAACGTATGATTCTCTAAGCCCTCTTTTATATCCTGAATTATCCCAAAGTCCTTTTATCATTCCGTCACTTTCTTTTAACTTGTATTCGGAAAGATGCGCCAAGGCGTTGGAAAATTGGGCAAATTCGCGCACTTCCGCTTTCTTTGTTGAAATTCCGCTTTCTAGGTTCAAACCTGTTTGCGGAATCCCGAAAAATGATTTACAAGCCTTTGCAAGTTCATCCTTTCCGGTTCCAGCAGCTCTACTGTATAAAAATAAGATCGGAAAATTATCAAATTCATCAATTATAATATCTCTAAAAAAGCATGTAATCGTGTACAGTATTGCCGTGATGGCATGACCTTTATGTACTCTTTGAACTTGTGCGCAAAAATCTTTAAAAGAAACGTTACTTTGAATAACCTTAAATTTTTTCTGTGAAGGATACATAAAGGCATTTGACGAATACAAAAAATTCGCTGAAGGAACATAAAAACACGTTCCTTCATGTTTAAAAACTCCGTTTTTGTCGATTTCTATATCGGACTTTCCGGGAACTATTACTTTGTTATTCCAAACAAAAAATCCTTCTTGTTGCCAGCCTAAAATCGTTATTTTTCTACCTGTTCCCATATTATCTATTAAATACGATCTTAGTTTTTTATGGTCTCTGTAATCGCCTAAAAAATCAAATCTTCCGTGATTGGTCACAATGGTATCAAATGATTGCAATGTATTGATCGTGTTTGAAGGTGTATCAAAAACGGCACGTTCTCCGTAAACGTTTTCAATGCGAATTAATTTAGTCGGCTGCTTTTCATCCTGCATGTGCTGTATAACCTCGATATTAAAATTTGAAACCGAAGTAAAGAAACTTTTATTTGCAGATGATCTAAGCATCCAAATTTGGTTCTCTGCTTGGAATAGTCCGTATCGCATTACGCAATCTTCAACATCTTTAAAAGGAACTTTTACGCTGTCGGGCATTACGTATTTTTGAAATGGTTTGTTTTCTTCTGGATCTTGTCCTTTTTGGTACTCTTTTAGCCATTTATTTACGGTTGGTTTTTTAATCCCGCTTTCATTTACGAGCCATCCCGTAAACGCTTCTCGCGTGGCTTCATCGGGAACACTCGAAATAACTTCACATAACAATTTTGTATTTTTATTGAGTAAAATTATATCGTCTTTATTTTCAGAATCTTTGAGTTTTGCAATGTAATGTTCCAATAAATACGTAAATCCCTCTGTTTTAAAATAAAAGGAATCTGTAAATTTTGTTAATGATTCTTTTTCTAACGTTTGTCTATACAAACGTGTAAAACTGTCTGGATCACAGCCAAGCAAATCAAAGACATGAACTGTAAATCCATGCTTCAAAAGAATAGGAATGTATTTAATAATTGCTTTTTTACCTGATTTGTCGCCATCAAACGCCAATACAACGGAATCACAAAAGCGTTTGAGGCGTTTAATTTGGTTTTCTGTTATTGCAGTTCCGCATGGCGCAACGGTGTTTTCAATCCCGTTAATATGCCACGCAATTACATCATTGTAGCCCTCTACAATCCATGCTTCTTTTTTATTTAGGATTGCAGTTTTGGCACGGTGCATCCCGAACCATATTTTTTCCTTTTCATAGATAGCACTTTGATTTGGATTTATCCATTTAGCAGCTCTTTTTGATCCGCTTAAATCGCGACCAGCAAAACCCAAAAGTAAACCGTATTCGTCATGAATTGGATACACCAAACGATTGTAATATTTGTCGTAAAATCTACTTTCTTTTTCAGATATGATCCCAAGTTCTAAAGCATCATTTACACGTTTTATTTTTGAAATTTTATCGTAAATAAATTTGTTACCAGGAGCGAAACCAATTTGCCAGTCAATTACATGTTCCTGGCCATAACCACGAAAAGCAATTTCTTTATGTGCTGGATGTTGGTTGTGTAGCTGTTTTAGTGCGTTTTGATAGTGTAGTAGTGTAGAATTTAAAAGAGGTCGTAAATCATCCTTTTTCTTTGTTTTTTCCGCTTTCTTTTGTGCAATTTCTACTTTTTCATATTCTACGGAAATACCGTAAATTTTTGCAATTTCTTCGATTGCTTCTGGAAATGTCAAACTATTGTATTCCATTAAGAAAGTTACAGCGTTTCCACTTTTCCCGCTCGAATAATCCCGAAAACGATTTTTTCGTATATCTACGCAAAAAGATGGAGTATTTTCTTCTGTAAACGGACTTTTTCCGAAATAGTGAATACCTTTCTTTTTCAGCACTATGTGAGGTTCAATGATTCTTTTTATATCGATGTCAGATAATAGAGAGGTTATGAAGTTCTGTTTTATGAAACTCATATACTTTTTTTAGTTAATTAATTGTAATAGTTTGTATTAACAGCAAAAAGACATATATTTGAGATGTTAATTTATCAAACAAATTATATCATAAAAGCATCTTTAGTTGATTTAGGGTGCTTTTTTTTTGCGTATTAATTATGTAAAAAAATAGGTGTTTGCTAAGCCTTTAGAAAACACCTTGTTTTTTTCTCTTAGATCGGAATAAATTTATATCTCTATTGAAGAGTGTTTAAATTGTACTGGAATCATTTTTTCTAACCGTTCAATAAGAACTTTTTTAGACTCTTTTTTGATACGTTTAATCAATAATTCTTTTTGTTGATCTATTTTTAATTCTGAAGAAATAATTGTTATATAGTGTTTAAAAACATTACTCTTAAAAGGTGAAGTTAGACGTTCTATTTTTTCAGATTCAGTAAGATGTCCTAATATGTCTTTTTTTATTTCATCAGCAATCGTAGCATCTAAATTTGATAGATAGTGACCTAAAGTCTTTTCGCTTACAATATATTCTTCCGATCGTTCTAATTCTTCAATGTCAAGGTTGTTTTTAACTAAAAAATATTCAATTTCATGTTTTTTAAGTGTTTTTATAGTTTCATACATTGTTAATGCCAGATGATGATTTCTTTCAAATGCATACTTCCTTTTATTATTGTCCTTGTATTTATCAATCATATAGGCAATAATTTCAATTTCTCTATCAGTAAAAGCATCAATTTCTTGAAATTCATCTTCATTTTCTGAAAAATTCAATTTACAAGTTGATTTTCTTAGGTTCAATAAATAAACTTTAAAAGACGTCAAGTAATTCTTGATAACTATTTTCATAATTCGTATTGTTTAATAATAATTTCTAATTCGATTGATGTATAATAATTAGGTGTTTCCTCTAATAATTCACACAAATATTCAATTTCAATTTTTTGACTTTTTTCAGATTTACGCATTTTAGCTGCTTTTATAAAATGCTCCGAAAGTCTCTTTTGTATCACTTCCATATATTTCTTTCATAATAGTTTTAGTGAAAAATTAGATGTCCTTTGGCGCGTTTGGCGACTTCATTTCTTAGCCTAGTGATTTACTATACCTTTTTTTCATCATCTACAATTAAAATACTATTGGTTACGTAGGGCGCTTTTCCCGAATGCGCCCTACACGCTAAAAAAAATAGTCTAACCAATAATAAAATTATGCCTACTCTAAAATGGTTTTCGGCTTCCCCATAAAAACCCTAATGCGGTTTTTTGATATTTGATATTGTTTCTTGTAATTTGAATTATCTATTCATATAAATAGTCTTAGAATATTTAACAACGAAACCCAATTTATAACACCAACCACGATGTGTATAATGTTTTTACTTTGAAAAAACAGACAGTATTTTATGTAAGATTTTAGCATGATGTTAAGCGTTTACTATTGTAGCGTCTATTATTTCAATTTCGAGCAATCGCTTCTTTTTACGACTGTCGTAGAATGCTATCAGCAAGTGCTTATCATATGGGCTTAGAAAATCAGCCTTTTGAGTAGCTTCTATTTGCTGGTTTAAAAACTGCGTAGGTGTGATAACTTTTGTCATGATTTATTCTTTTTTAGCCTATTTCTCCTTCTTTCAACAACTCCTTTTTTTATGGAGCGTTTTTTTATAGAGCTGCCCGAACCACCAGACAGCTCTTCCTTTAGTGCTATAGTTTTTATCATTAAAATTTCTAATGCACTGTGTATTTCGTTAATCTGTTTCAGATAATCCATACGGTTTTAAGTATTATATTCACTGTATATATATTCGAATGTTTTCAGGTAGGTTGAGTATTTCTTATTCCTAAGATTCCAAAAGTTTTTAGCTCCTTCAAACCAATCTATAGAGCGTTTTCCTTTCATGTATTCAGGCACATGATTTTTCACTTCTTTTCCTGGGAATTTTTCTATTCCAAGATTTTTAAACTTTATTTTTAAGCTTAAAAATCTATCTTCATCACTAATAATTGTTGGGTTTTGGCTCATGTTATTAATCGTTTGTTTGAGGTATTTTGGCGATTTTTAAAAATTCAAACCTGTACCTTATTTTTTTTCATTAGATTTGAAGTATTACATGTAATACATGTACAAATATACAAACTAGTTTGAATTAATCAAACTTATTTGTTTTTAATTCAAATTTATTTGTAATGAATGATTTTTATAAACGAATAGAATCCCTCTCTAAAAGGACTGGATACAAAAGTGTTAATGACCTAGCTAAGAATGGCTTAGGCTACAATTCTTCTGAAAAATTAAATAGACTAAAAAAGCCCAACACTAAGCCTTCTGTAGATATACTAATCGATATTTCAAATAAGTTTGAAAACATCAATATGAATTGGTTGTTAACTGGAAAAGGAAGTGTGTTTTTTGAGGATAAAAGTGATTTTAGTTCAGTAGATATACTAGATAATTTAAGTGCGGAAGATATTTACACTTATTTATATAAAAATGAAGAACGCAGAAATTTTCATGAAAGCCCTGCTTACAATATGTATTCAGAAATTAAGATTCAAAGAGGTGTCATAGATTATTTAGAAGAACAGAGAAAGGAGAAAGAACGAAACTTACATCAAAAACAAAATTAATTTTCTTGTTCCTTTTCCTGAAGCATAATCTCATTATCCAATAGTAGATTCTGCAATTCTAAATCATCAATTTTTTTCATATTACTTACGTACTCATCTTCCATCTCTTCTATTATTTCCTCAGATAATGTTTTACTCGAAGTAGAAAGTAAATCCTCATTTGGTAAGAACTTTTTATCGAAAAGCTTTTTTAATATTTTAAATCTCCTTGTATAGTTCATTTCAATACAATTATTTCATTGTTTCTAAAGTTTCGAATAGGTCCTCTTCGAAATCGTCTGCATTTTGTTTGACAGTATCATTTGTTAGTTTTGCTTTATTATACATTTCAGCATGCATTGCTTTCTTCGCTACTGTTTTATAATGTTCGTTTCGAACTCTAAAAACAAAGTCTATTAAACGCTGAATATTTTCTGTCAATTCTTCCTCTCTCTTCTGTGATTTTAGAACAATAAAATACATTGATAATGCTGATAAAATAGAGAAACCTAATGCATATAATAAATAAGTAACTTTCTCATAATCTTGAAAGGACGGAGGGCTAATAGCCCAGCAAATAAAATATATTGAAATGAAAGTTATGTTTAGATGAAATAACAATTCCCATTTATTAAACTCATCTTTACTAATAACATTTTTTAGATTGAAAAGAGTGTATAAAAACAAAGCAAAAGCCCAATTGAACTCACCTAGAAATTGTTGAAAATCTTCAAACCCTCTAAATTCTTGTTTTTTTTGGATTTGAAGCACTTCTTTATGAGCCTTATCTGTAGACTTTTTGTACTTTAAATAATTGACATACTCATCTGTGCCAATAGATAACTTCTTTACTTCGTTTAAGTGAAAAGTTCTTTTGGATTTTTGCTCTGTATGTTTTTGAATCGCCTGAATTTCTTCTTGAATTTCGTCAGGAATAAATTCATGGCTAAAAAAAGCGGCAGCAAAGATCGCCGATAAAATTATATAGATATATTTTGATTTAATCTTCGTCGTTGTCGACTGTTCCTGAGTTTCCTCCGTTGGAGTTTGTAGAGTCTTTTTTGTCTGTTGATTCTTCAGTGCCATATTCAAAATCGTCTTGCACACTATTAGGGGTACAAGAATAAAAATTTAATAAACCTAAAGCTGCAATTACTATTAATACTTTTTTCATTGTTCTATTTTTATAGTTAATAACTATAAAAATAGATCAAAATATTAGTATAAATTAATTATTATAAAACTTTTTCAACCTTTAATAATCAATGTTTTAGGCTTGGTGGAATTCAAATGTAATGTTAAAAAAAGTATTTATCTATTCGCTTTTATATTTTTTTCAAATTTTATTGAAAAACCGTAACGAAATTGATTCCTTTTCAAACAAGTTGGAATACTAAATTTAAACCTATTAGATTAAAAAAGCAAAAAAATGTATAAGCGTAACTTTTTACCAACAAGCGTAATTTTGGAAGTATTATAAAACGTATTATATTGCAATAATTTAAGAAAAAACATAACAATCATACATTTCTAAAAAACTATTTTTCAATTAGTTATGATTTTATTATCATGGCTTTTGACTCTGAAAATCCTTGTGTCCCTGGTTCGATTCCTGGAGGCACCACCAGAAAAACCCGATCTCATACGATCGGGTTTTTTGTTTATTAAATTTTAACATGTACTTTCAAGACTCAGCCTACAAGCTGGCAAGAAATATTTTTTTGCTTCCTTTAGTTCATTTTTGTAAATTAAAAAATTCTAACATATGTAATTGACTTGTTATGGCTTTGATATTTCTACTATACCTAGTTTCTTTTTACTTTGCTTATAAGAACAAAAAGAAATTGGCTATTATTTGTTTTGCACTATCGACATTCGCATCTATTATGATGTTTTTATACCACACCACATCAACCTTAGATTTAAATTTTTAAGCCTATGAATACGTTAAAGATTTTAAATAGTATTTGTATGCTCATTGTATCGAGCATACTCCTAGGTGCTTTTTATTTTCAATTTGGGTTGAACGAAGATCCCTGCCCACTTTGTTTGCTTCAAAGAATGGGAATGATAGGCATTCTTTTTGGTTTGAGTTTGAATATATTTTACGGCTTTAAAGCATCTCATTTTGGCTTGGTCGTTATAGCATCAATTATAGGACTAATTTTTTCAACGAGACAAGTTTTATTACACATATGCCCCGAACCTGGGGTTGCAGCAGGTTATGGAAGTCCTATTTTTGGAATGTATTTGTATTCTTGGGGAGTTTTGATTTTTTTGGCTAGTATTTTATTTTCAGCAGTATTTTTATTTTTCTTGCCTAAAAAGAATCTTGATAAGTCTAAAATTCTACGCTTTGAATATGTTACTTTTTTCCTTGTTATTTTAATAATCTTAGTTAATGTAATCGCTACTTTTTTTGAATGTCAAACTGGTCCTTGTTGTGAAAATGGACCATGCCCTTAATTTATGTAAACCTAAGATATAGTATATGAAGATTCAGAAGTTTAAGTAAATATGCCAGTAACTATACTTCAAAAGTTTTTACAGTACTTCTGATTGGACTCGTATTACATCAACAGCAATACCAGTTGTCTGTGTCTCTGCTCTCTAACTAATTTGTTGGTCTTTTCAATATACTAAGAATCGTACTGCGTAAAAGTTGAGGATTGCCCTAGATAGTCTCAAACCTTAACTTAAAATGGTTCTTTCGTGATTTAAGAAGTGTAAACGCAGCGTGTTTTCCTGCTTGCTTTTTAACGCGGTGAAGTTTTCAGTTGCTATAATCTCAAATTTATTGACAATTTATAGGTGTTTAAAGTATTAAAATAGTAAAGGAAACTATGCAATTTTTAGGTAAGTTCCTGCTTGATTTGTAAGCATAAAAAACACTTTTATCCAAGGTGTTTATGAAAGAAATATTTGAAAAGTAATAAATTACTTCAAATTACAGACTTGTGTGACGGTTACCATTATTAGTAACGGTCATTTTAGTTCATTAATATATTTTTCGTAGCTGCTTTTTTCAAGTATATATGTAACATCCAACTCATAAATATCCTTCCAACTACTCTTTCCATTTTTCTCTACATATTTTTCAATTATTCGGAAGCCTAACCAATAATTTAGACTTTTAGGCGCGTCTTCAAATAATTTTATTTTATCATTTCTCAATAGTGGGTTATCGCCACTTTCATCATCAAAATATTGTTTCAATTAAGAAAATAATTCTTTTTCGTGTCCAAATACTAATCCCAATCATTTTCCGTCAAATTTTCTACGGCTTCATACTTTGAGATTTGTCTATCAAAAAATACCCAAGTAAATTAATAGGTAAAACCCTCGCCTATAGTTTGTCCTAATGCGGAATTCTTTTTTGGGTCATTTTCTCTAAAAGGTTTGTAGGCAAGATGATTTAATTCATGAGGAATTCCATTTTCTATTGTGTATTCAATATTCTGCCCATTATAATTTAACACATTACAAAATTGGTCATTATCATAACCACCAAATAAAATTCCCGTTAGTGGGGTAAATAACATACTAATTGTCGATTCTATTTTATGAGAAACTAACTGATTAAATTTTATAAAATTATTTTCTATAATAGAGTCAAGATTCATAGTTATAAGCGTGTTTGCTCTTTCGTCAAAAAAGAATTTATTTTATAGATAAAGTGTTCTATACCATTCAATCATTCCTTTTGACGTTCTAAATTTATCGCTGTTTTCTTTCCCGAAAATCATTCCATAACAATTGTTTCAAAGTGCTTTATGTGGTCGATAAACCTTTTTCGATAATTATAATATTATCGTAATTTTCTTGGTGAGCTAGAATTTGATTTTTAAATAAATTCTTTACTGTTATTCCTTGAATACTTAAACTATCAGATATATTTCTAATTTTTTCGATATGAGAGAGTTCAGAAGTTAAAGATTCCTTTTTCACTCGATTTTTCTTTACAAGAAGTAAAACCAAATAGAATTCCAATTATTGATACTTTTATGACTAATTCCATGATTGTTACTTAAGGCTTAGCTAAGCTGCGTTGTAATGCAGTTTAGGTGTAGTTGGCAAATCGTTTTTATTTAGTTAATAAGTTCTTTTTATTTTTGATTTTCCAATCATAGCTGTAATTATACCGGCAGCATTCGGTTCGCATGCGATAATTCTAACAACCTTTAATTTGATTAATCCAGATAATGTTCCAATTGTTACAAAAAGCCCGATTCCAGCTAGAATTAGACCAACATAAAATAAATTCTTTCCTTTTTCTTTTTTTTGCTTTAACTTCTGCTACTCTGGTGACTTTTTCTATCAATGAATGGAAAAATTAAATCTATTTCATTTTTTTTAATTTTTCCAATTTGTGAGTTTTGCTCGTATTTGCTAAGACTTATGTATGACAAAAATTCCTGTTATTTCTATATTTTTTGAAATTTACTTACGAATAGCGATTTTCTAAATAAAAAATATTGTATAATTTCATTTGCCAAAATATGTCATAGAACGTTTTTCCTTTTTTCAGGTATCGTAGTAAGGTGTTTGTGGTAACTAATTAGGTGTTTAAGGTTCGGATCTAAAACAACATGCGTCTTGATCAAAGATTAAGTTTTGTACTAAAGATACTTTTTTTTGGAAAGTGTAGTTTCTCGTAGCATAAATGGAGTACATAATTTATGTAATTTCATACTCTTTTTCGTTCATTCCTATAATTCTAGCCCTCTTATCCAAACATTAGGTTCTAATAGTGTTTTTTTGAATTCAGCTTATTATTTCCATCGTTATAAATTTTATAATGATACGAAAAACAAGACTAGGTATTTCTACTTATTTATATATATTAAGCATTTCTAATGTAGATTGATTGACAGTTTCATGTTACATTTGTTTTACAATCAAAACAAATTGTTCTGCTTGAATAGCTATTGTCTGTTTTTAATGTCAAAGACGGAATTTGAATAGCTTGTTTTAAAAAAGTAATAGAAAATTTAATTTAACACGTATGCAAAGAAAATTATTAGTAGTATCACTGTTCTTTATGGCACATATATTAAGTGCTCAAGAAACCATTTTATCATCTGGAAGCGATACCACAGGTAGTGGCGGTAGTTCTAGTTATTCCGTAGGTCAGTTGTTTTATAACACCAATACCTCAGCTACAGGTAGTGTAATTCAAGGGGTACAACAAAGCTTAGAAATTTTTACGCTAAGCAATCATGAGTTAACATCACTAAACTTAAAAGCAGTTACCTATCCTAACCCAAGTACAGATTATGTGGTATTGAGTTTGAACGATGCTAATCTTACCAATGTAAGCTATGCGTTGTATGACATCCAAGGGCGTTTAGTTGCTCAAAACAAGGTGTTGCAAGCAAGTACAAAAATAGAAATACAGGCATTAGGTTTTGGTACTTATGTATTACAAGTTCAGCAAAACAATAAAGCGTTGAAAACATTTAAAATCATTAAAAAATAATCTTAAATTATTATGAATAAATTATACACATTATTGGCTTTTATTTTATTAGCAACGACAACATGGGCTCAGAGTCCAGAAAAGATGAGTTACCAAGCTGTTGTAAGAGACAGTGGCGATAATTTAGTAAGTAACCAAGCAGTAGGCATGCAAATAAGCATATTACAAGGGTCTGCCGCTGGAACAGCAGTTTACGTAGAAACGCATACGCCAACCACAAATGTAAACGGTTTGGTAACTTTACAAATAGGTACAGGAACTGTTGTGAGTGGCGATATATCAACTATAGATTGGGCAACTGACACATATTTTATAAAAACAGAAATTGACCCAGAAGGCGGAAGTAATTATACAATAATAGGTACCAGCCAGTTATTAAGTGTGCCTTATGCTTTACATGCCAAAACAGCAGAAAGTGTTACTTCCACATGCGGGCTTGCAATTGGCGACACCCACCAAGGAGGTATTATTTTCTATTTAGATGCCTCAGGTTGTCATGGTTTGGTAGCTGCACCAAGTGATCAAAGTACAGCAATATCATGGTGGAATGGCAGTTATGTAGACACCTATGCTTATGGAAATGGTATTGGAGCTGGACTAGGGAATAGCATGGGAATTAGAAGGTGGCAAGGTTCATGTAATTCTTGTTATGCTAGTGAATTATGTCAATATTTAACATTGGGAGGCTATACGGATTGGTATTTACCCTCTAAATATGAACTAAACCTTATGTATGAAAATATAGGACCGGGTAATGCTTTGGGACTTGGTAATAATTTTGGCAATTTTGCAAATAGTTTCTATTGGTGTTCTACGGAGTACGATTCCGCTATCGCTTGGGGACAATTTTTTCCTAGTGGTTATGAACTCGAATACAAGGAGAACTCAGGTTCAGTGCGTGCAATTCGGGCTTTTTAGTTATCATCATGGCATTAATTTTCTTGCTTAAAAAATTATAATGAGGTAATTACACCCGCTTTAAAGACCTTCCCATTTTAAAGCATCAGGAAGGCTATATTCTTGGTGCTTTAAAATAAGCTCGCAACGATTGCCATACAATGTATCTGAGAGATAGTATAGGATCAACTTTGAAATGGTAAAACGAATTTTTGTTAACCGTGTCATAACGCCAATTTTGATTTCCATCGGTATCACTAAACTGTGTAGTATAGTTTGTAATGCGAAGTTCTTTTCAAACGGCTGCCAGAATTTTACGACGACTACTAAATTCGGTGATGCTTCTGATGTATCCCTACGAAGCTTTCAAACATATTTATATTTATAATATTTACCTCCAATTTTTGAGTTACTGTTTAACGATCCAAAAGTAATATCAAATAGAATGGAGTTGCCGAATTCATCTACTTAATCTATGATTCTTATTACTTCTTTAAAAGAAATTCTTTCTTCCATGTTGCTAGTTTCGGTGGTACTGCTTTTTTTTAAATAGGACTTAAAAAAACACCTTGGTTATTCTGAATTAGTTCTTTTGGACATTAAAACAATTTAGTTTTCTTTTAAACACCAAACGAATTCTATTGAACTCTTTTTTTGTGGTGTATAGTCTAGCTGTGTAAGTATAGAATGTAACTAATAATCATAAATACAGTCGTTTGGAAAAATTTGAAATAATAAAGTCAATACTTCTGAGCTATTGAGTTGTAATACTTCTTCCGTGTTTTGAAGATTCAGAGAGGAATAATGTTCTTTTAAAAATCGTTTTATTTTTAAAATTTTATCTATCTTGGTTAATTATCTGTAAAGCATTATATCTTTATAAATAAAGTTATATTTTACCATAGTAGCCATTTTTTCTTTTATGCTCTAGCAAATGTATCTTCTTCTCCAGTTTGATTAGAAAACCATTTACAAAACTCTATAATCGATGATTTATTTGAAGTAATATATTAGTATGAACTACTTGTAATAACATCCAATTTACCTAAATAATCTCATAATTTCCAATAATTCTCAAAATAAAAACTGTCGGTTTGAAGGTATGGTAGATCAACCAAAAACACAACATTAAGACAACCCTAGTGCCTCTGTTTCCAATATTAGAGGCACCGTAAAAAAAATGATCTGATTTGATTGTTTTTTTGATTTTATCCTTTTATTAATTATTCTTAAATATTGGCTACTAACATAATTTTGTTATTTCGTAGCATAGTTTCCTGTGAATGTATACTGGCTCAAATTATCATTTTTAAGCATTTTTCTATCTTTTTTAAGAAGCTCTTTAGAACTCAAATAAACGTTCATAAAAAAACGCCATTCGTTTGAACAGCGCTTTCGTTTATATATAAAAGATACTTTTTATTATTCTTTGATCAATTTCACAGTTTTTGAACCTTCAGAAGCTGTAATTTTAGCAAAGTAGATTCCTGTTTGTAAGCTTGTCATATCAATTGTTGATAAACTTGACACTTGGTTTAATACACGTTGTCCGTTAAGGTTTGTTACTTCAATAGAGTGGATATCGTTAACTCCTGTAATTCTAGCTACATTTTTTACAGGATTTGGAAATACATTTACACCTGTTAATTCTGCTTGTTCTGTACTTAAAGTATTAAAATCAAAAGTGCTCATTCCTGACACTCCAGAATCCGTTGGACTTACTACATTTGTAAATACTGCAGAGCCATCATTAATCATATCTGCTTGCATGAATGATTTTAAAGCTGTTACAGTCGTAGCTAATGCAGAGTTATTTTCTAAGATATACATAGTTCCTGATGTAGGACTTCCATTCACTGTAAAAGTAAACATATCAGAATTCGTTGCTGCAGAAGGTGCTGGTAATGAAGCAGGACTTCCTAAAGTTTCTGTCACCAGATATCCATCAATAGCAGCTTGACCTAAATTGCCTCCGTTGAAGAAATTCACACTTTCGGCACCTCCTAGAGAAGTAGCTGATGCTGTATCGATAGTTTCACCATCTGGCAATATAATCGTAAAACCATAACTCTGTACGGAAGTGGCAAAGTTGTTTGAACTCGTGTTAGGTACTGCCTGTACTGTAAAGCTGTAGCCTCCGTTGTGCTGTAAGGTGTAGGTATAACCATCTTGTGCATTAGCTTTGCTTCCAAATAAAGCAAATACTGCACATAATAGTAAAGTAAGAGTAGTTTTTTTCATTTCAATTTGTTTAGGTATTTATTTTAGTTTTCTGGTATTTGTCCAATGATAGCAAAAGTACTAAAATTGAGGAAATTTCTGGGATGTGAATGCTGATTTTGCAAAAAAATGGTCTAAGGTATTCTCACCATATTGTGTCATTCCATCTACTGGTATATCGTTTGTATTTTAGTCTGTTCAGTGAATGCTGGAAGATTAAAGAAATTTCTCAGAACATTCAATACTTCCAAATTCCTTGGTATATCCAAATTATTTTTAGAGTATTACGCCTCCGTGTCCACATTTGCATTTTCTACCCACGTTGGTATAGTTACGTTTGGCTTGACATTAGAGCAACCAAACACGAGTTTTTGTAGGATAAGACCCCAATAACTTCAAGACAATAGAAAGGAACGTATCGAATATGGTAGCAAACGATAACGATGATAGGTTTTTCTGTGCGTATTTGAAACTCTTCATAAGAATTTGAAAGTTTTTTTTGATGCTATTTCACTGCTCTAATCTGTTTGCTATTCGCTTTGGAAATCCTCTAGAGTTTCCTACAAAAAACTTCACTTTCATCTAAGGCCATTTCACTTTCATTTTTGGTTACTTCACTTAAAAACACCTTATGAAATACTGATTACCAACATACATTTGTATAGAAAATACAACATAAAACATCTCAGAAGACACCATTATAAAAAGTATTTAAAACAAAGAATTATGAACACATTAGAATTAACATCAGTAATTAAAAGTGAAAACAAAAAAAATAGCTTCATCTCAAACTTTAAAAAGAACTTCAAAATTACACTTCAAAAGATCGGAAGAGAAATGCAAAAACATGCTAACCAAGCAGGTAAAGCGATGAGAAGTTAGACAACAATTAAAAAATTATATCTAAATATCTAAAATACACACACAATGAAGAATACTACCAAAATACTCGGAATTATATGCATTGGTTTACTGATGGTAAATTGCATCTGATTACAAGTTATGAACTCGTGGAAAGACTAAAAAACTGAGGATATTAAAGAAAAGAATATTTTTTTACATTAATGAAAATAGTGATGCATCTACTTGAATTCAAGTTGAAACAAGCCTCTTAAAATCTCATAAAAAACAATATAGAAGCAACAAAAAGCTTTATTTTTTCCAAAGATTGATACTTACAGTAAACTGAATCAACAGGAAATCAAAATATTTAAAAATCAATTACAAACTGATGGAGTGGATTTCAATATAATTATAGTCCCAAAAGAAATGAAAGATATAACCACTTCGAAAAGTCAAGTCATTGATAAAATATGCCAACACTCACAATAAAAAAAGGATTCTACAGATTTTAAAGCACCAATTATGTAAACTCAGCATCTGTAATTACAGAACCCTTTCAAAGCAAGAAGTACATTTTAGAAATCATAATCTAAGATTGAAAACAAGAAGCAAATGAAAAATTGGCAGCTGTAATCAATATAAAAATTAAAAACCCTGAAACATTTGGGGATAGCTCAAAAGATTTTTCCAAAAAAGTACTCAAAGAGTTCGTAAAGTGATTGTTTTTTGATTTGATTGAGAAAGTGGCTGAATTTTGACAAATATCGGTCACTTTCACTTTTTGAAAATCACTTAAAAAATTAGACTCATTTCATCATTAAATCCCATAACTTTGTACAAAACCGTGCATTACATATCAAAAAAACGCAAACGATTGGAATATAAAAATATAAAACAGTCTGCATTACTTAGAATTGCATTACTTATCACCGTATTGGTGAATTTGCCTAGAGTACTACAACTGTATAATATTCTCGAAGGTTTGGCGGAATCATTTACGCATGCTTCTGTAAAGGATGTAATTATTCGCATAACCTTTCTTTTTCTATTTTCCTGGGGAGTGTTACAATTGAATACAAATTGGAAATTACTGTACAGCCACCTTAACATTTATAAAAGAAGTGTGATTACAAGTATATTAAACACCATACTATTTTTCACAACTGTATTCTTATTAATATATGTACATGAAGTAATTGCTGGCGAAGTAATGAATTATTCCGATAAAGGGTTGCTCTACTTTGTGTATTTCATGGTTCAAGTAATTGCTATTTTCACTGCTCGCATTCTGCAATTTCAAATCATTCATCAAGCAGATATAGCTGAAAAAGAAATGCTACAACGACAAAATCTGCAAAATGAACTGTCTGCATTACGGAATCAAATCAATCCGCATTTCTTGTTCAATTCTTTAAATTCCTTGAATTCTTTGATTCGCGATAATAAAGAAGCGACCAATTTTGTAAACAAATTGTCATTCATGTACCGGTACATACTACAAAGTGGACAAGAAGATTTTGTGACACTTCGTGAAGAACTGAAGTTTTTGAAAACCTACGTATATTTAATCAAAACTAGATATCGCGATCGCTTTGATATTGAAATCAATATTGACGACAGCTTATATTATGAAAAAATTCCTGCCTTAGCTTTACAACTACTTGTTGAAAATGCCGTGAAACACAATGAAATATCTGGAAGCAATCCTTTATTAGTCAAATTGTATGTTGAAAATAACTATCTAGTTGTTGAAAACGCCATAAAATCACGTGCTACCTTTGTAGATAGTACAGGACAAGGATTAGCTAATATTAACAAACGTTATTTACTTTTAAAACAAAAGCATATTAGCATCAGTGATACTGATGGCATTTTTAAAGTAAAATTACCTATAAACTAATTTAACATGAAGGTTGTTATTGTAGAAGACGAAATAGCTGCAAGCGAAAATCTTATCTATTTATTACAAAAAATAGATGCTGATATTGAAGTCCTAAACGTATTAGATTCTGTCACTACTGCTGTTGCCTATTTTTCAAAACCAACAGAAGCTGAATTGGTTTTTATGGACATTCATTTGGCAGATGGAATTTCTTTTGAAATATTCGAACAAGTAAAAATAACTACACCAATTATTTTTACAACTGCATACGATCAATATGCCATAAAAGCTTTCAAAGTAAATAGTGTAGACTACCTTTTAAAACCTTTGAATGAGGAAGAACTCTCAGAAGCCATCAATAAGTTTAAGAATAATGCAACCTTAACGCCGCCTGTAAACAATCAAATACAAGGTATGTTAGAATTGTTACAATCAAAGAGTAAAGCCTATAAAACAACGTATTTGGTTCAAAAACGAGATGAATTGATTCCTGTAAAAACAGGAGACATCGCATATTTTTACATAGATACAGGTATCGTAAAAGCCGTTACGCATACGAATCAATCCTATATGATCACCAAAAAATTAGAAGATATTGAGTTAGAACTCAATCCTGCTGAATTCCACCGTGTGAATCGACAATTTATTATCAATAAAACTGCTGTCGCCAATGTAAAGTTTTACTTTAACGGAAAATTAATTGTCAATGTAAATCCGCCTTCTCCAGAGCGAATTGTGGCAAGTAAAGCCAAAGCAAGTGACGTAAAAAATTGGTTGAATTCATAAAGTACTAAACAAATAGTAATGATTACAGAAAGACTACAAGCATTGCGAAAAGAAATGCTTGCGCAAAACATAGATGCCTATATTATTCCTTCCTCAGATCCGCATCAATCTGAATATGTAGCCGATCATTGGAAAGTTCGCGCTTATTTTTCAGGGTTTACAGGTTCAGCTGGAACACTAGTAATTACACAGGATAAAGCTGCTTTGTGGACGGATTCTCGCTATTTTTTACAGGTTGAAGAAGAATGTGCGAATTCAGAAGTTACTTTATATAAGCAAACGATTCCGCATGCACCTGAACATATTCCGTGGCTTTGTGAAACATTAGAAAATAATACAGTTATTGGAATTGATTTTCGACAATTCTCCAAAGCACAAGTTGACTATTTACAAGAGTTTGCAACTCCAAAAAATATTCAACTACAACATGAAGCTACAATTGTGGATACCATATGGAAAGACAGACCTAGTATGCCTTCGCAACCAATTGAAGAACATTTAGTAGTATTTACGGGAGAAACTACCGCTTCAAAGTTGTCAAAAGTCAAAAATGAAATTCAACGTCAAAAGGCTGGTTTTTATTTTTTCTCTTCGCTAGATGAAATTGCATGGTTGTTTAATATTCGATCTAATGATGTAGACTTTACACCTTTGGTCACTGCGTATGCTTTGGTTGACATAGATAAAACTATTTTATTTTGTTATAAAGAACGTTTTTCAGAAGAGTTACTTCAACAAGCATCTGAATTACAGATAGAAATCTATGCGTATGATACTGTTTTAGAACACTTACCTGCATTAACAGCTAATCAAAAAGTAATCACAGATGATGCTTCTTTAAACTACGCCATTTTTAATGCGATCGCTGAACGTTTTATTTTTCAGAATTCTATTGCGCAACAACTAAAAGCCATAAAGAATTCTGTTGAAATTGAAGGTGCTAAAAAATGTATATTGAAAGATGGTATTGCGCTTACTAAGTTTTTTATTTGGCTCGAAAAAGAAGTTGAGAAAAGAAGTATTTCCGAATACGAAATTGGAGAAAAGCTAACACATTTTAGACAACAACAAGCACATTATACAGGAAACTCCTTTGCTCCTATTGTGGGTTATAAAGGAAATGGTGCTATCATTCATTATTCAGCGACAAAAGAAGGTGCTGCTTTGGTACAAAATGAAGGTATTTTACTAATTGATAGTGGCGGGCAATATAAAGATGGCACAACAGATATTACCCGAACAATTTGGCTTGGCGGAACTCCTTCAGATACAATTAAAATGGCATATACCGCTGTATTGAAAGGATATATCTCTTTAGAACAATTACAATTTCCGCTAGGCACTACAGGTGTACAGATTGATGCTTTTGCACGAATGCATTTATGGAAACATGGTATGAATTATCCACATGGTACTGGACATGGCATTGGTAGCTACGGAATGGTTCATGAACCTGCACAAGGTTTTGCGACTAGCACTACAACTTCTCGAGGAAGCACAGTGCATCTACCTAATCAATTGACCACGATAGAACCTGGCTATTATGTTACAGATGAATTTGGAATTAGAATTGAAAATATTGTGCTTTCCAAAGTCACACAAACAACAGATTTTGGAACATTCCTTGGCTTTGAACCGCTTACATTGTGTTATGTAGACACTACTTTAATCAATATAGATTCTCTAACAAAAGAAGAAGTTCAATGGTTAAATACGTATCATGCGTTTGTATTACAAGAATTAACACCACATTTAACTGCAGAAGAACACAATTGGTTAGCAGATAAATGTAAAGCAATTAGTTTATCGTAAAATAAAACCGTTTTTAATTGGATCATTTGGATCTATGACAAATGTTTGCATTCCTGTAATATTTGCCGTTCCTTCTACTTGAGGAATTACCGCTTGATGTGGTCCATAATCAATTTCTGAAACCACAGAACCTTTGAACACAGAATCTGTGATACTTTCAATAGTCATAATGGATTCTGTATCTATTTCTTGTCTTTTATAATGAATTGCCATGCGTCCAGAAACTCCTGAACCTGTAGGACATCGATCGACTTCTCCTTCGGCAAAAACACATACATTTCTACTATCGTTTCCAGAATTTTGCGGCGTATTGTCTACGAAAATGGTTCCGTACAAAAAACTCAAATCTTCTTCAAAAGGATGTAAAATCTCTTGATCATTCTTCATTACTGCATGCTTTATATCCATGCCTTTAGCAATTAACTCACGATATGAATTTGCAGTTAAATCAAATGAAAAATTATTCTTTGCCATATCTACATAGGCATAAAATGCACCACCATAAGCTAAGTCATACGTTACTTCTCCCAATCCTTCAACAGTAACTTTTCTATCGAGTCCAACCGCAAAGCTTGGCACACAATGAAATCGAACGCCAGTTACTTTTCCGTTTTGAACATTGGTAAAAGAGGTAATTCTACCGCAAGGCGCATCAATTTTTAAGACATTATCTCCTTCCTTAACTTCAATCCAATTCATTTCCATAGCCAAAGTAGAAATCGCTATAATGGCATGCCCACACATGGTGGAATATCCTTCGTTGTGTAAAAATAAGATTCCGAAATCTCCTTCGTCATCATTAGGAGGCACTAAAATACAACCATACATATCTGCGTGTCCTCTTGGTTCAAACATCAAAGCTGTACGTAACTCATCATAGTTTTCTTTACAATAGTTGCGATATGCTAATACATTATTTCCTTTTAACTCAGGGAAACCATCAAGGATCACTCGTAAAGGTTCTCCGCCAGTATGCATATCGATGGTACGGATTTGCAACCATTCTTTCGGTGGTGTAAAGGTTGTATTGGCTAGAATGTTTTGATACGTCGTTTTAGGCATTTGTATATTTTTTATAATAATAATCGGCAGCGGCTAAATCTTCCATAGCATGACCAACAGATTTAAATAATGTAATTTCTGAATGGGAAGTTCTTCCTTTTTTTGTAGCTGAGCAAAGTTCAAACAAATCTGCTTTGATGGCTTCTTTATAAAGCAGTCCTGAACTTAATGGAATTGCAATATCGCCACTTTCATGCAAGCCACTTTGATAGGTATCTAAAAAAACACTTGCTTTTATTATGGCTGCATCATCAGATTCACGCATGTCTGGTTTATACGCTCCGACCAAGTCTATATGTTGACCTGCTTTTAAATAATGGCCTAATACTAATGGTGTTTTAGATAAGGTTGCACAAGAAATGATATCCACTTCTGAAACTTTTTCGG
The DNA here is from genome assembly GCF_022447245.1 of Kordia sp. Lineage (GTDB taxonomy): Bacteria > Bacteroidota > Bacteroidia > Flavobacteriales > Flavobacteriaceae > Kordia. The sequence continues at coordinate 60,815 of NZ_JAKVBC010000021.1, read as the reverse complement.
AAATGCTTTCTATTGCTGTAACTTGATACTTTTTATCTTGTAATGCTTCACAAATGGCAACTGCTTTCTCGTAATTTCTTCCCCAAACGTATACCTTTTCTATAGGTCTTACTGCGGCATGTGCTTCAATAAGATTTGTTGCCAAAGCTCCTGTGCCAATCATCAATAGTGAATTTGAATCTTCTCTAGATAAAAAAGACGATGCCAATGCAGAAGTCGCAGCAGTTCGTTTTACAGTTAAGCTTTTGGCTTCCATAATGGCTTTCATAACACCTGTATTAGCATCCAAATACAGATACGTTCCTTGAATAGAAGGCAATTGATATTGATCATTTTCTGGATTCACAGTTACTATTTTCACGCCAGCACTTTTGCCTGTATTCCAAGCAGGCATTAGCAACATAGTTGTATCATTTGTGGCAACAGAATTCGGAAAATCGTGATGATGTCGTTTCGGAACAATCATTTGATTTTCATAAAATGCTTTGTGTATTTCAGCAACGAGTCCTGTAAAATCTGTTTGTTCTTCAATAAAGGTTTTATCTATCTGAATCATAACGCTCATTCTTAAAAATACAACTTCCGTAGTTTATTTCAATGCATTCCTTTAACATCCATTAATATAGTATCTAAATTGGCTAATAAAGTATCAAAATGTTTCTTGATGAAACCTAATTTTTCAACCAGTGTCTGTAATTTATAAATCACGACTACTATCCAAAAAACAGCAGCTAAAAATCTCTTAACTTTAAGGTATAACTTTAAAAAATATATCATGAAAAAAAAGCAATTGCAAAGTTTAACGCTTAACAAAAAAGTCATCTCTAATTTTTATAAGCAAAAAACACAAGGAGGAAGAGTTGCAGGAACTTTATTTGGTGGTCCTTGTCCTGGTTCTGTTGGTGGCCCATGCACTTCTATTCAGATACCTTGTACAGAACAAGACTTCTGTAAAACTGAAGACGGTTGTAATACTCAAAATCGATAATTTCTATTCGTTTTAATTCAAAACGCTTGCTGTTTTTATGGAATAGTAAGCGTTTTTTATTGATGCCGTTTTCTAAAAACGTAGTACTACATTAATATTTCACCGATTCTTAGTAATATAGTATTATTGAGAGTTTAAAATAACGGTTATATTTAGGCATAAATTTTTAAACCGTATGAAATCCATCTACCGCGTACTCGCCATAGTTTTATTTATTACAACAGTTCATTCTTGCAAAACAATACCAGTAGTAGACTCGTCTTTGCCATTTAAAGGACAGCTGACTCAATTATTTCCAAATGCAAGTATTGATGTATTGATACTATAAAAACTGGAGATCACTTTACAGAGGCATATCAAATAGTCATGGATCAGCCTTTAGATCCTAAAAATCCTTCCAAAGGGACTTTTAAGCACTACATGTATGTTTCGCATGCGTCGTATGACAAACCAACCGTTTTAATTACGGATGGCTATGCTTCATACAATCGAACTTCTGAGTTGAGCAAAGTATTAAAAGGAAATCAAATTATTGTAGAATACAGAATGTATGGAAAATCGCGTCCAAATCCACTTCCATGGGAATATTTGACTAATGACAATGCCATTGAAGATTATCATACTATTGTTAGCAAAATGAAAGCTATTTACAAAGGAAAATGGTTGTCTTCTGGAATTAGTAAAGGTGGAGAAACGACATTGATTTATAGAAGTAAGTACCCAAAAGATGTAGATGTAGCGGTTCCGTATGTGGCGCCTGTAATTGATGGTTTAGAAGATCAACGTACCAACGATTTAATTAACTCAGTTGGAACAGATGAATGTCGCTCAGCAATTAGGAAGTATCAAAGAGCAATCTTAAAAAATAAAGCAGCTGTTTTAACCGTAATGAAAAATCATGCTACTGCTAAAAGTATGAAATTTACAAAAGTTCCGCATGAAGAAGCGTTGGAATATGCGATATTAGAATTCCCGTTTTCATTTTGGCAATGGGGCGGAAAATGTGAAGATATTCCTGCCGAAAATGCTTCTGCAAAAGAATTATTTGATTATGTAAACTCAATTGTAGGTGTTAGTTTTTATAGTGATGCCACGTTTGAATATTACTTACCTTCTTTTTATCAACACATAAAAGAACTGGGGTATTATGGTTTCGATTTAGAGCCTGTAAAAGATTTATTAAACGTTGTAAAAAACTCCACTAATAAACGTTTTGCTCCTAGTAATGTAGATCTTACACACAATCCAAAGTACATCCAAAAAGTTAGAAAGTATATCGAAAATAAAGGTGATAAAATACTATACATTTACGGTGCTTATGATCCATGGGGCGCGTGTGCACCTACTCCAAAGTCAAATGTAGATGCGTTAATGATGGTACTTGATGGCGGACATCACGGTACACGCATCAAAGATTTTTCAAAAGAAGATCAAGAAAAAATTTATGCCAAATTGCAAGAGTGGCTCGGGGAAGAAACAACATTATATCCTATAGTAAAATAAGATGTTAAGAAAGGTTGTTTTTATATGCTTCATAGTGATATTGGCAAGTTGTGAGTCAAATCCAACTCCTGTTAAAACCATTAATAACCACAGTTATTATAAAGCCAGTGCTAATATTCTAGACTTTTCAATTACTCCAGATCATGCATTTGACAAATCTGGATTAATGTTCTCTGATCAAGGTGCATGGTTTGCTTATTCGCTCTCAGATACAATTTCAGTTTCAGGTTTTTCTGGACCTTTTTTAATGACTGAACAAAACGGTGTTTGGGCAGGAACATCTTTGGCAAATTTTACCCTAAAAGATCACTCGTGGGAACCTGCAAATTCTGTAAGTTACCTTAGTCATTTAGAACAAAACTTTAAGTCCGAAGGAATTACTTTATCACAACAACTCGTATATCTATCAGGTCATACTGTTTTAATTAAAAACAACATCACAAATACGTCTGATACTGATCAAACAATAACACCTCAACTAAGTGGAAAGCTGTTTGATAATGGAATTCACTTTTCTAAAAAAGGAAACCGTATTGAAGTCAATTCTAATAAAACAACTGCTAAAGGATATATTCAATTTTTAAATGATGTTTCTTCTGTAACTATTGACAGTACAACATATACAACTTATTTTAAAGACATAGATTTACAGCCAAATGAGCAAAAAAGTTTTATCTGCGCACAAACGTTTATCTTTCCAGAATACTCTTGGGAGGATGAACAAGCATTGATTCAAACTGTGAATTTTGACAGTATCGTAAAACAACGTCTATCTGAAAAAAATAAACAACTTACCAAGCTTCAAACGTTAAAAAAGGAACTATTTTCAGAAGAAAAATACACATCGTTACTTGCCAAAACTATCTTGACTTTACAAAATAATTGGCGTATTCCTGCTGGAGAAATTAAGCACGAAGGTTTATTTCCAAGTTATCATTACAAATGGTTTAATGGTTTTTGGTCTTGGGATTCATGGAAACATGCGGTGGGACTTTCCTATTTTGATGTAGAATTGGCAAAAGAGCAAATCAAGTTGATGTTTGTTTTTCAAGAACCTGATGGTTTTGTAGCCGATTGCGTTTATCGCGATACTACGATTGAAGCTCATAATTATAGAGACACCAAACCGCCATTATCTGCTTGGGCAGTTTCTAAAGTGTATGAAAAAGACAAGGATATTGACTTTGTAAAGTATATGTATCCAAAACTTAAAAAGTATCATTATTGGTGGTATGCAAAACGTGATCATGACCAAGATGACTTGTGTGAATATGGTTCTACTGACGGTTCTTTGATTGCCGCCAAATGGGAAAGCGGAATGGACAATGCCATTCGTTTTGACAACTCCAAAATTTTAGAAAATGTAGAAGGTGCGTATTCGCTCGATTAAGAATCTGTAGACTTAAACGCATATTTATATGCTGAAAAACTATTCTTAGCCGAGCTAGCAAATGCCATTGAAAATCATAAAGATGCTGAGAAGTTTTCCACAGAAGCAGAAGCTTTAAAAAAACGTATTCAACAACAATTTTACGATGCTACAGATCAGTGGTTTTACGATACAAACCTTGAAGGAACTACTTTTATAAAAGGTGAAGGTTCTGAAGGTTGGACTCCATTATGGGCAAAAGTTGCAACGCAAGTACAAGCTGACGGTGTTAAAAATAACATGATGAATTCTGCCAAGTTTTTTACAAAAGTTCCGTTTCAAACCATGAGTGCTGATCATCCAAAATTCAATCCTCTCAAAGGATACTGGCGTGGACCAAATTGGTTAGATCAAGCGTATTTTGGCGTCAAAGGATTGCTCAATTATGGTTTCACAGCAGAAGCAGACAAAGCTAGTTTACAGATTTTGGCAGGTTGTGAAGGTCTTTTGGAAAAAGGTTTTCCTATCAGAGAAAATTACCATCCGCTTACAGGCAAAGGATTAAATGCCAAAAACTTTAGTTGGAGCGCTGCACACATCATGATGTTACTCATTGAAAAATAACGTATTCCCTATTCATGCTCTGGCAATTGTTCTTGAATTTGATATGTACTAAAGTTTAAGAAATTCCCTGGATGCGCCAATACATTCTGTAAAATAAACGTCGTATCTGGTGTAGTTCCTGCGTATTGTACGTTTCCATCCAAATTAACATCATGCACATTATATTCTGAAATTGTAAAGGTTGGAAAGTTTAAAAAGTTCGCTGGATCATTAAGTACTTCACTTAAAATAGCAGGCGCATCAGGACTTGTTCCTGTATATTGAATTACATCATTAGCACTTACATTTCCTGCCCACATTCCAAAATAGCCTGAAGTATGGCCAAATTGTGTTTGCGGGTTGCTTCCATAACTAATCAGATTAGAATCTAACGCAAAGTTGATCGATACAATAGCATCTGACAATTCTATTTCTCCTACTGTCATGACACCTAAGTGATTTCTATGACGAACAGCTACATAATAATCTGCTGGCGGTACATTTAGTTTTACGGCTGTCGTTACTCCATCAAGATCTACTATATCTCCATCACGTTGTAATAAAGCAGAACGTCCATATTTAATTTGAGCAGTATTCACAGGATCACGTAATTCTAAATATACCCAATCCACAATATCATTGTGCTCTTGACTTAGTGTTGTATCAAAAACAGTCGCTTCACAAGTCAATGCATCTTGATATGGTGATGTAGTTGGTAATAGATTATTACGACGCAAATCGTCACGCATTAAATGTTCTTCTCCTTCATACGGATTAATTCCTGCTCCTTGTAAATACACGATTGGTGAAACCCTAGCAGTTTTAATCGAAAAATCAGTCACTACTGGAAAATGATCAGAAGCAGTTCCTGTATCATTTTGTTGTAAATTATAGTTAGTCAATCTTCCTGTAGACATCAATTCTGTTTGTAACACAAAAGACTTTTCGGCTTCTAGCGTAAAATCTGAAAACAAAATAAAGTCAAGTTTCCCTGGAGGAAATACTTGTGAATCTGAGCGCCAGGTATAATTCATTCGCACATCCGCTTGCAAACAATTTTCTTCTTTAACTTCGGTATCATCCCAATCTAAAAATCCGCCTTGTCCATACGTTACTGTATCTTGAATGTCTCCTGTTCTTAAAGTCTCTAATTGCTGTGATAAACCTACCAAATTTAAATCGCCACCGTACACAAAAGGTGTATTTTCTGGAAGATCCACCAATCCACCTGAGGTTTTCGCATCTAAAATAAAAGCAGCATATTGATCTACTTGATCTTGTCGAGATGTATCGGCGCCACAACAACTCAAATGTGCATTGGTAAATAATAAATCTGTGTGATATGTTTCATCAGGAAGATCGATCAATACAGGAAATTGGCGTGTTAAATGACTCCATTGCTGCGTGATTTCCCAACGAGAAACCGTGACTTCTCCTCCATGCTGTTCCACATACCAACCATCAACCGTTCCTAAAGGTAACCATGTATCAAAGAGTCCTTTTACATAGGCTTCGGAAGTATTATAACTTTCTACAAATCCTATAATATCTGGATTTAATGACTTTATAATTCGCTCAAAATCATCCAAACGATCCGTATCTAACAAACCATTTAATAAGGTATTATACGCTACAATTCTAATATGTTCGGCAGTACCTTTATTGATATCTATTGGTGTATATGCTTGCACTGGAGTTTCATCAAATGTATACGTAAACACATCTCCTATATTAGGAATTCTGTCAAAATTGTCATCGTTTTTGACTAATATTTTAATCGTAGCCGAAGAAAATAATGGATTGATTCCGTCAGGAAGTACATGACGACCAATCGCAATTTCAAACTCATCGGAAGTTACTGTTGGCGCTATTCTTACCTTTAAATCGGACATACTCACTTGCGAATAGGGCGTTACATTATAATGTGCATACAAACGCGTAAACAGTAATCCTAATTCCGAACCATAATCTTGTTGAATATCAAAACCTGTATTGGCATCATTATCTGCATCAATAAACAATCCTAATTCTTGCAGAATCGTATCGTCATCCGTAATATCAAATTCTTGATTGGCTTTAATTCTAATAAACAAAAACTCGTCATCATTCGTCACTTGAATTTCTAACAAATCAATTCCAGAAATATTCTCGTAGGTGTCAGTATAGGTCGTTAAACCTTCATGCCAATCGTCAAAATTACCATCAATAGTAATGGCGGCAGATTGCGAAAAAACAAATTGAAAACTTAACAAAAATAATGCTAAAAAGTATCTTAATTTCATGTAGCGAATTTGATGGATTAAAAGATCATGTAAAGATAAAATTACTCTGTATACTTACTGACTGCCGCTTCTAACTTTTTTCGAATGCGTTTGCGTAACAATGTCGGCTCAATCACTTCAATAGAATCACCAAAACCAAGAATCAAACGTTCCAATTCAAAATTAATATGTACTTGTAATAGCACTGTAATACTTCCATCTTCGTGTACCGAAATAATTTCCTGCGTAGTATGAAAAGGCTTCGTAGTTACATACGGCGCGTTGCTTTTGTCTATTTTAAGCACAATACGTTGAATGTGTTTTTGATCTAAAACCGTAACTCCAATGGTATTTTTATAATACTCATCTCCATTAAACGCTTCATTTCTGTATGGAATATCTAAATCGTAATCGACATTGATAATTCGGTCTAAAGCAAAAGTGGTAATCTGTTGCTTATTGCCTATGACTCCAATCAAAAACCAACGATTGTTGTATTCTTTTAGAATGAATGGATGGAAAATAATTTCGGAGGCGGCACGTGCCTTAAACGAACGATACGTTAATCGTAACACAATTTTTTTTAAAATCGCCTGATACAACAAATCCAAGTGTTGCAATCCTTTTAAATTTTCATTTTTATCTAAATGAATAATCGCAGCTTGATGTGTTTTTTCCGTATATACCTTATCTTCCAAACGCTGTATAATGCCACCTAATTCTGAGAATAACGAGAAATCTTTGAATTGCTTCAACATTTCTACAGTTTCAGACAATACATTCATATCGTTTTCTGTCAATGGAATATCTGTGATGGAATACTCTTCATCTTCATATTTATAATACTTACGATCGTATACCACAATGGGCGCGTTGTAACCCAATTTATCACTACGCATCATTTGAATATCGAGTTGAACGGTTCGTTTACTTACATTTACTTCACGACCTTCATATTCGTGTAAAGCGTCTGAGCAAGCTTCAATCAAATCATTTAAGGTCCATTGACGATAATGATTTTGCAAACATTTGTCTATCGTTTTATATCGAATCAGTGCGTTTTTATTAATTGCCATGCGTATAGTATAAGTTAAAATCATCCATTTCGAAATAAGACTCAACATATCTACATCTCGATTATCGAGTGAAAATAGTAAAAAATTCTAAAGTGCGTAAAAAGATTGCGTACATAAATTATATTCTTTGCACAAGTTCTTAACATAATTGTGCGTCGGCTTTCATCTGTCAACAAAAATTAATTATTAAAAAAACAGTTTTTAAGATGAAAACAACAAACAAAATTCTAGTAGTAGACTTAGAAGCTACTTGCTGGGAACAAGATGGTGAATACCAACGAAATCAAAGTGAGATTATCGAAACTGGTATTTGCGAATTGGATGTTCTTTCTGGGGAAATTTCCAAACGGCAAGGAATTCTCGTAATTCCTGAACATTCCAAAATCAGTCGATTTTGCACAGAACTGACATCAATCACGCCAGAAATGGTAGCGCAAGAAGGCGTTTCTTTTGAAGATGCGATTGATATACTCTTTGACGAGTATGATGCTTCAGCATATACTTGGGCAAGTTACGGTGCGTATGATCGTAGCAAAATGCTGGAAGAATGCAGAAAAAAATATGTCGATTTCCCTTCTGGAGATCAACATATCAACGTCAAAGAAGAGTTTAGACATTGCAACAGTATGCGACATGGCATTGGAATGGCCAGAGCATTAAAACAACTCCGAATTCCTTTAGAAGGAAGACATCACCGAGGTGTAGATGATGCCAACAACACCGCAAAAATCTTACATTGGTGTTTAAACAATCAGTAAGATGAGTTTTTGATTAGCCTAATGGCTAATTGTTTTTGCTCGTTTTTTAACCATTATAACATGGAAACTTTACAATTAGAGATATATAATACCTTAGTTGGCAAACAATCCATTTCTGGATTTGAAGAATTTCTCTATGGTTGTGAAAACATCTTAAACAACCTAGAAAAAAATTCATTTTTCTACACAATACTTACCATCAATTATCGATCAGAAAGCTGTTTATCAGAACTTGAACAGGAATCTCGTATTCAATATGGTGATGACTTTATAAAAGTCTTCATCTTAGAGCAATCATGTATCAAAATTTTACAAACTAAAAATGTAAATACTCTATATTCAATTCTTGGCAAAATGATTAAAGAGTTTGACTTTAATCCAGATGAAACGTACAACATATCTTATAAATTTCGTGATTATTATTATGATTTGAATGTTATGTTTCAAAATCCTTTTTTAGAAGACACAGCAATAATAAACCCTGAAATTCGAAATCTTGCACTTAATATTCTAACAAAACTAGAAGCATGCACTTCATATTCTTCTAAAAAAGTAATTGTCTTTGGTGAACCAGAAAAGATTCTAGTTAAAGAAATAGTACAAAAACCAATAATTCAAGAAAAAACTTCACTACGTAAAAAGATTGCGCAGTTCTTCACTAAAATTGCAAATATTTAAAAGTAAGCCAACGAGTTATGTGCAAAAAATGTATGTTCATACATTTAAGCAAGCTCAAAATATATAAATCTCGATTATCGAGAAAAGTTCATTGAAACACTTTTGAAAAAAGTTTTCAAAAAGATATGTGTGTCAATAATGGCACATATAACTTTTAAAAAACTAATATTATGAATTGGAAAATTCAAAAACTACTCGATGGAGAAACCATCATTTCAAAAGAACCTGGTAATTCTATGTTGCCACTTTTAAAATCAAAGCAATCTGTAAAGTTGCAACCTATTTCTTGGGAAGATTGCGAAGTTGGTGATATCGTCTTTTGTAAAGTACGCGGAAATGTATTCACGCATTTAGTAAAAGGAAAAAACGAAAGACGCGGATTGTTAATCGGAAACAATCACGGAAGAATTAACGGATGGACAAAAAATGTATATGGCAAAGTAATAGAAATATTACCAATGTCATAGACATTATTTCTTATAAAATTTAACTACTCGTATTTTTACAATTACGACTTACATAAATTGTTTTAGATTCTTTTTCTCTATTGATTTGAACATTATTAATCGTTAAAATTCATCTCATGAAGAAAAAAAATTTAAAATCATTAAGCCTAAACAAAAAATCAATTTCTGATTTATCTACTTCTATATTCGGAGGAAATGAAAGCTTCGATAACTCTTGCATTGCATCTTGCCATACATTTACGTGTCCGCCTGCAACAATGCCTACTCAATGTCACACATGTCAATATCATACAAAATGCGGACCAGGAGAATGTATCAGCAAACCAAGAGTTTAATAAATATAAAGCGAACTTCGGTTCGCTTTTCTTTTCTACTGTTTAAAGATTACTATAATTCACTAAATTGCGATAGCTGTTTGTTTTATGAGATTCGACTATCCGTTACTTTTAATTCATTATCAATTTTAAAATCATGTATTATGAAGAAAAGAAATCTTAAAAACTTGAGTCTCAACAAAAATCAATATAATCTTTAAGCAAATTGAATTTAAGTGGTGGAGCAATCAATATTTCAGAAGTTATTGGTTGTGTTACAGCAACATCTTGTAATAATCAGTGTCCTGTTGGGATAACTGATCGTTGTTTAACAAATATTTGCGCAAGTCGCGAAGGATCTTGTCACTTAAATTGTAATTCAGTATTTCCACATGTTTTGTTAAATTCAGGATTAACTTTTAGCGAACTTCGGCTCGCTTTTTTTACATATTTCTTCCCCAAAACATACTGAATATCAACATACTACATTTGAAAAAAATTTCTTCTCTAAAACTACGCAAAATAATTGCGTATCTCTATAAAACATTTGTACTGTCGTTAGTAATAAAGTACATACGACATACGATCTAAACACATTTAGAAATAAAATATAAAGACAAACTGACACAGAAAGTTCCTATTATTTTTCCAAGATCCTACTTTCCGTTAGTTTTCAAAAAATGACACAAAGAGTTCCTATAAACTGGTTCGACTCCAGTGCTCGAAAGAGTATAGTGGATATAGTACTCTTCGTCTTTTTAAATAGGTAAAAGGTGTTCCTATTACACATTCATTCAAAGAAAGCATACACCTCACTTATTATTTTAAATCACAATAAAGAAAATGAAAACATTAAAATTATTTAACGCTGTTATCGCCAAAGAAAAAACGTTAAGTATTTTTGGAAAAAGCTCAGAAAACAAACCATTCATTACAGATGAAGGATATATTATTGAGGAAAAAGCGCTCTGGGCTAAGAAAAGAATCATCCAGTATTACAAGAAAGAGAAGTTAAACGGTAATGATCTAAACAAAACCTTCCATAAGTCATGGAGTACTATTAAGAATAGCTCTCGTAGCAAATTATTAACAGAACAAATAATGCATTATATTTCTACATATGGAAGTAATTTCCAAAGCGAAATTTACATTCCGTCTGAAATATTAAACATTCCTAATATCAAATTATCATACAAAGTCATTAAAGCATATACAGTTGCAGAAATGCAAGAAAAATCCTTGTCTTTGTTACAATCTGGTATAGCATTGACTTTTGAAACTATTGATGACCTGATCTCAATCTTGGCAGATGAATTAAAATACAAGTTTACTGGTAACGAAAACATCAAAAACAAAGAAGCTATTATAAAGTTAGCAGAGTATTATAACATTTATCCAAAAGATGCTGTAGAGTTTTTCAGATACATCATCTACAGAAGTACGGACACAACTTTGTTAATTAAAAATGATGAATTAATCGAATTGATTAAAAACAGTTCGTATAATCCAACACAAGCATTTAACAAATTTGGTTTGGAAAAATTGGCTGAAATCTTCAATCGTTTCAAACCATTGTTCCTAGCATATAAAACGAAAGCTCCAAAAACAATTAACAAGATTAGTAAGCTTTCAAAAAAGTATCACAAACCATTTGTTTCAAACTCATTGAACAATGTAACAAATATGTTACTAACCGCAAATGATAATCGTTGGTTAGACAATGCAACACCATTTGCCTTATTCAAAGCTTTATCGGCTTGCTACAGTAGAATGAATGGTCAAGATGCCTTTTTATACAGAATTCGTAATGGTAAATCGTGGGTAAAATCAAATACCATTACTGTTACTTGCTTAGGAAACAATGCAACGTTGCAAAAAGCAAAGCAGAAATTGTATACGCATGAAGGAGAAATTTATGAAAAAAACTATGCGTTTATATTAAGATATATAAAGCAACGTTTTGATTTATCTGACAAGAAAATTTTCTTACCAGAAGATGTAACATATGCATTGCCAACTTCTGAAAAAATGTATGTTGGTAACATTCCAACTGGTACGCGTTTTTACGGTAAAAAATTAGCCGTTGGTATATATTGGGAAAATGCATGGGGTGCACATGATTTAGACCTATCTGGTTTAAATATTGGTGGTAAAATTGGTTGGAACGCAACCTACAACCAACAAAAAGGAAACTTAATGTATTCAGGTGATATGACCGATGCGCCAAATGGTGCGGCAGAATATTTATACGCAAATCAAGGTTTAAAAATGCCTACATTAATTAACAACAATGTATTTTCTGGAAGTGCAACTTGCAATTATAAAATCATTATTGGTAAAGGAGATTCCATCAATTACAACTATATGATGAATCCAAATAATTTGTTTGCAGAAGTGAAATGTGCTTCGGTACAATGGCAAACCATTTTAGGAATGATGATTCCAGAGGAAGATAAACAATGCTTTGTATTATTAAACTTTGGTGCTGGTAATGCAAGAGTTTCTGGAAACTCAGAAATCTCAAATTTAGCCACAAAAGCATTGTACCAACAATGGAGCAAACCATTATCATTTAACAAAATTGTACAAATGTTAGGTGCAGAAATTGTTACGAATAAGGAACAAGCTGACTTTGATTTTTCGTTGGAAAACCTAGAAAAAGATAGTTTCTTAAAACCTTTTAAACAATCAAAATAATTTTGGCGTATCCACGCTTTAGGGCGTGGTCGCGTCTTCGTTACTTGCTCTTTTAACTTCTTTAAAAGGAGCTCAAACAAACCACTCAACCGCTTACGCGACAATCAAACACTACTTTTCAGGAACACTAGTACCTTCAAACTGAATATACGAAGTATCCATTCTTGAGACTAACACATCTATCACATCATTCAATTCGTATACATTTTTATAGCCATAACCATATAAATTGATATATGTTGGAATATTCAACGCTAACATCAACGGTTGATTATTTGCAGGTATTGCAGTCTTTAACGCAAAATTGATCGGATCATTTTGAATATTATTATTGCAATAAATCAAGATTTTAGTTTCTGGATTCGGTATCACACGCATCAAATTCTGCTGTGTAAACTTTGTAAAAGGTAAATTCACGGCGCCTTTTATATGACTGCTTTTATACAAATCTTCGGCTCTTGCATCTAAAATAATAACATCTTCTTGCTGGCTCATACTCACAAACGTTTCTAAATCTACCAAACGTGCTTCGCGATGCTTTTCAACTACATTCATTAGATTCCTATAATCTCTAAAACTAACCATAGGATCACCTTCTTTAGAAGCATTAAATACTTGTGTAAAACGTTCAATACGTTCCAAAGGATCATCTGGTGTTTGCAATTCTTGTGCGATAATACTACAGAAAACAACCATCACTAAAAAAATAAAAACTCTAAGTTTCATACGATCTAATTTTGAAATTAAACTAATCATTCCGAATACATTACAAAATACACAATGAGTAAACTACCTGTATGAATGAGGGAAAAACACGTTCTATTTTACTACGCAAAATAAATGCGTACTTCTGTAAAATATTTGTCATGTAATTAAAAATAATACCATGAACACAAGTGTAGTACATATCGAAAAATTGAAACAAGCAATGACTGATGGTTACATTCATAACTGTAAGCATCCAAACGCAAATCTTTGGATATATAACTATACGCAAGCTGCGCAATATGATCAATATTGGACCAAAGAAACCTTGCAATGCAGAGGATTAATCTTGGATGAAGACTATAATATTGTAGCAAATCCTATTCAAAAGTTCTTCAATGTAGAAGAAATTGGATACGATAAATTGCCAAACGTACCATTTAACGTATTTGAAAAAATGGATGGTTCATTGGGTATTTTATACTGGTTAAAAAATACGCCATATATAGCAACTAGAGGTTCGTTTACAAGCAAACAAGCCCTAAAAGCAACGAAGTTATTGCATGAAATATATGCCAATACTTTTGAGAAATTGGATAGAAGTAAAACCTATGTTTTTGAAATTATTTACCCAGAAAACAGAATTATCGTAGATTACGGTACCGAAGAAAAATTGGTTTTATTAGCCATCGTAGATACAGCTACTGGAAAAAATGAAGCATTACAAGACATTGGATTTCCATTACCAACACGTTATAACTTTTCTTCTTTATTAGAATTAAAAGCGTTAAACTGGAAAAATCAAGAAGGATTTGTTATTCAGTTTGAAAACGGTTTTCGAGTAAAGATCAAGTTTGAAGATTATATTGAATTGCATAAAATTGTAACGCAAGTTTCTTCATTAACTATTTGGGAAACCTTAAAAACAAAAGGAACTTTGACGCAATGGATTGAAAATGTACCAGACGAATTTTATACGTGGGTACGAAAAGTAGAAGCGGAATTACGAGCTAATTTCACAAACATTGAAAACATCGCAAAAGCAGCGTACAAAGAATTGGCAACCGATAGAGAAACCGCAGCGTACTTTAAAACCTTTCAATATCCAGCAATTTTATTTGCGATGAAAAACAACAAAAAATACGATCAAATTATTTGGAGATACATTCGTCCAACATTTGAAAAAGCGTATTCAAACGAATTTAATTAGAGAAAAAATGAAAAAGATAATCATACTAAAAGGAATTCCTGCTTCAGGAAAATCAACATACGCAAAGAAACTCGTTTCAGAAAACCCAGGAATGTATAAACGTATCAATCGCGATAGTTTACGCGCTATGCTGGATAACGGACATTTCTCAAAAGGAAATGAAAAATTCATCAAAAGCACACGCGATTTCCTAATCAAAGAAGCGCTAATTCATGGAAAACATGTCATTGTTGACGATACAAATCTTGATAAATCGAACCTAGAACGTATTCAGCAAATTGCTGCTGATTACCGAGCAGAAACAGGACATCAGGTGAAAGTAGAAGAGAAAATTATGGAGATTGATGTCAATGAAGCGATTCTAAGAGATTCAAAACGCGAAAATCCCGTCGGAAGAGAAGTCATCCTTAAAATGCATAAGCAACTAAAAGGTGAAAAGAGATTAAAAAATGAAGTGAGAGTCCAAGATGCTTCACTACCAAAAGCAATTATTTGCGATTTAGATGGAACGCTATCTTTAATCAATAACAGAAGTCCATTTGAAGGCAAAAAATGTGAACAAGATTTGCCAAACATTCCAATTGTGAACTTAGTTAAAAACTATAAAAACTTAGGATTTAAAATCTTGTTACTATCTGGCAGAGATGGAACGTATCAACCAGAAACAGAGCGTTGGTTAGAAAAATATGAGGTAGAATACGACGCATTGTGGATGCGAAAAGCGAAAGACAATCGAAAAGATTCCATCATCAAAGAAGAATTATTTACAAACAATATTGAAAACAATTATTACATCGAGTTCGTATTAGACGATAGAAACCAAGTAGTGGATTTATGGAGGCAAAAACTACAACTTCCATGCTTTCAAGTCTTCTACGGAAACTTTTAAACTAACAGGATGAAACCTTCATATCAAATATTCGGCTCAAAAAACTCAGAAGATCTCGATGTATGTTTTTTTGTAGATAGTTTGAATGATACCAAAAAAAATCATGAGGTTGTAAAAATGTATACAGCACAAACGATTTTCAACACTACAAAACCTGTGAATGCGAACTTAGCAATTGTAAAAAACGGAATTGTCGTTCAAAACTTCAAAGGTAGTGCTGACGAGCTGAACAATGCACTTTTTACAACCTATGATTTACATGAGCAAGTCTATCAAAATCATATACAACGTACCGTTCCTAGAATTTTAGAATCGCGTATTGTACGATGTGCTCGAACCTTGGTAGGACATTTTACAAGAACTGACTTACGTATACAAGCAAAAGCAGCATTGCGTGCAGATGTGAACATGCAAATAGAATTGTTAGATACGATTGAACTCAAAAACTATACAGATTTTGGCAAAAACGGTTCCGTCATAGAAGTGTATAAAACCTTTGCATTTCAGTTGGGAATGACGATTGCTTTATTTGCGGATGTTGAATTATATACCAAAGAAGCAATCATTAAAACCTTTCCTGAATTGGAACACTATCTATTGCGAAAAGAAGCAGATTCGGAAGCATTGCAAAAGCATTTAGAACTATTTATAATGATGGTAAAGAATAGAAAGAAATCATGAACACACAAAAAATCATCGTACTGTCACCAAACTTCTCAGAAGATTCTATGATTATCAATCAGGCAACGATTGACACAGAATTTACTGCGATGCGATTTGGAAGTTGGAATGTTCCTCAGGAATATCGACAAAATGTGATTGCGGTTTATGGAGAAGATTTATTCACCACAATTGTTGCAGAACAATGCAATTTAAAACTCCTAAAACCTACAGATGATTGGTTGGCAAGTGTTCCTTTAAAATATACACTGCGTACTATTCAGTACAATCGTTTTGGCAATATTGAAAACGTTCAAAACAAGTTTATAAAACCTGTTGATTTCAAGTTTTTCCCTGCAGGTGTGTACACTTCCGTAGAAGAAATCCAGGGTTACAGTACGATTGATAAAAACATAGAAGTCTTCGTTTCCGATGTCGTAAGTTGGGCAATTGAAGTTCGCTGTTTTATCATTCAAAGAAAAGTCCAAACTTGGTCAACTTATATCTATAATGGAGAAATTCAATTGAAAGATTGCATATTGAAAAATGAAGAAGCAGCAATGTTTTCTTTTCTAGATGAATTCCTAGCTGACAAAACCATAGAATTGCCTGAAGCAGTTGTCATTGATGTTGGCTACATTTCAAACAAAGGTTGGGCGCTCATTGAAGCAAATCCTGTTTGGAGTTCAGGCGTGTATGCTTGCGATCCGAAAAGAATAATAGAAACCATTGTAAAGAGTTGTGTAAAAGTAGAAAATACTAGAAACTAACATTTTTAATAATTAGCTTAGTTTAATATTAAAAATTTGGTTTGAAACTTTGCTTTTCTGCAGTATAGTAGGAATTTTTCGTTAAAAATTTTCGAAGCCTTGGAGAAATGTTAATTCATTAACTCCATAACTGAAAATAGAGCATAGTGAACTAAAATTTAGAAAAATTCATACGGTTTTAGTTTTTCCAAAAAAGAAAAACTAAAAATACCTCTGGAAAAGTTCCCTTTCTTTTGTTTCTTTCTTTGGGTAAGCAAAGAAAACGAAAAGAAGAACCGAAAATTGTAGTTCGGAATACAAAAGATAAAAAGAATATTCAATTACTCTATTAAAAGCAAAACAAACGAATCTCATGGCAACAAGAAGCAGAGGAAAAGAAGGAAGCGACGATCGTTTATTTGGCGATCCAAACATGCAATCAAAAATGCGAGAAGCTATCAAAGATATATCGTATTTATTGAGTAGAGGATTCTCTGAAAAATCGTCTGTGGCATTGGTAGGAAATCGTTACAAACTTAACAATCGTCAACAACGTGCTGTACAAGGAATGAGTGAAGCTGCTCACAAACTTGAAAAACGAGCTGCAACTTGCCTATTACCAAATCAATTGACAGAAAAGGAAGTCTATCTAGATGGTTTTAATGTATTAATTATGTTAGAAAGTGCATTATCTGGCGCATATCTATTCAAAGGTTTAGATGGTTGTTACCGCGATTTATCAAGCGTACACGGAACCTATAAAAAAGTAAAACAAACACCAGAAGCTATTCAACTCATTGCAAACTTTCTTCAAGAAAACAAAGTCAAAAAAGCCACTTGGATCTTTGACAAACCTGTTTCCAATAGTGGACGACTAAAAACCATGTTACGAGAATTCACAGAAGAACACAACTACCATTGGGAAATTATCTTAGAAAACAATCCAGATAAATACATTGCCGAAAGCGGGCACATTGCTATCAGTTCGGATGCCTGGATTTTAGACAATTCAAAAGCCTGGTGCAATATGATTCGTCATATAGTAGATGAACATGTTCCACAAAAAAATGTGTTAGAATCTGAATAAAAAACTAAAAATGAATCACACAAAAAATATAATCATCGTTGACTTAGAAGCTACTTGCTGGAATGGACCAATTCCTGCTGGACAAGTCAATGAAATCATAGAAATTGGCATCTGTATTCTAAATACTGAAACAGGAGAAATCACTCAAAACGAAGGCATTCTTATAAAGCCTGAACGTTCTGAAATCAGTGAATTTTGCACTGAACTCACTACAATTACAAAAGAACTCATTGATACAGAAGGAATCTCATTTCAAGAAGCTTGCACCAAACTTCGTGTAGAATACAATCCAAAACAATATACTTGGGCTAGTTACGGTCAATATGACCTTAACATGTTGAAACGTCAATGTAAACTAAGGAATACAGAATATCCTATGGGACAACAGCATATCAATGTAAAAACCATGTTCACAGAAGTAAAAGTCTTGCGTAAAAAAGTAGGGATGAAAGGCGCGCTAAATATCTTAAAAATTCCACTTGATGGAACACATCACAGAGGAATTGACGATGCTAGAAATATTGCAAAAATTCTTGATTGGTGTTTAAAATGTCAATAAGAAAACTACTACGCAAAAATATTGCGCAATCAAATTCCATCTTTGAACTCAGAAATACAAAACAACGAAACATATAAAATCATGCAAACTAAAAAAGGCACCGTGTATTGATATTATTAACAAATAATTCAATACAAAATGAAAACATGCAAGAACAAGAAATTTTACAATTTTAAAGAAGTTCACAAACGCAAAAAAAGAGCACGTGCTGCTAGAAATCCTTGGACAAGCGATTCTAGTGAATTACGTAGAAGTTTAAATAGAGAATATCGTACAAAATCCAAAGTTGTTCTCAGAAAAAAACTTCAGGGTCAAGAAATAGAATTTCCAATACCCAAAAAAAATCTCTTTTGGTATTGCTATTAAAATAGTCAACATGAAAACGAAAATACTAGAAAAACTCAACGAAATAGAACGTGATAGAAATATCGAAATCCTATTCGCTGTCGAATCAGGAAGCAGAGCTTGGGGCTTTGCTTCTCCAGATTCAGACTACGATATTCGTTTTGTGTACAAACACAAGGCTGATTGGTATTTGAATCTGTGGGAACAAAAAGATACCATTGATTTCATGACTGAAGACGATTTGGATGGTTCAGGTTGGGACATTCGTAAAGCATTAAAACTACTCGCAAAGTCGAACGCCTCTTTGTTAGGTTGGCTCTTCTCTCCTATCGTATATAAAAATTCAGGAACACTATTAGAAGAAATGAAAGTAGTCGCTGAAAAGAATTTTAATCCTGTTACAGGTTTCTTTCATTATCATAGTATGAACAAGAACTTTGAAGAAAGTTTAGGTTCTGATCAAATGACGTTAAAAAGTTATTTCTATGCAATTCGAACCGCTTTGTGTGCAAATTGGATTTACAAAAAAGAAACGATTCCGCCAGTAGCTTTTCGTGAATTGTATCCGCTTTTAGATGAAAAATCGTGTCAACGTTTGGACGTATTAATGCTGCTGAAAAGTACAGAAATTGAAAAAAGCAAAGCGCCTATAGACAAAAGTTTGATCGATTTGGTAAGAAGCATTATTACGGAAAACGATGCGATCAAAAATAATCTCAACAATAAAAAACCCAATCCAGAAGACTTTAACAAACTGTTTCGCAAACAATTTGGCGTCTTAGATTTAAACGTGAACATTGAACATCTTGCGTTGCTCATAGAATCAAAATCTGTGACAAGCTATGGCGCACAACTCGGTCAAGTATTTTGTGATATTTTCGATCGAAATCTTGCGCAAGATGATTTTAAAACCATCATACAAAAACTATATCAAAACGAATTGATTGACAATCAAAAAATCGACAAAGAAACGTTTGAAACCGTTACTATTGAACGAGCTAGAAATATTATAATTGCTTCCATCATCAAAGAATGTAAATATGAAGAACATTATATGAAGCATAGCGAAGCTTCACAACTTGCAGACGTATTTTTGACTAACTTTAATGATATAGAAGCCATCTATTGCAACTCTTTCTGGGAAGAAACACCTGCAGAAGACAAAAAATACGATGAAGAAGTATCACTTACGGGATGGAGCAATATCAGTCATAATTACTGGTATGACTACGGAATATTTGTCATCTCAAAAGCGCAAATCGGCGTATGTTGGTTTGGTGATGATAGTTAAAAAAAGAGGAATTCAAAATTTAGAAATTTTAACTCACTACTTATAAAAACTATCAATCATGAAACCAGAAATTCCTGAAAACTATACTGAATTTTTATATTGGGTAAAGGAAACTACCGAGGCTTTTTGGAGTGAAAATCCTGAAACTTCAGAAGCGGAATTTGTCTGTGAAGATTGGCAGTATGGTGCAAAATGGTTGGGCATGACCGAAGTGGAAATCGATCAAACTGAAAGAAAATATAACATAAAATTTACGCCAGAACACAGAGAGTTTCTAAGAATTCTTCATGCAGTTGATCGGAAAGTAATCTACAAATATGATGAAGATGATTCGGAAGAAATTATAGAAAGCCCCTATTTTTACAATTGGCTTCAAGATCATGAAGAAATTGAAGCGTATTTAAAATGGCCATACCAAACGATATGGGAAGATGTGGCAGGCATGAATAAAGTTTGGTTAAAATCGTGGGGAACAATTCGTCCAAAATCTGATGAAGAAAAAGAAAAAATATTCTCAGCATGGTTTGAAAAAATACCGCAACTAATTCCAATTCACGGACACAGATTTGTGGTGAGCGATCATACAAAAACACAAAATCCTGTGCTGTCAATGTACGGTTCTGATATTATTGTACTTGGTTGGAATATGCGTCATTACTTGTTGCGAGAATTAAAAGATTCGCTAAATCTACTGGAAGATGTATTTGATGAAGAAGATCAGGAATGGTATATAGAAGACAAACAAGAATTGCTACAAATTCACAAAGAAGAATTTGCAGCAGCGAAAACCAAATCTATTCCCGTAATTGAAGAAATGATCTTATATTGGAGTTCTGGTTGGTCAAGTTTTGGAAAAAAATATCCACACGAAACGGATAGCTACTTGCAACCGATTGTAAGAGCATTTGTTGCCGAAGATGAAGATGGCGAAGCTAATGATCAACAGAAGAAGTTTAATTCATTTTAAAAGAACGCATGGGCGGAAATTTATTCAAATTAGGACGCATGCCAAAAGCGGAATATTTGGTAATTGAAAAAGAAATCAGTGTGTATCTTTCTGAAAAGATTGGTGCGGCTCATTTTCGAATTCCGCGCTATTATGAAGATAAAGCAGATTTTGGCGATTTAGATGTCTTGGTCAATGTGTCCGCTGTGGCGGATTGGGAATCGTTGAAAAAACAAATCATTTCCGATTTACAAATTGAAAAGCATAAATCGGTTGGAAATGTATTTAGCACAGTGTATAAAAACTTGCAAGTAGATTATTTCACCAAAAATGAAACACATTTTCTAGCAACGTTTCACTTTTTAAGTTTTAACGATGTTGGAAATATTATTGGAAGAATCTTTCGACGTTTCAATCTAAAATATGGTGAAAAAGGACTCTATTATGTCTTTCGAAGAGCAAGTGACGAAAACTATGCAAAAGACATTTTAACTACGAGAGATTTCAAAAAAATATTTGCGTTTCTTTCGTTAGATTATGCAGTTTGGGAACAAGGTTTTGCTTCAAAAAAAGAAATCTTTGAATGGGTAATTGCTAGCAAATACTTTTCCACAAAACCATATTTAGAAGAAAATAAAGCGATCAACAAACGCAAAAAAAGACCCACAATGGAAGCGTTTATTGACTATTTAAAAATACATAAGATTGTACGCGAACCTGAATTTTTAGAAAAAGACGCATATATCGAATTGATTGCTGCGTATTTTCCAGAAGCAGAACTTTTACAAAACATTCAAACGGAAAAAGAACGCGAAAACTATGTAAATGCTATTCGTGAAAAATACAATGGAAGAATCATCATGGAATTGTTTCCTGAAATTAAAGGAAGAAAACTTGGAAAATTTATCAATCAATTTCAGACACAATTTGACAACTATGAACATCATTTGTATCAAAGTTCAGCCAGTAAAATCATTGAACAATTAAAAACGTTTTACAAAACTTTCAAAAACAACGAAAATGACACTTGAAACACTGAAAAAATCAGGACATATCATTTTTGAATGTATCAGTGGAAGTCGCGCGTATGGGTTGGACACAGCGACTTCCGATACGGATATTCGTGGTGTTTTTGTGTTGCCAAAAGCCATGTATTATTCACTGGATTATGTTGGGCAAATCAATAATGAGACGAATGATATTGTGTATTATGAATTGCGAAAATTTATAGAACTCTGCGCCAAAAACAATCCAAATATCTTAGAGTTACTAAATGTTTCAGAGGATTGTGTTTTATATAAAGATCCGCTGTTTGACAAAATCAAACTGGACATATTTCTATCCAAACAATGCGAAAAATCGTTTGCAAACTATGCATTTACGCAAATCAAAAAAGCGCGTGGTCTGGAAAAGAAAATTGTCAATCCAATGGAAAAAGAACGTAAATCTGTACTAGATTTTTGTTTTATATATGAAAACGGAACTTCTATTCCTTTACATGATTTTCTGGCTGATAAAAACATCAAACAAGAACACTGTGGACTCTCAAACATTCCGCATTTAAAAGATTGTCATAATGTATATCACAGTGAAAATATTCCTTACAAAGGAATCATCAAAAGTGAATTGGCAAACGAATTGGCATTAAGTAGCATTCCAAAAGAAGAAAAAGCAATTGGTATGCTATTCTTTAACAAAGATGGATATTCTAACTATTGCAAAAAATACAAGGAATACTGGAGTTGGGTTGAAAAACGCAATGAAGAACGCTACAAAACCACCGTTTCGCATAGAAAAAATTACGATTCTAAAAATATGATGCATACCTTTCGGCTATTACGTATGGCTGAAGAAATAGCAATCCAAAATACCATTCAAGTAAAACGTCCAGATCGTGATTTTTTACTCGATGTAAAACATGGAAAATATGAATATGATGAATTAGTGACTTGGGCAACCGAATTAAAAACGAAATTAGAAAGCTTATATGCAAATTCAACATTACCAGAACATCCAAATTTAGAAATTATTAATACATTACTCATTAACATTAGAACCGATTTTTACAAACAACTGCCGTGAACGCTTTACTTGACATAGCATATTCGATTCAGAGCTTTGTTTCAGATGAATGGAAAGCACAATTTGGTGATTTTTTACAAAATGAACACTTGTCTTTGCTTTCAAGAAATGTCTATGCTTTATATAGAAATGATTTTACTAAAATTCAAGGAAAACCAAACTTTGAAGAAGAAATCATTCCTGATATCAAAGCAGCGTTTTCTATCTTTAAAGAGCAATTCAAAGTCTTGAAAAAATACGATTTTGAATATAATGTAATGACAAGAAAAGCGTTTGCTACGGCGTTGGAAAAAACAGCATTCAAAGACATTTTGATACTTTCTGGACAACGATTAACCTCAGCGAGTGTTCAGGACGAAAATGGAATTCCGCCTTTGCAAAAAGATTTGATAAAGTACAGTTTTAAAGCACATAACGATCAAATTTCAAAAGCGGTTCGTGCATGGGAAAAACATGCGCAACGCTCTACGGAAAGTTTCTGGGGAAATGTAAAAGGAAGTTCGCAAGAAAAAGAACAAAATGTACAGAAACTGGTGAAGCACATTCTAAAACACAAAACCTGGTGGAATGTATTTACACATTACAAACATGATGTTGTATATGAAGTACGAATTGCGAGCGGACATGGAATTCGCTGGAAAAAGTCAACCTTAAAACTCATTGGATTTTTAGAACCTTTTGAAGATTACGATTATGGAAAATAAAGAACAAACATATAATTTTTCGCAACAGGAATGGGAAACATGCCTGAAGGTATTACATGCACTCAAGAAAAATCCTTTGGAAAATCCAGATAATCAACAATTTGGAACGCTCATCACAAAGATTCATTCCAAAGCAAAAAAAACAAATAGAAAGCAAAGCTATGCTACCAAAAAACGAGAAGATTTACACACAACTTTAAATAGTGAAATCTCAAAGAATGCTTTAGAGAATACGACAGTGTATAGTGAAGCACAAGAAACATCACAATCATACACAAAATTGAATGTTCCGAAAAACTGTTACTCCTGTAATACTTCCTTCTCTTTAGCACATTCATTCTACAATCGATTGTGTCCAAAATGTGCAGAACTCAATTATGAAAACCGTTTCAAAAATCTCAACTTATCAGGTCGTAACGTAATTCTCACTGGCGGACGTGTAAAAATTGGCTATGCAACTGCCTTGAAAATATTGCGTTCCAATGCACATTTGACCGTTACAACGCGTTTTCCAGCAACAGCTTTGGAACAATTTCGTCAAGAAGAAGATTATGAAAGCTGGAAAGACAATTTAGTTGTTTACGGATTGGACTTACGTAATTTAAAATCGGTTGAAAACTTTATTTATAACTATAAAAGCAAGCATGAATCGTTAGACATTTTGATCAATAACGCTGCGCAAACCATCAAATATACAGATCAATATTATATGCCATTAATTGCCAAAGAACAGCAATTAGCACTAGGTTTTTCAGGCCAGCAAAACTTCATCGCAAATGAAACACCTGTAGCTAATGTAAAACTACTGGAAACTCATGTTGAAAAGAGTTATTTAGAATTGAACCGCTTTGGACAACCTATAGATAATAGAACCAAAAATAGTTGGAATGCAACTTTAGAAGAAATCTCTATGCAAGAATTAATTGAAGTGAATTTAATCAATCAAATTTCTCCATATTTTTTAATTAAAGAATTCTTGCCCTTATTGAAAAACTCGTCTTTTCCTAAAAAGCATATCATTAATGTGACTTCTTCAGAAGGGCAATTCAGTTATAATAACAAAACCATGTTTCATCCGCATACAAACATGACCAAGGCTGCATTGAATATGATGACACGTACGGCTGCTATGACGTATGAAAAAGAAAATATTTATATGAACGCCGTAGATGTAGGTTGGGTTTCTACAGGTGCACGCGAAACCTTGCGTAAAAAACAATTTGAACAAGGGTACATTCCTCCACTCGATCCTGTGGATGGTGCTTCGAGAATCATTCATCCTATCTATGAAAATGAACAAAACAATACTATCTTTACAGGAAAGTTACTAAAAAACTACGCTGTTGAAGATTGGTAAAATAGCACAAAACAGCAGTAGTTCAACTGGAAGAATACATGCCTGCCACGCATGGGGTTGCGAGTTCGAATCTCGTCTGCTGTACAAATTAAAATATTAAAAATGCGGCAGTAGTTTCAAAAGGAGAAGAACATCGTCTTCAAAACGAAGGATGCGGGTTGGAGTCCCGTCTGTTGTATTTTTTAAAAGAATAATAAGAAATTTTGATACGCATAGACTGATGGTTTAATTGGAAGAACACCTGTAAACAGACATTTTATTCTGGAGGTGCGGGTTCGAGTCTCGCTCAGTTTTTGTCTATGAATTTAAAATACAAACATATGTAAAGGTTGCTAATTTAACTGGAAAAACACCAGGCCTCATATCCAGAAGAGGTACGAGTTCAAAATGTCGGTTCATGAACTCATTATTTTAAAAATGATTAAGTCGTGAGCTAATCTCGTTCAACCTTTACTCTATTAACGGCAGCGGAAGTAGCTCAACTGGAAGAGTACCTGACCGTCACTCAGGATCTGCGGGTTCGAGTCTCGCCTATCGTTGCTTATTTAAATGAACTTTTTATGAGATATAGCCCCCTTTTATCGAGTAATTTCTTTAAAATCAATATAAATAGTTCTCCAAATTTGGAAGAAACATCATAAAAATCACATATTTGCCACACTAATGACAAGATATTATTTACATACAGCCTCTATTTGCCTGAAAAGTCAGGACAGAAATCGCGGAATGGTTGAACCATTTTGGCGAAATGAGACGCTTTATGTAGATTTTTATGAGTGAAACAAACTATGAAATAACACTAGAATTATACAATCAGTAAAGCGTCCAAGAAATTGGGCGCTTTTTTTATGAAAAAATTTAAAAAAATGTTAGTCGCATAATCAAATAGAAAATAATACGCATTGAAACAAGAAACAATTGAGAGACAGACAGTTGTCAAAAAGTTCAATATCCGTTAACTAACGGACAGGGATTTCTATATCCAAAATCAAACATAACTAACTGATTTTCAATAAAATAAATTCAAAAATTATTTGCGTATTCAAAAAATCGTTTTCATATTTGCAACGTCAAAAACAAAAAAGACATCACAAAAAGAATATCATGAATTATACATTACATCACATATCCGCCTTTGCAAATATTCTCCGATCGCCGGAAAGTTGCAGACTGTTTATTTGGGAACAGAAGGGAGATTTTATGTATAGAAAAAAATGGGAGTATTATAAAGATACGTTACTATGATAGTAACTATATAGAAACTTTATAAAAGCATCTCCCGAAAAAGAGATGCTTTTTTTATGGTTGATATTTTGGAAGAGCAAGCCAATTGGCGGTGGCCACGGTCTTGAAAACCGTTCGGAGTTAACGACTCGTGTGGGTTCGATTCCCACTTCTTCCACAAATAAAATTGATGCATAGCTTAGTTGGTAGAGCAGGGCGCTTTTAACGTCAAGGTCGTGAGTTCGAATCTCACTGCGTCAACAAAAATGGAGTGTAGGTAAATATTGGTTTGTTACGCTTGACTGCTAATCAAGTCCGTTTAACCGCGGTGAAGGTTCAATTCCTTTGCACTCCGCAACATATTGGGGATATAGTTTACCTAGCCAAAACAGTGGGTTTGCATCCCGCAGCACGGAGTGCAAGTCTCCGTATCTCCACAATAGGATATTGTAGCTCAATGGTAGAGCGAAGGCCTGTTAAGCCTGAGGTTGTAGGTTCGAATCCTACCAGTATCGCAATGACAAGGTGGCTGAATGGTGAAAGCAACAGTCTGCAAAACTGTTTTTTATGAGTTCGAATCTCATCCTTGTCTCAATGATAACATTGGATCAAATTCATTTGAATACTATGGAATCCAATTTGTGACTTGATGAGAAAGCGCAGCAATCTCATCCTTGTCTCAATGATAACATTGGATCAAATTTATTTGAATACAATGGAATCCAATTTGTGGCTTGATGAGAGCGTGCAGCAATCTCATCCTTGTCTCTAAAAAAGGAAGTATTGAGCAATTGGTTGGCTCGCCAGACTGTAAATCTGGTCTCTTCAGAGCGTGTAGGTTCGAGTCCTACTACTTCCACAACACACGCTTGTGGTGTAACTGGTAGCATGTACGTCTCCAAAACGTACGGTTGAGGTTCAAATCCTTGCGGGCGTGCAGTATATAGCTATGGTGTAATGGATAGCACATGAGATTTCTAATCTCCTAGTCTAAGTTCGATTCTTAGTAGCTATACAAATAGTATCGTGACTCAACGGTAGAGTGCTCGACTGTCTCTCGAGAAGTTGCGGGTTCGAATCCCGTCGGTACTGCTAAATCTGGGAATAGAACAATTGGCTGTTTACTCGCCTTGGACGCGAGAGGATGTAGGTTCGAGTCCTGCTTCCCAGACGACTAAATCAAAGCAAGCTTACTTGAATTTGATTTACAAGGAGGCGTAGCAGGAACACTTTGTGAATCCTGCTTCCCAGACGAAGAATAGAAAATTTAAACTTTTCTATTAACATAAAATGCTCTGTTGGTCAAACGGTTAAGACGCTACACTTTCTATGTAGAATTAGGGGTTCGATTCCCCTACAGAGTACAACATACCTGTGTGATGGAACTGGTATACAAAACAGTCTTAAACGCTGTTGTGCGAAGCACATGTGGGTTCGAATCCCACCGCAGGTACGAAATGCAGAGGTGGCGGAATGGCATACGCAGCTGTCTTAGAAGCAGTTTTTTGAGAGTTCGAGTCTCTCTCTCTGTACAAAAGCAATCTTAGAAAGGAGTTGCAACAAGTCTATGGTGTAATGGATAGCACATTAGTTTACGAAGCTAAGAGTATGGGTTCGAATCCTATTAGACTTACAAAATTGATCTGTGGTGTAACGGCTAGCACACAAGAATTTGACTCTTGAGGCAGAGGTTCGATTCCTCTCAGATCTACCATAGCGATATAGCTTAATTGGCAAAGCACTGGTCTCATAAGCCAGAAGTTGAAAGTTCGATTCTTTCTATCGCCACTAAAAATAGTGATATAGCTTAACTGGTAAAGCGTCAATCTGATACGTTGGCAGATGAAAGTTCGATTCTTTCTATCACTACAAAATGGTGTCTTTAGTTTATTTGGTAAAACGCCTCACTGTGAATGAGAAGAACAGGGTTCGAATCCCGATGACACCCAAAATTGGAGTAATGGCAGAGTTGGTCAATGCGCTGGATTGAAGTCCCAGAGATATAGGTTCGAATCCTATTTATTCCACAAAAGAAATGTAGTTTAATGTAAAACAGCGAGCAATTATCTCGAAGATGCAAGTAAAACCTTGTCATTTCTTAAATATTAACGAATAAAAACAATAGTCATGAGACAAGATGTATTACAAAGGTTCTTATATAGAACTGAAGATTCAGGAAGATTCCTCGTGACTTCAAAATACACTAGAGTCACCTATTTTGTGGAACCGATAGATCCTGGAAAGCTTACTAATTTATGGGGCGACATGGATCCTGTCACAAATAAACTGACTGGAGATTATGGAAATAAGAGAAGAGGTGCCGTTTTGGCTGAAGATTCACTAATTACAACAGAAAATGGATTCCAGAATATCTCCACTTTTAAAGGAAGTCCTTTAGGAGAAATTGATCGCAGAGATCGATTGTATGAACAACGTAAAATGAAATGATTTATAAAATAATCATTCTAAAAAAATATAGAAATCATGTTCAATAAATATAATAGTATCGAAAATACCTACCGTAAAAAGGCAACTGAACAAGTGTACCTTCACGGATATGGAAACGATGTTTTCGTAGTACAAGAAAAAGTACATGGAGCTAACTTTTCATTCATTACTGATGGAAATACAATCCAAGTTGCAAAACGTACGAGTTTAATCGCCGAAGATGAAAACTTTAACAATTACAAATACGTAGTAAATAAGTATGAAAAAGCAATTGCAGCACTTTTTAAACTTATACAAAAAGATTTCCCTGAAACAGAAATCATGACCGTTTTTGGTGAAATTTTCGGAGGAAGCTATGAACATTCTGCTGTAGAAAAAATCAATGGAATGGTTCGCATTCAAAAAGGTGTTTTTTACAGTCCTGAAAATGACTTTTACGCTTTTGATATTTGTTTAGATCAGAAACAGTATGTAGATGTAACCATTGCTAACAAATATTTTGAAGAAGCAGGAATGTTTTGCGCTAAAACACTTTTTGTAGGGACATTTAGCGAATGCATGGCATATCCAAATGATTTTGAATCTAAAGTACATGAATGGTTAAATCTTCCAACTATTGAAGATAATATTTGTGAAGGAACTATCATTAAACCATTGATAAGCAAACGTTTTGGAAATGGACAACGCGTTATTTTTAAAAACAAAAATGAAAAATGGTCTGAAAAGTCACATGTAAAGCGTTCAAGAGTTTCAAAACCTAGTGCAACAGAAAAGCTTACAGAAACTGAAAAAAAATTGATGGATATACTTCTAAGTTATGTAAACGAAAATCGTTTGATGAATGTACAAAGTAAACTTGGTGAGTTTTCTCCAAAACAAACGGGAAAAACGATTGGATTCCTTGCCAAAGACGCACTAGAAGATTTCATAAAAGATCATGAAAATGATTGGAACAACATGGAAAAACAGCATCAAAAAGTAATGACAAAAATACTTAATAAAGAAGCAGCTACTATGGTTAAACAAGAACTTCTTTTTAAGTAATGTAGAAACGACTGTCCAAGAATGGAGGCTTGGGCAGTCTTTATAAAAAATACAAACGTAATTTATTCAAAATAACGAAACAGCAACAAACCAAAACTATTAGCTGTGGCTACTTTGACATAAAAATAGACAGATGAAAATAGCAGTGAACAAATGGCGAAACTTTTCAGGTAAAGTGTTCAATGAACCCATAACAACACTTGTAGAAAATGCCATTATAAAAGAACAAAAAGCGGGTCATAAATTGAAGATCTATGTGGGTTCAGATTCACAGGCCTATAAAACACATGTTGTCTATGGTACTGTGATCGTAATTCTCAGAGAAGGAAAAGGTGGTTTTATGTTCATTAAAAACGAAAAAGGAACAACCAAAATAGGAATTAAAGAACGTATGCTCAGAGAGGTAACGCTATCCGTAGAAACAGCCTATGGCATTCGTAATCTATTGGAAAAGTACAACATTCAAATGGAAGTCCATGCAGATATTAATACAGACTCAAAATTTAAATCAAATGTGGCTCTCAAAGAAGCCATGGGATATATCCTAGGAATGGGCTTTGCATTCAAAGCAAAACCGTATGCTTTTGCAAGTTCATCGTGTGCCGATAGTATCGTTTGACGAGTATCTATCTTATACTTTCTAATTAATATTTATTCTACGCAAAATAAATGCGCAGTAATCTAAAATATTTGCTTTGTAAAAGAAAAACAGTTGCGAATTAATTACTGTTTATTTAGTTGGTCATCCTCGCTACTTGCAGATTGTAGCGAGGTTTTAAATAGAAAATATGATAGCAGATACATTTTTAAATAGAGATAGAGACTTTTGGAATGAGTTACAAACTTATTGTGTTGCTGAATGTTGTGGAATAGATGCTTTTGATTTTTCTGATGAAAATTTAATAGAAACCATTCAATTTTATAATGCAGTGTTGATCATAAAAAATTTAGAAGAGCTTATTATTTTTTTACAAAAGAAAAAATCGAATACCATTAGTATATACTTATGGAATCACTGTGAAAACAGAAATGAACTTATAAATAGGATCAAAAAAATCAAACGAGTTCTATTAAGCGTTTCTGTATAACATTAGCTCAAAAAGTTCATTGAAATAAATATATAAACAAGTGCCGTAAAAAAATGTTACTTCGCACTTTTAATGCCGGTGTCGCAGGTTCGAGTCCTGCCTTTCCTACTAATAAAAATACACATGGGAAAGTAGCTCAGAGGGTAGAGCACGTACAATTCATTTTTTGCTTTTTGCCTTGTTTAAAAATATAAAAGTAGGTGTCGTAAAACAGCGTTACTTCGTAACTATAACGATCCTAAGGTAGCGTAACACGGGCGACCGTGCTAGCGAAGTTGGGTTAAAAACCAACATGGCAAAATTTTGTAAAAAAGTAAGTCTCTCGTAGATGTCAAATTGCCGGCTCACTGCTCATATACAACAGTCACTTGTTAGGGTAAGAGCGATTTTCCACAAGGAAAATTTCGTTGTTTGCCTGTTGCCCTACTTTTCAAAATATCAAGCGAGTCTTGTTGCGTGTTTCTGTATAGCACCATTGTATAAAACGTTGCACAATTTGTATCATGCTTTTATATGCAACTCGACTTGGAGGCTTCGGGTTATTGCCAAATATAATCCACCACGGATACGTAGGTCATGGGTTCGATTCCCATTCTCGATTACAGAGATAGTTCAGTTGGTAGAACGACGTTTTAGGATGTTGCCGGTTCGAGTCCGGTCAGTAGCTCCGCAAGGTTGGCTATTGTAACTCAATTGGTAGAGTACTACACTGTTAATGTAGATCATGAAGTTAGATTTCTTCTAAAAAAATCCCCAGCCTTTTAAGCTGTTTTTATTGAAAACGATGACGTATCAATCGGTTGCAGTTTCACACGAAATGAACAACAATTTTGACATCGCCTTGAGATATAAATGAGTTACTGATGGAAAATACTTTTTTCTTGAAGATCAATTCAAACTAAAAATAAAGCAATTGGTTTTGTTTTGGTGCGATTCCATCTTCAAAAAAATGTATTTAAAAGCTGTAAAAATTTTTATTTCCGTGAAAGAGAAATGATTGATGCGAATCGTTTTTACTCGATAATCGAGATCAAATTATTTTAGGTTTTAACTTGAAAACAAACCTTTACTAAAAATACAAAACAATGAAATTAAACGAAATTAAAAAAGCCTTATACAGACAGAAGCCAACTGCATTTTTTAATTACATAAGAAAAGGTGTAGCATATTATCATGCAGAATTAGATGGTAAAAATTTATGGTTTGAAATACCTGTACATGATATGGGTGATGCTGACTTTGGCAATACAATGGAAGCAAAGTTATTAATTAGATGGGTAGTGTCATAACTACATCAATCCACTACAACATAGTATAACCGCCAGTAATGGCACTCAAAAATATAGAGACATGAAACAAGTACGAATTAACAAAGGAAAAATTGGTTTGGTTTTCAAAAAAGAGAACTATCAAAAAGTTATTACAGAAGGTAACTATTGGTTAGGCTTACGTCAAAAAGTGGTTACATATGATCTTACAGAAAAGTTTCATGCGCCAGTTGCTAGTGAAATTTTATTGCAAGATGAAAACTTGAAAAACAACTTGGAAGTATTAGACATTAAAGACAATGAAATTGTTTTAGTATTTGAAAAAGGAAACTTTAAAACGGTTTTAGAAGCTGGGCAACACTTATATTGGAAAGGTTTGGTAAAAAGAACTTTTATACCAGTTGACTTGAGTAAAACCGAGATCACTGAAATCAAAGACAAGAACTTATTAGGGAACTACAACTTGTCAAAGTATATCAGAATCTTTGAAGTATTAGAATACGAAAAAGCGATTTTATTAATTGATGATAAATTTGAAAAAATATTAGATTCTGGAATCTATCGCTTCTGGAGAAATGCGACAAGTATTAAAATTTCAAAAGTCGATATGCGTCAATTACAGCTAGAAATTGCAGGTCAAGAATTATTGACCAAAGATAAAGCAGCAATTCGTATCAACTTTTACACACAGTATAAAGTAACTGACATAAAAAAAGCAATTTTAGACAATAAGGATTTTGAAAAGCAATTGTATATCGCAATGCAGTTGAAGTTGAGAGCTTTTGTTGGAAACTATACATTGGATGAATTGTTAGATCAAAAAGAAAACATTGCCAATGCTGTATTTGAAAACATAAAAAATACGGTAGCAAACTTAGGTATTCATGTATTGTATTGTGGTATTAGAGATGTGATTTTAACAGGTGAAATGAAAGACATCATGAATCAGGTTTTAATTGCACAGAAAAAAGCACAAGCAAACATTATTACCAGACGTGAGGAAACAGCTTCTACCAGAAGTTTACTAAACACGGCAAAATTGATGGAAGAAAACGCAATGTTATATCAGTTGAAAGAAATGGAATATGTTGAAAAAATCGCAGATAAAATTGGTGAAATTACCGTTGCTGGAAATGGTGGCGTTGTGAAGCAATTGAAAGACATTTTTTCAGTCAACAAGTAACTATTAAAAAATACATAATCACTATGTTTTTATTCCTGTCCCAGGATCGTTCTACCAAAACGATTCTGGGACTTTTTTAATGAAACTCAATTTTTAGAAGTCTAGCAAACGAATTCAAAGTAATGTGCTAAACTAATTTAATGAGATTCTGAATCAAGTTCAGAATAAAGTATTTAAAAGACTATAAATAAACATTTTAACCTGAAGTGCTTGACTTTAAAATCAAATTTTTAGAAAGAAAAATATACTACGCAAAATAAATGCGCAGTAGTACGAAATATTTGTCTCATCAAAACAAAACAAGTAGTTATTAATTTAAAAAACAGAACGATGAAATTTAATGTATTTACAAAACAACGTACACAAGTCATTACAAATCATCAAGGTGAGAAAGCCTATAAAATGACTCCAGAAATGGAATTGTATAGTGCCGTAGTAACTACTAGCTTAGAAAAAACTACATATGAAAATACATCCGATCGTGTGAAACGAATCCGAAAATTGATTCGAAATTGCGATCCTGTATTTGTAGCCAAGTTAGCTGTATACGCACGTACAAAAATGAACTTACGATCAATTCCTGTAGTATTAGCAGTAGAATTGGGTAAAATTCATAAAGGCGATAATTTGGTAAGTAAAACTATTCACAATATCATACAGCGTGCCGATGAAATCACAGAATTATTGGCATATTACCAATTGGCAAACAAACGAAATGATGTTAAAAAATTGAATCGTTTATCAAAACAAGTACAAAAAGGTATTGCTGCGGCTTTTACAAAGTTTGACGAATATCAGTTTGCAAAATATAATCGTAAAGGTGAAGTAACGTTAAAAGATGCGTTATTCTTAACACATCCAAAACCAGCGAATGAGGATCAACAATTTTTGTTTAATAAAATCGTAAATGATACTTTAGAAACACCATATACATGGGAAGTTGAATTATCAAAAGTTGGTCAGCAAAACTATGCTTCTATTACAGCAAAAAAAGAAGCTGTCCGTGCCACTTGGGAAACTTTAATTAAAAGTAAAAAAGTAGGTTATATGGCAATCATGCGAAACTTACGTAACATTTTACAAGCAGATGTTTCTCCAGCGTGTATGGAGCAAGTAGCTGCGTATTTGAGTAATGAAAAAGCAGTGTTGAATTCGCGCCAGTTACCATTCCGATTCTTGTCAGCGTACAATGAAGTGCAATTGGTAGACTCTCCATATACATCGTACATCTTGGAAGCATTGGAAGATGCTATTCAAATTAGTGCGCAAAACATTCAAGGTTTCGATATTCATACACGTGTATTAATGGCCTGTGACGTATCGGGTTCTATGTTTAGTCCAGTTTCTGGTAAAAGCAAAATACAATGTTATGATATTGGTTTGGTATTAGCGATGTTATTACAAAACCGCTCTAACAATACGATTACAGGTATTTTTGGTGATCGTTGGATGACGTATTCGTTACCTAAAAAAGGTATTTTACGTAATGTAACTGCTTTGAAAAAAATAGAAGGTAAAGTAGGTTATTCGACTAATGGTTACAAAGTAATTGAGTATTTAAATCAAAAGAAGAAAGTAATGGACAAAGTATTCTTCTTTACAGATTTACAAATGTGGAACAGCACGTATGGTAACAATCATATCCAAAAGGAATGGTTAAAGTATAAGCGAAACGTAGCGCCACATGCCAAATTATACTTATTTGACTTGATGGGTCATGGTCAAGCACCATTGCGAATCGAACAAAACGGCGTGCATTTAATTGCAGGTTGGAGTGACAAAGTTTTTGAAGTAATGCATGCTATTGGAAATGGTAAAAAAGCATTATCAGAAATTAAAAATATGAAGTTGGATTAATTTTTCACTCCCCATAAACATGAAGGCTTTCGGAAAACCGAAAGCCTTTTGTATTCACTAATATTTATTCATTTTTTATTTTTTCGAGATTTCCATAATATTCATCAAATATATGTTTATGACTAATCTTTTAATTCTTACATAGTATCATAATTTATAAATATCAGAGGGTATAACTCTTCATTTCTTTTTTCTATTTTCTTCAATATTTCCTCTTTTCATGGGTGTCAATTTTCAAAAAAAATTCACTTAATAAATTCAAAACATCACTTTTTCAAACTTAGGATGTATCCATTCAAGCAAGTACACCTTACAAAATTTAAGGAATATGAACCGCTTCTAAACTGTAATATGCTAATACTTTGATTCTATGAGTAGTTGTTTTCGTAAGTAGTTATTAATGTCTAATCGTTTAATTCCGAGATACTTTTGTATAGCGTTGTAATAGTCATCATCAGTTTTTCCGCTTGACATAAATTCTATAACTAAATTCCATCCTCCTTTTTCTAGGATTTTTTTTGCTATCAAACCTCCAAGAACATAATGATACGTAGTTTGGTCATCTAAATTTTTTAGTGCAAGCATATTATTTAGATTTATCTCAGGGTGATCCTGTAGATAAGAATTTGTTCGTTTAATGTGCCAATTTAAGTTTTCTCCTCGACTGCCGCCTAATAATGTGGCAAGACCTTCTGAAACCCATAAATGCTTATTTGGATAGTGTTGATCTATTTGAACATGAAAAACCTCATGCAAATAATATTCTCCCAAACCGCCACAATAGACATTATTATTCACAGTGTCAGTAACTCCTTTAGGATACAATTTACCTCCCATTCCAATATAATAATCTATTCCTTTTAGCTTTTGAATTTCATCATAACTATCAGCAAGATAATAATCAAATGTTTTAGGCTTTACTTTGAATTTCTCACAGGTCTGTATTATAAAATCATTTAATTTATATGCTTTTTCAAAATTAAGCTTATGGTATTTCGGATAGTAAAAATCTATAAGCCCTACTGTTGTGCAATTCCAATCTAATTTATTTATATTTAAAGCATTATACAGCTTATATATTCCATTTTGTTTTTTAGCATAATAGTTTACAATTGCTAATATATATGGAGATCCGTCATCTTTGCAATAAGAAAATTGTGCTTTAATTTCACAGATATTTTTATTAAACTTAATGCTTAAAACATGAACTGGAAATCCCATATATAATGATGGTTGAAATTCATTTTCTAAAAAATCATAGTTTTCATATTTTTCTAGTTCCTCCAAATTCCATGAAGAATTTTCAATTTTCTTATATTTAGAACTCAAGTAATTTTCAAATAAAGTCATTACTTCAGTTGTATCTTGATCATTAGGATTAACGATATGATTGTATGTTACTTTTTGTCCTAATACGCTAGTACTTAAGAACAAAAAGATTACAAATGTTCTAAAATTTTTAATGTTTACTTGATTCATAGTGATTTAGGTAGTAAATCTTCTAGTTTTTGAATATTGTAATCAGGTAATTTTTTAAGATTTTCTGTAACTTCTTCTCCGATTTTCTTTAATCCAGTAATATCTTCTTTGGGTTCTATAACAATCTCTTTTACTGGAAGATGTCCTGGTAATGCATTACGACCACAATGTTTTTTCTTTTCTCTACTATAGGTAATCGTTTCTTTGGAAATTTCTGTAATTGCTTCTGGATGCGATTCTGAAAATAAATTGAGCTGTTCCTCAATTATATTTTCCACAAAACATTCAGATTTAAAACCGCTCAATAATTTATAAAGCTGAGAAAGTTGCTCTTTGAGTGAAAAAATCTTTGCTTTCTGTGACTGATTTTCTGTAAGTAGTTCTTGGTATGTCATTACTGATGCCAAGATAAAATATCAAGGCTGAATAACCATAGATTTCTGAGATTTTTTTTGGGACTTTTCACCTTTTTTCGTTTCAGTAGTAGCTGTTTTTATATGTGTGGGTAGACTACTGTACAAAAACACCAATGGTTTTATTTTTCGAAAAAAACCAACATCTTTGAGTTCCTTTATAAATTCGTTAGATATAGCCTTTTTAAGGTTATTAACCTCAGGTTGTCCGTATACTTTTTGTAGGAAGAAGAAAAGTAAATTTTCATCACTTGTTCTTAATAGTATTGCAGGATGCTTATCCGATCCTTTAAAATGAATTATATACGTATAAGAAATCGTTTCATTTGATGTATCTATCTGTATATCATACTTATTTCCACTAACATGATTATCCAAGTAACATTTTGTCATTTTAATGCAATACTTTTAGACAAATTTTTATAATAGATATCTTCCATTTCTTTCGAAAACTTATCCAAAGATAATGGAGCTTTGTTAAGCTGTATTTTATCTTTAGCAAGTCTAATATTATCCTTTATTACTGCGCTACTTTTTAAAGCTTCCTTTCTATAGTTCTTCTTAATGATGTAGTTTTCCGCATCAAATTTTTCCTTTTTGAAATGAAAAGAACTACTCAGATCTTTTATCAATTTTTTTATATAAATTTCACTGTAGTAGTTGAAATTATCTTCATATTCACAATCAGCAGTATTTGATAACTCCCTGAAACTAGGGACTCCCATTTCATCCATTTTCTCAAGCCTTTTTAATAACTTGAAATGATGCGCTTCGTGTAATTTAAAATTTGGCATACCTATCCTATTTCCAAATAAGCAATGCTTACTCAGATTAGGTGATAATTACTATATATTTTGGTATGGAAGGAGATTATATTTTCTTAAAAATAGACATAAAGAGTAGTACTTCCTTCAAATATTTTATAAGCGCCGTAAAAAACAAATAAGCGTTAAACTTTAACTTGTTTTTATGTTGAATTTCCATTTTCAGCAACATAAATATGATTTTAAAGCTTCAATTATCTTTTATGACTTTTGATTTTTTATTACTACAAAAAACGTGATTTTTCACCATAAAATGAGTATCATTTTTTCAGTACTCCAGTAGTTGCAGTAAGTTTTTTTTAGTAGTGCGTAAAATAATTGCGCACTACTTTCCCACCTTTGTTTCATCAAATATAAACAAGCAGATAAAGTGTTTTTGGTTGCATGATAGACTTCCACTCTATCGGAGCGAGTTCGATTCTCGCTATCTGCTCAAAAGTTCATTGAAAATAAAAATTATAAGTGTCGTAGAAAGGAAATACTTCGATTCATACGCGTCTGGTTACAAGTGAAATTCTTGTTTTTTGAAATAAGCGGTTTGAATACCGCCCAGAAAAAGTCGTCCTTTTGAAAATCACCTTATAAAAACAAAGAAAATGCCGTCAGAATAGGAATACTTCGATCCAAAAGAAACCCAATTCCTATTCGCTCAATTGCTTTTCTTTTAATAAAAATGTTAGTGTCGTACACAAGTGTTACTTCGGCGATTTCACGCGGGTTTGCAAAAACCTTTTAAAAAACACTTCAACTTTTTACCTCTCATTTTTATCGTATAAAGTTTCTGGAAAATGCCGTTAGTATAGGAATACTTCGACTTTAAATCGCACTAAACTCCTATTCGTTTTTATTGCTTTTCCTTTTATAAAAAACATACATATTAGTGTCGTACTAAAGTGTTACTTCAGGTTTAAATTAGGTTCGAGCCCTAACCGTCTCAAAGATGAGATGTGGCAAATACACTTTGGGTTTTTTACCTAATATTTTCAATATAAAATATAAAACAAGTGCCGTAAAAAAGTGATACTTCGCACTAGAATGCCGGTGTCGCAGGTTCGAGTCCTGCCTCTCCTACTAAAATCACACTATAAAGGAGAGTAGCTCAGTTGGTTAGAGCACGTAGATAAAAACACTTTTTGCCTTTTCGCCTTGTTTTTTTAATCAAACTAAAAATGTCACGATTGTTACAAAAAATCACATTCTTTTTCTCCTCGCTTTTTCTCCAAAAAGAGAAGTCGACATCAAAAGTAAAATCACTAAAAATTAGTGATGATATTATTTTGAATGTTATGGATAGACTGTCTGATTTTGAACATACTCAAGGATACTTAAAACCCATGACATTGCAAAAATTGGCTAAAAAATTAAAAACAAACCCAAAGTATTTATCTAGGATTATTAACAATCATTATGAAAAAAATTTTAGCTCATATATCAATGATCTACGTATTAATTATGTGTTAAAAGAACTAGAAACAGATACATCTTTGAGGAAAAATACTGTAAAAGCATTGGCAAAAAAACTAGGTTTTGGAAATACAGAATCGTTTGCAAAAACATTCAAAAAACATACAGGAGTGAATCCATCAAATTATTTAAACATATTAAATCGCAACTAAAACTTGCAATATTTAATTTGTCTGACACTTTTCTTGAACTTACGAGTTCCTTCATTTATGATCAATATAAATGTTGGAACTTTTCTTTTTTGTAAAGTAAAATCACAACAATATTTCACTCAATAATTTCACTGTTCTTTCTTACTTGCTACCCAGAATATTCCCTTCTTGCCAAAATATCAAAATTTATTAATAATCAACTGATAATCAATTACAAGAATCTCCTGAGAATTGTTTTAAAATTACAAATAAGTAGTTTTTTTCTGATAAAAAAGTGATAATACTCAATCTGAAAATTAAGTAAAACTACGCATCCAAATTATAGGTGTATTATGGAATTTTGATAAAGCATAACTAACCTTTACATTTTTATGGAATCTACCCAAGACAATACGCCACAGTCAGATACAATTGAAATCAAAGTCTATGTTCCAATAAATGAAGTCACAGAACGTCAACAAGGAATGATTGACAATGCCATTATTAAACATCCAAAAAATCGAAAATACTTGACAAATTCTGCATACTCAGAAATCTTTGCGCCAAGTAAACAAGATGCAAATGACATCATTGA
The DNA here is from genome assembly GCF_022447245.1 of Kordia sp. Taxonomy (GTDB): domain Bacteria; phylum Bacteroidota; class Bacteroidia; order Flavobacteriales; family Flavobacteriaceae; genus Kordia. The sequence goes on along the minus strand of NZ_JAKVBC010000021.1, from coordinate 20,499 downwards.
ACATGCTGAAGCACAACATTGGGATGTTAGTTTTGATGAAAAAGCACGAGAAATTACTATCAAAATTAACTCGGATGACGTTGCCAAACCACAAAGTGGCACTTCAACTATTCCTCTTGTATTTTTAAGTTCTCAAGGAGATATTCACTTGGATGCTGCTGATGAAGAACAAAAGGCAAACGTGAGTCCTGAAGATATTCCAAATCCTACTCAAAAAACAGGTTTTATTAAAAACAATCCTGAACAACGTGTGGGTCGTGGTCATGGAATTCCTATTCAAGAACCATCTCAAGGATATAGTGTCCTTGAAATTGCAGAGAGCTACAACTTCCCTGATGGGGATGGCGAAGGACAAACTATAGGGATTATTGAATTAGGTGGACAATTTGAACAAAATGATTTAGAAAACTTCTTTCAAGAATACAACACATCAGTTCCAGAAATTCAAATCGTTGGTGCGCCAACAACAACACCTCAAAACGACAATGTAGAAGTAACTGCAGACATACAAGTAGCTGGAATCTTGGCTCCAAAAGCAAAATTTGTCATCTATTATGGAACTTCTATTCTAAATGCTATGAAAATGGCTCTGGCAGATACTGAAAATAAACTGTCAGTAATCTCAATTAGTTGGGCAGGATCAGAATTAGGATACTCACAACAAGAAATTACTGAATTAAATAGTGAATTTCATGAAGCAACGTTAAAAGGAATTACCGTAGTAGGAGCTTCAGGTGATAACGGAGCTTTAAATAACAAAACTTATGCAAACGTAAATGTCCCTGTAAATTCTCCATACGTACTAGCTTGTGGCGGAACACAAACCTACATTACGGATGATAAAATTGCTGCGGAAGTAGTATGGAATGAGTCTACTGCACAATCACAAGTAGCAACGGGAGGCGGATTCAGTCAACGTATTGCAGAACAACAATACCAAGTAAAATCTTCAAAAGAATACATCGAAAAATTTCCTCAATTTGAACTATACTACGCAGCTGGAGGAAGAGGAATTCCAGACATAGCTGCGAATGCTGCTGATGCTTCTGGTTATACAATTTTCTTTCAAGGAAGATGGATAAAAGTCGGAGGAACAAGTCTAGCAACTCCACTTTGGGCAGCTTTAATAGCACGTATGAATCAAAACTTAGGTTATAGACTAGGATTCATTAATCCATACCTATACGAATTGATCGGTACTTCTTCATTTCATCAAATAGTAGAAGGAAACAACAACTTATATCTAGCTTCAGAAAGATGGAATCCTTGTACAGGATTAGGAACTCCTAATGGTAAAGAATTAATGCAAGCCATTGACAGTCTAAAATAAGACTTTACAAAATCATTAATCACATTAAAACTTAAAATTATGGCTAAAAAATTGGCATTAGACGAATTACCAAAGCGTCTTTTGAAAAATGACGCAACAGTAGAAGATTTATTAATGGTATATGGTTTTGTGGGAGAAGGTACTGAAGAAGATAATATCACTTTCTACTTAGATCCAGCATTGAAGACTTCATTCATTGTAAAAGATGAAGACATTGTACATCATGTAAAAGTAACCAAATCGCAGAATCCAATTGGTGGAACCGTAATTTGGATCAAAAATGCAGCTTCCTATACTCAAGGAAATCAAGCTCAAAATCAGGCGCAAACGCAACAAAATGCAGCCCAATTTTTTCAAGGAGATATATACCAACAATACGCAAATACTGTTCAAGGAAACACGGTACCAAAACCACAAGGAGTACGTATACCAGTTTGTGGATGCGGGAAATGCGGACAGTAAAAAATACTAACCTAAAATTGATAGTTAATTATCAATTTATAAAATCGTAAGATTTTAAAAATCATATTATTAACCTTTAACTTTAATTATTATGTTTACATTTTTTCATGGATGTGGAATTCCGCCTATCACGGTAACGTGTCCCGGCAGCGCACATGCACAAAATGTTGGACCTACAGGTACGCAGGGTTGTACGATCCCGCAAACCTGGTTCCATACGTGCGGTATCCCACCAGTAACTTTAACATGTAATCAAGGAGGACATGCACAAGCGCAAACTGTACCACCACCGTCTACAATCTGTGCAACAGCAATTGCATGTACAATTACAGTACCACATGCTCAAGCGCAAAATTCTGGCCCAACTGGAACTCTAGGCTGTACACAACATGGTCCCTGTTATAGCCCAACTGGAACACAAGGCTGTACACAACCTGGTCACTGTTATGGCCCAACTGGAACACAAGGATGCACAGCGCCTACAGGATCATTTGCAACAGTTTGTCCTCCTACACGTGTACCAGGATGTAATCCTCCAACAGGTTCATTGGCAACTGTATGCCCTACAGGAGATGCACAAGCACAAAATTTTGGCCCAACTGGATGGGAAGGATGTACACAACCAACACACCTAATTGGATGTACAGGTTATGAAGGATGTATTCCTCCAACTGGTTCAGGTCCTGCGACTGTTTGCCCAGGTGGTGATGCAGAAGCACAAACAATTGGTCATACAGCTTATGAAGGCTGTGGCCAAAACGGAACTGTAGCAACAGTATGTACACAAATTGGATGTGGACAAACAAGCCTTCTAGGATGTACTGCGTACGAAGGATGTCACAATGATGCAAATGTAGAAGCACAAGCGCAAGTACACAGTATCCCAGTTGTGAACTGTATCCCAACACGTGCATGTACAGGTGCATGGCCAGTGTGTTAATCATAGCTTATTTGTAATAAATACAGCTATTTTATTATTATAACAAAGCTGCCTGTAAATGCAGGCAGCTTTCAAAACTCAAAAATTATTATGCGCTTAACAAAGAAAAATATCACTCATTATCTACTTGATAAAGGTTTTTTAGAACCTACTTCATTCATGTCTGGAGATTATATGCTTACACAAACACAAAGCAGAAATTCTGTATTTAAAATTCAACAACAACAAGACAAAGGATTATTTGTTAAGCAACTAATGACACAAGATCCTACCAATAGTTATTTAATGCAGAAAGATGCTACAAGTCATTATTTAATTCATCAATCAGATTTATATAAAGAAACCGCAACACATATTCCAGACTATTATGGATACGATCCATATCACAATATTTTAGTAACAGAATATTTTGCAAACTCTAAAAACATACACGAAACTGTGTATAGAGATAAAAAATTATCAGAACCGCACGCAGTAAAAATGGCGCATATTTTAGCTTCGTATCATTTTGATATTACGGATGAAATTAAAAACAACAGTTCGTTGCAATTTTTCAGTAAGCAAATTCCTTGGATCTTAAATACAGGTCAATTATTAAACAATCCTAAAGGCATCAGTAATACGGTAATTGCTGAAATTCACAAGCATCAAGATTTGGTACAACGAATGGAAAAAGTAGCTTCACAATGGGAAACTACGAGTTTGATTCATGGCGATATTAAGTGGATGAATTTTATTGTGATGCCTAATAACGAAGATGTAAAATTAATCGATTGGGAAATTGCTGATTTAGGCGATCCTTTATGGGATGTTGCAGGCATATTTCAATCGTACTTTAGTGCTTGGGTTTTAAGTTTTAACAATCAAAGCATTCAGCAACATAAACAAATGCAAGGCACCGAATTTTTATCAATAGAAACCATAACTCCTATTGTAAAATTACTTTGGAACACCTATGCATCTGTACAGAAATTTACTGAAAGTGAAGCTAGAGAAAAGTTATTCAAAACACTCTCATACATGGCTGCACGAATGATTCAAACTGCTTTTGAAAACAACATGGCTCAAAAACAAATGTACCCAAATTCAGTTCGCATTTTACAATTTTGCAATCACATACTTGAAGATGTAGAAGGAATTGCTAAACAATGGAATTTAATAGCGTAAGATCATGAAAGACAATATACACTCACAACAAGTACAGCAAATAATTAAGGCTATTGAAATTACTTCCTTAAGCACTTATAAAGTACATGGACAAGAAGAATATGTTCAAAACCAAATGCCGTATCAAACATTTGCTGAAGATTTTAAATCATTTGGAAGCAATAGTACCGTGGACTCACAACAACAACGCACCAACTTGATTAATGCATTGACAAATACGATATATTCTAAATTTTATTGCAGTATTAAAAGTGGCGATCATACTTCCAAGATTCCGCCAAAAGCAGATCGTGATGAATTTATGAATCAACTCTCTCAAGCAAATGCTTCTGTAAGCGGATTAGATTATCATTGGAAAGTTTACAATATAGACACAGCAACAGGAAACACATACATTCAAAAAAATGGTGAGTTACGTTGGTTACAACCAAATGGGTATCAATTTGCTAATCCACAACAAAAACAAGCTGCTGTAAATACATTTGTAAACTTAACACGTCAAAAAGAAAACAGAAATATTCAACCTGTATTTTATCACGCGTTTAGCAATGAAATGTTTCCACAAGAAGTAGAAATTGGACGATTTTATTGGAATGTTACACCAGAAGGCGCATCCAAACTGATCAACGCGCTCACAACAACGTTAAATGATTACAAAATCCCGTTCCAATTCAAGTGCCTAAATCATCCTGAACTCTACGTTCGATCTGATTCGGCCGTTTTATACATCAACAAAAAACATGTACAGCTTGTCGCAATAATTTTAAATAGTATAATTCCAAACTTAGAGCCGTATCTTGTAGACGAAATTCCGATGTTTACCAAACAACTTTTCAAAGGAGTTAGTTACGCGGAAGATCCAGGGAAAGGGCAAAGTTTTGGAATGAGTAGATCGGCAACCATTGCAGCTGCTTTGGTAGAAGCTTTTCAACAAGAAAAAAACACAAAACAAACCTTTGACATTGTCGTAAATTCTCTAGCTAGAAAAGGAATGTCTTTGGATCGTTTACACTTAAACAAACATACAGCATTAACGCCAACGTTCCCTACTTATGAATAATATAGAAACCACACTCAAAAAAGACGTACAGATGTATGTAAAAACTGCACATAATATTGGTAAATATTTAGCCAAAGAAGCGCTATGGTATAAAGATATGTGTAACTGGACTAGTCATGAAGTAGCTGGTGTAGATGGTAAATTCCAAACGGTTGTCAAAGCTTGTGGGATTGAACTCTATAGCGGTCTTACGGGAATTGCTTTATTCTTAACAGAGCTCTACGACAAAACACAAGATCCTATTATTTTGCACACATTAAACGGTGCACTCAGAACCATCTATTCTAATTTAGATGGAGAAAAAGTAAATAACTTTGGATATTACTCTGGAAAAATAGGCGTTGGATATACCTTATGGAAAATTGGTCAAAAATCAGCAAATAAAGAACTTGTTGACAGAGCACTTTCGTATGTAAAATCGGTAAAAGATGAAGACATTGCCGATTATGAAATAGATATCATTTCAGGAGCTGCAGGTGCTATCTCTGTTTTATTAAAATTATACTACGCTGAACAAGATGAAGATTTCTTGGATATTGCTAAAAAATGTGGTCAGTTTTTATTGAATAAAGCTATGAAGCAAGGAGATATTTATTCTTGGATGACTGTTGATAAAACCAATGCATTAACAGGATATTCACATGGTGCTTCTGGAATTGCCTCTGCACTGTTAGAATTATATGCTACCACAAAAGATGAAGTATATTGGCATGCTGCTATAGGCGGATACAACTATGAAAAACAATGGTACAATCAGCAAACTCAAAATTGGCCAGATTTACGTGAATATGATGGTACAAAACCACCCGTTTACGGAGTAATGTGGTGTCATGGAGCAGCTGGAATTGCCATTGCACACTTAAAAGCTTATGAAATGACAAAACATGAATACTTTTTACAAGAAGCTAAAATTGCCATTGAAACCACCAAAAGAACTGTGATTCAAGAAACCAATCCAAACTCACAAGCGAATTTTTCACTATGTCATGGTTTAGCAGGAAATGCTGATATTTTACTATATGCTAGTCAGGTTTTAGAGAATCCGGAATATGCACAAATTGCTAGAAATGCTGGTGACTTCGGAATTGCAAAATACGACGCTACAGGAGTTGTATTTCCAAGTGGAGTAAACGATCCTAGTAGACAAACCATTGGGCAAGACGAAAATGCAGGCTTAATGTTAGGAATGTCTGGAACGGGAATGTTTTATTTACGCTTAGCAGATATGATCAATATTCCATCTGCATTAGTTCCTTAGAAAAATATAACATTAAAAAAACATCAAAAGCTATCATACGGTAGCTTTTGACATTTTTTACCGAACGATTACCGCTAATTATTCAATTCTTACAGTCCAAATTTCATAATAAGGGTTTTTTTCCCTTTTATTTTTAAGGTATTCCCTAGAGTATAGAAATTCAGAAGCATGTACTTTTATCTATTGAAAGTTCAAAGATAAAATCATGTGTATTTCTGAATAGAGGTTGTAGTCATTCATAGATAGTTAGGTACATGAAATCAATGAACTTCCAAAAATCCCAAGTGTATTCTTGGGATTTTTACTTTTTAATAAGATTCCTGTAAAGTTTTGAAAAAAATCACGTCTCATTATAGACTGTTTGATTTTGCGTATTTTAGCAAATCTCAAATACAAATACAAAACACATGGATAAATCATATTACAATCCAAAAGACTTAAGAAAATTTGGTTCAATCACAGAATGGAGTGAAGAACTTGGAAATAAATTCTTTGAATACTACGGAAAAGTATTTGAAGAAGGAGCACTAACACCACGAGAAAAATCATTAATTGCATTAGCCGTGGCGCATACAGAGCAGTGTCCTTATTGTATAGATGCATATACAAAAGATGGTTTGCAACGTGGAATTACCAAAGAAGAAATGATGGAAGCCGTACATGTAGGTTCAGCTATTAAAAGTGGAGCAACCTTAGTACATGGTGTACAAATGATGAATAAAGTAAATAAATTAGATATGTGAGTAGATTGTTAGTTTTGTAAAGCAAAACTATACAAATCACTCATACTGACGAAAGTTAGTATCTCATAAATTGAAATAAAAAGGTATAAAAACCTCATCAACTCATTACTATATTGAGTTTCATAAAAAATTGATCAATGGCGACAAAGTCCCTTCAAAAAAGAGAAAGCGAATTAGCAAGTACACAACGACAATTGGAAATCCTATCAAACGGAATCTTTCAAAGTGGTGAATTGCCTACGTTTGCGAACAAAATAAAAGAAACAAATCAATTTCCTTTAAAACCTAAAAAGATTGAAATCTTACAAATCAATGTAGGATACATGTGCAATCAGGTATGTTCGCACTGTCATGTAGATGCAGGTCCAGACCGAAAGGAAATCATGACGCGCGAAACCATGCAACAATGTTTAGACGTCATTGAAAAAACAGGCGCGCATACACTCGATTTAACGGGTGGAGCTCCTGAAATGAATCCGCATTTCCGCTGGTTTGTAGAAGAAGCTTCTAAAATTGGTGTCAAAGATTTTATTGTCCGTTCCAATCTTACAATTATTCGTTCCAATAAAAAATACTATGATCTACCTGAATTCTTCAAAAAGCACAATGTACATGTTGTTTCGTCTATGCCTCACTGGACCCGCGGAAAGACAGACAAGCAACGCGGTGATGGAGTTTTTGACAAGTCGATCAAAGCCTTACAAGAGTTGAATGCAGTTGGCTATGGAATGCCAGATAGCGATTTACGTTTAGATTTGGTATACAATCCATCAGGAGCGTTCTTACCAAGTGATCAAATGGCAATGGAAAAAGATTTCAAAAAAGCATTGATAGAAGATTTTGGAATTCAATTTCACAACTTATTTGCCATTACAAACTTGCCTATAAGCCGTTTCTTGGATTATCTAATTGCTTCTGAAAACTACGAAGATTACATGTATTCTTTGGTAGAAGCCTTCAACCCAGGTGCTGTTGCCAATGTCATGTGTACCAATACAATCTCCGTAAGTTGGGATGGTTGGTTATACGACTGTGACTTTAACCAAATGCTCGATTTAAAAGTGGCGAGCAAAGTAAAACACATTTCAGAATACAACGAAGAATTACTAAGTAACAGAAATATCATCATCTCACAGCATTGCTACGGTTGTACTGCTGGTGCAGGAAGTAGTTGTCAAGGAACGGTTGCATAATGAAAACGTACATTCTTTATATCATTGCTCTTTTTTCTCTTGCTTTCGCAAACGGACAAACTGCACTCGACAGTCTCTTACAAAAAGAGAATAAAGAAACGGTTCCCTACATTACAGTTGCAGAATTGACTAAAAAACAAAATATTATTCTGTTAGATAGTCGTGAAAAAATAGAATATGAAACCAGTCATATTGAAAATGCAGTTTGTGTTGGTTATGATAAATTCAAATTAAAAAAAATAAAAAAAATACTTCCAAAAGACAAAAATATACCAATTGTCGTTTACTGTTCATTAGGAATTCGCTCAGAAGATGTCGGTGAAAAACTCAAGAAAGCGGGTTACAAAAATGTATACAATCTTTATGGCGGAATTTTTGAATGGAAAAACCAAAATCAGCCAGTAGTAAACAACAAAGGAGAAACTACCGAGAATGTACATACCTTCAACGAAGATTGGAGTATTTGGCTCAAAAAAGGTGTAAAAATCTTCGAAAAGAAAAAATCTAAAAAAGACAAGCAATAAAATGCATACAAGTAAAACGCTTCTTATGACGTTTACACGAAATCCTGAATTGGGAAAAGTGAAAACGCGCTTGGCAAAAGGTATTGGTGAAAAGGCTGCTTTAGAAGTCTATATCAAACTCTTAGAACATACTGAAAGTGTTCTTCAAAAAATAAATACGGATAAATGTGTATGGTATTCGGTTTCAGTTCGACAGAACGATATATGGCCCGATGATTTATATCAGAAGAGGGCTCAATTCGGTAACGATTTAGGAGAACGAATGCTCAACGCGTTTAAAGGTGCATTTCAACAGAATTACGAAAAAGTAATCATTATTGGAAGCGATTTATACGATCTAAAACCCAAACATATTGAAGAAGCAATTGAAGCTTTAAATAGGAACGATATTGTCTTAGGACCAGCACAAGATGGTGGTTATTATTTGTTAGGCATGAACACCTTACACAAAGCAGCATTTGCTCCAAAAAATTGGGGAACAGAAACGGTTTTGGCTGACACACTGAAAGATCTAGAAAACCAAAACATTCATCTACTAGAAACATTAAACGATATTGACCACGCGGAAGATTTAGAACCATACGAGGCTTTTAAAAACTATTTACAATAACTACATAATGTGCGTTTTTCCTACAAATATGCATTAAAAAAAGCTAAGCTATGAAAATAAAATTACTCGTATTGTTATGCGCTATTTTTAGCGCACAACTGATTAATGCCCAATGTACAGAAGCCGCCACTGATTTTGGAAACAATACCAACATTTCCTCATACAATATTAGCGGTGATGTTTCTGTAACACTCAATGCAAACAATACTGTCACTTTAGATTTAGCCGATAACTTTATGACGGCAGCTGGTCCAGATATCAGAGCCTATTTTGTAAAATCTAATGGCTTGTCTGATGCCGCTTTAGCGAATTCTTTAGTTGCGAACTTAGATGCGCTTCAATTTGGTTTAGTAGGAGCTATTGGTAGTGTAAACCAAAATGGCGCAAAAAGTTTTACCATTTCAATTCCTTCAGGAGATGATATTTCTGAATATGATAGAGTATTATTCTACTGTTTACAATTCAATCAATTCTGGGATTTTGGAAAAATTACGCCATTTTCAGGCGCTACGTGTAGTCTATTAAGCGTCAACGAAAAAAGCTTAAGCAAAGCTGTAAACGTATTTCCAAATCCAGCAAATGATTATTTTGAAGTGGCAAACGATTCGCAAAACGAACTAGCTATTGCTGTATATGACTTTTTAGGAAACAAAGTCATTGCTACAGAACCTTCGCGTGTAAAAAAACAATCGTTTTCTTTAGCAAACTTAAATTCTGGTGTATATTTAGTTCAATTAAAAAGTAATGACCAAAGAGCGGTCAAAAAATTGATAAAGCGCTAAAAACGTATATATATTTATGTTAAAACACATCACAGAAACAACCGAATATTTAATAAACAAAGGATTTGACAATCCAGAAATCGGAATCGTATTAGGAACAGGTTTAGGAAAATTGATTGACGATATCGACATCATTACCGAAGCACACTACAACAACATTCCATACTTCCCATTGGCAACAGTAGAATTCCACACCGGAAAACTTGTCTTTGGACACTTAGCAGGAAAAAGAGTCGTAGTGATGCAAGGACGTTTCCACTTATATGAAGGCTATGATTTTGTAGACATCACCTACCCGATTCGAATTATGCATAAACTAGGAATCCAAAAACTATTGGTTTCCAATGCTGCTGGAGCTATCAACCTTGATTACAAAAAAGGAGATATTATGATCATCGACGATCATATCAACCTACAAGGTGGATCGCCATTAGCGTTCAAAGGAGTTAGCGAATTTGGAGAACGTTTTGCGGACATGAGCGCTCCATACGATGCAGACATGATTGCAACGGTTGAAAAAATTGCTGCCGATCAAAATATTGACATTCAAAAAGGTGTTTACGCAAGTGTTGTAGGACCACAATTGGAAACACGTGCCGAATACCGAATGCTCAAAATCATTGGTGCTGATGCGGTTGGAATGAGTACTGTTCCTGAAGTCATTGTGGCAAATCATTTAAGCTTGCCATGTTTGGCAGTTTCTGTGCTTACAGACGAATGTGATCCTGATAATTTAGCACCTGTAGATATTGCAGACATCATTGCAGTTGCAGGAAAAGCTGAACCAAAAATGATTACACTCTTTAGCGAACTTATTAAAACATTGTGATATAGTTGTGAGTTGTGAGTTGTGAGTAAAACAAAAAATTCGTGAATTCGTGACAAAACTCGGTACTTTGAAATGCTAAATTTTAAATGCAAAAGGTAAGGTTATAAGAATCGTGCTAAAAGCTAGTATCCAAAACCCAAGAAAACATGAACCCCAACAAAAAAATAGCCCTACTCATCATCAGACTATTGCTAGGTTTTATCTTCTTCTTTCAAGGATTTGGTAAAATATTCAAATTTGGTGTAGACAATGTATACAACAACTTTTTTGCAAAAACCTATGATGGTATTTTACCAGACTTTTTACTGCAAGGAACTGCATACTATACATCCTATGTAGAATTTTTAGGAGGTTTGTTGTTAATAATTGGACTAAAACGCGACTACACATTGTATGCTTTGGCATCTGTATTAATAATTGTAACTTTCGGACATGGTTTGGTTGAACCAATCTGGGATTTATCACATGTGATGTACAGAGCAATTTTATTGTTGGCCTTACTCCTGTTACCAAAAGAATGGGATGCGTATCGACTAGACACACTAATGAAGAAAAAATAAATTGAAACGATTCATGAGCTATTTAGAAACTACACACGACGTATACAAAGAAGCAGCACTCATTCCTGATGTTGGACTTTGTTGTACTACAAACCCAATTTGGGAATTACCAGGATTAAAAATTCCTAAAATCATGCAAGAAATGAACTATGGTTGCGGAAGCACTGTACATGCGCGTGATTTAACTAACAATCCAACAATGCTGTATGTTGGCGTTGGTGGTGGAATGGAATTATTACAATTCTCATATTTCAATCGTCAAAAAGGCGGAGTTATTGGATTGGATGTCGTAGATGAAATGTTGGAAGCTTCACGTAAAAACTTTATCGAAGCAGAGGAACTAAATGATTGGTTTAAAAGTGAATTTGTAGACCTACGAAAAGGAGATGCATTAAACTTACCTGTAGAAGATAATAGTATTGATGTAGCGGCGCAAAACTGCTTGTTCAACATCTTTAAAACAGAAGATTTAAAAAGAGCAATCGCAGAAATGTATCGTGTACTTAAACCACATGGAAAATTGGTCATGAGTGATCCTACTTGTGAGCAACCAATGAACGAAACTTTACGTAACGATGAGCGTTTACGTGCATTGTGCTTAAGTGGAAGTTTACCAATTGCTGAATATGTAAAAATGTTGACAGATGCAGGATTTGGAACGATAGAAATTCGTGCTAGAAAGCCATACCGTATCTTAGATCCTAAAAATTATCCAACAGACGAATTAATTTATATAGAATCTATTGAAGTAGCGGCGATCAAAGATCCAATGCCAGCTGACGGACCTTGTGTTTTCACTGGAAAAGCAGCGATCTACTTTGGAACAGAAGATTATTTCGATGACGAAAAAGGTCATATTCTATTAAAGAATCAGCCAATTGCTATCTGTGATAAAACGGCACAAGCCTTAGCGGATTTAGGAAGAGACGATATCTTTATTTCAGACTCTACCTACCATTACGATGGTGGCGGATGCTGTTAAGGAAAATACAAAACGTCACTTCGAATGAAATTTTGAAATCGAGAAGTGCTCTGAAACGTCATTACGAGCGATAGCGCGGTAATCTGTTTATCACATAACAGTTTTGTTATTTGAAATATAAGATTGCCACGAATTTTACAAAATTCTCGCAAAGACGTTTCAAAATCAAAACATACAAACACCACAATTCAAACACTGAATTGTGGTGTTTTTCTAATACATTGAGTGCATTTGCCAAAAACCTCCGCTGCTTTTCCTCAAAACCACAGCAGGTTTTGGTCATTTCCTCCGCTGGTTTTACACAAAACCTCCGCAGTTTTTTTGAACAACTGTTTTTTGCTTGAATTTAAGTCGTATTTAAGTTCAATTAAGAACAAAAAAACATATATTACAAAAGAATAAATAGCATTAAAACGCAACATATTCTAATCGTTGTGCTTCATGCAAGAAAAACCCAAAAATGATAAATTGGATTAAAAAAATATTAAATAAAGAAGAATCAAAAGAAATCCTTGAATGGGAAACGGATGATTCAATACTAATGCATCTAAAAAGGAATCTTAATGGGGATGGTTCTTTGAATGAAACTGGTAAAAAATTGCCAGATGAAAAAAAGGGTGATGATGAAATAAAATATGCACCAGCCTAAATGGATGCAATGTTTGGAGCTGATGAATCAGAAGAATAAAAATCTAAAATAAAACAACTTGCCGACCTAATTAAAAAAATTGCCAAAAATGGAGATAACCAAAGTGAATTTGACTTTTACAGAGAAGTAACAGAGAGTGAAAATGTAATTGGGATTATAGACGAGTTTTTACAAAAATTAATGCAAAGTTCATTACCAATTGAACCGTACTTATATAATTATGCAAATAAACTAGCTACTAAAACAAATAATCGAAATACAGTAAAGTTTGGAATTGCTATTCTGGGATTATGTCAAAACCAGAAACCAATAGACGATATTAAAATATTGGGGCTTCACGATGAGTTCACGGTTTTTTCAACTATCGCTATTTCAAATTTATCTGATAATTTAGTTAATGACTTGTGGGAACTTGCCAAACAAGTCGACGGTTGGGGGAAAATACAACTAGTAGATAGATTAGCGGAGATGGAGTTAAGTAACCAAATCAGAGATTGGTTGGTACTTGAAGGCTATAAAAACAACATAATGTATGAGTATTTAGCTTTAACCTGTGCTAAAAATGGAATGCTAAACGAAAAACTTAACACAGAATCTATTGACGACAATCTTTATTCTTCAGCTAGCGATATTATTGTTTCATTAATGGATGAAGGTCCTGCTATTGGAATGTCGGGTTATGATCATTCAAGCGAAACTATTCAAAACTTTATTAAACATTCAAAAAAACGAAACCTCAATATTTCAAATTATATAACACTTCATAGAATTAAAGATTATTTGGAAGAATCATCTGAAGAAAATGAAATACTAAAGAATTGGAATCAAAACGATTTATCCAATTGTTTGATTGATATTAATGAATTATTAAGCTCTAAAGATTGGACAACAGAAGTACAAATTGCTTTAAAAAGCTCTGATAATGTTGCATATTGGAATGGTAAACAGGCTGCCCAAAAACTTGGAATTGACCTTTGGGATACGGTTTGGCAAAAACTAAAGCAAAACCCAGTGGATAGTTCAGCTTGGAATGATGTCACTGTTAATGCAAAAGAAAATAATGTTGAAGAAATCATAGATTTTGCAATAAAGAATTTACCATTAAAATTTTTAGGTTCTGGACCAAAAGATTCAGCTGGAATTGGAGAGCACTATCAAAAGTATTCTTCTCTAGACAGTGTTATAACGTTTTTAGAAAACTATCCAAAAAAGGGAGAAAAATTAATTCTAGTCGGATTAGACAGCCCTGTTACTAGAAATAGAAATATGTCTTTAAGAACTCTTCAATCTTGGACTTCCAGTAATTGGAATGAAGAAATTAAAACTAAATTAAATGAGCTTAAGGAAATTGAACCAAACGCAAATACAAAATCAGACTTGATAAAACTTCTCAATGGCGAAAAAATAGAATAACACGAAAGCACAACAAAAGTAACCGTTGCAAAAGCCCAGAATTTCACAAAAAACAAGGTAGTCTTAGCACTTTTAAGAGTGCCTTTCTTTTGAGTTTTCCTATTGAAACCTAAAGTTTACACCGCTTAAAATCCAGCTATAGTTACCAAATAATGACTTTATATTGAAAATGATCAAAGCAAGTGATATTGTGCCACTTTTTGCTGTTTTATAATGAATTTTAGGTATTTCTTTAAGTTATAAGTAATAGCTGCCATATACATGACTTTGTTCGCTTCTTCCATAATAGACTTTGGTAAGTTCATATAAATAATCAAAGTCCAAAACACCTAAAAAACGACAATAAAAGTTCTCCTTTGGAATACGATCAATTAATTGAAAATTGTTGAATAATTTTTCTTGATAGATTTTCTTGCCTTGCATACATTAAGATACGTAATTATTCAATATATTTCACTTGTGCAACAAGCACAACACCTAAACTGCATTAAAACGCAGTTTAGCCAAAACGTTAGCTATAATTTGAGAAAGCCAATCTACATATTACTCCTAATGATAATTTTCTCTTGCAAAGAGAACAATAAAAAAACGATGGAAATTGATAGTCCAGAAAAATTTGCTGAATACGCAAACAAATTACATAATAAAAAACATCCACTTTTACCAAAAAAAATTAGCGTCCAGTTAAAGGATAAAAATGGTGAAAATTTAAAAATCGAAAACGTTCTCTGTCATCTGAACATTTATATTGATTCATTGAGCTATTACACTTATAGCTTTATTCCGACAAACTCGAACGGAATAGTCAATTTAACAAAAGAGCAAATGATTCAGAATACGGAGTTAAAACACTATTATGATGAAAGTATTATAGCAGACAAAACTCCTGTAAAATTTGATTTTATGGTTATGGAGAATAATATGCTTAAAGGGATAATTTCAAGTATGGAAAATTATTTAAGCATAGATATAGAATCAATCAAGGCTAATTTGAAAAGCAGAGGTTTAACTGATTCACAAATTACTCTTCAAACTCCAGCAATTGAGGAAAAAATAAAATCTGACAAACAGTTGTTAGAATTGTTAAAGAAAAACCAAAACGCTGAATTAGATTACTCCAACGGAGAAAAGAAAATAACGGATTTTTGGGATAATGAAACCGAGTATTATTACGAATTAAAATAAAAATGGGGAAGCTTACACAAACATAATCAGAAAGCGAAACTATGGATATAATATTTTGAATAAACTTTAATTTAAAAAAATAAATCAAACAAGAATCATAATCTGCATTTTGACACAAAAATATAAATACTACTAAAGAAAATGGAAGGTTATATTGTGTGTGTAATTTTTATTCTTACGATGACTATCATAATTATATTAAGTTATTTTAAGAAAAAAAATGTAGAGAAAAAGATAAATAACATAATCAAGGAATATAATTTTACCCAGAAAGGTTTTAATATAATCAATGATATAAACTCTTTCAAGAAAAAGTTTGATAAAGGAAGACATGTAATTTTGATTACGAACAACAAAAATGGATATATAACTATAAACGTTGCGATAGAATTTAAAACGTCTACTAAAATTAAACTTCAAAGTTTTTTTGAAAAAATAAAATTCAATGCCAAAATCGCAAAAAATAAAAATCTAATAAAATTGAGTTTTTTGAACAAAGATGAGCTATGCTATTGAAATTCTTTGAAATAAAAGACATGAAAAAACCTGATTTTAAAGAGATAGAAAACACTTTTTAAATTTTAAATACTGTTCTAATTATTGGGGAATGATCAGAGTAATAGTAGCGTATTTAAATTCGTATTCTGTAAGAATCAAGAAGTTTTAAAAATAGCTACATAGTTTTAAAATTTGGTGTAAATTGGAAACTTAATAGGTAGTTTTAAGACAGACTGCTGTTAGCAAAAATTATGAAAACCCTTATTAGAATAACATTTTTTATTCTAGTCCTCTATTCGTGTAAGACTGAAATAAAGAATAATCAAGCTACGGAAATCTCTATTAAAGAGAAGAAGAAAAGTATTGTTCTATCCCGTAAAGACTACCAGAATCAATTATACGGTTTTTGGTTAGGTAAGTGCATTGCAAACTGGACAGGTCTGGTCACCGAGATGGATAAGATTGGTAATATTGGTGAACTAAAGACCGGAGATTTCTATACCCGTGAAGATTGGGGTAAGCCAGACCAACCCAGTATTTGGGGCCAGGGTATTCCAAGTGAACTGTCTCCTACTATTAATTTTGTATTCAGGGACACCACGGAGGTATGGGGCGCTGATGACGATACAGATATTGAATATATGTATCAAAACCTGATGTACGAAAACAAGGTAAGTAGCCTAACACCACAACAAATACGGGAGGGTTGGTTAAAACATATAAAAGCCGAAGAAGAAAACTATTTATGGGTGTCTAATCAAAAAGCATTTGACCTTATGAGACAAGGTATTCTACCCCCAGAAACCGGCAGTCCTGAGAGGAATGAACATTATGACATGATCGATGCACAATTGACTACCGAGCTCTTTGGATTTTTTGCCCCTGGCCGAGCAGATATTGCAATCAAAATTGCCGATCTTCCAATAAAAACTACTGCTCATGGAGAGGCTGAATACATTTCAAAATTCTATGTCACAATGTATTCACTAGCCTCATTAAACACTGATAAGCCCCTCAATGAGCGCATTCGCTGGATGGCTACTCAAGCACGAAAAGTACTACCTGATAGCTCATATCCGGCAAAAATGTTTGATTATTCACGTAAATTATACGAGTCAGGTATACCATGGGAACAAACCAGAGATTCAATTTACTACCGTTATCAGGTTCAACAAAAAGATGGATATAACATTACATCGAGAAATTTGTATTGTAATGGTTGCTTTGCCGCAGGGATAAACTTTGCATCTAGTTTGGTAAGCTTGTTTTATGGAGAGGGTGATTTGAAAAAAACCATACAAATAGGAACTTTGGCAGGATGGGATTCTGATAATCCAACCGCAACTTGGGGCGGTTTAATAGGCTTCATGATTGGCAAGAACGGAATTGAAAAAACTTTTGATAGACAATTCTCTAATCGATTCAATATTCACAGGACCAGGCAAAACTTCTTAGAGGGTGGAATCGATTATATTGATAAAATGGCCCAAAGAGGGCTAATTGTGACGGATCGAGTTGTAATTGAAGAAATTGGCGGAATGATTGATCAAGAAAATGATTCATGGATTATCCCAATAAAAATCGAATATTAATAAATTTAAAAGCGGCTAATAATCGTAACTATTGCAAAAGCCTATAATTTTACAAAAAACAAGGCAGTCTTGGCGTTCTTAAGTATGTCTTTTTTTTAAATTTTACGGGTTAACTTTATATAAACACCATTAAAATAATGGTTTATCCAAGCCGTTAAATACATAATTATACTTACCACAAACACCTTTTTCAAGGTGTTTTTATGTCTAAAATTTAACTAAAATCCACATCATAGGATGTTATAAAAACAGTAGCTTCTCCGATACCTAAAAAACGGAAAACGTTCTTTGACATAATGTGGTAAGTAAAATAATACTATATTTATGAATGTAAAATCGCTATTAATAAGCAAATATTTACAAAATTTAAAAATAACAGGAACTCCAGTTATAGTGGAAATAACAGGAATTCCTGTTATTCATACGTTGTACACAAGCCACCAAATGAAACGTAAATTGACTTTAATATTATTCACTTTGACTTTTTCTAGTTGCTTTTTTAGTGGTTATGAAAGTGAATTGATTAAATCACCAACTGGTAATTTTAAAATAAAAGCAACTGTAAAAAGGAAAAATAATAAATTAGCTGAATTGAATACTGGAGCTGGGGATGCGAATAAATGGGCAATTGGTTGGACTGAAATTGGAGATACAATTGTTCTTCAAAGTAGTGACATAGGAAATAAAGCTTGGATGTTAAACATGAACAAACCGAATCAAATAAAAATTACAGATGAATTAAATAAACATGCTGATTTTTTAAATTCGAAAAAATATAAATAAAAGCCAGTGTATAACACCATCTAAACTGCATTAAAACGCAGCTTAGCCAAACCGTTATGTTCAATTAAAAAAGAATGAGCAGATTTAAAGAAATTGATCCAAAACTCATGAAGCTATCTCAAAAACTGGAAGCTAAACTTACGATTGACAGAGACTGGGATCCAACTGCTGGATTTGAGGAAAGAAGGATTGACTGGATTGATAATGATATTTTTAAAGCAATAATCATTCAACCTACTTTTAAAAGTAAAGGGGTGGATTCAAGTAAATGGAATTTTATAAATATTGCTTGGCATGACGATGCTAAATCTGTTCACAGACCTAAATGGATGAATAATTTAGTTAATGAAGGGAAATTTGAAATTATAGAATCGAAGATTGATGATTTACTACTTGAGTCAGAAAACGCACTTTCTAATATTTCAATGAGTGATTTAAAGTGAGTAGAACAACTCTAATACTTGACTTAGACGGAGTTTTAATCACAACTCCTATGTGGAAAGCAGACGAAATAGATGTTGACGGATATTCTAAATTCAATATGAATTGTGTGGATAATCTAAACAAACTTTTAGAACAATCTGATTTCGAAATTTGGTTAAGCTCAACAAGAAGAACTGTTAAGACATTAACGGAATTCAATCAAATTTTTGAAAATCGACATATTAAAAAAGAGATAAAGGGTTTTCTACCTGAATATCAAGAATGTAATACTAGAAAAGATGAAATAATACAATTTATTGAGGAATTTAAGATTTCGGATTTCTTGATAATTGATGATGATAAATCATTGAACGGTCTAAATGAAAACTACAAAGAAAAACTAATATTAACTGAATTGCAAAAAGGGTTTGATACCGAAAAATTTCAACTCGCAATTGATAAAATAAAAAAAAGAACATAACAATTTGTATAATGCATATGCACCCTTCGGGATGCAAACGCATCATACAAGAGACGTTGTAGCACATTAAACAAAGATGTCATTAAAACGAAATACAGACCAAAAGAGTAAGACTTTGATTCAATTCTATGATGAAGCGAAAAATAGTGACAATCAGTTTTCCTCAAACCTGGGAGAATTAATGATTAATTGGATAAAAGAAATTGATTCAGAATTTAAGACTACTGAAATATGGGGGTTGACCTCTCATTACCATTTGATACTTCAAAATGAAAATGATTATACGTCTCCAAATTATGTTGTCCTGATTGCAGGACATGATGAATATCATTTGGAGTACTTAATTCCTGAATCTTCTCAACCGTGGGAAAATGCTTATGTGAAAGGAGCAACTAAATCGTTAGAAGAGGCAATGAAAATGCTAAAAACGGCTATGAGAGAATCAAGGGGATGGATTGATTCAAATGAATTATGAATAAATAAAAGTGCTACAACAAAAGTAACCATTGCACAAGCCTATAATTCCAAAAAAAACAAGACATTCTTAGCGCTTTTAAGGATGTCTTTCTTTTTAGCTTTAACTATATAACTCTAAAACAAACACAACTAAAATGATGGTTTATCCAAGCCGTTAAACACATAATTACTTACCACAAACACCTTATTTAAGGTGTTTTTTTATGTCTAAAATTTAAGTATCAACCGACATCGTATGATGTCATAAAAACAGTAGCTAATTCGCTACGCTAAAAACGAAAAATATGTATAGAATAATAAACGGAAAATACGCAGTAGAATTATTAACATCTGGAAGAGATGAAGTAGATGAGTTTGAAGAAATGCAATCCTTTTTAGATACTGGAGATGTAATAGTCATATCTGACGAAATTGGAGATGCAGAACTAATAGAAAGAGATTATTTATAAACCTGTAGCTTCTCCGATACCTAAAAAACGAAAAAACGATCTTTGACATATTGTGGTAAGTAAAATAATACTATATTTATGCATGTAAAACCGCTATTAGTAAGCAAAT
>NZ_JAKVBC010000020.1 GCF_022447245.1 Kordia sp. | reverse complement strand
TGAACCTCATCCTAAATATACAGATAGTACCGCTGTTTGGGAATTAGATCGCTTTATGAAATGGGTTTTAAATGATAAAAAAGAATCAAAATATGGGCATTTAGTCGAAGATGTATATAAAAGACGAGATATTGAGCTACCAGAAAGTCAACGTAATGTTATTTATTATCCAGTAAATAAAGTTCGTGTGCCTGTGAATAAGGAAAATGCTAAAAAATATGTTGATCCAAAAGATCACGATAAGATTGTAGATTATATTGATATTGAATTACCAAAATCAGCCATATACAAGAACAACTTAATGATGCTTGACATCTTGAACCAGAATGATTGGAAACGTCCAATATACTTCACTGGTGGAAGTTTTGACAAAGCTGAATACATTTGGATGAAAGACTATTTACAATTGGATGGTTTGGTATACAAGTTGATTCCGATTAAGACAGAATTCCCAAATGAATTGGATATGGGACAGGTAAATTCTGAGTTGATGTACAAAAATGTAATGAAATGGGATTGGGGTAATTCTGGTAGTGATGATATTTATCACGATCCGCAAACACGCCGTCAAAGTATTTCTTACCGATTAAATTTATCGAAATTGATTGAACAATTGATCAAAGAAGGAAAGAATGATAAAGCCGAAGACGTTATTGACCTAGCTTTTGAAAAAATGCCTGTGAAGTATTTTGATTACTATGGATTGAACGAACCGTTTATTGATGGGTATTTCAAAATTGGAAAACCTGAAAAAGCGATCGAACAATATAAACTAATCAAACAAAAATATATTGAGTATTTAGACTATTACAAGCAAGTACCAAAGAGTCAGCAATTCGATGATTTTGAAGAAATTTACTTGAATTTAGAACGCTATAAAAGCTTAATGGAACTTTTAGAGATTAACGATCAAGATAAAATGCTGGAAGAAGAAATGGAAATATTCAATAGCTATGTACAAACATTTGGTCCACTTCTTCAAAGTGTAGAAGAATAATGTAATTATACTCTGATGAAATTATATACTGCAAAAACTCCCAAACTAGTAAAATGGTTATTTCCATCACTAGTTTGGGAGTTTTCAGTTTCTAAAAAGCAACTCTTCCTTACGTTTGATGATGGTCCTATTCCTGAAGTGACACCTTGGGTTTTGGAACAACTTGCCACTTATGATGCCAAAGCAACGTTTTTCTGTATTGGAGATAATATTGTGAAGCATCCCAAAATCTTCAAACAACTTATTGCAAACGGACACGCTGTTGGCAATCATACACAACATCATACAAATGGGTGGAACACTTCCAAGGAAAAGTATACTGCAGATACACTTCATGCAAAAAAAACAATTGAAGACAATTTAGATCATATTGCCGAAGCTACTCCACTCCTATTTCGTCCTCCTTATGGAAAAATCACACCTCAACTTAGCAAACGACTTCAAAAGTTAGGTTATAAAATAATTATGTGGGATGTATTGAGTGGCGATTTTGACACCAGTTTATCACCTGAAAAATGCCTCAAAAATGTACTAGAAAATGCTGAAGCAGGAAGTATTATTGTATTTCACGACAGTTTAAAAGCGTTTAAGAAACTAAAATACACGCTTCCAAAAGTACTGAAACACTTTCATGAATTAGATTATACGTTTGAACGAATAACGTTTTAAACGTGCTCAGAAATTAATCCGATCAAAGTATTGGCATCTTGCTCACCACTTTGTCTCCATACCATTTCTCCACCTTTGTAGATCATTAATGTAGGAAGTCCTTTTACGCGAAGTGCTTCTGCCAATTCTTTATTTTTATCAACGTCTATTTTAATCACTTTGGCTCTATCGCCAAGGGCTGCTGCTACATCGCGTAACACAGCGTGCATTGCTTTCGATTGCTCATTCCATTCTGTATAAAAATCTAATAGAATTGGAATATTTGCGCTAATTAAGTCACCAAACTTAGACATAAGCGAATGTTTTAATTTTTGTTGAATTACTATCTTTTTAACTCAAATACTAATAATTCTCTATTACAAATGTACTATTTTCTTGCGATTATGCCACTTTCTTGCGTTTTTTCAGTTCTATCACTGTAATTTCAGGCCAAATTCCAACACGTCCAGGAAACGCCAAGACGCCAAATCCGCGGTTTACATGCAGGTATTTTCCAGCTTCTTCATACAAGCCTGCCCAACGTGGATATCTATATTTTACGGGACTCCATTTAAAGTTTAAAAACGGAATTTCAATTCCAAACTGCATTCCATGCGTATGTCCCGCTAAGGTCAAATGAATCTTCTTTTCAAAATTGATGATATTAGATTCGTCTACAATATCGGTTGGACGAATAACGTCATTTCCATTTTTATCTTTAGGCATGTCCATTTTTGTGTAATCAAAATGTGAAGGATCATGAGAAAGCAACACGTTAAATTCGCCATCTTGAACATCTTTGGCCGCTTGTTTTAAGCTTCCTTTTTTTGGAAAATGACTCGAAGCACCCCAATTTTCTACACCTAATATATTTAGTTTTTCACCATCACGTTCGATAGTCTTTTTATCATTCATCAATAAATTAAAACCAACATCCTCATGTACTTTTTCTAATTTTTTATGGTTCTCCTCTATTTCTGCGCTCGTTTCATAGGCGTAAAAACCATAATCATGATTCCCCAATACAGAATACAATCCATCTTTGGCTTTCATACGTTTAAACGTATCTATCCAAGGATGCATTTCTTCGGCAATGGCATTTACAATATCTCCTGTAAAGAGAATGACATCACTTTTTTGCTCATTAATTAAATCGACAGCATATTCTAGCTTTTCTTTATTGTCAAAACTTCCTGCATGGATATCTGAAATTTGTGTGAGTTTGTAGCCATCAAAAGCAGCTGGCAAATCGTCAAAAAACATCGTGTGCTTTATCACTCTATAATCGTATCGACCTTTAAATACTCCGTACAAAAATCCTGAAAAAGGAATTGCTGCAATTCCAAGTGCTAACTGACTGATAAACTTTCTTCTACCTGGAATGGCTTCTGAGACTGTTCCATTTTGTTGAAAATAAGTAAATAAGCCACAAAAAAATCGGAAGATATCTTCCAAAAATAATGTAGCAAATACAAATATTTTGGGAACCGTAAGTGTAAGCAACATGGCAATAGCATATCCTGTAGTAAGATTAAAGCGATTATCGCGTTGTGTCATTGTCAATTGGTAAAAGAAAATACCATATACAAGTACTGTAAACACCCAAAAACCTATAAGGATGAATTTATTACTGGTAAGAGTTCGGATAGAAAAGAAGGTATAGAGTTCTAGAATAAAAATTAGAACAATGGGAATTATAAATCGTAGCATTCAATAAATTTTAACAAATTTAATTCTTATGTATTATCTGATTTTACGTTTTACGGTAACTTTAACATTTAGAGCGTATTGACAAAACGCATCAAAAATATCATACGCGCTGCTTTCTGAATCAAACATTGGTGAGTTCAGAATTTCCAATAGTTTTATCATATAGTAATCCTGAAATTAGAGCTCCTAAAACTGATATTGGCATAATCATAAAATCGAACAGAAACAGCCATTGCGAGATTTCTTGATAAAAACTGAGCACAAAAAGTCCTGGAAAATAGTATCCAGCTCAAAATGTGTAATCCATAAAATATATCAAATAGATATAGCAACATTTTTTTTCCTGATTCGCTTCGTTCCTTTTTCTTTGCGAAAAGTATAGATAATATCCCAAAAATAAATAATGGAAAGCTAATTGCTATCCGTGTGCCTTCTCCTGCTCCAAATAAATATATTCCTAAACTGAAGTGAGTTCGACGTAAGAATTAGGATATTTTCCATTGAAAAGAGCAGAATATTTAGCGAGTTAATGTACTAACAATCAAAAAATTAAAACAATTTGCCTCATAGATAAAATTAGTGAAATTTTCTGCTCTATTTATGATTTTTGTACTGAATTTGTTCCTTTTTGGTAAAAAAGTCTCATTGTTAATGGTAAAAAACGTAGTAGCGCTTCTAAAATGAGTCTATCAGAAGTAATGACTATCCAAGTTATTTTTCACTTATCTGGCTATAGAACTTTTAAAGAATTTTATCTAGGATATGTTTGTAAGCATCTAAGTAAAGACTTCCCAAACTTAGTTTCTTATAATCGTATGGTGGAACTTAAAAAAGAGAGCTTTATGTCTTTAGCAATGTATCTCAAAGTTTGTGGTTTAGCTCATTGTACAGGTATTAGTTTTATTGATTCTTCACCGCTTCGAGTTTGTTATAGAAGAAGAATCCATAATCATAAAGTGTTTAAAGATGAAGCTAAACGTGGATAATGTTCCTTAGGTTGGTTTTATGGATTTAAGTTACACATTATCACTAATGATCAAGACGGAATCATTGACTTTATGATTACATCAGGCAATACAGATGACCGTAAGCCACTGCGATTTAAAGCATTTGTAAAAAAGCTTTTTGGTAAATTGTTTGGTGATAAAGGATATATCTCTAAATCCCTTTTTACTGAACTATTCTCTAACGGAATACATCTAGTTACGAAGCTTCGAAAAAATATGAAAACCAAATTGCTAACACCAATGGCAGATGCGTATCACCTAAGAAAAAGAGCCATTATAGAAACCATTTTTGATCAGTTAAAGAACATTTATCAAGTAGAACACTCAAGGCACAGATCAGTAGCAAATTAATTTAACAATATTTTTGCTGCTTTGATTGCTTATAATTTTAAAGATAAAAAACCTTCATTGAAAAATAAGTTTGTTGACACAAAAAGAGTACTAATGTTTTAAAACTTATATCGAACTCACGTTATTTATTATGTATTGAAGCAGATTTAATTTTATCGCAAAAAATTACATCTCTCCATCCAGAAACTAAAAAATAATACTGTTTTTATGGATAACATTTAGTTACTTATCAAACTTTAGGACATTAAGCTTACAATACATGAATTAATTTTACGCTACAGCATAAGTTTTATAGCTTTAACAAATAACTAATACTTTTATTATGAATAGAAAAAACCAGCTTTTTCCCTTTATATTTTTAGTGTTTCTTTTTACAAACTGTGCACCTACTTTTGATTTGGAGAAAGAACACGCACAAATTGAAGAAGCTATCTTTAGTGGACTTAATCTTGAAAAAAAGATTGATATCTTTTATCCGAATCAAAACAAAAGAGACAGTATCAAAAATATACTCAAAGGACATGAACAAGCTTTACATGAATTAAAACAATCAAATCAAAAACCGAAGATTGATATTAATTCGACTAGTTCAACGATTGAATTCCAAGATCGTCTTTTTAAAATCATTAATGTCACGGAACAATTTTCCATTCTCAAAAAAGACTTGCTCAACACCCCATCTCCTGTCTTAAAAGATTATTTAGAAAGTAATTTATATGAATATAGCGAAGATGCCAATAAGTTTGATGCGAAAGGAGAAGTTAATGTTCTTGCTATTCACTATAAAGGTTCATGGGAATATTTTGACTTTAATACTTCATTAATATATGATGCGTATGGACTGAAAGATGCAAAAAAGTTAGTTCAGTTATATTACGATGAAGTTTTTGAACCTGCTAAAGAAAAATGGGATGAGGAACACATCCAAGATTTTAAAAAAATATACTTTAGAAATAAAGATTTACCACAATATCAAAATTTAGATTTTGTCGCCTATTGTGATTGTTTAATTCGTCATGAGGAAAAATTAGACTATGATAAAATTTTAGAAACAAATTATTACGAAAGCGATACGCGTTTAAATGTTATTTATCAATGTAGAATTTTAACATCTCGTGAATAATTCCCCCAAAAATTGAGGGAATTAATACAGTTTACATTTGCTAATAAGGCTGCGTTCTATCGATATCTGCTACTTCTTGAGCACCACCATACACAACATTTGCCTGTGCCATCGTTAATTTTGTGAATTTTTCAAACATAATTTCGATTTTAATATTAGTAATATTCTAAGATAAAAAAAGTGAAATTACTTTACAACACATCGTGCTTTTACAGCATACTATATCTATAGAATATGGAAAACAGAAAAATGTAAACATTTTGTTTTTTATTCGAGAATCTAGTGAATATTGTTAAATTTGAATTTCCATCAAATTTACGATTCATGGCAGACCAAAAACGACTTTTTTTACTTGATGCGTACGCGCTTATTTTTAGAGGATATTATGCTTTTATTAAAAACCCTCGAATCAACTCGAAAGGATTAGATACCTCCGCAATTTTAGGATTTACGAATTCTCTGTTAGATGTAATAAAGCGTGAACGACCAGATCATTTAGCGGTTTGTTTTGATAAAGGCGGAAGTGTCGATCGTTTGGAAGTTTTTCCTGAGTATAAAGCCAATCGTCAAGAAACTCCAGAAGCCATTCGTTTGGCTGTTCCATATATTGAAAGCATCTTAAAAGCAATGCATATTCCAATTATTGTAAAGGAAGGTTACGAAGCCGATGATATTATTGGAACGCTTTCTAAAAAAGCCGAAAAAGAAGGTTATAAAACGTTTATGGTAACTCCTGACAAGGATTTTGCGCAGTTAGTTTCTGAAAACATCTTTATGTATCGTCCGCGATTTGGTGGTGGATATGAAACTTGGGGAATTCCTGAAGTACAAAAAAAATTTGGTGTAGAACGTCCAGGACAAGTCATCGATTTCTTAGGAATGATGGGCGATTCTGTAGATAATATTCCTGGATTACCTGGCGTTGGAGAAAAAACAGCCAAAAAGTTTTTAGCTGCCTATGGAAGTATGGAAGGTTTGCTTGCCAATACGCATGAATTGAAAGGAAAAATGAAAGAGAAAGTAGAAGCCAATGGCGAATTAGGAATGCTTTCCAAGAAACTAGCAACCATCATGTTGGATGTTCCTGTTGAGTTTGATGCAACTGATTTTGAGTTGTCAAAACCAAATTTAGATGCTGTAAAAGAAATTTTTCTCGATTTAGAATTCCGTCGTTTGCTCGATAATTTAATAAAAACATTTGCATCACCAGAAGAAAAATCTGCGGAAGCAAACACAAAAGCAACTTCTAAAGCTTCTCAACAAGCAGCTGCTACAGGACAATTTGATTTATTCGCAGTTCCCGGCACTGGAAATGTTTCGGAAGCTGCTACCGTTTCAGGATACCAAACTTTAAAAACTACCGATCACTTTTATCAGTTAGCCAACACACCAATGTCCCGAAAAATGTTGCTTCAAAAGTTATTGAAACAACAAAGTGTGTGTTTTGACACTGAAACTACAGGTTTAAAAGCACTTGAGGTAGAATTGGTTGGTGTAGCATTTTCTTGGGAAAAAGGAAAAGGATATTATGTAGCTTTCCCAGAAGATCAAGAGGAAACAAAAACAATTTTAGAAGAATTTCGTCCATTTTTTGAAAGTACAACGATTGAAAAAGTAGGACAGAATTTAAAATACGATATCAAGGTATTATCAAACTACGACATGCCTGTCAAAGGCCCGATTTTCGATACCATGATTGCGCATTATCTGATCAATGCGGATATGCGTCATAATATGGATGTTTTGTCGGAAACCTATCTAAATTACCAACCGCTTTCTATTATAGAATTGATTGGAAAGAAAGGGAAAAATCAATTATCGATGCGACAAGTTCCGCTAGATCAACAAACAGAATATGCTGTAGAAGATGCAGATATTACCTATCAATTGAAAGAACATTTCATTAAAGAATTGGAAAGTGGAAACCTCACCAAATTATTCACGGATGTAGAAGTACCATTAGTAAGTGTACTTTCAGCCATGGAGATTGAAGGAATTAATTTAGACCCTGACTTCTTAGGAGGCTTATCAAAAGATTTAGCAACTGATATTGATCGTTTAGAAAAAGGAATATACGAGCAAGCTGGAGAAGAATTTAATATTGGATCGCCAAAGCAATTAGGTCCAATTTTGTTTGACAAATTGAAGTTAGTTGACAAACCTAAGAAGACAAAAACTGGGCAGTATTCTACTGCAGAAGATGTATTATCATACTTAGCAAAAGACCATCAAATTGTAGCCGATATTTTAGAATGGCGACAGTATCGAAAGTTACAAAGCACGTATGTAGATGCGCTGCCAATGGAGATTAATCCTAAAACAAATCGTGTACATACCGTATATGCACAGGCTGTTGCTGCCACGGGAAGATTGAGTTCTAACAATCCAAATTTACAGAACATTCCAATCCGTACAGAACGTGGACGACAAGTACGTAAAGCCTTTGTACCAAGAGATGAAAATCATGTGTTACTCGCTGCCGATTATTCTCAGATTGAATTGCGAATTATTGCCGCTTTGAGCGAAGAAGACACGATGATTCAATCGTTTAAAGACGGAGCAGATATTCACGCTTCTACAGCTTCTAGAGTTTTTAATGTTCCGTTAGAAGAAGTGACACGTGAGCAACGTAGCAATGCTAAAACGGTAAACTTTGGGATTATTTATGGAGTTTCTGCTTTTGGTCTGAGCAACCAAACGTCTTTGACACGAAGTGAATCTAAAGAGTTGATTGACACGTACTATGAAACCTATCCAAAATTAAAAGCATACATGTCTAATCAAGTAGCGTTTGCACGTGAAAACGGATATGTAGAAACCGTTTTAGGAAGACGTCGTTACTTAAAAGATATCAATTCTAGAAATGCAATTGTTCGTGGTGCCGCTGAACGAAATGCTGTAAATGCTCCAATTCAGGGAAGCGCAGCAGATATTATCAAATTGGCAATGATTAATATTCACAATCGTTTTGAGAAGGAAGGTTTCCAATCGAAAATGTTATTACAAGTGCATGATGAATTGGTTTTTGATGCACATAAAGATGAATTGAAAACTATCAAACCTATCATCAAAGAAGAAATGGAAAGTGCATTTACATTGGCAGTTCCATTAGATGTTGAAATGGGTATTGGACAAAATTGGCTAGAAGCGCATTAAAAAAAAGAAACTGTCTAAAAAGTTCTCTAAACGTCCTTCTGAATCAAGTTCGAGTTGACAAAATTTAAACTTTTTAGACAGATTTAATATTATATTATCGACAAATTACATTATTGCCTTTCATACATTAGAAGAATGTCTTCTTCTGCATGAATTGTAGTTCCGTCGTCAAGTAAAATTTCAAATCCTTCGGGAACACTAAAAGTCATGTATTGTCCTCCTCCAAAATTAGGAACTCTAGATACAAAGCCATCTTCTTCCGTCAGTAACAAATCTCTACCTGATATAGACCAAGTAACGGAATAAGTATCACTATCACTCACACAATCAGCCGTATACATATACTCATCTTGTGTTCCTTCTACCAAAGAAGCTTCTACTTTTAAAAATGAATTTGTGCTTACTACAGCAGTTCCATCTTCGTTGAAGGTAATTATTTCATTTTGATAGCAATTAAATTGCTGCAATAGATCCACTACTTTCATGCCGTCAATCTCTATACCTTTTTCTATGATCACATTGGTCATTTTCCATGTTCCTGGCACAAGAGACCCTAACGAAATTTCATCATCATTAGATGAACAGCTTAACAATAAGGTACTCACAATACTGAATAGTAATAGTTTTTTCATAAATAATTGATTTTAATTGGTATTAATGTTTATGTTTATTCAAACATAGGTACAAGACCCAAAAAACTCAACTATTTAGGAAAATTTTAGTGCAGTTTTGTTAAACTTTTAACGTGATTTAGTCACTTTACGCATACTGAAATAAAAAAGCACTAAACATTATATTTAGTGCTTTTCAGATATAAAGCTTTACAGGCCATGTTGTTCGCTATTGTTTTGTATATACGATTCTGATATCTTCTTCCGTTACAGCATTAAATCCTTCGGTGTAAATTTCAAATCCTTCTGGAATAATGAATGTAAACTGGTTGTTAGAGTCTAACGTTCCTGTAGCCGTAAATCCATCTTCTTCTTGAAAGGACAATGCTGAACCATTTAAGGTCCAGTTTAAAGGTACAATATCTGTTTCCATTTCACAATTTAAAGTATATGTGTATTCATCTGTGGTTCCCGCAACCAGCTCGGCAATTACAGATAAATAGGAATTAGAAGTTGCAATGGCAGCACCGCCCGCGTTGATTTGAATTGTTTCGTTTTGATAACAATTCGTTTCAGTAATAAGATTTCTACTTGTAGTACCATCGCCGTTAAAATCATATTGATTTTCGACTTCGTAAGCTGTCATACGCCAAGTTCCTATTAAAGGATCAATTGGAGCTGCGTCGTCATCTGAAGAACAGGAAAATAGCAATAAACTTAATACTGGGAATAGTAATAATTTTTTCATTATAATGATTTTAATTGTTAATGATGCATACTCACAATCAAATTTTGTGCCGAAAATTATCATAAAAAATCAAAGTACAAATCGATACATAAACTTCATCAAAACATATTCTCTGGTTGTCTTCCTAAAATTTCATTATCCAAACTCCGCAATAAATGATCTCTATAATTTTCATAACCTGTTTTGCATAGTGACCACACCAAGAAAAGTTCTGAGGAAGAAATATATTTCCAACACAATACCAAATTCGAACAAAAATGCACAGAAGAATAATCCACATTGCCATCTGTATCATTGTCAATTGCGTAGGAGTTAGAAGTTGCTCCAAAGCTAATTTAATTGGCTTGTTACCTATAAGATTGTTTGTATAAATTAACAGCAATCGAATTGATTACGTATTCAAAATCCTTACAACTCCTAACTGATACAAACGGTTGTCCAATATAATTAATCGATAAATTCAGACTAATAGTATAGTTAAAACGAATTGCTGCACTCAAGGTTTGATTGTCAATTTTCTCAAAAATATAACGTGGTGCTCCATTATTATTCGATTGTATTACATATTGGATTTTAGTAGAACTGCTGCTATACTGCAGATCTGTAGAAATTCGTAATGCATCGGTTGGCGATGTATTTTCATCAGGACGATTTTCTATGAAGTCACTTGCCCATTCAACACTATCCCAACTAGCATCATCTAGCAAACCATCTATTTTAAGAGCTTCTCCTTGTATGCTATTTATAATTTTAATTCTTTTGGGGATTTCTTATGAAAACCCAAAAAAGTGAACGCACATAAACCCTATACATAACCATAGGAGAGATTTCATAAGTCGCTTTTTGATTGATTGATTGTTATAAAAGTAACAAACCTTGTAAAATAAAGTCAATATTTAGTTAAAAATTAACACTTATTAAGAAACATCATAAATAAAAACACTTTTATTTTTTATGGTTCATACGTACCAATTCGTATATAATTTTAACTACATTTGAGTTGAAAATAAAACCTAGTGAGTGCCTTAAAAACCATATTATATTTTTCCCTCTTTAAATATCCGTTGACAAGAACTGAAATTTTCCAATTTTCAGAAAATACGGATCAAAAAGAAGTTGATAGCGAAATTGATTTGCTATTGAAAAAAGGCATCATTTTTAATTTTGATGGTTTTTATATTGATGTCAACAATCCTGATCGTGTAGAACGCAGGTTGAAAGGAAATGAAATGGCAAGAAACATTATGCCAAAAGCGATTAAAGTTTCT
Organism: Kordia sp.; assembly: GCF_022447245.1. Lineage (GTDB taxonomy): Bacteria > Bacteroidota > Bacteroidia > Flavobacteriales > Flavobacteriaceae > Kordia. Next base: position 77,288 of record NZ_JAKVBC010000020.1, on the reverse strand, counting down.
AGAAAAATAGCCAAATTCCCTTATGTAAAAGGCGTGTGTTTATCAGGTGCTTTATCCAAAGGATATTATGATGACGATGGCGATTTTGACTTTTTTATCATTACAAAACCCAAACGTTTGTGGATTGCTAGAACAATACTTGTCTTGTACAAAAAGATATTCTTGTTCAATTCTAAAAAATATTTTTGTGTCAACTATTTTATTAGCTCAGATCAATTAGAAATTGCTGAGCAAAATTTGTTTACAGCTACCGAAATTGCTACACTTATTCCTTTATACGGAAAAGATACATTTGTAGATTTCTTAGCTGCAAATCCTTGGGCAAAACCTTATTTTCCGAATAAACCAACTCCAAAAACAAGCACGATTAGAGAAACTGAAAAAACTTGGTTTTCCAAACTCATTCAAAAAGTATTTGATGGGTCTGTTGGATTAAAGTTAGATCGTTATTTGCAAAAATTGACAATCAAAAAGTGGCAGCGAAAATTTACCCATTTGGCACAAGAAGACTTTAATGTAGCCATGAAGTCTACCAGACATGTATCAAAACACCATCCACAAAACTACCAGAACAAAGTTACAACGCGTTTAAAAGAACGCTATAACCAAGTTATAGAAGAATACGATTTACAATACCCAAAATATTCCGAAAAACATGCTTGATGTTGTTTTTTCACATTCCTATTACTATAAGTTTGATGCCAAGCAATGGAAAAATCAAACTCCGTATCCGCCTTTAGGAACCTTATATGCTGCCTCTTATTTAAGAGAAAACGGATATACTGTTGGCGTATTTGATGCGAATTTATTAGACGATCCTAAAACCATACGACCGTATTTGGAAGCAAACAAACCTAAGGTATTTGTATTGTATGATGATGGGTTTAATTATTTGACAAAAATGTGCTTAACTACGATGCGTGAAGCCGCTTTTGAAATGATTAAAATTGCGAAAAACTTAGATTGTAAAATTGTTGTTTGCAGTTCTGACTCTACCGACCATTATGAAAAATATTTGAATGCAGGAGCTGATTTTGTGATTCAAGGTGAAGGTGAAATTTCTTTAAAAGAATTGATTGACGCATTGACCAATGAAAAAGATACCTCACAAATCAAAGGATTGGTTTTCGAAAAAGATGATGAAATTATCAAAAATCCAAAACATCCTGTATTGCGTAATTTAGACGAATTACCAATACCTGCTTGGGATTTAATTGATATAGAACCTTACCGAAAAATTTGGGAAGCTGGCGGAAATGAATTTACATTAAATATGGCAACGACACGTGGTTGTCCGTTTAAGTGCAATTGGTGTGCTAAACCAATTTATGGAAATCGTTACAACTCACATTCTCCTGAATACATTACCAAACACATTAAATATTTGAGTGAGACTTATGGAGTGAATCGTTTTTGGATGTGTGATGATATTTTTGGCTTAAAGCCGAATTGGGTTCAAAATTTTAATACAGAACTTAAAAAAGAAAAACTTTCCATTTCGTATTATATCCAAAGTCGCGTTGACTTGTTATTAAAAGAAGATACAATTGAAGCTTTAGCAGAAAGTGGATTAGAAGAAGTTTGGGTTGGTGCTGAAAGTGGTTCGCAAGCTATTTTGGATGCTATGGACAAAGAGACCAAAGTAGAACAAATTTATGAAGCTACGCGTTTACTGAAAGAGAAAAATGTACGTGTTGCCTTCTTTATTCAATTTGGATATTTGGAAGAAACCAAAGAAGATATTCAAAAGACAATTGACATGATTAAAGAATTGGTTCCTGACAATATTGGAGTTTCAGTTTCATACCCTCTTCCAGGAACTAAATTTTACGATAAAGTAAAAGATGATTTAAAGTTAAAAGCAAACTGGACAGATTCTGATGACTTAGCCATGATGTTTAAAGGAACGTATAATACACAATTCTATAGAAAATTACAGCGTTACGTTCACAAGGAATTTCGTAAAAGTCAAGCCAATCAAAACTTTAAAAAGTTCTTTAAAAATCCTTTTTCAATTTCTAAATCAGAGTTTCGTTCAATGATTTTATTAGGCTATTATGTGCCTTCTGCTTTTATTGATAAGATGCAACTTAAAAATATGGAGAATACCAATGCATAGCGATTTTGATATAGCCGCACCACAATATGATGATATTTTTACCTATTCAAACATAGGGAAAGCACAACGAAAGTTAGTTTTCAAACATATCAAATCCATCATTCAACAAGATAAAAAACTGTCTATTTTAGAATTGAATTGTGGAACTGGAGCAGATGCGATTGAATTTGCGAAGTTAGACCACGATGTTATTGCTACAGATATTTCGGAAGGAATGATTGAAGTAGCCAAAGCAAAACAGCATCCCAAAAATGTAGAATTTCGAGTTCAGGATATCAATGCCATTACTAAAAATACCTTTGATCAAAAATTCGATTTTATCTTTTCTGATTTTGGTGGAATTAATTGTTTGTCACACGAACAACTCAAAACTTTTTTTAAAACTTCCGAAGATTTATTAGTTCCAAATGGAAAAATGGCAATTGTATTAATGCCTAAAAATTGTCTTTGGGAACGTTTATATTTCAATTTAAAAGGCGATAAAACCAAAGCAACTCGCAGAAATACAACTGAAAGCATTGTTGCCAATGTGGATGGTGTTGGTGTTCCAACTTGGTATTACAATCCGCAAGACATTTCTGCGGCAGCAAACGATTTTTACAACACCACAAAAGTAAAACCTATAGGCGTAACTATTCCTCCTTCGTATTTAGAACAATCATTTGTAGCAAAGTTTCCAATGATCAACATTTTCAAAGGTCTAGATGCTTTATTGACAGGAGCTTCTTTAGCAAAATATGCCGATCATTTTTTAATTATCCTAGAAAAGAAAAGTTAACTTGTTATTATCTTTTCTAAATAAGCATATACTGTACTTCTCATTTTAGAAGTCAATAAAACATCTTTATATTTACAGTATTGTATTTATACGATTGGACAAATAACAACCAGCAGCCCACTAAAATGAGTATCATTCTCACACACACATATTATCTTTTTGAAGATGAGAAAGAGCAAAGTATCATGCGTCCGTATGCTCCGTTGGGTTTGTTGTATATTTCTTCGTATTTGAATGAAAACAAGGTAGAAAATCATGTGTATGATTCTACGTTTTATTCTAAAGAAGAACAATTAAAGTTTATCGAAGAAAAGCAACCAAAAGTCATTGCCATTTACACCAATTTAATGACTAAAATTAATGTAATTTCTTTGATACAACTCTTAAAAAATGATGCTAGCTATGGTTTTCCAAAAATTATTTTAGGCGGTCCAGATATTACCTATAATTGTGAAAATTACCTCAAAACTGGCGCTGATTTTTTAATTATCGGTGAAGGTGAGCAAACAACATTAGAACTATATCAAGCTATAATTTCAGATGCTGATTATAGTGAAATTCATGGAATTGCATACATAGAAAATGATGAAGTTGTAAAAACGCCTGCGCGTATGCGTATGAAGAGTTTAAAGGAATTACCATTGCCTAACAGAGCTGCAATTCCTGTAGAAAAATATTTAAATGCTTGGAAGACACATCATGGACAAAGTTCCATGACTGTGAGTACACAACGTGGTTGTCCGTATACCTGTAAATGGTGTAGTACTGCGGTTTATGGGCAGAGTTATCGCAGAAGACCTGCAGATATGGTAGCTACTGAATTGAAAATGTTGAAAGAAACATATCAACCCGATAGTATTTGGTTTGTTGATGATGTATTTAGCGTAAGTCACAAATGGATTGAAAAATTCCATGAAGAAGTTATAAAACAGGACGCAATTATTCCTTTTGAATGTATTACGCGTGCAGAACGTTTGAACGATCATATTTTACAATTACTTAAAGAAGCTGGTTGTTTTCGCATTTGGATTGGTGCCGAAAGTGGTTCCCAAAAAATTATAGATGCTATGGATCGTCGTGTGGATGTGGATGTGGTAAAAACTGCTATTCAAAAAACCAACGCACTTGGCATGGAAACAGGAACATTTATCATGGTTGGATATCCTGGCGAAGATGAACAAGACATTAATGAAACAATTGATTACTTAAAAGCTGCCAATCCAACACATTTTACCATTACGGTTGCATATCCTATTAAAGGAACATCGCTATATAATGAAATTGAAGATAAAATAACTGTTCAACCTGAATGGAATACATCTACCGACAGACAAATAGATTTTAAACGTACATATTCACGAAAATTTTACGATTTTGCCGTTCGCCGAATCGTAAATGAAGTCAATTATAATAAAGAACAGCTAAAAGGAAAAAATCGAAGTTTACTCACTTCTGTGAAGTTAAAAACGAAATCCTTACTAGCGCAAACTGCCATGAAACTTTATAAATGAAATTAGATTTTAGTCGTATTACCCAACAACAAAATGTATATTATTTAACTCCTGAAGATCCTAGCTTTTCTAAACATTATCTTGCTATACGTGAAAAAGAAAATCGAGTTCTATCGGATACAGAAGTCCGTAAGCTACCCTATTTACCCAAAGATGAGTGGCCATATCGGATTAAATCCACAGAACGTTTTTTGACACATGTTGCAAAGAAGAAGCATCCGCAACATATATTAACAATTGGTTGTGGAAATGGTTGGTTTTCTAATAAAATTGCAGAAGTTTCAACAGAGAATCAAGTAGTTGGTTTGGATGTAAATCGTGAAGAACTAGAACAAGCAGCACGTATCTTCAAAAAGAAAAATCTACACTTTGTGTATGCAGATATTTTTAAAATTTCTAAGAAATGTGAAACCTTGTTTGATATCATCACACTTAATGGCGCCATTCAATATTTTCAGGATTTTGAAGGTTTACTTTCGCTTTTAAAGACATTTTTAACGGAAAATGGAGAGATCCATATCATTGATAGTCCATTTTATAAAATGGAAGAAATTGCTGCTGCGAAAGAACGTACAAAAAACTATTATACCGAGCTTGGTGTTCCAGAAATGACGCCACACTATCATCATCATGACGAAAAAACTGTGCGTGATTTTGAGGTTTGGTATGCATACAAAAAGAACATCATCCATAAAATTTTAGGTAAAAAAGATTCGCCTTTTTCTTGGTATGTCTTTAAGAGTTAAATAAAACATATTAAACACAATGAATAGTTTACCAAGAAAAGTAAAATTTTCAACGATTTTTTCTATCATAAAAAAAGAGGCCACTTTCCATGTTTTTTGGCTTTATGTTTACAATATTGCCACTATTTATTACTATTATTTTATCAATAGTATTTTCTTCGTATGACAATGATGTACCCAAAAGTTGATTATGATTTAATTAATGAAAAAGGGAAAGAACATACCGCCATGATTGTTGCCATTGAAACACAACATTACTATTAATGGTATACATCCAACTATTATAAGCTATAAATATGATATAAATGGCACAAAAACTACAGCAAAATATAAAGTTTTAGAAGAAAGAAGAATCGCAAAATTACATATCGGAAAAAGTATTGCGATTAAAACATTTAACGGAAGTTCCATCATAAAAGATTTAAAGCCTTATAATTTTCCCATTTGGCTCTTCTTACTTATTCCACTATCTCTTTTACTGATAGGATTGCCTTTTTTAATATATGCGATTTTGAAGTTAAAAAAGGAACTTGAACTGTATAAATTTGGGAATGTTTCATAAGGAAAAATAGTTTCCATGATTCCTAAATCTGGATTACCTATAACCAAAATAGGACAAGGAACCTTAGTCCATTATGAATACGAAACTCAAAAAGGAAACAAAATTATTGGAGAGTCGCTCACCTCTAAATTCCCGATTCAAAGTGATCATAAAAAAGGAGATTTAATTCCAATTTTTATATCGCCAGAAGATGATAAAAAGTCATGCGTTGTCCCAAAACTGCACTCACTAAGAAATCATTGGGACATAGATTTTGATTAAATAATTTAAAAGTCATTTTACATTAGTATCTTTCTAAAATATTTTAAAAAATTTGTAATACATGAAACTTTTATCAAAACGATTTCTTAAAAAATTAGCCTTTTCAGGAATAGTCACACTTGTATTATTGATTATTGTTGAAATTATACTTTCGCTTATTCAAGTTTTCCCAACCGATTATTATGTCAACACACCAAACTCTGGATTTGTTTGGGAAATTAATACAGACGAAATCATTGGAATTCACCAAGATTCAGAAGTTTCTTTTGACGAATTAGGCGCGCGTTCTATTTCAGATTATAAAAATGCTGCACACAAAATCATGGTTTTTGGAGGAAGTACCGCTGCATGTTTTGCATTGACACAAGAAAAAACTTGGGCTGCTTTGATTGAGAAAAAGTTAGGGAATCAATATTGGGTTGGAAATTTTGGGAGACCAGGAAATAATAGCAATCACCATGTATTTCAATTAGAAGAAATGCTAAAAAAACCTGAATTAGCGGACACAAAAACAGTGATCATCATGCAAGGTGTGAATGATTTAGTAGCCTATTTAATTTCTTCTGATCTCTATTTAAATCTACCTGAATTAAAGCTCAAAAAATTTGCATTTCAACACATTCCAGATGATTATTTGCCTTGGTACAAAAAATTAACGTTATACAAATTAGCTTCTAGAGCGAAGAAGAATATTAAATTCTATTTCAACCATAAAAATCATTTAACCCAAACAGTTTTAGATATCAGAGCCTTGCGAAAAAAGTCTAAAATTCTTGACGAATTACCAGATTTGACAACAGGTTTAACACGCTATGAAGAAAATATCAGAGACTTAATTCAGCAAGCAAAAGAAAAAAATATACGTTTGGTATTTGTTTCGCAAGCAACTATGTGGAAACCTAGATTAGAACCACAATACGAAGAAATAATGTTGACTAGTGGTTTTCAAAACAACGAAGCTTTTTACAGTACAATGGCTTTATACGGAGGAATGAACAAGTTTAATGAACGCTTACGAATGGTATGCGCGCAAGAAAACATTCCTTACATCGACTTAGAACTCCCTAAAACAACGGAGTCTTTCTACGATGATTTTCACTTCAATGAATCTGGTGCTGAATTAACCGCAGAACAGATAACAAATGATCTTAAAAAAATTCTAAATTAATTTTTTTCAATTTGAAAATTTGAAAATGTACCAATATGTTAATTAATTTCTAACAAAAATTCCGAGCAAAAGAAAACATTCGTGAATTAGTGACTAAAAGGAGTCAAGATTGTTGGAGTCAGGATTCATTATATTTTCTTAGAAAATTGCTAGTTTCATAATGAATTTCGCAACAGTAAGAAAAGTCTAAAAGCGATAAAGCGCGTTCTAACAGCGAAGCGAGCTAATAATCTAAAGCGAAAGCGATCTAAAAACCAACTACGCCAATTGCTGTTTCTTAAAGAAAGTATCCACAATTTTCTTTTCTACAGGTACATTAAAGTATTTGTGCTTGCAACGCCATCTTGCTAGCAATTGTAAAGGTTTATAAATCAATTTTTGATTCGAATATGCAAATTTCAAATAGAATTTAAACTTCTCAAAAAAATCATACTTTTCTTCACTTACCCACGGACCTGCCGAACCTACAAAATCAAAATCAGACCATTCATGAACCGTCTCAGGAAGCTTATATCCTTGTTTTACAACATTATCAGTAATGGTCGTTCCTGGATAGGGTTTAAAATAGAAAATTGGTGTATGAAAATTAGGGTGCATACTATTTAAATCGAGTGCAACTTTGACCGTTTCTCGGATACTTTGATCTGTTTCTTCTGGGAAACCTACAATGAATGGGAATTGTACTGCAATTCCTAAATCTTTGCAACGTTCTGCACACATATATACTTGCTCTACTTTGATGTCTTTTTTCAACCAGTTCATCATTTCTTGGGAACCAGATTCTACTCCAATCAATAAACGTCGTAATCCTGACTTGGCACAGATTTTAAAATCTTCCACAGACATACGTGAACCTTGATCAGCACGCATTGTAGCAGCCCATGTTATATTCAAGCCTTTTTCAATCATACGTTCCGAGATTTCAATCACACGATCTCTGTATGTGAAATAGGTTTCATCTTGAAGATTCAAATCGGTAAACTGATATTTTTCATGCAATTCAGCCAATTTATTCACCATAATTTCAGGTGAAATTGCAGTCCATTTTCTATTATATACAAAAGGATCGGCACAAAATGTACATCTAAAATAGCAACCTGTTGAAGAAATATAATCTAATTGTCTTCTTCCTTTCTTTTCAAAATATTTTTCGACATCAATCAATTCATAATTGATATCGGCAAAAGTATCCATCGCGACAATAACACGTGGGGGATTCTTAATAATTTCACCTTCCTCATTTCGGTAGCAAATTCCTTTTACTTTGGAAATATCGCCATTTGTCGCATATACTTCGACTAGTTCTCTAAACGTATCTTCTCCTTGTCCTTGTGCAGTGACATCAATACAAATTTCGTCTTTCAGTGTTTGTTTTGGAAATAAAGAAGTATGCCATCCGCCCCAAATTACAGGAATGTTCTGGCGCATTTTTTTAACTGCTTGCGTTACTTTTAACGCATCTTTTATTGGTCTTCCGGTCAATACAGTTGTCCCAAAACACAAAGCTTCATCAATATGCTTTCCTATAGTATCTAAAGGGTTTTCATCTATACGACCATCTACAATAATAACTTCGTATTTTTCAGGATCTAACACAGAACCAATCGCCAATAGGGCAAGTGGCATATCAAAGAAGACTGCAATTGGGTTATAAAGTAAGATTTTATTTTTTTTCAAAATGGGCAATTATTTTTCATAAATATACTGACTATTTGAATATTTGAAATGACTTTATTTTGTTTTTGTGTAGAAAATATTGGATAGATACTTTCAAAACACCCAAACCATACGTAACACTACGTTGAAAGTTGATAGATGAACTTTCGCTAGAATAGGTTGTTGGACAGGTAATTTCAGCAATTTCAAAACCTTTATTAAAAATTTGACACAGCATTTGATTGTCAAAAATAAAATCATCTGAATTGTGCTCCAATTCCAATGAATTCAATACTTCTTTTGAAAATGCGCGAAATCCAGTATGGTATTCAGATAATTTCTGATTGATCACAATGTTTTGAAATAAAGTTAAAAATCGATTTGCAATGTATTTATACATCGGCATGCCTCCACGCAACGCGCCTTTCCCTAAAATTCGCGATCCCATCACAACAGGATACACATCATTCGCAATCAAATACGCCATAGAATGTATCAACTTTGGCGTGTACTGATAATCTGGATGCAACATTACTATAATATCGGCATTTAACGATAATGCTTTTTTATAACAGCTTTTTTGATTTGCTCCATATCCCTTATTTTGATCATGCTTTACCAAGTGTCGAATTCCTAGTTCTTTGGCAACATGTAATGTTTCATCCGTACTATGATCGTCTACCAACACGACTTCATCCACAATATCAAACGGAATTTCATTATAGGTTTTTTGCAACGTTTCCGAAGCATTGTATGCCGGAAGTACAATAATTACTTTTTTGGAATTGATCATGAATTTTGACTTATTTGCGCATAAAACACAAAAAATATTGGTAATTTTTTACGATCGACAATTTAACAACTATATTTAGATACGCAAAACAAAACTAACATTGAAATTGTCTAAATTAACTGCTTTTTTTTACAAGTACTTGACGCTTTTTTCCATTCCGCTTCTCTTAGTATTCGCATTACGTATTGTTGGTTTTGACGGTTTGTACGGACAAGATTCCTATGAATATCTTCGTTATGCAAATGCTATTCAAGAATATATAACTGATGGTGTGCATCCAGGAAACTACTTTTGGCCAGTACTATACCCAACATTGGGAAGTTTACTAGGTTTTGTGTTTGGATGTACTGCTTTTGCCTTGCAATTTATAAGTTGTGTCAGTTTAGGAGTTGCTTGCGTGTACATTTTAAAAACCATTCAACTTTTATATCCAACATCAAAACACAGCTTTTTTTACGTATTGATTTTTGGAATATTCTGCCCGTTTTTATTAAAGATGGGACTTATAGTAATGTCGGATGCATTGACGTTGGCTTTTGTAGTATTGTCGTTTTACTTTTTCTTTAAATCATATCTTCAAAAAACAAGCTTAGCTCCTATTTTCATTTTTGCGACTTGTGCTTTAATGACACGTTATGCATCATTATGTATCACATTTCCAATCATCGTTTATGGTTTGTACTTGGTTTGGGAACGAAAAAGGTTTGCACAATTATTCATCGCTGGAATCATAAGTATTATCGTTTCAATTCCGTTCTTAATTTTTCAATGGGGCGCATTGTTTGAAGCCTCTGCAAACCCGTTTTTACAGACTTGGTCGTTTGGAAACTATTTCAAATCAAGTTTTACTACAGGAGATGGCACTACAAGTTATTTATTTCCAAATTTAATGTATGCGCTGTATGTATTTTTTCATCCTGGATTTATCTTTTTAGGAAGCATTTTAAGTATCATTACGATCAAAAACTACAGATCATTATTCACATTTCACCAGAAAGTATTGATTATTTGTAGTGGTATATACATTCTGTTTTTGGCTGGAATTCCATTCCAAAATCCACGAATCATTGGCTTGGTATTTCCACTTATACTACTATTACTTTTTCCTGCATTTGTAAAACTTACAGAAGTCAAATTCATCAAACAGTATTTAAAAACCATTGTTGCAGTTTCTTTAGTGTTACAGTTGGTATTTTTTGCGATGACTTTTAAATTGATTTTTGAAAGAACCATCATAGAAAAGGAATTGGCTACTATGATACAACCGTATGAAGGCAAAACTTTATATAGTTTTGATGTAGATTTGGCATTGGAAGGTCGTGGATTGGATTTTGAATATAAAAACATGTTTTTAGAACGCTATGAGAAGTTTCAAAAAAACGATTTAATTTTGTTTGATCCTGCGCGTTACAAAGTACAATGGAACGATAAAAATCCTATGTTGAACTGGGAATTTATAGAACAGAATTATCAATTAAAAGTGTTAGAAACTCATTCGGAAGGATGGAAATTATATCAAATTCAATAATATGCTCTGGATGCGTATCAAATATCGGCTAAGTTTACTCTACAAAACGATGTTATTCAAACTCGGCTTTGGAAAGTTACTTTTGAAAAATCGCTATGGCGAACGTATTCTAGTGTATCACGGAATTGACCAAGTTGGCGAAACTAAATACAACAGCCGATTCATCTCAAGGATGTTTTTTGAAGAATTCATCAAATACATTACCACTCATTACAATGTAATTTCGCTAGACGATTTCTATCAAAAAAAATTCAAAAAAGACACACTGAATATTGCATTAACATTTGATGATGGATATCTGAACAATTACAAATACGCAGTTCCGATTTTAGAAAAATACAACGTTCCTGCATGTTTTTATATTACTACGATTCATGAAAAAGCTCCATATTTATGGGCCGATTTTCTTGATGTAGTTTCGTATCACACCAATAAAGAAGAAGTCGTTCTAGAACGAAATCACTATCAAAAAAATGATAAGAACGAATTTATCTGGAATGGCGTTTCCATGAAAAATGTTGCCAAAGCCTTGCCGTATGAGGTTTTGAAAATGATTTATGAAGTTTTTAAAGACGATTGGGAAGCACTACCGCCAAAGAAATATGAAGATTATTGGATGTTGATGAATGCACAACAAATTAAAGAAATTGCGGACAATCCTTTGTTTACCATTGGTGCACATGGAGAAACGCATGCAAGTTTAGTAGATATTCCACTTGAAGAAGCCAAACAAGAAATCTTAAACAGTAAAACACAGTTAGAAGCGATCTGTAAACAACCGATTACTGAATTTGCGTTTCCGTTTGGATATTACAATCAAGAAGTAGCTGAATATTGCACAGAAATAGGTTTTGAAAGACTATTATTGGTAGATTACAATACTAAAAAAGATATGGGAAATGAAGTATGGAAAAATCGTTTTGTCATGAATCCGTACATTTCTTTAGAGCAACAATTAGCCTGTTTGTTAAAAGGTACTTATTTTTAGAAAATGATCGTATACAAAGAAATATATCGCCTCAAACGTGTGGACAACAATGATTTTCCTGCGATCAAAGAACTCTTCTGGAAAGTCTTTAAAAAGAAAGTCACGCTTAAGTACCTACAAAACAAATACAATACATCGTATGTTGGTGTTAATTATATATGTAGCATCGCGTATTGCGACGACATTCCAGTAGCTTTTTATGGTGCTGTTCCGCAAAAATTTATAAATAACAATCGTGAAATTTATGTAGCACATGCCTGTGATTCATATACACTACCAAACCATCAACGGAAAGGTTTGCACTACGAATTGGCCAGACTCGCCTATGAAATTATGAAAGAACATGACATAAAATATGTATATGCTTTTCATAGCGAAAACACCTATTACAGTACTAAAAAATTGGGCTGGAAAGAACACGAACATTTACAACGTTTTCATGTAAAAGTCAACACGCTTCCCATTGGAAAAGTATTGAATAAGTTACGCTGGACCAACCTCTACGATCTTTTTTTTAAGCAGCATGTTTCTCAAAATACCATTGAAAAATTGACTTCGGAGCACAAAGAAAAGTTCCGATTAAAGTTTGATGCAAATTTCATTAATTATAAAAATAGTTTCAAAAGTCATTACTGTGTAGAAATCGACGATTGTGTGTTTTGGTTAAAGATTCAGGCAATTATTCATGTAGGAATGTTTTATGCACCATCTTCAGAAGCATTACAAAAAGCCTTGAAAAAACTGAAACGAAAAGCATTTTTCTTAGGGATTACAGAATTTTTGTTTCAAGTAGACGAACACTCTGCAATGGCGAAACTATTACAAACTATTACCAAACCAAAAGAATCGTGGTTGGTAGGTTATTTAGATTTTGATCCAGAAATCGATTTAAAAGAGTTTATATTTACCTACTCAGATTTAGATACCTTTTAGCATGCAAATCCAGCTTAAAAATCAAATATTTCAGGTAGATCCTGGACAAAATAAACACTACTGGAGTTATATAAATTCCATTGATTGGGAACCGCACACCTTTGCCATTTTTGATCATTTCGTAACTTCAAATTCTGTGGTATTGGATATCGGTTCTTGGAGTGGCGTTTTAACATTATACGCTGCAAAAACGGCTAAAGAAGTGCATGCACTCGATCCTGATCCTGTGTGTTTTAGCGAGTTGAATAGAAATGTTGAATTGAATCCAGCTATTGCGGATAAAATAAAAATCTATCAAACGGCAATTTCAGATAAAAAAGAAACCGTTCGTTTGTCTGCTCGCAATCAATATGGAGCCTCTTCAAGTAGTATTTTGGAACGCAAACGCGATACTGAAAATTCACTAGAACTGAATACCGTTTCACTAGCTGAATTTCTGGGAAACGAAAATATTCAAACGGTAGATTTCATCAAAATGGATGTAGAAGGTGCTGAATTTCGAATTCTACCAACAATTGGAAAAGCTATAGAAAAAGTAAAGTTCCCAACATTATACGTTTCATTTCATTATAGTTTTTTGAATGAAAATATGTATCACAAATACATTCCTTCAAAATTCTTAAATAAGGTTTTTATGCGATTAGAAAATACGTTTGGCTTTTCCATATTTAAGAAAAAAATTCGCAAAGAAATTCAACATTTATTCAAAGATGTAAAAGCTTATACATACATTTATAAAAGTGATGGCACACGAATTACATTTGACGATTTGCAACGTAACCCCGAAATGATTAAATCAACAGATTTAGTATTTACGAATGTGGAATGGGATGCTTCGACTCAGCTCAGCTTTCCTTCGGAATGAAAATAAAAAAGTCAGTTCGAGTGATTTTTTATGTAGCAAAGCGGAATTAAAAAGTAGATCCCATAAAAGTGCAGAGTGACAAAACGAAACTGAATATCATTCCTGAGAAGGCAGGAATCTAAAAGAAAAAAAACTTGAACAACACGAACCAACATATCGTATTTTTAACACCAGGTTTTGCGGAATCTGAAAGCGACTCTACCACAATTCCTGCGTTACAAGTATTTCTAAAAAGTATGCGAAAAGCGTTGCCATATGCGAAGTTGACCTTACTGACGTTTCAGTTTCCATTTACAAGAGAAATATATGATTGGTATGGTATTCAAGTGATTCCGCTAAATGGACAAAATAAACGTCTGAAAAAATTGCAAACATGGCGAAAAGCTTCAAAAGCACTTAAAAAACTCCATAAAACACAAAAAATTGATACCATTCATAGTTTTTGGATTGGCGAATGTGCTCGAATTGGAGAAAAATTCGCTAAAAAACAAAACATACATCATGTTGTAACTGTGATGGGACAAGATGCGGCGATTAAAAATTCGTATGGAAAGGTTCTGATTGGTTCGAATGCAAAAATAGTGACACTTTCTAAAAATCATAAAAAAGAACTGAAAGTCAATTACGGTTTAGATTCTTCCATTATTCCCTGGCATTTGGATGTTTCTGAATTTCCAGCTTTGCAAAAAAACACGATTGATATTTTAGGAGTTGGCTCTTTAAATACGATTAAAAATTATGGTGATTTTATCGATATCATTTCTGCTCTAACAAAAACACATACAAACCTCAAGGTTTCTATTATTGGTGATGGCGGCATGCGAAATGAAGTGGAAACAAAAATTAAAAATCTGCAATTAGAAGATACCATTACTTTACTTGGACATCTACAGCGAACAGAAGTTTTTACAAAAATGTCACAATCGAAAATACTGTTACATACAAGCATGTACGAATCGTTTGGCTTTGTGTTTTTAGAAGCATTGTATGCTGGAATGAAGATCGTTTCGCACAATGTCGGATTGGCAAAAGCTTCTGAAAATTGGATCGTTTGTGAACACAAAATAGACTTGATTGAAGCTTGCGAAAAACTGCTTGCTACTGAAAACTCAAAAAAAGAACGTGTTATACTAAGTTCTGAAACGGAAACCATCAACGCTTATTTATCTGTATACAATGCGTAGATTAATCACCATAGGAATTAACACCATTCAAGGATATGCCAATCCTGCTTTCAATTTTTTGATTGTCGTTTTTGGTATAAAAATCTTTGGAAAAGAAGCTTGGGCAGAACTAATCAATGTCATGATTTGGGTATTTTTTATCTCATTCGTTTTTGGTTGGGGAAATCGCGATCACTTGTTACGAACTTACAGTGAAAACCCAAGTAAAATGTATCATGCATTCTTTAGCAATTTGCTATCACGCTGTATGCTTCTTCCTTTTGCTACAGTTTTCTTTTTCTTTTTCCCAACAACTATTGCGGCTTGGGCAATTGTATTGATTTACTTGTTATTTCTATATAATTCATTAAGCACCTTGGTCGTTTATCATCAGAATTTTGGCGCGCAATTACTGGCAGAAGTTATTGGTTTTGGAATTATTTTCGGAAGTATCTTTTACCTTGAAACGTTTGATCTATCATCTTTTTTACAAATTTACGTGGTCGCAACTTTTTGTAAGTTGCTTGTATTAAGTTTACAACTAAATTTCTGGAAAGAATCGTTCTCTGTTAAGATTTCATTCCAAGAATTCAAACTAGGATTGCCATTTTTCATTCTTGGTTTAAGTGGCTGGCTAGTTTCTAAAACAGATATTTATATGGTTGATTTCTATTTAAAAAAATCACAATTAGCCGAATATCAATTACTCATTACCGCTTTTTTAATGCTACAAGCTTTGGCTGCATATATCACCATTCCATTTACAAAACACATATATCGTTTATCAAATGAAGTCGTTCAAAAGATAAAATATAAACTCTATGCCGTTTCAATTCCCTTAACTATTATTGGAGGATTTGCCATTTGGTTTGTGATGGAATATTTTGTAAAATTAGGCTTTAGTTATGAATATTATATTGTAGGAACATCCATTGCTTTGCCTTGTTATTTTTATACGTTAAACGTGATGGAACTTATGAAAAATCACCAAGAACGCACCATTATCTACATTAGCTTTTTTGCTTTTTTTATAAGTGTGAGCTTGATTGTATTACTCATTGAAACTTATGAAATTTTTGGTGTTTTGTTGAGTGTTTCTATTACCCAATGGCTTGTATTATTGACGTTTAAATTATATCGAAAATTTGGATCAATATAAAAATGACTTGCATAAACCAATTAAAAAGTAAATTTAAAAAAGTACTTAAAATCTCAAGCAACATAATAAATTCCGTTTACTAAAGAAACGGATTGCCCGCGTCGCTATGCTTCTCGCAAAGACGTGTTTAATATGTCCAAAACCTATTTCTTCTTCCGAAATAAATTCAATACTTTACTTATAAAATCATCATTGATTCCAAAGGTTCCTTTGACCCAAGTATAGGCTGCAATCATTTTTTTATCAAGCCAAATCCAAACAGCTCTAAAACCATCTCCTGGACGCGCTCGATAATTGGTGGATCTTCGTTTGAACGAACCTACTTTTTCTTCTGTGAAGTAATACAATGCTATTGATTTTCGAGTGACATCATCTGGACAGGTAATTGGATCAGGAAAACCATGATACGAATCTTCATCCGTATTAAAAATGACAATTCTATTGAAAATTGGTTCAATTTTAATGGCACATTTAGACATGTCTTTTTCCCAAAGTTCCAAAGCACCACCATACGATTTGTCCCAATCTTTGTTTAGATAAACCAACACGTTAACACGACGTCGCCATGTTTTTTTATGTGGATGTACGGTAAAATCCGCATGAATATTTAAAAAACCTCCGTTTTCACTTTGGTGGATTCCACCACCTTCAATCGTAGTATCTGGCAACAAATTTGGAATTCCTGTAAGCGTTTCAAGATAACTTGTAAATTCAGGTGAATTCAGTTCTTTGATAATACCATCACGAATAAATTCCGGAATCAACTCTAACTTGTTCAATCCATGCTTTTTTTCATTTACATGAATGTAATGAATCCAGCCTTCATCCTTAATTTTTGGAAAAACTTCCAGTGCTTTTTCCGCCGCAGCGACTTCTAAAAAATCATCTACAACAATATGCGGATACGGCAACGCTTTTTGATAATTCTCAGTATCAGTGGTTAATCTTGGTTTCCATTTTGAATAATCAAAAATCATAAATGCGGTTTCGTATTGGTGTGCTAAATGTACTGAAAAATATACTATTTTAAGCTAGCTTTTTGTCATGCTTTTTCTAAAAAATTCTATACCAAAAATTGTCATTGACTGCTTTTTGTTTGTTGTATATTTTTAGTTTCTTTGTTCGAAACGCTTTTGTATGAAATATGTTCGGCTTGTTAAGATCAATCTATTAGTGCTATGCGCATTGTTATTAATCTTAGCAATTATTATGTATTTTATGGAAGTACATCGTATTCAAACATTTTTTTCATTTACAAGCGAAAAGCAATCAGAATATTTTATTCCTGATGACACTGCAATGTTTTTGCATAAACCTAATATTCACCTGTATGATGATTGGGGAACGCCGCAACAAAAGATGTCTACTGAAAGACGCACTAACAATCTAGGGTTTCGAGATGATAATGATGTAGCGGATAAAACACCAAACGAATTTCGCGTATTGGTTACTGGTGATTCACATACCGATGGTGTTTTACGTTACAATACACAATCTTTTGTCAATATTTGGGAAAAAAAACTAAACGCTACAGATACAACAACGTATTATAATTGTATGAATGGTGGTGTCGGCTATTATACATTTCGCAATTACCATGGTTTTTTAAAAAAGTTCTCGCATCTAAAACCTGATGTCTTTTTAATTAATGTATTTACTGGAAATGATTTTCGAGAAACTGTAAAGTTTGAAGACGACCGAACAAGTATTTCTAATATCTATAAAAGTTGGTCTATGCGCTTCCGCAGAAAGTTTCAATCAGCCGAACAACAAGCATTTCCATATATTCAAGGAATAGAACAACTATTATTTTACGAGTCGTTTCCTGAAGAAAAAGAGCGTTCTATGGTAATTGCTAAAGAATACTTGTTACAAATTATTGAACTCTGTAAACAAAAAAACATTCGATTAATTGTGACGTTGTTGCCGTCAAAACTGGAAGTAAAACCAATATTTCGTGAGCACATACAAACTTTATTTGATCTCGATGCTAAAACGACGAACAACAATTTGGAAATGACACAACTATTGAAAAAGTTTCTACAAGAACAACAAGTTGAACACTATGATTTATTCCCTATTTTGCAAAATACTTCAGAAAAACTGTTTTGGGATGTAGATTTGCACATTAACCCAAAAGCGCATGAGCTCATTGGTGATTTTCTTTATGAAAAAATACATTTTCCCAACTAAATAAATACGCTTAAAATACTTTTGATTCTTCCTTTTATTACTAAAACTGGAATGTTTCTGTATATTTAATCATTAAAACACGATATCACATTTATGAAAATATACATTACTATTGCCGCATTATTCCTTGTGAGTTGTACCATTGCACAAAAAAACATAGAGGTTCCTACTTTTGAAACTGTTCAAGTCGACACAAATCCACATGACTACATTACCATTACTATTGATAAAAAAGGACAAATGACACTTGAGCGGGAAAAAATTAAATTGAGTGCACTGAGAGCAAAAATATTTGAATTGTTGTATGATGGAATAAAGCATAACATTGGTCTACAACCATTATTTATGACAGAATTGGTTGTTGACAAAGATCTTCCATATACAAAATTAGCTTCTGTTCTAAGTGAACTTCGGAAAATGAATGCCTTACCTGTTCTTTTTGCATGTAAATCTGATACGCACCAAAGAATTCCAAGAAGAAAGACAACAGGATTTCAATACAAACTTCCTAGTGATGAAAATGCAGTATCTGTTGTTGAAACAGTTTTTAAAAAGATTGAATCAGAGAAGAAAAACAAATCAAATGACACGGAAGAAGCAGGAATGATTCCTCCGCCACCGCCACCGCCGCCGAGCATTTCACGTGAATATATAAAGGCTAACCCTGAAAAAACAGAGTCAAAGGTAATTGTGGTCAATCATCAATCATTTAGTATTGACAATGAAGAAATGTCAGCATCGCAACTTACTGAAAAATTTATGCAATGGAATTCTAAAAAGAAAGTTGCATATATTTTAGAACCAACTAAAAGTGCTACATACCAAGATGTAGTAACACCAATTGCGCACCTATTAACTACATTAAAAACCATTCGAAATAAAGAAAGTATAAACTTGTATGGAAAAGCATATGACAACTTAGATTATCATAAACAACTTGAAGTACGAGAAAAAGTTCCTTTCATGATCGTTCTTGGAGAATAACAATTGTGAATTTCTCTCTTTATTATGAGTCAACTACAAATCCCTTTTGATACAACTGACGCTAAAGATTTTCAAGTAATCGTAGAAACAATTATTCATTATCTTGTTACCTATTTTGATCCTAGTGAAGTTTCTATAATTCGAATCAAGAATTGGTTTGATCATAAATGGTTGAATTACTCAGGAAAACAACTTTTGGAATATGATAGCAAATCAAATCCTGAAATTCCTTTTGTATTAGAACCATATTGGAATACTGAAATTACAATTCCGCCTTTTCATCCAAATCGTGTATTATCAGAAACAAAATTTAGAAAAAAGGATATAAACAACACTCGTTTTTTAGTACCATTTCATCAACTACAACCATCAATAGAAAATAAAAAAAATGTAATTTCTAGGCGCCTTCAAAACGGTCTTTGTTTTTGGATTTCTTCAAACTCTACCATAAATCATCAAGGGAGTTTGATGGTATATGATATTAAAAATGGCGAAGTAAAAAGTTGGTATATTGGTATTGAAAAAAAAGAGGTTTGGAAAGTCACAAAAACAAAGGGCATTTCTAAACAGCAAATTGAATCAATGCTTACTTTTGATTCGATTTCTTAAAAATCATCAAAATACGATGAGCAAAACATATATAATTGGCGATATTCACGGTTGCTACGATGAATTTATTGAACTTATAGCGCAAATTGGTGTGACAGACGATGATTTGGTCATTTCTCTTGGTGATATTGTAGATCGTGGAAATAAATCAGTAGAACTATATCATTATTTTAAGAATAGAAAGAATTCCATTTATTAATGGGCAATCATGAACGCAAACATTTGAATGGAGTTTTAAGCTATTCGCAAGAAATTGTGAAAGTGCAATTTAGGGATGAATATGACGATTTTTGTAAATGGTTAGAAACGCTTCCGTATTATTATGAAACACCAGAAGCTATTATAATACATGCTTTTTTTGAACATGATAAAAGTTTGTACAAACAGAAAGAAGAAGTCCTTGCAGGAACTACTTCAGGAAGTCGTTATTTGGAAAGTAATTATGAAGAAGGAACCTATTGGTCTGACTATTATTCAGGAGAAAAACCCATTATTTACGGACATCATGTGGTTGGCGAAATTCCAAAAGTCAAAAACAATACTTACGGAATTGACACAGGCGCTTGTCATGCAGGAAAGTTAACAGCGATTGAATTACCTAGTTTCAAAGTCCATCAAGTACAAGTACAGACTGATCACTGGAAACAACAACAATCAGATTGGCAAATTCCTGTCCTAGAAGCCAAAGATTGGGAACAAATGAAGATTGATCAGGTATATCGACAATTAGACAAACTCGATTATAAGAAAGAACCAGAAATTCAAGAATTCTTAACCAAACAACGTACTTGGATTCGAGAAATTGAAGAGTTACGAACTACAATTCAAACAGAAATAGAAATAGTTACCAAAACGCTCATTAAAAAACACGGTGTTAATTTCAACCAAGAAGTAGCCAAATTACCTTATAAATCATTTGTGTTCAAAGCAAAAGCAGGAACTTTAGAAGTAAATGATTTAGAAAAAACATTATACACACCACAAAAAGTATTGGACTTGGCAAAATTGCTACAAATTCATCCAATTCCAATACGCAACTAACAACCTAATTTTCAGCTTTACATATTTACACATAAAACGTTACTGGAATACGTTCCTCTATTCGGCAGATTGTCCATAGAAAATTGGTATTTACCGTAAATTTTAATGAAGCATAGACTTTCAAATTGTATTTCTGTTCAGTTCATACTACATTTATGTGGTTTTCAAACAAAAATCCTCTAAATCACATTGTTAAATTTATGAATATACACGAATATGATACTAACTTTTTAGAAATCTTATGTACTTTTCTGACTATCTCATAGCAGCCCTAATTCTTTTAGGAGCATTTATTATGCTATTAAGTGCAGGTAATACCAAAAAGATTTTTGATACACTTCCAAACAGTGAATTGAGAGGTAATTGGAAAAAATTACGCCTGTTGATGTTCATATTTTTAGCAGGATATTTAGCCGCAGCTACTGTTGTTACTTTAGGACAAACGGAACTATTGGCCATACTTTCTGGTCTTATCTTTTTTATGGGATCGTTATTAGTGTTTTTAGTAGTACGAACTGGATTAGATAGTTTTCGAAAGCTAAAAGAATTGAATCAAAATGTAGACGATACTGAATTAAAAAACAAAGAATTAGAAAAGTTTGCTTATATCACTTCACATGATTTATGAACACCAATTCGAGAAATCTAAAGTTTGACAGATTTCATTAAGGAAGATTTAGAAGCTGGTGAAACTGAAGATGTTTACGATCATTTAGACACCATGCAAGGACGTGTAAAACGCCTTGAAAACTTGATTAATGGTATTTTGCGTTATTCTAAAATTGGGAAAATCATGCCAGAAACTGTTGATCTAAATTCCATGATTAAAGCCTACGCAAAAACTACCAAGACCCCACAACTGTTTTTACCACCAAAGGAATATTACCAGAAATTACAGGAGATAAAATGCAAATCTCGCAGGTAGTTTCTAATTTGATTAGCAATGCTGTAAAATATAACGATAAAGAAGTTTGTGAAATTACAATTTCGAGCGTTGAAAAATCAAATTCTTGTGAATTGATATTTGAAGGCAATGGTTCAGGCATTGCTCCAAAATATCACAAAAAAATATTCGAAGTATTTCAAACATTGCAAGAAAAAGTCATTTATGAAAGTACAGGCTTAGGACTTTCTAT
This sequence comes from Kordia sp., assembly GCF_022447245.1. Lineage (GTDB taxonomy): Bacteria > Bacteroidota > Bacteroidia > Flavobacteriales > Flavobacteriaceae > Kordia. Next base: position 55,095 of record NZ_JAKVBC010000020.1, on the reverse strand, counting down.
TGTCAAAAAAATTATTAAAAAGCATAATGGAACTATTCGTGTAGAATCTGATGGGAAATTGGGCACCAAATTTATCATTACATATCCAAAAGTGTTTAAAAAATAGGTTTTCATAGCAGACTATATATTTCAAACTTTATCTTAGCATATATATTGAACATTTAAAATGAAATAAATCATCCCTATTTTACTTTTTTCTCTTTCTTTAATCAGTTGTCATAACAACAAGAAGTTATTAAAGAATGGGCTCACAAAAAAAGCAACTCAAATTACAGAATATACAATTGATGTAAAGAGAAAAAAGCAAGATACACTCTTTATCACTGAAAAAAAATATAATGACCTCGATCAAATAATTCGTTCGAATCAATATTATTCTTTCTCTTAAGACACTACAAATATTGAGTGTCATTACAATAAAAATCAAAAACTTAAAAAAGAAGTTGTGCATTATACCAGCAACAACGCAACCTTTACGGTCAATTATTTTTATAACGACACTTTGCTAATTGCAACTCGTTCTGAACATAAAGATGATGAAATGGAATTCAAATATATTGGAAAATATAGGTACACTTCTGAGAATAAACTGAAAGAAAGCTCATTAGCACAATTGTATATAGATATGGAAACGAATGATACCATTACAAATACGCTTGAAGTAAAAAATTATGATGAAAAGCAACTCGTCACTACATCAAAACTGTCAGATTATGTAACTCCAACACAAAGCAAACACTATATATTTACATATGATGATGAAATGATCATTGAAATAAAAGAGTATGATGCTAAAAATTCTTTAATTTCAACCATCAAGAATACATATCAATTCGATCAATTTGACAATTGGATTAAAAAAGAATCTTCTCAGAACGGTAGACTCGATCATATACTCACAAGAGAAATTATATATAAATAACAACAACTAAGTATTCCTATACTTTTCTAAAAAATCAATACATTTGACTTCATCGTAATCACCTTGTGGAATCAATTCATTCAATATTCACAACATGAAAAAGAGCATTCGCAATATTTTTAAAAAACAATACAAAACCATCAATAACGATTACTTCCTTTACAGGATTAAAGCTACTATTATTGGTGAAGGAATGTTGCTTGAAGGCAATATCTATTTAATGGATTATGCCATTCAACACATGCCTAGTGACGGAATTGTTTTTGAAATAGGATCGTATGCAGGTTTGTCTACCAATGTGATGTTACATCTATTAGAAAAACATGGTAAAAAACACCGTTTTGTAGGTTGTGACGCTTGGATATATGAAGGTTTCAAAGATCATACAGGAACTATTGAATAACATATAGATGGAAAGCCTAATGTGAGCAGAAAAGCTTATGTAACGTATATACAGAATGCTTTTGTGAATGCAGCAACATTATTGCATCCAAATGCAAAAACACATACGTGTCATTCTCCTTCGGAAGCTTTTTTTAACACATGGAACACAACGAATGAATTCACAGATGTTTTTGATAGAACATTTAGCATTCAATAAGAGATTTCGTTTGCATATATTGACGGAGATCATTCCTACGAGCAAACCAAAAAAGATTTTGAAAATGTAGATTCAAAATTAAAAGTAAACGGATTTATCTTATTGGATGATTCCGCAGATCATTTAAATTTTGGAAGTTCAGACTTTATCAAAGACATCAAAAAGAATGATAATTATAAGATCATAGACAGCAATCCTAATTATTTGATTCAGAAGGTTAAATAACTATTTTACTAAAAAACTTGTTTTAAGCTTTTTGTAATTCGTCATTACGAGAAGGATGACGAAGTAATTTACCTAAATCATATACAAAGCAATTTTTCTAACAAACAGATTGCTACAAATTTCTATGAAATTCTCGCAATGACTTATCAAACTCTAACCGTCCGTTTGAATGTTTTTTTAATCTACAGGCAAAAAATATTTTCTAATTTTTAGCTGTTACCAAATACATTTCTCCTTTTCCAGGTAACCAACGTGAATATTCATATTTTTCAACTACTTGTTGATGTTCGTTTGGTTTAAAGACCAAGGTATATTTTTCATTCACATTTTCCCACCATTTTTCTTGTTCTTCAGAGAAAAAGTTCCACGTTACATACTCAACGCCGCCTTGTATTCTATTTTTAGGAATGGTTTCCGTGAGTTTGTTTAACACTTCCCAACGTATGCGATTCCAAGACAAATGATCGTGAACTGCACTGACAGAAAACCAAGTGAGTAATCCAAGAAAACCGTAGGTGCAATATTGATATATTTTTTGGGGAACTTTTGGCGAATTCACACCCAAAAAGACAATCGCAATTGGAAATAATGGCAATAAATAGCGGTCATACACACCAACTATTAGGAAAGGCGTTAAATACACTAAAAAGAATACGAATGATAACACTACAAGTGAATCCACTTTTTTCTTTTTAAACATAGAAAATACCATCTCACGAATGTGAAAAATCAATGCAACACTAGAAAAGATTCCAATACAAGTTATCACTTGCCAAAACCAATTTGGCGCAGTCGGATCGGGACTTTGGGTAAAGTTTCCACCATGATCGTACAAGGTTGTTGGTCCAACACCAAAATCGATCCAGATGTTGTCTAAACTTGGTAATACTTTTCCAAGACGCATCAAATAGGCAGTAATTCCAACTGTCCAAAGTAAAGCAGCAATTTTATATCCTTTAAATGTATAACGATTGATGTATACTAGGTGAATTGGCAACAGTAAAAATCCTAGATACGCAATACTTTCAAAGAAATACGAAAAAATGATAATTAGTAATCCTTTACGAAGTCCTTTAATATTTTCTATAAGCAAACCGAATTTGGTATTGTAACGCTCTTGCAACAAATCATTCGACTCCATGATGTATGAAAAAACCAAGGAAAACAAAATCACAGCTAACAGTGGCGTAATTGCTTTCAATAGATTTTTAGCGTTTCGTTCTTTTACAATGACAAACGTAATCAACCATACAATTGGGAAAACCCATGCTAATTGACGGATTAGAAAAGCAAAATAACAGAAGAGAATTGCCCAAAGAATTGGTTGCCATGTATCAGTTTTTAAAGCTTTCGTAAAGAAATAAAATACCCAAATCGTCACACACATAAAAGGAATATCGGTCATGAATGAAAACGATAACGACAAAAAGATTGGATTCATCACACATAATAAAACACCAATCAATTTTGCCCAACGCGACAGTTTTGCCAAGGTAAGGAGTTTATAAATTCCAATAATCGTTGCAAACCCTAAGACCAGTGTAGACCATCTTAAAACTGTAAAGGAAAAGCCAAAGATTTCCGTAAAAAAGTAACCCCAATATACTTGTCCAACCAAGGTCATTTCTCCCCAATTATAGAGTTTTAGGTATCCATCTTCGTATAAGGTTTTAACAGATTTCCCATAACACCAATCGTCATTCAGCGGAAAATCTCCAATCGGATTGATGATGATTATCAGTAACAACCACAATAACAGTAGTCCGATATAATCTTGGTATTTTTTGATAAAATCACGCATTCGAATTCAAATTATATCCAAAACCCACATATTCGATCTCTTTCTTCTTAAAATAGGCTTTGTAATTTTTAACTTCTTGGATTGCTTCTTCAATATCAGCCTCGATACGCTTGCGATCAAAGCGGTAAGTTTTATTGTGGTCTAACATATTCCAAACAATCACATTTTTTTCATGCTTTACTTCTATTCCTTGGTCACAGCCTCCACATTCTCGAATTCCACAGCTACATGAAAAAATAAAATACGTTCCTTCTCTCTTCATACTTTCCATAAACAAATCTGCCATAATAATATCGCTTCCTTCGTATGGTTTTTTTGAGCCAATACGAACTTCCAAGCTTCCTTGCATCCAAATATTTTTGGCTTCTATTTGGCAAGCTTGCACCAACAATTCAATATAAATCGTATCTAGATTTTCTGTTGTCATATTATTATTGATAATAGCTAAAAAATGATTCTATTTCTTTTTTCGCGAATGCATTTCCAGCTTCACTCCAATGTCCATCACAGGGTAAATACAAAGTTTTATATTCTTCTTCTAAAAATTGATCTGTCTTTGGGAGTAAGTCTAAATACTCTACATCCAGACTATCACAAACAGCTTTTAATTGTTTTCCTAACGGATTTTTTTTGTGTTCGCGATAGGATTTGATTTCTTTTTCAATTGGAATGCTGTATACCATCACAGGACGATTCCCTGCCAAGGTTTTAATTTGTTTTATCGTGTAGTGCAAACGATCAAATTGTGCTTCTGTAAAATTGAAATAGCTTGGAATTTTAGTTTCTTCCAACAATTGATCTTTTGGAATGGCACTTATTTTTCGTTTCGTTCGCAAGTAATAATACATATTATACGAATGTGTAAAATTCTTTAAAAACTTATTGATAAAATGCGGATTACGCGGTCGTGCTCTAGAATTCTCTATGTTTTTAATGTGATATACCAATTCGTAATTTGGATAATCACCTTTTAGAAACGGACGGTAACGATAACCGCCAACTTGCAATCCAATTTCATAATCATCATCAATAAAATCGTTGGAAGGTAAAACTCCTACCAAAACAGCATCGTGTGTATATTCAATGGCATGTGTCTTATACAACATCCAATATTGGGTTGGGCCAAAATTTCCTGCCAAACCAAAATTTAAATGTGGAATATTTGTGTTTTCTTCTAAAAGATTGGTTAAACGGTCTTCCAAATTCACACCAATTCCTTCAGTAAATGAATCTCCTAAAGCTATCACTCTATGGCTTGTACTTTGTAACTCACGTTCTACATCTCGAAATCCTTTTGAATTTGCCTCATAAGTTACATCAAAGCAATATTTTTTCTGTCGATACACATCATTTGCCAGATGTCTTGTTCCAAAATTCTCATCCAAATCAAACCAAAAATTGTGTGTATTTTGAAATGTATAGGTAGGTAATTCAATTTTTATTTTCGCAACGCGAATGTAAATAGCCAATACAATTTCAAGCAATACAAACGTAATTCCAATAATAATAATCAGATTTTTAAGTGATTTTAAAAAAAGTTTTTTCAACAAAATATTTCTTTTTGGCGGTTGTTGTAGTAAAACAAATATACAGTGTCTAAGAAAAGAATGTGTATGGAATTTAAAAAAAGTAGTTATTGTCTACGCTTGTTTTTGAGTTTGATGAAGATAATTGTAATTTTTTTTTACACCTAAAAATCTAGAAACATGAAAGTAACTCCCGAACACAACGAAAGAATTGCTAAAATGAAATTTCGCTCTGTATACCCACATTATATCACCAAAATAAAAAAAAGGCAGAACCATAGAAGAACAACATCAAGTAATAACTTGGCTCACGGGTTTTAACGAAGCTAAACTTCAAGAATTCGTAAAACAGTGAAGCCACTTTTAAAGATTTCTTTGAACAGGCAACCATACATCCAAACGCACATTTAATCAAAGGCGTTATTTACGGGTATAGAATTGAAGAAATTTGTAAACGAAATACAAGAAAATGGAATTTCTCGAGGAGAAATGGATGCAAAGCTACTTCAAAAAGTGGAAGAATTAAATATATATGATTGAGTTATATAAAGAAATGAAAGAACTTAAAGAAGAAAACAAAAGGTTAAAGGTTTAATAGAAAAACAATAGTTAAATTAGCTATTTAAGTTTTTTAAGAGTGAAAATGCTACTGTTGTAGCATTTTCACTCTTTTTATTTCTACCTTTATAAAACAATAAATTATACACTTTTCTTTTTAAGAATAAAATACCTAGATGAAGCAACTAAAAGCCAAGATTGTATCAATTATAATTGGAATTTTACTTAGTTTAATTCTTAGCGAAGTTATCGCGAGAGTTTACTTCTTTGGCGGTGCCGCTTTTTCGTATTCACGAACCAATTCTTTTGGTGTTTTAGATAATTCTGATCTGATACAATATTCCGACACAAAAGGTTTAGTGTATGATTTAATCCCCAATTTAGATACAAAGTACAAGTTAGTTGATTTCCATACCAATGAAGAAGGGTTTCGCGACAAGAGTCATGAGTTAACATCTAATACTAAAAAAATTGCCGTTTTAGGAGATTCTTTTACGATGGGAACAGGTGTTTCTGAACAAGAAATGTATGTCACAAGCACAGAAGAGTTATTAAATCAATCACATGATGAGTCAAAATTCGAAGTCTTTAATTTTGGTGTCTCTGGATATTCCTTGACAGAATATAAAATAATTTTGGAGCAAAATGCACTTAAATACAACCCTGATTTAGTTGTGATTGGTTTCTGTGCTTCCAACGATCATTATCGTGTAGGGACTGATTTCTCCATGGATAATTTTACTATAAAACCCAAGAAAAATGTCTTTTGGGATTCTTATCTGAAAAAATTATTGCAAATAAAGCTGAATTCAAAAGAAGTAGAACCTACCAACTACAAACCTGAACATATAAAATATATGGATAATCAATTTCAAGATTTTCAGAATATTTTTATTAGAAATAATATTAAAGGCCTTATATTTTATCTAGATTTAATTTACGATCCTGAACGTGTATCCCAAATACAATCATTGGCAGAAAAAAATGATCTTTTATTTTTAGAAGCTTCTAGTTTTTTTGAAGATAAAAATTTATTTAAATACATTTTGAATGAGCTTGACACACATCCAAATGGAAAAGCAAATCAAATCTTTGCAGATATACTCTCAAGTTTTATTTTAGCAAACAGAAATGAAATCTTCGGAAACTAATGAGAAACAAAATTATCATATTTAATCCACGAAGCGCCAATGCAAAGCATCGTTTACCGAATACCATTATTCAGGTTGGTGCGGCTATTCATGGAAAGTACGATTATGTTTTTATTGATGGAAACATGGAAAAAGATCCTTGGCTCAAGATTTCAGAATATTTTGCTACGGGAGAATTCAAATATTTTTGTTTGACAGTAATGCCTGGACCGCAATTGAAGCAGGCAATTCCTTATGCCAAAAAGATTAAAGAATTGTATCCTAACTCTATTAATATTTGGGGTGGATATTTTGCTTCCAATCAATATAAAGTTTGTTTGAATTCTGGTTATGTAGATTATATTATCAACGGACCTGGTGACAATACGTTTCCGAAATTGTTAGATGCTTTGGAAGGAAAAAGCGATGAGAAATTAACGTTGATTCGCAATTTAATCTTTAAAGATGAGGATGGTAAAATTGTGCAAACCGTCAAAGAAGCACTACTCGATCAAGACGCATTGCCTCCATATCCATATCAATATTTTAATACCTTTTATCCGCTGGAGCGTTATTTAGCGAAAACCTTTATGGGACAAAAAACTTTTGCGTATCATTCTAGCATGGGCTGTCCTTTTACCTGTTCGTTTTGTGCAGTTGTTCCTATTTATAATGCGCGTTGGAAAGCAAAATCTGCCGAAAGTGTATTTAAAGATGTCAAATACTTTAAAGAAAAATACGGAATTGACGCTGTAGAATTTCACGATAATAACTTTTTCACATCCAAAAAACGTGTGTTAGAATTTTCCAAACTCATGATGGATGAAAATATTCAATGGTGGGGAGAAGGTCGTATTGATACGATTAATAAATATTCGGATGAAGATTTGCATTACATGCGAAAAGCAGGCTGTCGTATGATCTTTTTGGGTGCAGAAACAGGAAATGATGAAGTGTTGAAGCAAATGAACAAAGGCGGAACACAATCGGGACAAATGATTAAAGATTTTGTGAAGCGTATGAAAGATGTGGATATCATTCCTGAATTATCATTTGTATTAGGTTTGCCTGGACCTGACGAGAAAAAAGTGTACGAACAAATTTTATGGGATATAAATTTTATTCGCGAGATAAAAAGCATCAATCCTGAAGCGGAAATCATTATCTATTTATACAGTCCTGTACCAACCGAAGGTTCCGAATTATATCAGCAAATCATTGATGCAGGGTTTTCATTCCCAACCAAACTTGAAGAATGGATTGAACCAAGTTGGGAAAAATTTGATTTACGAAGAAATCCATTAACACCTTGGTTAAAACCATATATGATTGACAAAATTCAAAATTTTGAAACAGTACTAAACGGCTACTATCCTACTGCTTCTGATTTTAGAATTAAAGGATATAAAAAATGGTTGCTCAAAATGGCTTCTGGTTACCGCTTTAAATATGGATGGTATAAGTTTCCATATGAGATTAAAGTTATGCACAAAATATGGAAATATCGTCAACCAGAAATTGAAGGTTTCTACTCTGAATAATCCTGCTAAAACATGGTTAAAAAACTCAAAAAACAATTATATCCTGTTGCTCGATTTTTCTTTGATAAGTATATTTCAAAACAGCGAAAATATACATATGAAGGTATTACGATAGCGATTCATGAGGAAGTATTTCCTCCAAAATTTACTATAAGCACCAAGATTTTATTAGAATACATAAAACCACTTGATCTAAAAGACAAAAACTTTTTAGAATTGGGTTGTGGCTCAGGAATCATCTCACTATTTGCAGCTTCTAAAGGTGCAAAAGTTACCGCTTCTGACATCAATCAAACGGCAATTAGGATATTGAAAGAAGCTGCCATCAATAATGAAATTTCAATAAATGTAGTATATTCTGATTTGCTTGAAAGTCTTCAAAATCAGCAATTTGATTACATTATCATAAATCCGCCATACTATCCAAAAGCACCACAAAATGACAAAGAACGTGCTTGGTTTTGTGGTGAAAATTTTGAGTATTTTGAAAAACTCTTTCTACAATTGCCCCATCATCTTTCACCAAACACATGGATGATTCTATCAGAAGATTGTGAAATTGATCATATCAAACAATTAGCAATTAAAAATGGACTTTTCTTTAAATTGATTTTAGAGAAAAGTGTTATAAGAGAAAAAAACTATATATTTCAGATAGAAAAATCTTAGCCCAATTGCAAACAGCTTCACGAAACATACTACTAGATTTTTTTAAAGTGATCGCTGCTGTTCTTGTCATTGCAGCGCATTGTGGATTTTTGTTCGATTATAATAAAATGGCGTATCACATAACATGTAATGGTGTATTTCGCATTACAATTCCACTTTTTTTTACGGTTAATGGTTTCTTTTTGTATACCGTTTTTCAGAATGATCTTATTAAAACTTGGATAAAACGCATAGGTCTTTTGTATGTTATTTGGATGTTGATTTTTAGTTACTACTGGATTATTCCTGTGTATGAAAATCCATTGAGGATGATACCAACTGTACTTTTTGGGTTCAATCATTTATGGTATTTGGCAGCGCTTTTTTTAGGTGGATTTTTATTATATAAGCTACGTAAGCTTTCGAACACAGTTTTACTCTCAATTGCCGTTGTAGTTTATTGTATTGGTTACACCATTCAAACACTCAGTAATTTTGATGTAATTACAAGTCCAAGCATTTTAGTTAAATTGATTGATTTTCCTCCTATACATCGAAATTTTGCATTCTTTGCATTGCCTTTTTTAAGTATTGGATATGTCATTCGGCGCACTAACTTTCATTTGAAACTATCGAAAACACAAACAATAACATTGTTAACTATATGTTTTGCTTTTCTTATAACTGAAAGTACGTTGAATTATCTTGTAAATTCTGATGGTTCATTCAATATGAGTATTTCCTTTTTATTAGCAGGACCAATTTTATTAATCGCTGCTTTTTCTTTCAAAGTTACATCGAGAGTTAATAGTAAATTGTTATCATCCTACTCTATCGCATTATATTTAACACATCCGTTAATTATCATTCTAGTTAACAGTTTTGTAAAATTACAATCGACATCTTTAACCTTTACAACTATCTTATTGTCTGGAATTGTGAGTTGTCTCTTAATTTTACTCAATAAAAAATTCAAATATATTCTGTAATTCATTTTAATATTATGGTTCAAAAAAAAATAGTGTTAATGAGAAAAAGTATATATTTAAGCTTCAAAAAGTTAATACTGTTTTGCAAGCTTCCCCTCGAAATTTATTAATAGACATTTTAAAAGTTATAGCCTCATTGCTGGTTGTTGCCTTTCATTGCAATTTTTTATATGACCACAATGAATTTGTAAATTATCTTTTTTTTAAAGGCATCTTTCGACCTGTAATTCCATTTTTTTTCTGTGTCAATGGATTCTTTTTATACACAATATTTAAGAATGGTCGTGTTAAACTTTGGGCCAAGCGCATTGCCATTCTGTATGTGGCATGGATGCTGATTTTCAGCTACTTTTGGGTTATCCCTAATTACAATAGTCCAACAAAGCTGTTATTAAACATTGTTATTGGCTTCAATCATTTATGGTATGTTGCCTCATTTTTAGTCGGCGGATTGCTATTGTACTCCATTCGAAAACTTTCTAACAAAACCTTACTCATAGGTTCCATTATACTGTACATTATAGGATATTTTATTCAAATATTAGGTGATTTAAAACTCGTTACAGAACCTGAACTGCTTGTCAAATTAGTCAACTTTACACCTACACACCGTAATTTTTTATTATTTGATTTGCCATTTTTAGCGCTGGGATATATCATTCGACGTTCTAATTTTCACAAACAGCTAACTAGAAAACAAATCATCCGATTACTAATGCTTAGCGTTGTATTGCTTACCGTAGAGAGTTTGTTTAATTATTATTATAACATAGATCGTTCGTTAAGTATTATATGTCTTTCCTGTTTCATAGCAGCTCCTGTATTATTGTTATCTACATTTTCCTTTACTGTGAATGCTAGGGTAGATAGCAAGTTGTTATCATCGTATTCTATTGGCATCTATTTAGTACATCCATTGATCGTTTTTATTATTAGATATTTTGTTACTTTAGAATCCATATCCTTAACTTTGGTAGCAATTATATTGTCTATTGTTGCTAGTTATTTTTTAATACAGCTCAATAAAAAATTAAAATACATTTTATAAACGACTGTCTTGTGAAACTAAAACTAAAATTTGCTCTAGTTATCTTCAGAAATGTCCTGATCACTTTCTTTTTATTAGAGATTATACTCGGTATTTTTTATAATTACTATGACGAAAGTGGTATTGACGGAAACACAGAACGTATTATTGCTTCTGGTTTATATGAAAACACAGATTTGACAGATGAAGATATTAAAGTAATTTACCGAGAATTGCGTCAACAAGACATGACTTGGGAACCGTATTTACATTATCGTTTTAAACCGATGCAAGGAAAACACAATACGATTTATGCCAACGGACAGCGAAAAACAATTAATCCAAGCTTAAAAGATTCTGCTACAGCTATCAAAATATTTTGCTTTGGCGGTTCTACTATGTATAGTTCTGGAGCAAGAGATGAACATACGATTCCTTCAGAATTAGCGCATTTAATACATAAAAACTTTCCCGATCAAAATGTGGAAGTCACCAACTTTGGTTGTCACGGATATACGCGTGCTACTGAGAATATTCAGCTACAGCGAGAACTTGTAAAAAAGAATATTCCTGATATTGTTATTTTTTATGATGGTGTTAATGAAGTCATTTCAGCTCACCAAAACAATGCCGCTGGTTCGCCAACAAATGCCTACAATCGAAAAAAAGAATTTAAAATTGCACATAGCTACAAAAAACGCATTAAACTACTTATAAAATCTAGTAATTTATACAGATTCATCACCACAATGCAGCGTAAAATATATTCTGGATCTTCTTATATAAAATTAACTGCACGAAATGATTCTTTAGCAATTAATATTGCCGAAAATTACATGGGTTTTGTGCAACTTTCAAAAAATTTAGAAGCTGCGTATGGTTTTAAAGTCTTCAATTTTATGCAGCCGCATATTTACTCAAAAGAAATCCTCTCGGAAGCAGAAAAAGGTTACTTCCAAGAGCAACAGTATTATGAAAACTTATATACATTGGCTTATGAAAATGTACGTAAAGATTCACTAATGATCAACGATGCAACTTTTGTTGATATAAGCAATGCTTTTGATGGGGAAGAAAAAACAATTTATTTTGATTTTTGCCATACAGGCGAATATGGAAATCAACTGGTTGCAGCAAAAATGTTTTCAGCTGTAAAACAAGAATTAGTGCAAAAAGTAGAAGATAGTGTAACAATACCCGAAACCGAACAACTAACAGAAATCAATAAATAACTATATAAAGAAACATGGAACAACTATTAACCGTAGACAGTCTTTTCACTTTATTCATGCTTGTATTATTACAGGCCGTATTAGGATTTGACAACTTATTATACATTTCGTTAGAATCACAAAAAGCACCAAAAGACAAGCAATCATATGTTCGTAAAATGGGTGTTGGTTTGGCAATTATTCTACGAATTGTATTGTTATTTGTTTTACTAGAACTTATTAAATATTTCCAAAAGCCATTTTTATCCTTGCACAGTAATTCATTTTTAGAATTTGATGTCAACGGACATAGTTTGATTGTACTTGCTGGTGGTGTCTTCATAATATACACAGCTGTCAAGGAAATTTGGCACATGATGTTAATGAAAGAACATGCAAAAGTAGAAGATGCTGAAAGCAAAAAATCCGTAAAAAGTGTGATTATATGGATTGTCATTATGAACTTGGTATTCTCGTTTGATTCTATTTTAAGCGCTATGGCATTGACAAGTGATATGGATCCCACACCACAATTAATTTTAATGACTATTGCCATTGTTTTAGGTGGATTTTTAATGATTGTGATGGCAGATAGAGTATCGAATTTCTTGCAGAAAAATAAAATGTATGAAGTATTGGGACTCTTCATTCTATTTATTGTAGGAATCATGTTATTGTCAGAAGGTGGACATTTAGCACATTTAGAATTATTTGGAAACAAAGTAACGCCAATGAGCAAAACAACGTTCTACTTTGTCATTATCACACTAGTGATTGTAGATATCGTTCAAGGTCGCTACCAAAAGAATTTATTAGCAAAAAAAGAAGCCATGGATCGTGCTGCTGAAGAAAAAGAAGCATAGATAGGTTGATTGGTTTATGCTACAACACATTGAGCGTAGCCGAAATGTGATGAAAAGCTATTCCAATCCAATCTCAGACTCTAAAAAATCGCTCAACACCACATTACCATTGTTGTTAATATGTGGATCGTTGGCAAAATATAAGCGATGATCAAACGTATCATTGACTTGAAATACCGATAAAGGATTTATTTGTATGACATTTGTGTATGCTTGTAAGTCCTTTGTTGCTTTAGCGAAGAATGGGTAATTGGATTCTTGAATTTTAATTTCATCTGGAAACGCAGCGCCTAATTGATTCAAATTATCCTTGTAATAAGAGCTTACCTGAGAACAATGTGGAATCCATACTAAATACACAGGAATATCATTCGGAACAGTTTCTAAAAAAGTATGCATTTCATCAAGCCAAATATCATAACGTGATGTAAAAGGTTCTTTTAACATCAATGTGTTATTAAAATATGCTGCATCAAAATATAAAAAACGCTTCGTTCGCTGATCATAATATTCTTCCTTAAAAACATTAGTCGCCATAGTATACGTTCTACTATTTACCCTTGGGCTAAACGCTGCTGCTTTATGATTAAAATATGCCAAGCTTAAAAAATAATCAGAAACTGCCCAATATAAATTCCTTGTTATGGAGAATTTTTCCCAACTCCACAAATGATCTACATCTGTCAAATCGTTCCCAACATATATTTGATAAATAATAGCTTTTGGGTTGTGTTGATTGATCTTTGAACTGGCAAACGTATTTACTTGCCTGATTCCAATACCAGGTACACTTACATTGACAAAAGATACATTTGGATTGTTTGCCCGTAGCTTATCTATATAATTAATGCTTTTAGCTGTAGCAGAAAAGGAATCGCCAAACACCAAAAAGTCTACAGCAGTATTTGACAAATCTGCCTCACTATTCAGATGTGAGGTTTCTGCTTTGTAAAAATCGATCACAGAGTGTCTATACAATACTTCAAACAATAAAAAACTTAACACCATAATAATAATGGCATTACGAATAAACTTCTTTATTTTTGGCAAAAATTTCATTGCTTGCAATTTGACCAAAGATACTTTTAAAATTAAATTTTCAAGTAATTTTTAATCAATTTGAAATACAATTAGTGTACAAACGCATCTTTATATAGAAAGCAGCTATAAAAAACTAATTATTTACGGTTCAGAAACTGAAAAGTAAGCCAATGAAAACCAATACATTCAACTATTTTAAGGAATCTTCAGAATGTATTTGTTATCTACAGAATAAATCTTACCTTTGCGGACTCTTTTAAAGAGATAGGAATGTTTAATTATTAAAAAAATTAGTGTGGATACATTAAGCTACAAAACAATTTCAGCAAACAAAGCTACTGCAGATAAGCAATGGGTTTTAGTTGATGCTGAAGGACAGACGCTAGGGCGTATGGCTTCTAAGGTAGCAAAAATACTTAGAGGTAAGTACAAGCCTAGCTTTACACCACATGCTGATTGCGGAGATAATGTAATTATTATCAATGCTGAGAAAATCAACTTAACTGGAAACAAGTGGACAGACAAAACATACGTTCGTCACACAGGATATCCAGGTGGTCAAAGAACACTTTCTGCTACGGAACTTTACGAAAAAGATCCAGCAAGATTAGTAGAAAAATCAGTGAAAGGAATGTTACCAAAAAACAAATTAGGTAGCGCTTTATTCCGTAACCTTAAAGTGTATGTTGGATCAGAGCACGGACAAGAAGCTCAAAAACCAACTGCAATTAACTTAAATGATTTAAAGTAACATGGAAGTGATTCACAAAATTGGTCGTAGAAAGACCGCTGTTGCTCGTGTTTACGTAAAGCCAGGAACTGGAAACATTACAGTAAACAAAAAAGCATTTGAAACGTATTTCCCAACTCCAACATTACAGTACAAAGTAAAGCAACCTTTTACTTTAACTGAAACAGTTGACGCTTATGATGTAAACGTAAACGTATATGGTGGTGGAACTACAGGACAAGCTGAGGCTGTTCGTTTAGCAATCTCAAGAGTTTTATGTGAGATTGATGCTGAGAACAGATTAGCATTAAAACCAGAAGGATTATTAACTAGAGATCCAAGAATGGTTGAACGTAAGAAATTTGGTCAGAAGAAAGCTCGTAAGAAGTTCCAATTCTCGAAACGTTAATTTTTGGTCGTTTTTTAAAAAAAACGTACTGTTCATTTATTATTGAAATTAAAATCATGTTGTCGTTGTTTCGCAAAAGCGAAATTTAGTTTAGCATCTAAATAGCTAAGACCAATTATAAAATTGCTACTTACCTATTGCTAATTCAACGGAACGTAAACTATTTACAAAAATGGCAAATAACATAGAAGTAAAAGAATTACTTGATGCAGGTGTACACTTTGGACACTTGACAAGAAAATGGGATCCAAACATGGCACCATACATCTACATGGAGCGTAATGGAATCCACATCATCAACTTATATAAGACTGCTGCTAAAATCGACGAAGCTAATGAAGCTTTAAAGAAGATTGCAGCTTCTGGTAGAAAAATTTTATTCGTAGCTACCAAAAAACAAGCAAAAGACATCGTTGCTGAAAAAGCAGGGAAAGCTAACATGCCTTACATCACTGAAAGATGGCCAGGAGGAATGCTAACTAACTTTGTAACGATCAGAAAAGCCGTTAAAAAAATGGCTTCTATTGATAGAATGAAGAAAGATGGGACGTTCATGACTTTATCCAAGAAAGAGCGTTTACAAGTAGATCGTTTAAGAGCAAAATTAGAGAAAAACTTAGGTTCCATCTCTGATATGACTCGTCTTCCAGGTGCATTATTCGTAGTTGACATCAAACGTGAACACATCGCGATTAAAGAAGCTCAAAAATTAAACATTCCAATTTTTGCAATGGTTGATACAAATTCTGACCCAAGAGAGGTTGATTTTGTAATTCCTGCAAATGATGATGCTTCAAAATCAATCGATAAGATTTTAACGCACGTTACTGATGCAGTAATCGAAGGGTTATCTGACAGAAAAGCTGAAAAGGAAGCTAAGAAAGCTGAAAAAGAAGCTGCTGCTGCTCCAAAAGCAGAAAAAGAAGCTGCTGCTCCAGCAAAAGAAGAAACAAAATAATTATTATTTAACGTTGATACGTTCATTCATCAAAGAAAGATAAGTAGCTTTGCTACTCGTTTTGAAGATGCTGAATGGACGTACTAACATTAAAACAATCAATAAAATGGCAAAAATTACAGCCGCAGAAGTAGGTAAATTAAGAAAAGCTACCGGTGCAGGAATGATGGACTGCAAAAAAGCATTAGTTGAAGCAGAAGGTGACTTCGATAAAGCAATTGAAATTCTTCGTAAGAAAGGTCAAAAAGTCGCTGCTAAAAGAGCAGACCGTGATTCTTCAGAAGGTGTTGCTGCTGCTAAAGTAAATGCAGATAATACTGCTGGTGTTGCAATTGTTTTAGGATGTGAAACTGATTTCGTTGGTAAGAATGAAAGCTTTGTTGCTTTAGCAAAAGACTTCGCTAACTTAGCAATCAACTACGCTTCGAAAGAAGAGTTTTTAGCTGCTGATTTTGGCGGTATTACTGTTGCTGATAAATTAACTGAGCAAACTGGTGTAATTGGTGAGAAAATTGACTTAAAAGCTTTTGATAGAATCGAAGCTCCTTATGTTGGTTCTTACGTTCACATTAACAAGATTGCTGCTGTTGTTGGATTATCTGCAAAAGTAGACAACGCTGATGTATTAGCTAAAGATTTAGCAATGCAAGTTGCATCTATGGGTGCTACAACATTATCTTACAAAGATTTTGATCCAGCTTATGTTGCTTCTGAAACTGAAGCTAGAATTGCTGCAATTGAAAAAGATAATGAAGAATTAGAGCGTTTAGGAAAAACATTGAGAAATGTTCCTCAATACATCTCTATGTCTCAATTAACTGAAGAAGTATTAGCACAAGCTGAAGAAAATGCAAAAGCTCAATTAGCTGCAGAAGGAAAGCCAGAGAAAATCTGGGATCGTATCTTACCCGGAAAAATGGAAAGATTCATTTCTGATAATACAACTTTAGACAAAGAGCAGTGTTTATTAGACCAAGACTTTATCAAAGATGAGAAGTCTACAGTTGCTAAATATGTTTCTTCTTATGGAGAAGTAGAAGTAACAGGTTTTAAACGTGCATCTTTAGGATAAGCAAGTTACTCGCAAGAGTTTAGTGATAAAAAAAGGATCGTCAAATTGACGATCCTTTTTAATTTTAATTCAAAATTAAAATAATTAAGCTCCAGTACAATGTCCCCTTGCAGTTCACAAATGTCTTTGCTGGCTTGTATTTGCATAACATGTTGTAAAATCTGTATCTCCAGTTCCATACTCGGCTGAGTCAATGAAATGACAGTACAAGTCAATAAAATTCCTACTGATTGTTTTCACACAACCTACAACATTTGATCCATTGCCATTTCCCTCTTTTACCATGGACAAATTTGAAATTTCCGTATTATTAATACCCATTTTACTTTTTCTTTTTCATAATTGTTAAAGAATTTAAATTATACTTCTTCTTAAAATTAGCTCTGAAATTTCTGCTCTAAAAACTTTTGAAGTCGGTTTTATACAATTTCGACTAGCAAAAATTCACTTACAATAACCTATAAACTTCTAAAAATCAAACATTCTACTTAACAACCTATTTACACAAAAAAAGGATCGTTAATTAACGACCCTATTATTTTTAGATAAAATCTAACAATCTTAACCACACAAGCAATGTGTTTGTTCTGTGCAACCAAGACTTGCAATTGTATCGCCATGACATCCCGTAAGATACGTATCTAAACATTCATCTGTTCCAAATATTAGACAGCATAAATCTAGAAGGTTTCTACTCACAGTGTGTACACAACCCACAGCATTTGATGTGTTGTTGTTTCCTCCTTTTATTCCTGACAAATTTGAAATTTCCGTCTTATTCAGGCTTAAATTCATTTTCTTTTTTTTCATAATTTTTAATTTTAGATTAAACTTCTCCTAAAATTAATCCTGAAATTCCTGTTCAAAAAACTTTTGAAGTCGGTTTTATATAATTACGACTAATAAAAATTTTCCACAATAAGCTTAAAAGCTTCTCTTAACAGACATTATTAAATAAAAAAAGGTTGTCAGAAAATTGACAACCTTTTAATGCTTATGCTTATGTTATATTAGCATGTTTCTCCTATTTGAGTTTTTGGATGTTCACAATCTAAAGCACATGTTCCTTGTCCTACAACCGTAAGACAATTCAATTCTGAATCTGGATACGTTTGGTCGCAACAAATATCATGTACTAAAGTAAAAGAAGCAATACAAAATACTTCTTTACTTGCTATTTCTAAACCTCCTTCGATGTTACTCAAATTTGAAACACTTGTTATCTTTAACTCTAATTTAAATAATTGCTTTTTCATAATAATTTGGTTTTGATGTTAATGATGTTTGAAAAATTTCGCGATTTTTTTCGTTTAAATAGCACCAATTATTATTCCAAGCACTCATTTTTTTTACATTTTAAAGGCTTTATTTTTAAGCGTTCTTAAAAAAGAAAAAAGACCGTCTATTAACGATCTCCTTCTTCGAATTACATAATTTTTAAAATTCTTTTAATGCTAAATACTGACTAAAAACGGCACACTCACATTAAACCATGTACAATTTAAAGTCCTCTATTGGCATCACAACAGAGATCTATGGCAAACGTTACCGATTCAATACAGGTATTTTCTTCACTATATGTTAAATCTCCTCCATTAATTGCAATCAGGCGAGTTAAATTTGAAACTTTTGATTTAGTTAATCCAAATTTTAAACTACGCTTTTTCATATTGTTCCCGTTTTTTATGATTAATGATCTTGAAAAACTACAACTTACTTTTAAAAACTTTAACTACTGTAAACATCTCATATTAAATTCTAATCAATGGAAGTTTTAGATTCACTATTTTATGCGGTCAATTTCTGAATAATTCTTAAAGATGCTAGAAAAGAAAACTTCCTTGCTCAAAAACATTTTTGTAGACTTCTTTATTTGCTATATTTGCAAAACTCATCACAATAAACAATGCAATACAAAAGAATTTTACTTAAATTATCGGGAGAAGCGCTTATGGGCGAAAGACAATATGGAATTGACCCGAAGCGTTTAGCCGAATATGCTGAAGAAATTAAAAAAGTAGTTGATTTAGGAATAGAAGTAGCCATTGTAATTGGTGGTGGAAATATATTTAGAGGTGTTGCTGGAGCAAGTAATGGCATGGACAGAGTTCAGGGAGACCACATGGGAATGCTAGCCACCGTAATTAATGGACTTGCCTTACAAAGTGCTTTAGAAGATGCTGGTATTTACACACGTTTATTAACAGCTTTAGAAATAAAAGAAGTAGCAGAACCATATATTAAAAGAAAAGCTATTCGTCACTTAGAAAAAGGACGTGTGGTTATTTTTGGAGCTGGAACCGGAAATCCATACTTCACAACAGATTCTGCCGCAGTATTACGTGCTATAGAAGTCAATGCGGATGTTATTTTAAAAGGAACACGTGTTGATGGTATTTACAATGAAGATCCTGAAAAAAATACAGAAGCCATCAAGTTTGATCATATTTCTTTTGATGAAGTATTGAAAAAAGGACTAAAAGTAATGGACACCACTGCTTTTACGCTAAGTCAAGAAAATGAATTGCCTATTATTGTATTTGACATGAATACCAAAGGGAATTTAATGAAAGTAGTTTCAGGAGAAAATATAGGAACTAAGGTAAACCTATAATCAACTGCTTCGAGACCAACATGCTAAACCGTTAAGATGGGATTTCCACACATGCGTAAAGCATTTAAATCTCTATTATCGAGTAAAACTGGCTTGGTTTTTGATTTTATTCGAGCAAAACAAAAAATTATTTTAAATTAGTGCTAAATAATTATGTAGTTGTTACCGCTACATTCAATAATTAAAAGAATAGTATGAACGAAGACGTTAAATTTATTATAGATACGACAAAAGAATCCATGGATAATGCAATTGGGCATTTAAATAAGCAATTATTAGGTATTAGAGCTGGAAAAGCTTCGCCTGCTATGTTGTCAAGTGTAATGGTTGATTATTATGGTTCACAAACACCTTTATCACAAGTTGCAAACGTAAATAGTACAGATGCACGTACCATTACAATTCAACCTTGGGAAAAAAGTATGATTCAGGAAATTGAAAAAGGAATCATGGTCGCAAACCTTGGATTTAACCCAATGAACAATGGAGAATCCGTAATTATCAACGTGCCAGCATTAACAGAAGAACGTCGTAAAGAATTGGCAAAACAGTCTAAATCTGAAGCCGATCATGCAAAAGTTGGAATTCGTAATGCAAGACAAGAAGCAAATAAAGAAGTAAAAAATCTTGACATTTCTGATGATGCAAAAAAGAATGCAGAAATAGACATTCAAGCATTAACAGATAGTTATGTAAAAAAGATTGACGAAATTTATACCGTGAAAGAGAAAGAAATCATGACTGTATAAAAACGTTAAACTTATAATAAACTAATTGTAAAGCGACCAGTGGTCGCTTTATTTTTTGTAACATTATACCATATATTTCGTTATAAGAAAAAGGTCGCTCCATAGAATATATTGATTGTAAACGACCAATTATATTTAGACCACTAAAACATACCCTAATAGATGAAAAAATCAATACTGATTTTTATTGTATTACTTAGTTCTTTTGCTGCCATTGCGCAAAAAAGCATTTCAGGAATTATCATTGACGCAGAATCAAAAGAATCTCTACCATTTGCGAATATCTATATCTCCAAAACAAAAGGGACCATCACAGATGCAGAAGGAAAGTTTACCCTAAATCTTAAAAAAGAGATTACCTCTATCAAGGTTTCTTATATCGGCTACAAAACAGTTACAATTCCTGTAGAGCAAAACATTACGTATCTTAAAATACGTTTACAACCTACACAAGAAGCCTTGGATGCTGTTGTGCTTTATAACAAAGAGAATCCTGCTTTACAAATTATGCGCGACGCTATTGATCGCAAGAAAGACAATGATCCCGAGCGCAAATTAAATTCGTTCAAATTAAACGCGTATAACAAACTATTAGTAACTGCGAATCCTGATTCTATCAACGGGCAAATTGATTCTATTTACACTAAAAAAGATGGAAAATTAGTCTTCAAAGAAGTTGATTCCTCAAACTATAGTTTTAAAAAAGACTTAACACGAAGTCACATTTACATGACCGAAAAGGTAAGTGAAGTTTCGTTTAGTTCGTCCAAAGGAAAACGTGAAAAGATTTTAGCCACACGAATGGCAGGTTTTAAAGAACCTATTTATGAAATATTAGGAATTAAAATTCAGTCATTCTCATTTTACAATAACAGATATGAGCTTTTTGGAACCGAATATCCAGGTCCAATGGCAAACAATGCACTTTCTAAATACAATTATAAAATATTAGATACGGTAAGCAACAATAATCGCGAATCGTATATGATTTATTACAGTCCGCAGAAAAAAGGAAAAACTTCTGGACTAGAAGGTATTTTATATATTGACCGTGAATCGTATGCGCTACAAAAGGGAATTGCTGAAATAAAAGGTGTAATCGATATCAAAGCCGTACAAAATTTTGATTATAATTCAACATTTAAAGTTTGGTTTCCTACCGATAAAGAAATTCAAATTCGAAAAGGAAAAACAGATGATTCTGTATCACTTTTTGGACAGGCAGTTAGTGTATCTCGTGGTACTCCACAAGACAGTACCAAAACCTTCAGAACCAACAAACAAGATGTTGACAATTTTGTGTATTTAAGTTCAAAAACCAAAAATTTTGACTTAAAGATCAACGAACCTGTAAAAATTCGTGGGCGTGGCTTGGCGATTGAGATTGAAGATCAAGCACACAATAGAGATGAAGCGTATTGGAATAAATTCCGTACAGACAGTATTACCAAACGCGGGAAAGAAACTTACGTAGTATTAGATAGTATTATTGCAGAAGATGGCGTTGAAAAAGATATTTATCTCGCACGAAAATTGCTGAAAGGATATTATCCAACAAAATATGTAGATCTGGATTTACGGTACTTGGTAAAATACAACAATTACGAAGCTTTCCGTTTAGGACTTGGTGGTGTAACCAATGCTAATTTTTCTACCAAATATCGTCTAAATGGATATGGTGTATACGGAACACGCGACAAAGATTTTAAATTTGGAGTTGGCGCTGCTGCGCGATTGGATAAACGAACACAAACCTGGTTTGGAATGTCATATACCGATGACTTGGTAGAAACAGGAAGTTCACGTTTTATTACAGACAGACGTGCTTTTTCACTGTTTGAACCGCGATTGTTCAATATTGATCTCTTTTATGAAACTAGACGCTTAACCGCAAATATTGAGCATCAAGTCACAGCAAAAACGCATGCAAATTTGATGATTTCAAAAAGTAATGTAGAATCTACGTATGATTATGGTTTTGTAAAAGGCGGTGAAATTTTCAACTCTTACGAAATCACTGAAGCTACATTATCTGTGCAATGGAATCCATTTAGTGAGTATATGCAAACCCGTCATGGGCGTAATGAAATCAAAAGAGGATTTCCTCAATTTGCGTTCCAAGCTACTAGAAGCTTTGATGGTCTTTTTGGTGGTAATTTTAACTATACGAAGTTTGATGCACGTATTGTACATGAAATTCGACCTATTGACAAAGGTGTTACGACTTTCTTGGTAAAGGGTGGTTTAGGTTTAGGTGATATTCCGATTTCACATTTATACCATACATCACCAAACAATCCAAACAAAGATGTACTCTTACAACGTTTTTCAATTGCAGGAAGAAATAGTTTTGAAACCATGTATTTCAATGAATTCTTTTCAGATAAATATGCCATGGTTCAGGCAAAACATAAATTTAAACCATTCAAAATTACGCGTGGTTTTAGACCAGAATTGACATTAATTTCACGATTTGCCATTGGTGATGCTAAAGACATTGAACGCCATTTAGGTCAAAACTTCGATTCATTAAAGCACGGATTTTCTGAATCTGGATTTGAAATCAATAAGCTATTTGCTGGTTTTGGATTGAGTTTTATGTACAGATATGGTGCGTATCATTTGCCAAAATTTGAAGATAATTTATCATTTAAGTTTACCTATTATTTTAGTTTAGGTTTTTAAGCCTGCCTTCATTCGTTTTTGCTAAATTTGCACGAGCTAAAAGTGAGACAATGATTAAATGGATAAATACCCGTTTCTGGGCAAGTGTTGCGCGTTTGATTCTTAGAAATAGAATCATCATTTTAACACTTGTAGTTGGAATGACTGTATTTCTTGGTTACCAATGGAAAAACATGCGTTTCTCGTATACAGAAGCAAATTTATTACCTGACAATCATCCTGTAAATATAGAATACAACAAATTCCTTGATATTTTTGGGGAAGAAGGAAACTTAATTATTCTCGCTGTAAAAGACAGCTCGCTTTTTACTCCAGAAAAATTTAATGCATGGAATCGTCTTAGCAAACGATTTAACGCAAAGCCAGAAGTAAGTGCGGTAATCTCTACCGAAAATTTAAAAAAGCTTATAAAAGACGAAGAAAATCAGCGTTTTGCACTTGATGAACTAGTCAAAGGAAAAATTGCAACACAAGAAGAAGCAGAAGCCATTCGTGATGAACTTTTCAACAATTTACCATTTTACAAAAGCTTACTTTTTAATGATGAAGGAACCATTAGAACGGCTGTATATCTCGATAAAGAAATTGTAAATACTGCAGTTCGTAAAGACTTTATTTACGCAGAAGTATTGCCAATGATTGAAGAGTTTGAAAATGAAACTGGATTAGATCTCCGCGTTTCAGGAATGCCATACATTCGTACATTAAACTCACAAAACATTGTCGATGAAATCGGATTGTTCATTGGTGCGGCTTTGCTCATCACAAGTTTAATTTTCTTTTTCTTCTTCCGATCATTCCGTGCGACTTTCATCTCCATGATTGTGGTAATGATTGGTGTAATGTGGTCTTTTGGTTTTATTGGTTTATTAAACTATGAAATTACCGTTTTAACAGCATTGATTCCGCCTTTAATTATTGTCATCGGAATTCCAAACTGTATTTTCTTCATCAATAAATACCAGCAAGAAATAAAAAAACATGGAAATCAAGCCAAATCGTTAATACGCGTAATTTCAAAAATTGGAAACGCAACTTTGATGACCAATATAACAACCGCAGCTGGTTTTGCAACGTTTATCATCACAGAAAGTAAACTATTGAAGGAATTTGGTATTGTGGCCTCTATCAATATCATCGCCATTTTTATACTTTCTTTATTGATCATTCCGATCATTTATAGTTTCATGGCATTGCCAAAACAGAAACACTTAAATCACTTAAGCAAGCGTTGGATCAATACGATTGTTTCTTGGATGGAGAAAATGGTACGACACCATCGATTTTCTGTATATGCCGTTTCTGTAGGATTACTTGCCTTGAGCATTATTGGAATTTATCAAATTCGAATTTCAGGAAGTTTGATTGAAGATATGCCACAACGCGCTGATTTCTTTAAAGACATTCGCTTCTTTGAAAAAGAGTTTGACGGTATTATGCCATTGGAAATTTTGGTTGATACCAAACGTAAAAATGGGGTTACTAAACTGTCTACGCTAAAACGTATGAACAAGTTTGAAGAACTGATCATTGAAACTCCAGAGTTGTCACAACCAATGTCTGTAGTAAGTTTAGCAAAATATTCGCGTCAAGCATATTTTGGTGGATTGGCTAAAAACTACACCTTACCTACTTCCAACGAGAACAATTGGATTATGGCGTATGCTGGAAAGTCAAAATCTGAAACCAATTTACTAGCAAGTTTTGTCGATTCTACTGGAAGATATGCACGTATTACAACGTTTATGAAAGATATCGGAACCGATAAAATGGAACGTATCGAAGAAAATTTACAAAACAAAATAAAGAATACTTTCAAAGATAAATTTGATGTAACAATGACAGGAAAAGCGCTTGTTTTCCTGAAAGGAACCAAATATTTAGTCAACAATCTAATCATGTCTTTATCACTAGCGATTTTCTTGATTTCATTGTTTATGGCGTATTTATTTCGTTCATTCCGTATGATTTTGATTTCATTAGTACCTAACTTATTACCGTTACTAATTACAGCAGGAATGATGGGCTTTTTAGGCGTTCCTATCAAACCTTCTACCATTTTGGTATTTAGTATTGCTTTTGGTATTTCTGTAGATGATACCATTCATTTCTTAGCAAAATACAGACAGGAATTACAAAGCAATCACTGGAAAATTCGTAAATCCGTATATGCAGCATTACGCGAAACTGGAGTAAGTATGTTTTACACGTCTATTGTATTATTCTTTGGATTCTCGGTATTTATGATTTCTAGTTTTGGAGGAACTGTCGCTCTTGGCGGATTGGTCTCTGCAACGCTACTTTTTGCCATGTTGGCCAATTTACTATTATTGCCTTCTTTATTACTTTCGTTAGAAAGAAGCATTGCTAACAAACGCGTTATCAAAAATTCAAGCTTTCGAATTCTTCCTGAAAAACCAAATAGGAAACTATCGGACTTAGCTCGAAGAAAAGACAAAAAAGAGTAAACCTATTCATAATATTTACGATATTAGCAATAGCGAAACATGCAAAATATGTCGTTTTAGCATGAAACAAGTCATAACAATACTAACATTATTTATATCGTTAATTTCTTTTTCACAAGAGAAAAAATGCTCTGATTTCAAAATTGGAAAATTCACATATTCTGATCCAGATTATGCAGATTTAGTAACTGAAAGAAACGATTCTCTTCAAACAGATCATTACCCCAAAATGGGTTGGAAACTAACTAGCAAAGTAAAATGGTTGACAGCTTGTACATATGAAATAGAATATATTGAGGTTAATGTTCCAAAAATGGAATCTATCATCGGAACTAAATATATTATTGAGATTATAGATATCAACAAAAATAAAATTCTTTGCAGAACGGAATCTAACGGAATTGTTGTCGAAAAAGAGATGATTAAATCAATAGAGTAAGATTTAAAACCGATTCCGTTTAGCTTTCAAACTCCCAAACCTTTAAAGGAATTTTACATTTAGAATTCTTCAAATGATGTTGCCATTTCAATACTAAAATTGTAATTTATTACTCCTTAAATTCTTGTCGTATTATTACGTAACAAAATCAAAACTATGGGAATATTTGACTTTTTAAACTTTAAGCCTTCCGATGAAAAATTAGCGAAAAAATTAGTAGAGTTTGTCTACGACAGTGTTGAGACAGAAAAAGGAGTTCGCGTTGAAGATGCAATCTGCGTCATCGCAACTATTGTTGCCGAAAGATGTATTGAAGTCACGAATGAATTTTCAATAAATAGCCACGAATTTGAACCAGGCACTGCAGTTTTCTCCGAAAAAATGAACGATACACTTGTTGGACCAATTGCTACTGAAAATTGGAATCAATTACCTAAAACAGCTGTTTTTGCACGAATTAAAACTAGAATTAATGCACACTTCAGTAAAACTTCTTATCCTTCTTTGACTGGAATTTTTGAAAGCTATATAAATAATATTGACGAAACTGAATGGGGAAATCTGAATTTATCTATTCCTGAAGATCATAAACCTTTTCTTTTACCATTACGAGTTGGTTATGAAACAAGAAAATTTGTTGACAAATACATCCACTTTGAAAGCAATGAAAAAACATTGCAAATAGCGATTATAGCTCTTGGTAAAATACTCATTGAAACTAAAAAGGCATTAGATCCTGCTGTAGCATTGACAATGACATTTGAACTCATCAATGGAATGTCTAAAACAGCAACAATGACCGATGAAAAAATGACTAAATTACAATCTGAAATGAATAACCAGTAATTACTTACGTAATACTAGAAGCTGGCTTGTAAAAATTATATAGACGGATTTATGCTCCCTATTCCTAAAATATAATTGTATGAAAAGAAAAAGGTAGCTGTAATTTGGAAATAACATGGCGTAATTACCTAATTTGAATTCGTGGACGAAAAATTATCATTAGAAGACACAAAATCTTTTATTGAAAACGTAGATATAAAAGATGATGAAGAAATCATATTTGGTTGGGTTTTATTTCCTTCAAAAGAAATTAGAGATATAGCTAACAAAAAAGTTCCTAAAGATCCAAGAATGGCAACATTGGTTGCGCCTTTAGTAAATCCTAACAGGTTGATTTTTGATGCCAGTAGAATGGTTTATGGCGGATTTCGCTCACTTGTACATTCAAAACAATAAGCTACAAAAGAGTATTTTCTAACTTGATTAGCCTTCTGAAAGCCATATTTGATTGAAATTTACGACAAAATCACTTTAAATTAGATGAACCACCTCTCCATATGTAGATAATTACTTACTTTTGTGAGATAGTCACAAAAAATAAAGCCTGAAGCTGTTGTTACAGCATTCAGACTCTATTCGGTTCCCCCAAACCTACCTTAATTTTCTTAATCATTGAAGACAAATTAAGATTACAATTGATTAATAGCCATGACAAATATATGTCAAGATTGAGCGTTTGGACAAGGGGAAAAATCCCCTTTTTACTGGGTAATACCCTTTTATTTTAAGGTATTTTTACGCTTTACTGAATTCTCCTATAAGAAAAACATACTCTTCGTACAAAATATACCATCTTTTAAAAGCAATTTTACTCTATGTCTTTATCATCTGTTCATTTTTATTTTTAGTACTTCTCTCAATTTGAATTTACTAGTAATCATATCAGTTAGCCGTAAAAAATTGTTGTAGCTCGTTTCGTAAGTTTTCACTAATGAATTATATTTGTCGCCTAAAATATTTAAAAGATGAAATCATACACAGTCGCAGAGTTACTAAACTCAGAAACATTGCTACAGGAAGTTACTGTAAAAGGTTGGGTACGAACGTTTAGAGCAAACCGTTTTATTGCTTTAAATGATGGATCAACTATAAATAATATTCAATGTGTTGTTGATTTTGAAAATACCAATGAAGATATTTTAAAACGTATCGGAACTGGTGCTTCTGTTGCCATTAAAGGAGAATTGATAGAAAGTCAAGGAAAAGGGCAAAAAGTAGAAGTACAAGTAACAGAGATTACAATTTTAGGTGATGCTGATCCAGAAGAAGTTTCAAAAACGATCATGCAACCTAAAAGACATAGTTTGGAATTTTTACGTGAACAAGCACATTTACGCACACGTACCAATACATTTAGCGCTGTGATGCGCTTGCGTTCGTCATTATCGTTTGCTATACACAAATATTTCAACGAAAATGGATTTTATTATATGCATACACCAATTATTACTGGAAGTGATGCAGAAGGTGCAGGAGAAACATTTAGAGTTACAACATTAGACCCTAAGAATCCACCATTAGATGAAGATGGAAATGTAGATTATTCGCAGGATTTCTTTGGAAAGGAAGCAAATTTGACTGTTTCTGGACAGTTAGAAGCAGAATCGTATGCGATGTCTTTAGGTAAAGTCTATACATTTGGACCAACATTCAGAGCTGAAAACTCAAATACATCACGTCACTTGTCTGAGTTCTGGATGATTGAACCAGAGGTTGCTTTTATGGATTTGGCAGGAAATATGGACTTAGCAGAAGATTTTATGAAGTCTGTACTAAGTTATGTATTAGAACACAATCCAGATGATTTAAAATTCTTGGAAGAACGTTTAGTCAAAGAAGATAAGTCAAAGCCACAAGCAGAACGTAATGAAATGACCTTGACAGAGAAATTGCGTTTTGTAATTGATAACAACTTTAAACGTGTAAGTTATACGGAAGCGATTGAGATATTACGTAACTCGAAACCTAACAAAAAGAAGAAGTTTAAATACTTAATCAATGAATGGGGCGCAGATTTACAAAGTGAACACGAGCGTTTCTTGGTAGAAAAACACTTTAAGTGTCCAGTAATCTTATTTGATTATCCAGCAAACATCAAAGCATTTTACATGCGTTTAAACGAAGATGAAAAAACAGTTCGTGCTATGGACATTTTGTTCCCAGGAATTGGAGAAATTGTCGGCGGATCGCAACGTGAAGAACGTTTGGATGTTTTAAAAGAAAAAATGGCAGCTTTGGATATTCCTGAGGAAGAATTATGGTGGTATTTAGAGCTACGTAAATACGGAACAGCTGTACACTCTGGTTTCGGACTTGGTTTTGAGCGTTTGGTAATGTTTGTTACAGGAATGAGCAATATTAGAGACGTAATTCCTTACCCAAGAACACCACAAAACGCAGCGTTTTAAAAATAAAAATTTAATGGAAACTAAAAACCGTCAAGTGTAGCTTGACGGTTTTTTTATTGCCTAAACAAAGTGTCGTTTTGACAATTGTTCCTGGACATAGTATTATATTATATGTCGGGCATTCTATACAGGTAATTTCACAAACTGTTTTTCTTTAAGTTACCGTATTTGTAGCGGTTGTTGTTGTACAAATGATAGCTAATCGCGTTTCTAACAATGTGATAATTGTTCCAATAGTTCCTCCTTGAATCGCGTTTGCGTTCACATCAGCAATTGCATTTTTATGCAAGGATAATTTCTTACTTTGAATCTTTCTTTTTTCATAAAATATAATTTAAAAGTTTACAATGCTGCCTTTTAACAAAATGGACAGTACGATTTACATGAATTGAGAATAGTTCTACAAAGTTCCTTTTCAGGATCAATAGTAATTAATGGAGGTGTAGGATCTTGTGTTGTTGTGCAGTTTAAAATAACACTCATTCCTCCTGGACAACCTAATGATCTTGGCACTCCTCCGGAAACTTGGTTTTGATGCAAGCTAGACACTGTTTTCTTATGCAATGTCAAGCGTTTTAGATTTACTTTTTGTTTTTTCATACTAAAATGATTTTAACGGTTACTAATTTTTGAAGATTAAAAAAACCGCTTTCTAAAACACCTAAAACTAAATTCCCAAATCTAACCTGTGTTTGTGAATATGCCATAAGAAACGACATTGAACACTTTGAAAGCGATTTTTCAATTACTCACTTCAAAATTAGAATCGTGCTCGTTTTTAAACGAAAAAACAACAAGACATAAACGTGACAAATACACTATAAAACCTACTCAATATCTATACTGAGACAAAAACAGGACATACTATAAGTCGTGAATAAATTTTTGTAATTCTTCTTCGGAAGTAAAATTCATTTTTTTGCGAAGTCTGTATTTACTTTTACGAACACTATCAGGCGATATGACTAAAATTTCGGCAATTTCTTTAGTGTTAAAGTTTAACCGAACAAGCGCTGCTAGCTTTAAATCGCCTTGTGAATAATTAATGGACCGTATTTTAAAGTTTTTAAAAAAGTTAGGATATACATTTTGAAATATAGATTTAAAACCTGTCCAATCGTTTTCGGTTAAAATTTTAAAATCACGTAATTCATTCAATATTCTTTTTACTTCTTTGAGATTTTTTACACTTGTATTTGAATCATCGGAAAGCATTTTCATATACACTTTTAACTCCTCTTCTTTTGCTATGACTTTTTCTTTTTCTTCTTTCAACTGTTGTTGAATTTTATACTTTACTTTTTCCTTTTTAGCGATTTGCTGTAAAAAAACAATCTTTTTTCTTCGGTAAAAAAGAAATCCAAACCCAATAGACATTATC
Source organism: Kordia sp. (assembly GCF_022447245.1). GTDB lineage: Bacteria > Bacteroidota > Bacteroidia > Flavobacteriales > Flavobacteriaceae > Kordia. Next base: position 24,253 of record NZ_JAKVBC010000020.1, on the reverse strand, counting down.
AATGCCATTGTTATTAAAAGTGTGTTCAATTCTGCCATTTCTGCTTTTGACTCTATGGCTTGCATCTTTTCTTCAAATTCACGTTTCGCAATCTTAAGTTCTTCTTTTAAATATGCAGACTTCCCTTCTTCTTTTTCTACTCGTGACTTCGCGTCATTGTATTTTTTTACATAATAATATGCTAAATCACTATCTCCCATATTTTCATATATATTTTCTAATTGTTTGGTCGTTGCTGCTAGTTTTCCGGGAAGATCTCTTACCACAGCAATATCGTATGCTTTTAATCCGTTTTTCAAAGCCTCCTTAAAATTTCCTTGGTCGTTATACAGTTTAGACAATAGCAAATAAAGACTCATATCAATGTTTCTAACTTTTGCTTTTTTTGCATCTTTTATACTCTCTAAAATCAGTTTTAGCGACTTTCTTTTATCTCCTATTTCATAATACACTTCTGCGATATTTCGTTTGATTATAATTCCATACCTATCACGTTTTGTTTTATTATGGTTATTTTTATTGATACGTTCTGCATCTTTTAAAAATTTTAATGCTTCATAATAATTACCCATCTTTTTTTGAATCCAACCAATTTGCCGATACACAGAAACTCTATCTACACCTTTTTCATTTTTAGTAAGCGTGATACTTTTTTCAGCAAAATCTAATACTTCAGCATACAATGAAAATTTCGCATACAATCGTGCCATACGGATATAGGTTGTTGCCAACACTCCTGCATCTAAAAATGTGCCTTCACTAAAGTTAATTTTTAATGCCTTACGAAATGCTTCATACGCCTTTCCCAACTGACCATCTATAAAAAAGAAATATCCGGTTTTGTTATATACTTTAGCTTTGAGCACATCATCTTGTATCTTTGGGAGCAGTTTTTGCATTTTCTTTAAGTATACACGTGCAGAATCCAGTTTAAAGTCTTCTCTAAAAAAATACATACCTGCACGACTATATACTCTAAAAAGTTCGTCAGGATTCCCTAAAGCTTTCTTCTCAGCTTTCTGCATATAATAAATGGTAGAATCGCGTTTATTTTCGTAAGCAAACTTTCGGGTTTTTTGTAAATATTCTACAACTAAAAAATCTCTTTTTTGAGCGTGCATATTTCCTAAAGAAAACAAATAACAGCTTGTAAAAAGTATAAGTTTAACAACAATATGTTTTGAAAGATAATCTCTTTTCATTTTTTGCACAGTATTCATATCAGCTCACTTTAACGGTTTTAATTTTTAAAGATTTATATTTTTAAAGTTTCTTAAAAGGGTGTTATTCCCCAAAAATGATCTTTTCCTACTTTTTCTAAAGACAGGAATTCCCCTCCTATTATTTTAGTTCACACCTGTCATTACCATTGAAGTTTGTTATATTTGTGTAATGCTAAAACCATTTTTTGACAAAAAGTTTCCTTCTAAGCCTAATAATGGTATTATTTTTGGTAGGCTGTACTTCAAAAAGTACTGATAAGGTCAGTTCGACTTTAAAATTTGAAAAAGGATTCATGCAAACTTTGGTTTTTGGAACCAATACAAAAGCCAACAAAATGGGATTCTTTGAAGATAAGAATGAAGTACAATTTCGATTGGATGAGATCAAAAGTGATAGCAGTTTTGTGTTTACAGGAAAAGTGAAACGTATGCAATACAAAGCTGACTTATTTGGAGAGAAAGAAAATGTAGACACCGAAGTTGTAAAAGCATTAAACAATACCAAAAAAATGAGCGATACCGAATTGGAAATGTATAATGACATAAAGCAATACTTAGATCAGGAATTTACTTTTACTTTAGATAAGTATGGAAATTTGATTAAAAGTGCAACGTTTAAGGATGCATCTTTATTTATTGATACAGCAATTGTAGAACAATACACAACTGTACCTACAATGAGTTTTCCTAAAGAAGATTTGGCAGTAGGAGTTACATGGAGTTATGACACAACGAATCCATTGATAGCATCGCAAAAAATAAAATTTACGTATACCGTAAACGATATTACGAAAGATAAAATTTTTATAGATGTAACCATGGATATTGATGGTTTTGGAGGAATGCTAAAGAAGAATAAAGCAGAAGGAACGTATGAAATTGACCGCATAACTAAACGATTTATCAAAGGAAAACGGACTATGAATATGCAAACTGGTGGCGGAAAAGCCATCTACTCAATATACGAGCAGTGATATATTGCTAAGAAAATAATCAATCAACGACAACCACGTGTTTTTACACAAAAAACTATGCTTAAACAACAATTAAACTTTAGATTATCTCAAAAATTATCTCCACAACAAATTCAGTTGATGAAATTGATTCAATTGCCTACACAAGCTTTTGAACAACGACTGAAACAAGAACTGGAAGAAAATCCTGCATTAGATAGCGGAAAAGAGCAAGTAGATGAGTTTGATTCCGATTTGTCAAATGATTATGATGACGATTACGGAAATGAAACTATTTCTGCTGAAGATATCAATGTAGATGAATATTTGAGCGATGACGAAATTCCTAATTACCGTTTACAAGCTAATAATTATAGTGTCGATGATGAAGAAAAGAGCGTTCCGTATGCCTCTGGAACATCTTTTAATCAGCATTTAAAAAATCAATTAAATACCTTCAGGCTTTCCGATGAAGATCGTGAAGTCGCTGAGTTTTTGATTGGAAGTGTTGACGAAAGTGGTTATATCCGAAGACCTTTGGAAGATATTGTGGATGATTTAGCATTTACACAAAACATCTTTACGACAGATGAAAACATTGAGAAGATTTTACATATTGTTCATGAGTTAGATCCTGCTGGAGTTGGTGCGCGAAATTTGCAAGAATGCTTGTTAATTCAATTACGCAGAAAAGAACCAACAGCTTCTATTGAAATGGCAATTGCTATTTTAGAAAAATCATTTGAGCATTTTACCAAGAAACATTACAAAAAGCTTTTACAGAAGTTTGATATTACCGAAGTAGAATTGCGCGATGCCATTTTAGAAATTGAACGTTTAAATCCAAAACCTGGTGGTTCTTATGCTGGAATACAAAAATTATTGAACACATTGTTCCTGATTTTACCATTCGTATCGTTGAAGGCGTATTAGAATTGACGCTTAACGGACGAAATGCTCCAGAACTACATGTATCTAAAGAATACAACGATATGTTGAAAGGCTATAAGGATACACGTCAAAAGACAAAATCGCAAAAAGATGCTGTGATGTTCATTAAACAGAAGTTAGATGCCGCAAAATGGTTTATAGACGCCATTAAACAACGTCAGCAGACACTTTTGGTAACAATGAATGCCATTTTACATTATCAAGAAGAATATTTCCTTACAGGCGATGAGCGCAAGTTAAAACCAATGATTTTAAAGGATATTGCCGATATGATCAATATGGATGTTTCTACCGTATCACGTGTAGCAAATAGCAAATATGTAGATACGCCGTATGGAACTAAATTAATTAAGGAATTTTTCTCTGAATCGATGAAAAATGAACAAGGAGAAGATGTTTCTACTCGGGAAATTAAAAAGATTTTAGAAACAGTTATCGAAGAGGAAAACAAGAAGAAACCATTGACCGATGAAAAGTTAGCAACTATTCTCAAAGAAAAAGGGTATCCGATTGCGCGTAGAACTGTAGCTAAATATAGAGAACAGTTAGATATTCCTGTGGCACGATTACGAAAGAAAATATAGATGCGTACTTTTCTCAAGGTAATATCCTACATATTTCACCCCATTTTCATCCCTGTGATGGCAACAGTTGGCTTTTTCTTAGTCACACCGCGCTTGTATGATTTTAATTTTAAAATTGATGTTTCTGTTACCGTTTCTATTTTCACCATCTTTATCCCAATCTTAACATTTATTCTGTTACGACGTTTTCGACTGATTGATTCTATTTTTGTGAAAGATGTAAAACAACGGAGAATTCCACTGTATTTATATGTGTTACTCTTGTTTTTAATGATTACAAAAGTAATTTCAAAATCTTTATTTGCTGAGTTGCACGATTTCTTTCTAGCAACTTTAATTTCCTCTATTGCTTGTTTAATTCTTGTATTGTTTCGCGTAAAAGCGAGCATGCATATAATGGGAATGGCTGGTTTGGTACTGTTTTTTATTGTACTGAGTATTACGTATCAACTCAATATCACCTTTGCCTTAAGCATACTTATTTTTATGATTGGACTTGTAGGCACTTCACGATTGTATTTAAAAGCGCATACATTTATAGAATTAATTATTGGTTTCTTTATTGGAGCTATTCCGCAAGTATTAGTGATGTATGATTGGTTATAAAATATAAAATATCAAACCTACTTTGATGGTATTCATCTCAAACTGCTCGCCGTCTACAGTCATAGTACCATCTTTAAAGAGTTTGTTTAATCCATAATACAAATGAAAATTCCACGTATTATATCCTGCACTTAGCGTAAGTCCGTATTGAAAACGGTTTATATCTTTGTTTTGAAACTTAATCTTTTCACTATTGCTAATGAACTTTGAAACTCCTGAGAAGATATAGCCAAATTTCAATCCTCCATAAATACGCCAAAACTTATAATCGGTAGCTGTAGAGGTACGCCAACGAAATTCAATTGGCAACTCAACTTCATGTGTTCGGTATTTGTTGCGCTTAAAGCTTTCACTACTTTCTATTTCCTGATATGTAATTCCATTAGCAGTTTCTAATGCTTTTAGGTTGTGAAAATAAGAATTGTATGAATATCCTAAACCTACTCCAATTGCCTTATTTCTTTTCTTATTAATAGGAAAATCACGAATAACACCTATATGTATTCCGTTAGAGAGATTGTTCTGAGAAATACCACTGGGACGATTTTGAAGAATATTATAGGTAAATCCAATGTAAAATTGATCTTCTCGATACTTATCATCTGGAATTGTATCTTGAATTGCTTCTTCTTGGGCAAACCCAAATTGCATCCCTAGCAACACTAAAATTCCAATAACAATATGCTTCATTCGATTCTATTTTAACAAGATAATAGTATTAATTAGATAGCAAGATAATACAAAAAAAGCACTCTATACAGAGTGCTTTTTTTTATAAATTTAAGATCTTCTATTTTTCAAAATTCTTACTAGAATTACCATTTCTGGTAGTATAGTTAATTTTTAGCGCATTAATCTCGCGAAGATTCTGCTTAATATCAGCTACAAGTCCCATGTTTGTTTCACCATCTACTTTTAAAGCAGTAATAGCAACATTTCTAAATTCTGGTCCTAAGTCAGTATTTAACGTATTGAACCAATAATCTTTGATTTCAGAAACATCCGCAAATTTATCATTCAACTGAATTTTTGGTTGCGATCCAACATCCTTCTGATAATTTTTACTTGGTGTCCCTGCATAAATATATATAACTGGATCTGTTTTATCTAGCTTTTGTATTTGATCTGCATAAGGAAACTTCTGAGCTACTTTGTAATCATCCTTTTTAAACGTAGTTACCGTCATGAAGAAGAATAATAACATAAATACAATATCAGGCAAAGCTGCTGTAGATACTGGTGGCAGTTCACCACTTTTTTTCTTTTTAAATTTAGACATAATCGCTACGTTTTAATTACTAGTTTCTGCTTCAGATATCTTTAAAGGATACATGTCCTTTATTGTCTTCATTTTATCCTTTAGATCCTCGATAAGGTTTTCATCTGTTGTTTGCGGGTGCGATAATATAGAATCCATTTTAGTAAATGAACGATCCTTACCGAACAATTTTACAGCTTCTCTATCTCTAAGGAAATTATATGCTCCTACAAGCTCATTTTGAACAGAAATGAATGTTGCATATTCTGTTTCTCTGTCATTACGCACAGATATAATTGCTTTGTTAGGATGATCCGATGATTCAGGATTTTTCTTTCCTTGGCAATATGTGCATGGCTCTCCTTTTTCGTTAGTTCCTCCACCGTTATCTAAGAAATCGATTGCTGCTTGGCGCAAATCTTTCAAATCCATAACTTCTTCTTCAACCAAAAGATCATTGTTTTTATTTACTAATACTGTAAATAAGTTCTTTTGCTTGATAATTGGTGGCGTTACTCCTTCAGGCGGAATTGGCGGTAACTTTCTAGTAATACCTTCATCCTGCTCAAAAGTAGTGGTTACTAAGAAAAAGATAAGAAGTAAGAATGCGATATCAGCCATTGAACCTGCATTCACTTCTGGTATGTTTCTTCTTCCCATAATTATTTGTTAAGTGTTTTTTTGATTCCAAATCCAACCATTGCCAAAATAGCAACTGCTGCTAAGAAATAGAACATGTAAATACCTGTTCCTACTAATTTTGATCTAGTTGCATCAATTGTTATATCACCTACTTCTGTCATAGCGTCATTAGCTGCAACGTATGATAATATTGCGATGATTGCAAAGACTGCCAATGAGATTAACGATTTCTTCAATGCTTGTGGATTGGTAGCCAAATTTTTAATCCCAAAGAACAATGCGACAGCAGCTGTTATAGGAACTAATACTTCTCCCGCAACAATCATTCCATTTCCTGTAGATTTACCAGAAAGGATCGTGATATATAGGATAACTCCTACAAGTGCAATCACAGCGATTAAAACTGTTAATATTATTTTTAATTGTTTCATAATATATTGTATTGTAAAAAGTTGATAGTATTATTTCTTGTAACGAACCAATAAATCTATTAAAGAAATAGATGAATCTTCCATATCGTTTACAATACTATCAATCTTAGCAATAATATAGTTGTAGAAAATTTGAAGTATAATACCTACAATAAGACCGAATACTGTTGTTAATAATGCTACCTGAATAGAACCTGCAATTAACGATGCATCCATTGTTCCTGCTGCTTGGATATCAGAGAAGGCTTGAATCATACCAATTACCGTTCCCATGAATCCTAACATCGGTGCAATTGCGATGAATAAAGAAATCCAAGATACGTTTTTTTCTAATTGTCCCATTTGTACACCTCCGTAAGCTACAACTGCTTTTTCAGCATTGTCAACTGTTTCGTCCATACGGTCTAATCCTTGGTAGAAAATAGACGCAACAGGTCCTTTTGTATTTCTAGCAACTTCTTTAGCAGCTTCTACACCACCACTTGCTAATGCATTCTCAACATTTGCTAATAACTTTTTATTATTAGTTGTTGCCATATTTAAGTAGATGATTCTTTCGATACATATTGCCAATCCTAAGATCAAACACAACAGTACAATTCCCATGAACTCTGGTCCACCTTTGATGAAGTATTCTTTTAATATTTGGTGAATACCTTGATCAGCGTCTGCTGCTGCATCATTTTGAGCTGATGCTACACCTACATTTAAAATCGTTAACATGGCTACAGCCATAATAGAAAATCCTTTTTTCATTTCTCTTGAACTTAAATTTTGTTAGTTAATCGGGTTAAAGATATAAAAATTTTGTAATAATGTACGATATTTTTATGCAGAGAGGAAGGGATTCGAACCCTCGATACGGTTGTGCCGCATACACACTTTCCAGGCGTGCGCCTTCGACCACTCGGCGACCTCTCTTTATCGTCGAGCAAATAACAAAAAATATTTTAGTTTTTGAAATATATCCTGTTATTTTTAGGACATTTCGCCCCTAATTTGTGTTTCAAAGACAGTTTTGAACGTGGATTCGTCCATTTTTCTACCTAAAAGATACATCAGTTTTGCAATAGCAGCTTCTGTTGTGATGTCGTTACCACTTACTATTTCTAGGTTTTTCAGCGCAACACTAGTTTGATATTGCCCCATGATCACTTTACCTCCAGAACACTGAGTTACATTTACAATAATTATACCTTTTCGCTTTATTTTGTATAAAAATTCTAAAAACCATGCTTCTGTAGGCGCATTTCCTGCTCCGTATGTTTCTAAAACGATGGCTTTTATCGTATCAGAAGCTAAAAAACCTTCTAAACTTGCGCTTGTTATTCCAGGAAATAACTTGATTAAAGCTATATTATTATCTATTTCTTTGTGAACTTTGAATGCTTTTCCCTTCTCTGGACGCCATAAGTTTTCTTTAAATATTTTTAAATGCACACCTGATTCAGCCAAAGGAGGATAGTTCAATGAGGCAAACGCTTCAAAATGTTCTGCATTTATTTTGGTAGTCCTGTTTGCTCTGTATAGTTTGTATTCAAAGTATAAACCAACTTCCGTAATTTCTGGATTCCCTTCTTCATCTTGTAAAGAAGCAATTTGGATTGACGTAATTAAATTTTCTTTTGCATCGGTACGCAAATCTCCAATCGGTAATTGAGAACCTGTGAATATGACTGGTTTTGCGAGGTTTTCCAACATAAAACTTAACATTGAAGCAGAATAACTCATCGTATCGCTTCCGTGCAACACCACAAAACCATCAAAATTATTGTAGTGCTCTTCAATGATACTTGCTATTTTTATCCAATATTTCGGATTCATATCAGAAGAATCAATAGGATCTTTAAAGGCAATCGTTTCTATGTCGCAATCTAAATGTGAAAGTTCTGGAATACGCTCTAGTAGTTTATCAAAGTTGAAAGCACGCAAAGCACCTGTTTCAAAATCTTTGATCATTCCAATAGTTCCTCCAGTATAGATGAGTAATATTTTTGGTTGGTTCATGCTGTTGGTTTTAGGTATTGGGTTATGGTTCTTGGTGACGATTCTTAATATTTATAACTTAATTTCTCAATGTTAGTTTTAACTCTAAACTCCAAAAACTGCTTTTGAGTTTTCAGTCGTAATTTTTGCAACTTCGTCAGTTGATATGTTATAAACTTCAGCGACTTTTCCCAATACATTCATTACATAACTACTTTCATTACGTTTTCCTCGGTATGGCGTTGGTGCTAAGTATGGTGAATCTGTTTCTAAAACAATATGCTCTAAAGGAAATTCATTTAGGAACTTATCTATTTTCCCGTTTTTAAAAGTCACTACACCACCAATTCCTAATTTCATATTGTACCCAATTGCTTTTTCGGCATGCTCTTGAGTTCCTGTAAAACAGTGGAAGATGCCAAATAGGGAATCGTCTTTTTCTTTTTCAAGTACTTCAAAAACTTCATCAAAAGCATCACGACAATGAATTACGATTGGAAGTTTGTAATTCTTCGCAAGTTGAATTTGATATTGAAAGGCTTCTTGCTGAGCTGTTAAAAAGGTTTTGTCCCAGTATAAATCGATTCCTATTTCACCAACTGCATAAAATTTTCGTTCTGCCAAAAGTGCTTCTACATGTGCTAGTTCTTCTTTGTAATTTTCTTTTACATGTGTTGGATGCAATCCTGACATTAGAAACACTTCATTTGGATAGTCTTTTTCTAACTGAAACATACGTTCCGTATATGTTGAATCAATTGCTGGCACAAAAAAACGTTGTACGCCATTTTGCAAAGCACGCTGCATCATTTCATCTCTATCTTCATCAAATGCTTCACTATATAAATGTGTATGTGTATCTGTAATAATCATGGCGTAAAAATAGTATTTTCCATAAGATTATGTAGAAAACTTTATTTTAAAAAAAGTCAATCTCATTTTCACTTTTTAAGAGTTATTTATAACCCACATTCGTTTTGATTTGTATTTTTGCATCTAATTGAATTAGATATTTGTGTAGATGAAAAAAAGTTTGCGAAAGTTTTTACTTGATAAAGGATATAAACGGATTAAGTTGAATCGTATTAATACGAATCATTACGAAGTAAAAGCTAAGATTAATGGCATTGAAGGTAGTTTTATCTTAGATACAGGAGCTTCTAGCTCTTGTGTCGGTTTTGAAGCCGTAAAAATCTTCAACTTGAAAGCAAAAGATTCAAAGATTAAAGCTGCTGGAGCTGGCGCTGTTAATATGGAAACACAAATTTCAAAAAACAATAAAGTTCGTCTTGGTAAATGGACTAAACAACGTGTGGCTTTGGTGTTATTCAATTTAGATCACGTAAATACTGCATTGACACAACACGATGCAAAACCTGTACACGGAATTATTGGTGCGGACATTCTACGCAAAGGAAAAGCTGTGATCGATTATGACAAAAACTGTTTGTATTTGAAGTAGGGTTTTTAGCAATACAACTGTTATTATTCCTCGTAAGAGATACTTGTTTTATAAAATCAGGTATTACTACGCATTTATTTTTGCCCCCTTTTTAAGAATTTTACAATATTATTAATTTAATCTATTTGTCATGAATTCCCTTACTCATAACAATAAACGATTTAACGTACTTTTTATCATCCAAATTATTTTATTGATTGCCGGATTTTGCATCAATATTTATGACTTGTGGAGTTATTAGCTTTTTCGTTCTATAAACTTGTATGCATTATACAATTATCGCTGCGATGATACTGTTGATTGTTGTGGTTGGTATTTAATCTTATCTAAGGTAACTTTTTGTTGATGCTTATACAGTTTCACTATCTTGATGCTACGTTCTTGATTTGGCGTTCCATAATTCCTGTAGATTGTATACTTTAAATATGTTGGATTAATTGCTTTTTCTGTTTCCAGACTTTTGACATTCACCATCCATTCACCAACCATATCAGCTTCATCAATAATAAATTCTTCCATGTAATAACCATTTTTTGCCTCATCGAGCAAACGATCTTTTTTTGACATGATGGAATGTTGCCATGTATAGAATTTTTTGGTAGGATTTACAAATTGCAATTCAAATTCAGCATCTGCTCTATTCCATTCCAATACAATTCGCACATCATATTTAAATGTTGCTTTTAGCAAATTAGATGGTATGTCTTTATAATCAAGTTCTACCCTATGTCTACGAAGCAATTGTTGCATTTCGCTTAAGAGTGGATTTTCTATTCCTGAAAAATCTATGTTTTCAAAAGAATCTGTAAGCATTTTTATATATAGGTCTAACGATTCTTGATAATTCCCCGCGCGTTTGTATGCTAAGGCCAAATCTCTATACGATTGTGAAGAATTTGGTAATAACAAAGCTATTCTCTGATAGATTATTTTCGCAGCAGCAAACTCACCGAGTTCTTCTAATTTATACGCCAGACTTTTTAATGCTTTTGGATTTTCTTCCGCAAGCACTTCAACTTCTTTTAGGATTGCAAGTGGTTTTTCATCATTCCATCTTTTAAAATATTCGGCAGTATTTAGGTAATACGGAATTGTTTCACGTGATGGATTTTGTTTTTGCTGTTTATATATTTCCAGTGCTTGCGCATAATTTTTTGCTTGTTCTAACTCTGCTATATATATTGGTTTTTCTTCCGAATTAGAAATTAAAGGAATATTTTCTTTGTAGTAGTTATTAGTTAACAACGCTGAATTGACAGTATTTCCATCCACATCTCTTTTTAAGAATCTATTTTTAGATGTGATTAAGATTGTTGGTATTCCGCCATATAAAATAGTAGATGCCATCGATTTCAACACTACAATATTATCTATGGAACGAATTTCAATTTCATCTATATTCCCATAGTATGGAAAACCATCATAATATACTTGAACTGGATTTCCTCTTAAGATGAGTACAGGTTGTCTAGGCGACATTGAAGCCCCTCCATTTGCAGGGTTTATACTTCGTCTTGCAAATTGATTGAATCGAGATCTAATATTGGCTTCTCCATTATATACAAATAAGCCCGCAATACTTCCGCGTAAAACATCTGAGACATAAATATGTTGTGGCCCAATATTATCAGAAGTGATTACACTTCCGCCTCCAAAAGCTTCTAGATTCATTCGTCCAAATCCAGTATCTGTATATTGTTTTTTTTTTGGAGATTTTTTCCCTTTTAGCGTAACTTCATTAAGTAATTCTGTGTTTGATTGCAATTTGATATTCAGTGGATTCATATCACGAATTACAATTTCTTTTTTGTGAACTCCTACATAATCAATCACAAGTACATCTCCAATATTGACTGCTATTTCAAATGAACCATCAGCTTTTGTCTGCGTCATTTTGAAGCTGTTTTTTACCTGCACTATCGCATTTTGAATTGAATTATTTTTTTCTGTAAAAACAGTTCCTTTTAGAGTGTTTTTAGCTTTTGTAGTCGTTTTTGTCAAAAAGATTTTATCTGTAAATGTTAAGTATTTGCTCAGTTTTGACATGTCTACATTGACTATATTATACCCATTAGCCACTAACTGAAAACGATCGGTATCGTCAATCCAACCTTCATCAAAGGTCAATGTAAACTTTCCTTCAGCATCGGTAACTGCTTTTAAGTCTTTTCCTTGAAATTCTACATTTACATACGGAATAGGAGCTTTAGTATCCATATCCAACACATGCGCATCAATGGTAATTTCATATTGCGCAAAAGCAGTAATTGTGAAGAGAAACGTAAGTATAAAACAGGTAATTTTTTTCATGGCTGATCATATTTTTGGACGCATAATCTTCATCAAGAATTATGCCGATTTTTCTTATAAAAATTCACTCGAACACTCTTTAATATACTGAAAAATAAAGAAGTAAACAAAGTCCGCTCATGAATCATTACATTAAAGGTTTTCCAAAAAAAATAACCATCACTTTTCAGCAATGGTTATTCATATTTTGAATAGATTGTTTTTTTTACAATTCTAAAGCTTTTTTTACATTGTTGTCCATCAATAATTCAGTTGGATTTTCTAGCGCTTCTTTTACTGCTACTAAGAATCCTACTGATTCTTTCCCATCAATGATTCTATGATCATAAGACAAGGCAACATACATAATTGGACGAACAACTACTTGCCCATCAACAGCAACTGGTCTTTCAACAATGTTATGCATTCCTAAAATACCTGATTGCGGCGGATTGATAATTGGTGTTGATAACATACTACCGAAAACTCCACCATTAGAAATTGTAAATGTTCCTCCTGTCATTTCATCTACAGTGATTTGCCCATCACGTGCACGCAATGCCAAACGTTTTACTTCTGATTCTACACCTCTAAATGATAAGTTTTCTGCATTTCTAATTACAGGAACCATTAATCCTTTTGGTCCAGAAACTGCAATACTGATGTCACAGAAATCATAGCTAATCATTTCTTTTCCATCAATCATAGAGTTTACAGCTGGATATAATTTTAATGCACGAACTACAGCTAAAGTAAAGAACGACATAAATCCTAAACTTACACCATGCTTTGCTTTGAATGTTTCTTTGTATTCTTTACGCAGTGCAAAAATTGGCGACATATCTACTTCGTTGAACGTTGTTAACATTGCCGTTTCGTTCTTTGCAGATACCAAACGTTCTGCCACTTTTCTACGTAACATTGATAATTTTTTACGCTCACTTCCACGCGATCCACCAGAAGGTGTTCCCATACTAGGTTGTGCTTTTACTGCGTCATCTTTAGTAACACGACCGTCTTTTCCAGTTCCTTTTACTTCGTTAGCACTCATTCCCTTTTCTGCTAAGATTTTCTTAGCTGCTGGAGAAGCACTTCCTGAAGCGTATGTTTTTGCAGGTTCTGCAGGTTTTGGCGTTTCTACTTTTGCAGGCTCAGGTTTTGGCGCCTCGGCTTTCTTTTCTTCTTTTGCCGTATCGCCACTTGGAGCTTCTGCACTTGTATCAATCAAACAAACTATTTGTCCAACTTCTACTTCATCGCCTTCTTCTGCTTTTAAGGTGATTGTTCCACTAGCTTCTGCTGGCAACTCTAACGTTGCTTTATCAGAATCAACCTCAGCAATTGCTTGGTCTTTTTCTACGTAATCGCCGTCTTGTACTAACCATTCTGCAATTTCTACTGTAGTGATGGATTCTCCTGGCGAAGGAACTTTCATTTCTAAAATCATCGTGTTCTATATTTTAGTTTTTATTTTACTTTTTTTGGGTGTTTGCTTCGACTCATTTCAACTTCGTTCAATGACTTCTGCAACCGCTGTTACTATTTTGCACTCACTTATTTATTAAATTAAGTTAAATACAATCCTTAACGCATATTATTTTTATTTTTATCAAAAACGTATGCAATTACTTCTGCGTGACGACGGTTGGAACGCACTGAACTTCCCGCTGCTGGTGCACCATAAAATCTTCTAGAAGCAACTCTAAAATTTCGTACTTCCTCCACATGCATTAGTAAGTGTCCATAAGCTCCCATATTTCTTGGTTCTTCTTGTGCCCAAACAATATCGTCTGCGTTTGTATATTTTGCTAATACTTCTCTTATTTCCGTTTTTGGCAATGGGAATAGTTGCTCTATTCGTACTAAAGCAACATCTTCATCTCTTCCTTGCTTTGAACGTTCCTCTAGTAAATCGTAATAGAATTTACCAGTACAGAACACTAATGTTTTTACTTTTTTAGCATCTGCATCAACATCGTCGATTAACGTTTGGAAACTTCCGTTTGCAAAATCGTCTACTGTAGAAACTGCTGCTGGCAAACGCAATAATCTTTTTGGTGTAAATACAATTAATGGCTTTCTAAAACCTGCTTTCATCTGACGACGCAACAAGTGATAGAAGTTTGCTGGTGTTGTACAATCTGCCATGTACATATTGTCTTTTGCACATAATTGTAAGTAACGCTCCATACGCGCTGATGAGTGTTCTGCTCCTTGCCCTTCATATCCGTGTGGCAATAACATCACCAACCCATTTGGTGTTTTCCACTTGTCTTCTCCAGAAGAGATATATTGGTCAATCATAATTTGCGCTCCATTACTGAAGTCTCCAAATTGTGCTTCCCAAATCGTAAGTGTTTTTGGACTTGCCATAGCGTATCCATAATCAAATCCAACCACTCCGTATTCTGATAGCAAAGAGTTGTAAATATAGAAGCTTCCTTGCTCATTTGCTACATGGTCAAGTAATTTGATTTCCTCTTCTGATTCTTCTACTTTTACTACTGCATGTCGATGCGAGAAGGTTCCTCTTTCCACATCTTGTCCTGTGATACGCACATCATATCCTTCTTGTAATAAAGAACCAAACGCTAGCATTTCACCCATTCCCCAATCGATTTTGTTTTTTTCAAAAAACATATCGTGACGACCAGAGATTAAACGTTCTATTTTACGCAAGAACTTCTTGTCTTCAGGCAATTTAGAAACTGCCTTAGCGATTTCTGCTAATTTTTCTTTTGGATATGTAGTATCCACATCTTTTGCCATTTCATGCTCATCTACTCGCTCAAAATCTTTCCAAGTATCTTGCATGAATGGTGTGATGATTGTTTTTTCTTCTTTACGAGAATCTTCCAGTTTTACTTCTAGTGAGTCCTTGTATTGTTTTTCCAATTCTTTTACATAGTTTCCATCAATAACGCCTTGCTCTTGTAATTTCTTTGCGTAAATATCACGTGGATTGCTATGTTTTGAAATGGCTTTGTATAATTTTGGTTGCGTAAAACGAGGTTCGTCACCTTCGTTGTGTCCATATTTACGGTATCCTAATAAGTCAATAAATACATCACGCTTGAATGTCATTCTATAATCTAATGCAAATAAAGCTGCATGAACAACGGCTTCTGCATCATCTGCATTTACGTGTAATACTGGTGAAAGTGTTACTTTTCCGACATCAGTACAATACGTAGACGAACGCGCATCTAAATAGTTGGTAGTAAATCCGACCTGATTATTAATTACAATATGAATGGTTCCGCCAGTTTTGTAACCATCTAACTGTGACATTTGTACAATTTCGTATACCAAACCTTGCCCTGCAATTGCGGCATCACCGTGAATTACAATTGGTAACACTTCAGAGAAATTATCTGGATAATAACGATCTTGTTTTGCTCTGGCAATTCCTTCTACTACTGCTCCAACCGTTTCTAAGTGCGATGGATTTGGCGCAATATTCATATTTATTTTCTTTCCAGAATCTGTTTCTCTGTCAGAAGTTAATCCTAAATGGTATTTTACATCACCATCAAAAATAGCTTCTGCGTAGTCTTTTCCGTCAAATTCACTAAAGATATTCTTCGCTGATTTACCAAAGATATTCGTTAGTACATTTAAACGACCTCTATGCGCCATTCCTAAAATGAACTCTTTTACACCTTTGTTTGCTGCTTCTTCTACAACAGCGTCTAACGCAGGAATTAAGGATTCTCCACCTTCTAGCGAGAAACGTTTTTGCCCTACATATTTTGTATGCAAGAAATTTTCAAAAGAAACTGCTTCGTTCAGTTTTTTAAGAATGTGTTTTTTGGTATCGTTAGAAAACTGCGGATGATTGTCGTTGACATTCAATTTATCTTGAATCCACTTAATCTGTTCTGGTTTTCTGATATACATATACTCTACACCGATAGATTCGCAATAAATACGCTCTAAATGTGTGATAATATTTCTTAGTGTTGTTTTCCCAATTCCTAAGATGGAACCTGCTTCAAACGTTTTATCTAAATCGCTTTCGCTGAGTTGAAAATTTTCTAAGGCTAAAGTTGGCTCATATTTTCTACGTTCACGAACAGGGTTCGTTCTAGTAAATAAATGTCCACGTGTACGGTATCCGTCGATAAGTTTTACAACTTGGAATTCTTTTTTTACATTTTCAGGAACTACTACTTTCGTAACAGTTTCTGTTGTTTCTGCCATTTCTTCACCGTAGCTTTCAGTTCCAAAATCGTATCCTTGAAAGAACGCTCGCCAACTTGGCTCAACGCTATCTGGGTTTTCTAAATATTGATCGTATAATTCAGCAAAATATGCTGTATGTGCTGCATTTAAAAAGGAAAATCTATCCATGTTTTTTCTTTCTTGTCTTGTTTCGACAAAATTTTACCAAAAATACAACTTTTGACAAAAACACATCACAAGTTTTGTATATATTTATAGGAATAATCCATAAGCTTTTCTAATACATGAAAAATTCTGTTTTTTCCCGACCAAAAAGTACTTTTTTAATCATTTTTACACTCTTAGCATCCTTTTCAGCATTTTCGCAAAATAATTCCAATTTAAATTCTAGAGGAAGTGATTTTTGGCAACATATTCGTTTTGGCGGCGGATTGGGTTTGAGTTTTGCCAATGGAATTTTTAGCGCTACAGTAGCTCCAAGTGCTATTTATGACTTTAATACACAATTTTCTGCTGGTGTTTCACTCAACTACACCTATTTTAAAGATGATGATTTTTTTAAGTCAACCATTGTAGGTGGAAGTTTTATTGGTTTGTTTAATCCATTGCCTGAAATTCAATTGTCGAGTGAGTTTGAATATTTGCATGTAAGCAGAGATTTTGAAGATCCTATTTTTGTAGACGATGATTATTGGCAACCTGCTGTATTTTTTGGCGTTGGATATACCACAAACAATATTACTGTTGGTATTCGCTATAATGTTTTACACGATGACGATAAAAGTATTTATGCAGATGCTTTGGTGCCGTTTTTTAGAGTTTATTTTTAAACCATACTTTTTGCCATTCGCGTTTTAGCATTAGAAAAGCTACTTGTTCAGAAAGTCCAACCATATCCGATCCATCTAACGCTTTAATTTTGGCTTCAGAAACATCCATAATGTAAAGCAAGTTTAAATATTCAGCGAATTTTTCTCTAATTAGCTGATAAACAATTGCGTGCAATTCTCTTTTCAAGGATTCTGGAGAAATAGTAGCAGGGAAAGTTTCTTCAATATTAGCTAACAAAAAATCTTTATTGAGTTGCGCTATTAGTTTTTCATATAGTACTTCTTTGGTTGCATCAATTAACAATTCTTCTATATGCGTGTGATTTTTTAGCATATAACGAAAATACTCAAATCTTTCCGACAAAGAACCACAAAAACCTACTATTTTTAGAGTTTGATGATTTGTCTCATCTATAAAAAGTTTTTTAAGATTCGCTTAATCACCTCATAAAAAGCAGATTACACTAAAAACTATTATTAAAGCGTATATTTGCAATAGTTTTAGTAAATTAATTGAGTTAAACCATTGATTTAGTTTGAAGCAAACATATTTTCTTTTCCTTGTCTTTATAATTCCCTTTTTGTCATTGTCACAGAACAACTCTGATGTACTAAAAGATTCTATGTTAGCAGAGAAAGAGAGAGCCTTTAAATTATTTGAACAAGGCAAACATGTTGAATCTATCGCGATCAATAATAAAATACTCAAGTATGCCAAAGAAGTAAATGACAGTATTTTAATTGGGCGCTGTTATGCATCTCTTGGAAATTCTCATTACTACGTAAGTAAAGATTCCTTAAGTTTCTATTATTTGTTCAAAGCAAAAGACATTTTCCAAAAAGCAAAAGACACTTTTAATTTAGTATTATCCTATAATGATATTGGAGTAAACTATAAAGATTTTGATAGTATTCCCAAAGCCAATATGTATTTTACGAAAGCTATTAATCTTGCAAAAGCAGGTGGATATGAAGTAGACATGATTTATCCTTTGTCAAATGTTGCTGAACTTAAAATTTATGAAGAAGAAAAATATAAAGAAGGTATAAAGTATTCTTTAGAAACCCTAGATATTATAAGGAAGGTTCCTTTGTATAAGGATCGAAAATTAAAAGCACTTATATATGTACAGTTAACCTATGCATATTACAAGATTAAAGACTTTAAAAACCACCAATTGTATTTTGATAAATCTATTGAAGCTTCCAAAAAATATAGCTTTATAGAAGTTCTAGCAAACCTTTATAAAGAACAAGCTGAGTTATTTAGAAATGATAGCAAACCTGAGAAGGCTTATGGTTTTATGCAGAAATATACCATTTACAAAGATTCACTGAATAAAATCAAAGAATTTGAAAAAGCCAAACAGGTTGAAGCCGACAATTTTTTACGCGAAAATGAAGAGAAAGTTCGATTATTAGAAACAGAACAGGAGTTTAAAGATGCTACTATCTCAAAGTTTAGAATATATAATACGGTCCTCGCACTATTTGTTTTGGGACTTTTAATAAGCACATATTTAATCTTTAAGAAAAACAAGCAGCTTAATATTGCAAAGAGCAAAGCAGAAGAACTGTCAAAAGCAAAAAGTAATTTTTATTCTGAAATTAGTCATGAATTGCGCACACCACTTTATGGCGTTATAGAACTTTCAAAACTGCTTTCTAAAGAAAATGTAAATAGCAGCCATAGAGAATATTTAGAATCTTTGAATTTTTCAGCAAGTCATTTATTATCATTAATTAATAATGTATTAGAGTTAAATAAAATTGAATCTGGAGAAATAAAACTAGAATTTCTAGATTTTAAGCTAAAAAGCCTAATCAATAATATTATAGAGAGTCTGGAGTTTTCGTTGCATAATAGTCAAAATAAAATTCACATTGTATACGATGATACTATTCCACAATCTTTGAAAGGAGATTCTTTAAAGTTATCGCAAGTGTTTATTAATTTAATATCGAATGCTATTAAATTTACTCACAAAGGCAATATATATGTTACTGCTAAATTAGTAGATGATCTTGATCAACATGTAAAAATTTATTTTGAAATTAAAGATGATGGCGTAGGTATTTCAAAAGAAAAACAAGAACAAATTTTTGAAAAGTTTTATCAAGAACAAACAAAAATTCAAAAATCATATAACGGAACTGGATTAGGACTTTCGATTGTAAAGCGAATTTTAAATCTTATGGATAGTTCTATTTGTATAAAAAGTGAAGTCAATCAAGGAGCTACATTTAGCTTTGAACTTATTTTTCAGAAGATAGAAGCCTCAAAGTTGCAAAATAATACACTTGAAAATATTTGTACATCAATCGCAAATAAGCGAATTTTAATTGTAGACGATAATAAAATCAATCAATTAGTAACCCAAAAAATACTTGATGATTTTCAGGTAATTACAAAAGTAGTCAGTTCAGGAAAAGAAGCCATTACTATTATTGAAAAAGAACAGTTTGACTGTATTTTGATGGATTTACACATGCCCGATTTAGATGGTTATGAAACCACTTCGCTTATCCGTAAATTTAATGCTGATATTTCCATCATTGCACTTACCGCATCTTCCAGTGAAGAAGTGGAAGCAAAAATGAATAAGCACGAAATGAATGGCTATATAATGAAGCCTTTTTTGACTGAAGATTTTATAAAAACCATTCATAAAACTATTTGCTTATAATTTTCTTAGTTAAATAATAATTGTTCTATCATCTCATTCGTTTAATTTTACAAAACAATACTTGAACACTTGTTATCCTCTATTTTATGATGAGATATTTAAAATATATAATACTCTTATTAATTTTTCCTTTTTATACTATACATGGAAATGCTCAAGATTTTATTCCTGAAGACTCATTAAAAAACAAGAGTTTTTCTGAACTTAAAGACAGTTTCTATTCAAAATTAGAAACTGCAAAAAAAGATGCAGCAAAACAGATAGCCAACTTCAAAATTAATAAGGCAAAAAAAGAACATAATATTGAAGCAATTGCTAACAGTTATATCCTATTACATTTTATAGCCAACAATATGACTAATGCTACAAAATACATTGATAGCGCCATCTCCATAAGCAAAACAAATAATCTTGATAAAATTTTACATGAAAGCTATATTCATAAAGGCGTCTTAAATTCCTTAAAGGGACAACCAGAACAAGCCTTATCCTATTATATTAAAGCAAGAGACTTTTTTAAGGATCAAAAGGGCGAGTTTTACAACAAAACACAACATTATATAGCATCATTTAAATTACACATAGGAGCATATAGAGAAGCGGCAGACATCTTTAAGGAGAATAGCATGTTTGATTATGAAACTTCTCAATACAACGATCCAAATTGCACTAAACTTACCGCCTTATATACTTTAGGATTAGCATATATTGGCTTAAAGAAGCATGATTCTGCAACTATTGTTTTCAATGAAGGCGCTCAATTATCATCCATCAAGAATTACGGTTACTATACACCGACAATGTTTAGAAAAGAAGAAGCTGGAAATCAATTTGCGCGTGGAAATTATAAAGTTGCCAAAAAAAGTATTGTAAAGGTTATCCCCTATTTTGTAAAAAGGAACTTAAATCCTGATTTAGCTGAGTGCTATTTTTATCTTGGAAAAATTAATAACCATAACCGCAATTTTAAAAAAGCCACTGACTACTATAAAAAATTAGATAGTTTGTATAAGATTAGCGGCTATCTCATTCCAGAATTTCGAGACGCATACAAAGGCATTTTAGATTATTATAAAACCAAAGGTGATACAGAAAAAGAGTTGTATTATACGAATCGCTTACTCACCATTGACAGTATTATTAATAAAGAGTTTACACTTCTTGTTCAAAAATTACATAAAGATTATGACACGAAAAACTTAATTGCTCAAAAAGACAGATTGCTCAAAAAACAGCGTAATAACTCTGTTATTTATTATGTCATTTTCTCAATACTACTTATCATCGCTGTAATTGGTTTTGTTTTTAATTTTTATAATAGAAAAAAAGACCAAAAAAAGTTTCTGAAGTTGGTTCATTCAAATCATCAAGTTAAACCTAAAATTTCCTCTCAAAGTTTTAAAAATGATTCTTTAGAAATCAACGATGAGATCATTCGTCGAATCTTAGGAGAGCTCACCAATTTTGAAACAAAGAAAGGCTTTTTAAATAAAAAAATAACATTATCAACCTTATCAAAAAAGCTAAAAACAAATCCTAAATATCTTTCAAAAATCATTAATACTCATAAACATAAAACATTTAGAAATTATGTCAATGATCTGAGAATTAATTATATTTTAGATTGTCTTAAAAATGATTCAAAATTTAAAAAGTATACTGTAAAAGCTATTTCAGAAGAAGCTGGGTTTTCTAACCCAGAATCTTTCACAAAAGCTTTTAAAAAACAAACTGAATTGACCGTTTCTTATTTTCTCAAAAAAATGAATCAATCAGCTTAATTTTTAGAAAATACAAAAGGATAAAAACATGTATAAATAAATTTACCTCACATCTGTCCCACATTTGTCCTACATATATATAAAATCGACAATAACAGAAGAATTGTCACATTTTTGTCCTCGTAATTCTTCATAATAATTAGCATCTAAAACTACTTTTGAAGTATTAATTAATACATCAGAAAACCGGTTTTTTATTATTCATTTAAAACATCATTATTATGAGGACAAAACTTATTTTTTGCCAATTTACCTTTTTTACGTTTATATTTTTACTACTATTTACAAATACTACATACGGACAATTTTGTACGCAAGTTGGAGGAGATATCAATGATGATATCTTTGAAGTACACCAGCCAAACTCTAATCATATTATAGTTGCTGGACATACCGATTCTTTTGGAAATGGAAGAAGAGACCTTTATTGCGCTTCTTTTTTAAACAACGGAACTCCCTTATGGAGTCAAGCTATCGGATATGATGGTATAGAAACGTTTGCTAGTAGTATGATTACTTCTGATTCACAATTTGTGATTGCTGGCACACACCAAGACACCGATCCAGATCTGAATACCGAGATTATTGTATTTAGTTTACGATTGAATGGAAATCCTGTATGGAGACAACGAATTCCATTGGAAAATTTCGATCTGACTGCTGCAAAAGTTTTAGAGACTTCCGATAACAATATACTTGTGGTAGGAACTCAATCAGATGGAAGTATTAGCAGATCTTTTTTCGTATTGTTGAATGGTACTTCTGGTGCTCTTATAGCATCCAGAACTATTAACATATTCAATCCGCATCGTGTACAAGATGCTATTATTGCAAATGACAATTCTATTGTTGTTGTAGCTACCGATGTTAACAACGGCGGTGGTTTTTTCTTCTACAGATTTAGTGCAATTAATAACACTGTCTCAAAACTTGGTCTTATACATCCACAACATAATTCTGTTGGAGATCTCATTCCTAGAGAAATTATTGAAACCGATGAAGGGAATTTCATTATTGTTGGCGGCACAACTAATATCCATGACAATCTTTCTTTTGGCTTTATCATGGTTGTAAACCCAGTGGGAACTTTTTTAAGCGGCGTATTAGTAGAAAGCGCTACTTCTACCACTTCTAGTAAAGGAAATATGTTGGAAAGCATTCACAAAATACCCAACTCACCACTTTTTTTGATTGCAGGAGAACTGGAAAGCTTTAAATATCTTGCCACAATTGACACTAGCGTTTCACTTGTAAATTCTAGAATTTATGGTCAATTAAACTCTAAACTATTCGATGCTATTTCTATTTCTTCTGGAAATATGCTAGCTGGCGGAGTAGATCCAGGACCTGAAGGTTTCTCTCTTCTTCCGCTAAGAAATGGAGCTGTCATGAGCACACTGCCTGATTTAACTAATTGTTGTAACGTAGATGAAGTTGGTATCTTAGTTTCAGGAAGCGAAGAACAACGAAGTAATTTTAAGCTTAGCCAAATTACTAATGACATTATCCCTATCCAAGATGGAGAAATGGTTGATGGAGGAACAAGAGCTCCTGTTTGCCTTCCTGTAGCTTCTCGTGCTCTCTTAAATGAAGTCAAAAAGATAAAAACTCTTCAAGCATACCCAAATCCAGCAAAAAATGTTGTTTCCATAAAACTAGATGAAGATCTATCTGAGATAGAATATCAAATTTACAGTATGAAGGGAAGGTTGCTTTTAAAAGGTACTTTTCCAAAAAATTCTACTGAAATAAATACGCAAAGTTTACCAACTGGGACATATATATTAAAGATAACCGGTGCGAATCAAGTGTATTCACATCATTTAGTCATCACAAAATAACATTCTTAATTTTACAAAAAGTAAAAATCCCAACATTTCTGTTGGGATTTGAATTTTCAGTACTCGAGGTGGGAATCGAACCCACACTCTCGAAAGAACTGGATTTTGAATCCAGTTCAATTTGAACTCATTTGAACGTATGTGCACTAAAAATCAATTGATTACCAATATTTTACTAAATTTACTGTTCACAAAAACCTAAGAAAAAACACCAAATGTTTTACCTATGTTTTACCTAAATTTCGTAACTTAGATAAAAGATACGAACATGGCAACAAGCGTAAAAGTACTCCTTAGAAACAAACCCAACAAAGAAGGCTTGTACCCGTTAGTGGTGAGAATCATTAAAAATCGAAAGCCCTCTTACATCTATACAGGTCACTATATTGACAAGAAATATTGGAACGAAGCTGAACGTAAGGTACGAAAATCACATCCAAATTCTGCACGACTAAATAATCTCATCGCCACTAAACTTGCTGAAGCAAATAAGCGACTTATCGACCTACAATCCAACGATATGGAGATAAGTGCTCAGCAGATT